>CAYOLF010000034.1:0-57966 GCA_964404725.1 uncultured Polyangiaceae bacterium
TTCTCCTCGACCACGCGCTCCTTTTCAAGCACGACGCGCTCTCCCTGCTCCACCCGGTGGGTGGTCGCGACGACGGGGCTCGACGGCGCCGCGCTCACCCACCGCTGGACCGCGCTGCGCCGGGTGCGCGCGCGTTGCGCCAGGAGACTGACGCTGGGCCAGCACTTGCCCGATTCGTCGACGCTCGCGACGACCGCGGTCCAGATCTTCCAGTCCGACTCGCCGATCGTCGCGTCCCGAAGGGTCCAGAGGGCCTCGAGGGTTGACCAGCGTTCAGGCACGGCGCCCCCGGATCTCGGCGGCGGTGGCAGGCTCGGGGATCACCGGCTCACCTCGAGGTCCCCGGACGCGAGCGCTCGCTCCAGCGGATCCGTGTCGACGTCGTCCACCGCGCGCAGTCCGGGTCGCACGGGCCGCGACTCCAGCCAGCGGCGCACCTCCGAAGCTCGGACCAGGATCCGCCGGCGCGGCCCCTCCGCTGCAGCGAGGTCACCGCGACGGACGGCACCGACCACGGCGCGTCGTCCGACCGCGTACCGCTCCGCGATCTCCTGCAGGTCGAGTAGCGGATCGTCGGGCTCCGCAACGGGGGCCGAGAGCTCGGCAGCGAGCAGGGCGTGGGCGGCCTCGACCGCGGCCAGCGCGGCCCGGAGAGCGGCACGGTCGGTCACCGGCGCGCGTCCTCGCCCAGGCGCTCGAGCGCGGCCCGGATGCGCTCGCCGGCTCGCCCGCGGACCACCTCGCCGCGGAGATGCCGGGCGACGGTGCGCGGGTCGGCGTCGGCCTCGGCGGCCAGCCGATAGAGGGTCGGGCGATCGGGCGTGTCGGGCGTGTCGTGCGCGGTGTCCACGCCGATCGTGATGCGCCGCGCGCGCGCCCTGGTCACGCTCGGGGTGACACCCCCCGGGGGGTGTCCGCTCGCTACCGCCCGCGCTTGGTTCGGTGCGAGGCGGCGTTGAAGAGACCGCTCGGCTTGCGCATGCCGTCCGCGCGCGCGCATTCGGTCACAATCGCTTCCGCGCGGTCCTGTGCCCCCCGTGGTGCGCGGAGGAGTGCTTTTTCAATCGCGAGCGTCCACCGCCCGATCCGCGTGCGGTTGACGGGCGTCCACCGATCAACAGGATCGGCGTCCGCGGGGAACACCCGGTGCCCACCCGGCACGTGCCCCGCGTGTCGAGCAAGGATTGTCGCCAGCTTACCAGCCGTCGCGGTGGGCTCCGCCTCGAGGTAGCCCGCCAGTGCGTCCCGGAGCGCTTCCGCGATGGGGCCCCTCACCTTCGGGTCACGGACGCGCGGGGTATGCCCGATGGCGTGAGAGAGCTTCGCGGCGGCCAGCTTGATCGCCTGCTCGGCAGCGCCGTCCCCCCGGCTGGCCAGCGCCAGCGCCACGGCCAGCGCGTCGAGCAACTGCGCCCCGTGCGTCGCCGCGGGGAAGGTGTGCTCCTCACCGTACCGCGCGAGCCGGCGCGCGAGCTCGTGCGCGTCGAAGATCGCGGGGCCCAGTTTGGTGCTATCGTGCTTGCCGTCGGGCACTGCTCTGCCCTTCTGCCCCGCGTCGGTGCCAGCCGGTGCGGGGCGCCTTCATTCTACGCTGCGAGCCCCCGGACGAGCTCGTCGGCGAGCGCGCGGAGGTAGGCGCCGAGGGCCGCGTCGGCCGCGCGCGCAATCGATCGCGGAGCGATCACGCGGCCAGGGTCCGCACACTTAGGGCCAGAGCGATCCACGGTCGGAGCCTCGCCGGCTTGATGGCCAAGGATGTTTTCGGCCCCGCTAGGCCGTTCGTCGGTTTCGAGTCCCGTCCGCCCCGCTCTTCGTAAGGCCACCCTCACCGGTGGCCTTGCTTTTTTTGTCGGCGCGTCGCCGCGGCGCTGCGGTGGCCGACGGGGTTCATGGGGGGTGGTTCACCCCGGCCTCGGCCATCGCCGTGATGGCGAGGCGGCGGATCTGGTGGCGGGCGAAGCGCTGCGTGAGGCGGAGGTCTTTGGTGGCGGCGCAGAGGCTCTGACAAGCGGAGTGGCGCAGAATATGAGACGAGACGTGGCCCCCCCTGAACGTCGCGGTCACGGAGGAGCGCCACGAGCTCGACGGGGAGGCCCCGAATGGCGCCCGGGGCGGCGCCCAGCGCCCCGTTGACGCGGCCGGCGAGCTGATGGCGACCCTCGGACGCCGAGGCCCACGAAGACCCCGAGGAGGGCGCGCAGCGCGCCCGGGACGCGCCCTGCCGATGGCGCCCGAACCCCAGGAGCCGTAGGATGAACCCCGCGATGCAAGCCCTCAAAGCCCACGTCAAAGGCGGCCGCCTCGTCCTCGATGAGCCCACCGATCTGCCGGAGGGCGCCGAGGTCGAGTTGATGGCCGTCGACGACGAGGACGTCGATCCCGAAGACCGAGCCCGACTGCTCGAGGCGATCGAGGAGGGCTTCGCCGATTTCGAGCGCGGCGATCACATGGACGGCTTCGAATTCATCGCCCAGTTGAGAGCCGGTCGTGAAGCTGCGAGTCGGTGAACTCGCTCAGCGACAAGCGGCACGCATCGAGCGCTGGTGGCGGGAGCACTGGTTACTGGCGCCATGCCGTCCGGGATGAGGACAGTGGCGAGATCGTCGTCCGTGACGCGAGAGCGGGCTTCGTCGTGGGCTGTGGTCAGGTGATCTTGACAACGGATGATCCGAGCTTCGAGGCGTGACTTGCCCAGGGTCCCTTCACCATCGACCTTTCCTCGCTCGAAGAGTACGAGGTGAACGACCTCGTCTCGGGCGAGCTGTTGCTGGTGTTTCGGCCAGGGTGGCGGTCGGGGTGGGTCGAGGGGTGCGACCCGCGCGGATGGACGGGGCGAGACTCCTCGCCTAAGCTGGTTTCACTGGTGGGGGCAACGGCCGAGCGGTCGTTGCTTCCTTTGTGGAGCGATGCAGTCCCTTAAACCGTACGCACCTGCCCGACCGTTACACACTTGGCCGATCCAACGGTGCGATCCCGCCATCGGTTTCGGCTGGTTCACGGGGGGAGCAACCTTCGTGGGGCAAGTGAGCGCCACCCACGGGACCGCGCGGATGGCGAGCGTGTTCAGCGATTGGCTGGACGAGGCGGTTGCCACCCATGAGGAAGAGATCGCCGCGGCCGGGGGTTTCTTGGCCATACACGACTGGCGCCAGCTGACCAGGTACGACAGTGAGGCCCGCCGCATCTGGCTCGCGCGGATGGGAGAGCGGGCCGAGCGGCACCCGGGGTACCTCCGCAAGGCCGTGGTCATCATCGCCGACAACCCGCTGCTCAAGATGGCGATCGCCGGCGGGAACCTGGTGGCCACCCTGGCGTCGCGCGGCAAGTCGCAGGTCGAGATCGCGACGAACGCGATCGCGGTCCTGGCCAAGTACCAGGTTCGGCCCCCGCCCCGCTAGCGCCCCCCCTCCCCGCTAGCTCGAGCGGAGGCTAGGGCGCGGGTGACGGGGCTGGCGCCAGCCTGGAGAAGTGCTCGAGCAGGCGCGCTCACCGCTCGCCGAGGAACGTCGCGATCTCGCGCACGAGCTCGGGCGCGACCTCGGTCCAGCGACGAGCTCTCGAGCGGAATCGCGTCCGCGCAGCGGCGAGACGGAGAAACCTCGTCCGTGCTATGGCGCTCCAGGTGACGCCGCGAACGTACTCCGACGACGAGGTCCGCGAGATCCTGCGCCTCGCGATCGAGCGTGAGGCGAGCGATCCTTCGGGTCTCGGCCGGGACGATTTGCTCCACGCCGCCGCCGAGCTCGGTATCGCCACGGAGGCCATCGACCGTGCCATCGCCCAGGTCGAGCACGATCGCGTGCTCGACGCGGAGATCACGGCGCTCCGCGCCGAGCGCCGCCGCTCCTTCTTATCGCATGCGACCACCTGGGTCATAGTGTGCACGGCACTACTCGGGCTCGACGTCCTGGACGGGGGCGGGTTCTGGTTCTACTGGCCGCTCTTCGGGTGGGGGATCGCCGTGGCGCTCGACGCGCGGAGCGCGCTCCTCACCGACCGGGCGGCGCTCCGGGCCGCGGCGGAAGGGCGCCTCGCCAAGCGCGCGAAGCAGCGCGAGCGCGCGGCGCGACGCGAGCGCCGCGCGCGGGTCGAGCAAGAGGTCGAAGCGGCCGTCGAGCAGGGGGTGTCCGCGCTGCTCGAAGTCGCCAAGCAGGCCGGGGCGGGCCTGGAGGCGGGTGCCGGCGACCGCCGGCCGGTCGCGGGTCGGCCCCGGTCGCGGGTGAAGCTGGCCGACGCGGCGGGCGACGCGGCGGGCGAGCCGACGGACGACACCTTCGACGACGCGGCGCGGCGCGAGTTCGAGGACGTTCCCCGGCGTCAGTGAAGACCGCGTGCTGTTCGTCCCCAACGGCGACCGCTACCCCAAGCCCGACCTCGCGCCGGCCCGCGACCGCCTGGCGATGGTGGCCGCCGGAGAACCGATCGACGCGCTGGTCCCGCCCCGGGTGGCGGAGCTGATCGCGGCGCGGGGGCTGTACCGAAGCGGCGCGGCGCGCTGAACCGCGTGCGCCGCGCCCGCCGGGCGCTGGGGCTAGTCTAGCCTGCTGCCCCTGCTGCGGAGGGCGAACTCCCCGCGCCACCCGCAGCGAAGCTCCCACCGGTGCCCCAGTACGTCCCGTCCCACCGGCAATCGTCGCAGCCGTCGTCCGGGTCCGAGGTGCCGTCGTCACACTCCTCGGTCCAGTCGGCGTAGCCGTCGCCGCACACGAGGCGGTGACACGGCTCGCCCCCGTACCAGCAAGCCCAGCCCAGCTCGAAAATGCAGCGCTCCGAGCCGCCGTCGCCGCTCGTCGCGTTCCGGTCGTCGCACTCCTCCCATGAGCCTCCGGGCTCGCCGTGGGAGAAGGCTCCGCCCTGCGTGGCGCCGCCCTGGGACCCGGCGCCTCCATTACCCACGCCGCCCGTCCCGCGGCTGCTGAGCATGGAGCTTGGCCTGGCCGCGCGCATGCGCAGCCGAACGGGTCGTCCCGCGACGGCGGGCGCAAGCGGTCCTGCTGCCTCTCGCGCCGGGGTGCGGCGTGGGACGCGCGGGAGCGGCGAGCGCTCGAGCGCTCGGCTCCCGCAGCGCCGACAGCCCCTGAGATTCATGGCACCCTGGCCGAAATTCCAGCGTCACTGCTCAAGCTGGATCGTGATAGACGGATTTCGTAGCCTGAGCGTACGGCCAGAACGGCTGAACGCCTCAGCCCCGACTGCGGAGCCTCTCGGCGGAGCGCAGGGGGGAGTGAGCTTCATCACCCACGACCTCTCTTGCGTGGCGGAGCTCACCACGGCGCCGTGATGAGGTACCTCGAGCCGGAGACGCACTTCCGCATCGCTTGCCCTTGCCCGTTCGTGTAGCCGCTCGAGATGCCGCCCGTGTCCCGCGACGCCACCGCCCCTACCGTCGGCTTCGTGCTCTGGAAGTACCTGGAGTACACGGAGACGTTTCTCCACGTCCAGATGAACGCGCTCGCGCGCTATCGCGGCGTCATCCTGTGCAGTCGCGTCAGGCACCTCGATCGTTTTCCCTGGTCGGGGCCCCTGGTGCCGTCGACCCGCTCGTTGCCGCGCTTCGTCCAGCCGTTCCCGCGGTGGCACGCGCTGGTGCCGCTCGACCCCGCGTGGCTCCGCGCTCTGGCCGCGGAGCGGGTGTCGGTGCTGCACGGGCAGTTTGGACCGAGCGGCCTCAGAGCCGCGCTCTATGCCCGCCGCCTCGGGCTGCCGCTGGTGACCTCCTTCTACGGCTACGACGTCGGCTATCTGCAGTCTCCCGCCGGCCACCTTCGCGACCACTGGCACTACGTGCTCGGACGCCGCGCCCTGTTCGCGACGCTCGATCGGGCGCTGGTGCTGTCGGCCGCGATGCGCGATGATCTCCTGCGCCTCGGCTGCCCCGAGGACAAGATCACCATCCACCCGAACGGCATCGATCTCGAGCGGTTCAAACCCGTGGACCGCCGTGAGCGAACGGGCCCGGTGACCGTGGCGCTCTGCGGTCGGGCGTGCGAGAAAAAGGGCTTCGAGTACGGCTTTCGTGCTCTCCGCCGGGCACTGGACGCCGGCGTGGAGCTCCGCGCGCGCTGGTTGCCCGCGCCCGGACCGCTGCTCGACCCGCTCACGTCCCTGCTGCGTGAGCTCGACCTGACCGCGAACGTCGAAATCCTCGACCCCACCTCGAGCGCGACCGAGCTCATGGCGAGCGCCGATCTCATCCTCGCCCCTTCCGTGACCGCGGCGACCGGCGACAAGGAAGGCGTGCCGACGGTGCTGGTCGAAGCCGCCGCGTCGGGGCTGCCGGCAGTCGCGACCCGACACGCTGGCATCCCGGAAATCGTGCTCGATGGACAGACGGGGTGGCTATTCCCCGAGCGCGACGTCACGGGTTTGGCGACGGGGCTGGCAAATCTCGCACGAAACCGGGAGCACCGCCTGACCATGGGTCGCGCCGCCCGCACCCTGGCCGAGGAGCGCTACGACGCGCGCCGGCTCGCAGAGCGGCTGGAGGAACACTACGACGAGGTTCGCGAGCTCCAGCTCGCGCGACGGCGGCGCGGCCACGCCGTGGAGTGAGCCAGCCCTATCCGGGCGAGCCGAGCAGCGCACCGCGAACGGACAGCGGGAGCCCGAGCTCGCGGGTAGCCGTCACGAAATCCACGGCGGAAGACCGCCCGAGCCTCGACTCGCGCGTCGGCGGTCCGGGGTTTTCCTCGGGGTACCGCACGGGGCGCCCGAAGAGCCGCTCACCGACCAGCGGTCGCATGTCGTCCCCGACTGCACGCGCCAGATCGACGCGCCCGAGGAGCCGCTCGACGGCAGGACCGTGGTAGCCCGAGAGGAAGGGACGCTGAACCAGCGTGCGCAGCATAGAACCGTGCGCACCCTGCCACATGGCCCCCCGCCAGAACATGCTGCCGACGAAGAGCCCCTGCGCCAGGCGGCTCTCCTCCACGTACCGCCGCATTCGCGCGCCCGCGCCGACGACGCTCGCCACGGTGACGGCCGTGTGGCGCAGGCGTCGAATCGTGCGGCTGTGGGTGTACGTGCGGAAGAAGTCGGTGGTGAAGGTGTCACCGAGCTGTCCCTTCCAGAAGAGGCAGCGCGGGCCGAGCTCGACGGCGATGGACCGAAGGTGACGCGACCAGCGACAGTGGTTCAGCGATAGCCGACAGGCCGCGGCGACGATCTCCCAGGGCAGGAGGTCATCGTCATCGACGAGCGGGATCACCTCGTAGCCGAGCGCGTGGCGACTCACGAACTCGCAGACGAGGGGGTAGTTTGGCGGCGCGCTGGCCACGAGCGTGGGGTTCTTCCACGGGAGGAGCAAGAGGTTCAGGCTGTCGCGGCCCCCGCAGAGCACCACGTTGGTCGCTCCCGGGTGGCGAGCCTCGACGGCCGCAACGTCCTCACGGAGCGCGTCGGCGAGCGCCGCCGCAAAATCCTCCGGAGTGCAGACATCGAGCGGCCCCCGCGGCAGCGGGCAACCGATCCGGCGCGTCTCCGTGTCGATGGTGCGCAGGCCGGAAAAGTACTTGAACCCCGGGCGACCCGCGCGGTGCGCGGCACGCCGATCCACGGTGACCTCTCCCTTGGCGAGCAGCAGCGAGAGGAGGCTGTGCGACCAGAGGTCACCGTACCGGTACACCGGGTAGAAATGCGGCAAGGGCTCCACGCCGGGGGCGCGCCAGACGTCCACGTCGCCGTCCTCGACGATCGCGGTCGGGGTGAGCGGGCCGCTGGCGCCGGCCGGATGCGCTACGCGCTCTTGGAGCGCGAACTCACGAGCGAGATCGCGAGCGTCGAGCGGATCGAACGATGGACTCATCCCGATCGACTGTAGGCGCGGCCGCGTGAGGGCCGCAAGGGACGCGAGGTCAGCCGTCCTCTGCCGGTGGGGGCGGCGGGGTTGCCCTTCGTGCCACGAGGAAGTAGCCGAGCGGGAAGGTCCGAGCGCTCCGGCTGGACGCGCGGCGTCCGGGTTTCGTGCCCACATACCAGGACACGCCCCGCTGCAGCAGCACGGCGAGCCAGCGTCCGACACGGCCGAGGTCAATCAACTGCTTCGCCAGCAGATCGGCGAGCACCTCCGGGACTCCGCCCAGGGGTTCGAGCACGACGAGGTCGAGTCCGTGCTCCGCGACAAAGCGGCGGAGCGCGTACGCCGTGTAGCGGTAGTAGTCGTGAGGGGTTTCGTGCAGGGGGTAATAGAACGGCACGCTCAGGATCAACGCGCCGCCGGGCGCAAGGATGCGCGCGACCTCGGCGAAGAGCGCCTCGGGGGTGGGCACGTGCTCGAGCACGTCGGTGAGCAACACCGTGTCGAACTCACCATCGAGGAACGGAAGCGGAGCGGTGAGGTCGCAGCTCACGTCGACGTGATCGATCCCGTGGGCGCTCGCAGGCCAGTCGGCGCACACCGCTTCCGTGACCAGACCACGGTACTCCGCGAAGAGCGGCACGCGGCCGCAGCCGAGGTCGACGAGCCGCCCGGAGCAGTGGGCCTGGAGGTGCGCCTCGAAGCTTCGCGCGAGCGACCCCGTGAATTGCCGCGATCCGGGGCTCACCGAGTCGCCGGCCACGAGGTGACCCCCTCGCCGCACGAACTTGCTCGGCTGCCATCGGTCCTCGTGCTTCATTCAATCGAGGTACGTACAACACCCTCGGAGGTGGACGCCAGGGTCGCTCCGCTCAATGCGGGGCGCCAGTCTCCGGGGTGGGCCGCCGGGTCGCTCGCTTTACTTGCCCCAGGAAAAATGGAAGGCTCCCGGCCCTTTGGACGACGTGAGGCGACAGCTGGGTCGCGGGTTGCGGTGGAGCGCCTTCGGTCAGACCGTGGTGCAGGTGGGCCAGATCCCACTCACGTTGTTGCTCGTTCGGCTGCTCACTCCGGGCGATTTCGGCGTCGTGGGGCAGGTCGCCGTGTTCACGGGGGTCGCCTATCTCCTCGCGGACTTCGGGCTCGGAGCCGCCATCGTCCAGCAGAAGGAGCTGACCGATGAGCAGTTGTCGTCGGTGTTCTGGCTCAACATCGTCGTGGGCGCCGGTTTCAGCCTGATCTACGCGGCGGCGGCGCCGCTCATCGCGCGCTTCTATGGCGACCCCGCGCTGATACCGATCACCATCGCGGTCGGTCTCGCCTTCGTCATGACCTCGGTCCGAGTCGTGCACAGTAACCTACTCCGTCGCGCGATGAACTTCCGCCACCTGGCGGCCATGGACGCGCTCTCCAGCATCGGCTCGCTGGGGGGGGCCGTCGTGTTGGCGTGGTTCGGAGCTGGAGTCTGGGCTCTCGTGGCGCAGCGCCTGCTGCGCGCAGCGCTGCCGGCGGTCGCGCTGTGGCTGACCGTGCGATGGCGCCCCAAGTGGACTTTCCGGTTCGCCCCCATCCGCGGGATGCTGCGCTTCGGCGGCTACCTCCTCGCGTTCAATTTCCTCAACTACTCGGTCCGCAACGCCGACAACATGCTCATCGGGAAGGTCTGGGGAGAGCACATCCTGGGCCTCTACATGCGCGCGTTCGAGTTCATGACGTTGCCCATCGAGCAAATCTCGCAGGTGGTGACCCGCGTGGTCGTGCCGGCTCTCTCCCGACTGCAGGACGATCGCGCCGCGAGCGCTTCCTTGTGGATGCAGGGAGTCCGGTGGATTGCCTTCGTGTCCTTTCCCGTGATGACGCTCGCCGCGTGCACGGCGCATCCACTGGTGGTGACGATCTTCGGACCGCAGTGGGCGGAAGCTGCGCCCCTGCTGGCGCGGTTCTCCATCCTGGGGATGGCGGCGTCGGTCGGCACGACCGTCGGTTGGGTCTACCTCGCCCAAGGACGCTCGGACCTCATGCTGCGGTGGGAGGTGGTCGCCGCGCTCCTGCGTATGGGCGCCATCGGGTTCGGACTCCAGTGGGGCGCGCTCGGTGTCGCGAACGCGCTCTTGGCGATCAACGCCGTGCTCTTCCTGCCGTTCTTCATCATCCCGGGAGCCATCCTCGGACTGGGGCTGAAGCGAACGTTCGTCGAACTCTGGGGGGCTCTTTCGGGCGCGCTGCTGGGCACGGCCTGCGTGGCAGCGGTCGCGCTCGCCACCAGCTGGCTGCTGCCCGAGGGGACGCCCCCGTGGGTGGTCCTGGTCACCGCCTGGACCGCGGGGGCCGCGACTTACCTGATGCTGGCGCGGACGCTCCACATGTCGGCCCTGGAGGAGCTCCGGACACAGGTCTTCACGCGGGGAGCCAAGCCCACCAAGGCCTGAGTCAATCTTCGGCAACCAGCGTTTCGGCGCTCTTCCCGCCGGCGGACCGTCGACCACTGATGGACTGGTTGGGTCCGGCTCCGCCGGTTCGACGGTTCGAGCGGATCACTCGTGCCCCTGCCACCGGGGTGCGCTCATCGCAGCGAATCCTGCCGGGCCGCCTCGATGGTCGCCGCCAGACCGTCGGCGAGGCGTGTCGTCGGGCTCCACCCGAAGAGCGCCCGAGCGCGCGTGGCGTCGAGCGAATAATCCCACACCTCGGGCTCACGATAGGGCACCTCGCCAATGCTGAGCAGCCCCGCGGTCCCCGCGAGCGCCTCGCCCAGCTCCGCGACCTGACGCAGAGGCACGCCCCCGCCACCGGCGTTGACGACCGCGGCCTCGAGGCGCGCCGCCGTGGCGCACACGATGAGCTCGACGAGGTCGTCCACGAAGACGAAGTCGCGCCGCTGCTCGCCGCCCGTCATCGGGAATCGGGCGCCGGCCACCAGGGCGCGCACCAGGCTCGGCACGAACATGTTGCCCCGTTGACCCGGACCGTAGACCACCCCGGGACGGAGGATCGTGAAGGGCTGCCCGTACCGGCGTCGGTGGTACTGGATGGCCAGCTCTCCCGCGAGCTTGACGCAAGCATAGGGGGTCGTCGGCTCGGGCGTGAGGTCCTCCGTGAAGGGCGCGCGCTGCGTCCCGTACACAAGCGCGGTGGAGGCGAAGACCATGGCGGCACGCTGCCGCCGCCCGAAGTCCAGGAGGCGAACCACTGCGCTCGCCGCCTCGACCACGCCCGCGTCGAGCAGGCTGACGTCGTCATGGCGCGGGGGTGGCGTCGCGAGGTGCACGATGGTGGCGAACGGACCGGCTCTCGCGAGCTCCTCGAAGAGCGACCCCTCGCCGAGATCGCCGAGTACCACCGGGCCGTCCGCGGCCGCGGGCGCGACGCGATCGGTCGCCACCACCCGCACGCCGTCGGCCGCGAGCCGATGGACTAGCCGCGAGCCGATGAAGCCCGCTGCCCCCGTGACCAGCACCGACTGCGCCATGATCCCGGGTCAGACCTACGGTAGGGCCTCGTACTCCGCGATCTGGCGCTCGGTGAGCGCGCGGAGCTCCGCTCGAGGCGCGCCGGCCAAGGCCGCCCGGTGCCAGTCAACGACAGCGCCGAGGCACCAGTCGAGATCCGTCCGCGGCCGCCAGCCGAGGACGGACTCCGCTCGGGACGAGTCGAGCCGCAGGGTACGCGCCTCGGCCGCGCCCCGGCCGGCCCCCGGCGGTGACTCCCACCTGGCCCCGGCGCCCCAGCGCCCCACGAGCCTGGTCATGAGGTCCCCGACGGTCACGGCGTCCGCCGCAGCGGGCCCAAAGTTCAGCGCGTCAACCAGCTGGGGCTCGGCAGCGCATCGCTGGGCCGTCACGAGATAGCCGCGGAGCGGCTCGAGCACGTGCTGCCAGGGCCGCGTCGAAGCCGGGTTTCGGACGACGACGGGCACCCCGGCCACGAAGGCGCGGATGGCGTCCGGGACGACGCGATCCTGGGCGTAGTCACCGCCACCGAGGACGTTCCCGGCGCGCACGGCGACCACCGCCGGACCCCTGCCGAAGAACGACGCGCGGTAGCTTCCGATCACGAGCTCGGCGCCGGCCTTGCTCGCGCTGTACGGGTCCAGGCCGCCGAGGCGATCGGTTTCTCGGTAGCCCCAGCACCAACCCCGGTTCTCGTAGACCTTGTCCGTCGTGATGACGACGATCGCGCGGAGCCTGGACGCGCGGCGAGCCGCGTCGAGCAGGTTCACGGTGCCGAGGACGTTGGTCGCAAACGTCTCCCGCGGCTGCTCGTAGGAGAGGCGCACGATCGGCTGGGCTGCGAGGTGCAGGACGATCTCGGGATCGAAGCGCACCAGGGCGCGCTCGAGCGCCTCGGCGTCGCGCACGTCCCCCACGACGTGTTCGAGATCGGAGGCGAGCCCCAGCGCGTCGAACATCGCGGGCTCCGTCGCGGGCGGGAGGGCGAACCCGCGCACGTTGGCCCCGAGCCGGAGGAGCCAAGTCACGAGCCAGCTACCCTTGAACCCCGTGTGCCCGGTGACGAAGACGCGCTTGCCCGCCCAGAACTCGGCGGAGACGCGGGCAGTCACTGCCGCACCCAAGGCGGCCTCCCGCTCGCCCAGAGCTCGTTCAGGTAGGCCTTCTCGCGCAGCGTGTCCATCGGCTGCCAGAACCCATCGTGCCGATAGGCATGCAGCTGCCCGTCCCGCGCGATCCGTTCCAGGGGGTCCCGCTCCCACATGACTTCCGAACCGTCGATGTAGTCGAGGACCTGCGGCTCGAGCACGAAGAAGCCACCGTTGATCCAGCCCTGGGCGATCTGGGGCTTCTCCGCGAATCTCTGCACCGCGTCGCCGTCCAGCGAGAGCTCACCGAACCGCGCCGTCGGTCGCACGGCGGTCACGGTTGCGAGCTTGCCGTGCGCCCGGTGGAAGGCGACGAGCGCGGTCACGTCGACGTCGGCGAGCCCGTCGCCGTAGGTCAGCATGAACGTCCCCTCGCCGAGCCAACCGCGGAGCGCCCGGAGCCGCCCTCCCGTCTGCGTGTGCAGACCGGTGTCGATCAGGTGAACCCGCCAGTCGCGACGGTCGCTGCCGTGCACGACGGTTTCTCCCGTCGCAAGATCCACGGTGAGGTTGCGCTGCCGGAAGAGCAGGTTCCGGAAGTAGTCCTTGATCTGCTCGCCCTTGTACCCGAGCGCAACGACGAACTCGCGGTACCCGTGGACCGCGTAGATCGACATGACGTGCGCGAGGATCGGCTCGTCGCCGATCTCGACCATGGGCTTCGGTCGGAGTGTCGTCTCCTCCGAGAGGCGGCTGCCGAGGCCGCCGGCCAGGATCACGGTTCGCATGGGAGGCTGATCGTAGTACACCGGCCAGAGCCCAGGCAAACCGCCCCCGGGATCGACTCGGGTTGAGTCGGTAGCGCGCCCGACGCCCAGCGCTGGCGGGCAGCGATCGCGCATCGATGCCGCCAAGCCCCTCGCCACCCTGGCCGCTTCTGCGGCACGGACCCCTGTCGGTGAGCTCCCATCGCGAGGTCGAGGCGCAAGCGCTCGGGGGCAGCGGCTTCTTTCGGCAGTGCGACGAGCTGCGCGGGGACCTCTGCCATTTCTTGCCCCCTCTCCCGTCATCGCCGTCGCGAGACGGGTGATCGGGGTTCGCGCTCGGCCATCTAGTACCGGGCGGCGGAAGTTGCGCGGGTTTCTCCTCCACAGGCGCCGCCTCGGTGCAGGGGTGGCTCATGATCGCCCACGGTTTGCCGGTGGGACGAGGTTCACGTTCAGTCGGGTTCAGGAGCAGGCCCTGCACCTGCTCCAGGAACCTCCACCTGCTCCCGCACCTGCTTGTGCTCGACCACCCGTACTCAATTTGAACTTGCGCCGCGCGGCACTAGCTGGCTCCGTCGACGCCAGCCCCGACTGCCTCTACGGCTGCGGCCACAGCCGAACGTCGAGTTTCGGCTCCCGGCCCGCAACGGGCTGCACGATCCGCAGCCGGAGCGGCTCTCCGTCTCGACCCTCCGCGCGGCCCGCCTTCGCCCCCGATCACTGCCGTTCGTAGAAGGTGATGCTCACGCCACCGCTGGCCATGCCTGGTTCGGAGCTCAGGTAGGTGTTGTCGTTGAGGAAGTCGAACTCGCCGTCGACACGGGCCTCGAACCACGGGATGAGTCCGCCCATGGCGCCACAGTTACGGACCAGGATGAGCTCACCGTTGTTCGGCGCGAGGGTGTACCAGGCGTCCAGCGAGCCAGAGAGCTGGTAGTCGGCACCGCCGTTGAGGATCGCGCCCTCTACCCGGCCGGTCGTGGTTCCACCCGTGATGGGTATGACGTTGCGGCTCCCGTACTTGGCATTGGCGATCGAGAACGAGCCCCCCAGGGCGACAGATTCGGTGAACACGGTGGCGCCACGGCTTCCCGTGTTGGTGTTGCACTCCCACGGCTGGGCTGGCACGCCCGGCGGCTTCGTGATCTGCAGGCGCGGCTCTCCCGCTGTCACACTGGAGACGTCGTAGACGTCGAGCCGAAGCGTATCGGCCGTGACCTCGCGGGTGGCCACGAACTTCCCTGTGTTGAGGAAGGCGTAGCTTCCCGTGGTGGTCGCCTCGAAATCGGGGATCACCCGGGGCGTCCCGTTCTCGTCGGGAGCGACGCCGCAGCTTCTCACGAAGATCCTGGAGCCATCGCTGGCCTCCAAGATGTTGATCCCCTGGTACTCGATGACCCCGTTGGAGAGGGTGAGCTCGTATTCCAGACCCCCGGTCAGCACCGAGCCGCTCAGGCGGGCGCCGCTGATAGCCCCGCCGCTCACTTCGAGGAGGCGCCGGTGCCCGTACGGGGTGTCTCCGACGTCGCGGGTATCGCTGATGTCGAGCGTGATGGTGAAGGCGAGCTCTCCCCTGGTGGGCGACGGGATCCCCTCGGCCATGCCGCAGGCCCAGCCCGGATCGGGCACGATCGTCGCCTCCTCCGAGGTACCACCTCCCGTGCCCGACCCACCGGTTGCAGCGCCGCCCTCGCCCGCCCCGCCCGTGGCGATCCCTCCGCTGCTGGTGCCGCCCTCACCCGCCCCGCCCGTGGCGGCCCCTCCGCTGCTGGTACCGCCGGAGTCTCCACCAGTGCCGGCGATCCCCCCGGTCGGAATGACTCCGCCGGTGGAGATGCCGCCGGACCCACCACTGGTCCCACCGGTCGCCCCGCCGCTGGTCCCACCGGTGGAAGTGCCACCAGTCCCACCGGTGGACCCACCACCGGTCCCGCCGGTGGGCACGCCACCGATGCCACCGGTGGACACGCCACCGGTGGTCACGGGTGTTCCGCCGCTGGGAGTATCTCCGCCGGTCGCGCTCTGTCCGCTAGAACCACCCGATGTCACCCCGCCGGAGCCCCCGGCAGGCGCGGCACCGCTGCTCGAGGCCCCGGTCGCCGGCGACCCGCCAGAGGAGGCACCCTCACCTCCGGTCGAAGTCGACGACGGGGTACCCGTGTCGTCGCTGCAGGCCGCCAACAGCCAAGCCGCCGCACACAGCAACGCCACCCTGCACACGAGCGCACCAGGTGCGGCTCCGCAGGCGGCGACAACATCGTGGCGCCGGTTGGTCCGGTGGAACATCGCGTGCGCGAAGGCGTGGTCGGTCTTCATCTCTGCCGTCCTCGGGTCGGAGTCGCCTCGGTGTCCGTCCGCCGTGGGCGCTCTAGCAGGCCGTTGGGTGTCCTCTAGCATCAAGAGCGGCGGTTTCGAGCCGCAATCGCGTCCGCCTGGGGGGACAAAATTGTCCCTCTTCGCCGCCGGCCGGAGCGACGTGCTCAAGGCGTGACGCGGCGACGGCGAGCCGCGAGCCACACGGGTACGGCCAAGCAGGGAAGGGCCACGAGATCCGTCGGGTCCATCGTGTGCTGGACCCGTGGAAGCTCGCTCGCGCCGCGCACGAGCCAGCCCTCGACCAGCCATCGGACGCCGAACGCCCACCGGTAGGCAGCTGCGGCCGGGGTGGTCAGCTGGATGGTCGCGAAGGCCACTCCCGTCGCCACCGCGGCGATGGCCATGCCGCGGGGCCCGATGCGGACCCGGCGCCCCACGAGCAGGGCGAGGACCTCGAGCGCACCCGTCAGGAAGAGGGGAAAGACGACCATCCCGGCGACGTCCGAGAGCTTCCCGGTGAGGACCCCCGGGTAGACCTGCTTGAGGTGATGATCGTTCACCCAGAGCAACGCGACGGCCGACAGCGCGATCGGGTGGAGCATGAGCCCACCGGCGAGGTGCGACGCGCGGTCAGCCGGCGGCATCGACGCGGTCCAGTCCGTGGCTACCCCGGGTCACGAGTGCCGAACGTACCACGCGCGCGCGGACGCCGTCCCCACCACCTCCTCCAAGGGCCGGCGTGGCCTGCGAGCGACCAAGGACCGATCTCGTGGTTACGTACGAGGCGCGGCGGACCGGATCGCCGTCGTTGGCGTCATCGCCTCTCGCGGTCCGCTGTCAGTCCGCGCGGCGCCGGAACCTTCGGTCGGGAGGCGGGCGGTTCATGGGGGCCGGACCCGCGTCGAACTCGAGGCCGAGGGCGAGCAGCGCTCGCGCCAGGGGCGGCACCCCCAGTCCGAGCTCGATGCTCCCCATCACCGTCAGCGCGACCCGGTCGCCGAGTGGCCAGCGCCCGCCGACGCCGTTGCGGAGCAGTGGCCACGTCATGGTGTCCGAGTACCCCCCGTCCAGCTCCGCGCTCGTGACGTTGCTCCGGTCGACGGCGTGGGCGAGCCCCAGGTCGGCCACGAACAGGAACTGGCGGCGAAGGCTTTGCAGCTCGAAGCCGATGGTCAGCGCGTGCAGCCGGTAGCGGTCGCGCACCGAGTAACTCGCGATCTCGGTGGCGAGGGTCCAATCGTTTGGCACGGGCGGCGTGGCAAGGGAGTACGCGAGGCGCGGCCCCAGGGTGGGGGCGGAGCGGGACACGAACAGGTACTTGACCTCGGCACGCCCACCGATCACCGCGCCACGATTGACCCGGTCGATCGTGGTGACCATCGCGGCGCCCGGATCGCTCGCGTGAAGCTCGTGGAACACCCGGCGGCTGATGGCTCCGGCCTCAGCCGCGACGCTCCCGAGCAGGTGCGGCTCGAAACGCGGCTCTTCCCCCCGCGCGCGGGCGGTGACCAGGGTCGCCGCTGCCAGCAAGGCCCGCGACGCCACCGTCCACCGCGGCCGTCCCCAGCGATCGCCTGCCATCGGTCGCCAGCCTAGCACGTCACGGCCGGGCGCTGGGGTCCGGGAGCCGAGCGCGGCCGGGCTCGCCACCGACGCGATCCGCAGGGAGTGCCGGGCCCCGGGGTACAGCGGGACTGCCGGCGGCGCCGCGCCGTGGTATCCCTTGGCTCTCCGGGAGCTTCACCGTGACCGCGCCCCAACGTCTCATCGCGCTGCGCCGGGTCCTCGGCCAGGTGCTGGCGGCGCTCGCCGTCGGCGCCAGCGGTTACGCGACCCTGGGCACGACCGACTGCAGCTCGCTCTTCACCATCGACGCGGAGTGCGACGTCGTGCTGGCGCCGGGGCAAGAGGCCGGGCAGGTGCGGGTACGCGTCTCTCCAGCGGGGTTCTGGTCACTCAACGTGAGGGTGGCCAAGGGCGCCACGCTGATGCAGGTCGAGCCGCCCCGCTCGACGAACGGCACCGGCGGCGTCGTGAGCCTGCCCGCCGGCGGCGGGGGGCAGGTCCTTGACGGCCTCGGCGGCGGCACGGCGCTGCTCGGCACCGGCGGGGCGGCAGGCGCGGCCGCCGGGTTCGCCGGAAGCGCTGGCCTGGGTGAGGCAGCTCGAGCTGAGGGCGGTTTCTCCGGCGATGCCGGGGGCGGTCCGCTATCGGTCGCGGGTTGGGCCGGCTCCCTCGGGGGGGCCGAGGCCTCGATCCCGGCGGGGACCGTAATGGTAAACATCGACACCTGGCGCACCGTGCGGACCAACGAGTACCGGTTCCGGGTCGAGCGCCCCGCGACGTCCCCGACGTCCGGAACATTCACGACCGTGGTCGCCGCCACGCTCGGTGTCATGGACTGCTACCACCCCCCGGAGATGGATCTGCGCGTCGACGTCGTCGAGTGAGCGGACCCTCGTCGCACGGGGCTCGCCCCCGCCGGTCGTCCTGAAGAGTCGGGACCCGTTCGATCTTCGATCTCGTCCTTCGTATCGGCACCTTCGAAGCTCCCTCCGTCCTCGCGGTGGGCACGTTGAATCCCGGGTGCCGCCGTCGCGCCGGCGCTTGGCACGAGGGAGGCGGGTTCAGCCGCGGCGTGCTCTTTCGATGGTCGCGACGTCGATCTTCCTCATCGTCATCATCGCGTCGAAGGCTCGCTTGGCCTCGGCGCCACCGGCCGCGAGCGCGTCGATGAGGGCGCGTGGGGTGATCTGCCAGGAGAGGCCCCAGCGGTCCTTGCACCAGCCGCAGGCACTTTCCTGACCTCCGTTGCTCACGATCGCATTCCAGTAGCTATCGCCAACGCTTGGCCGTCACCGGCTGGGCTCCCAACTCGACGGGTCGGGACAGGACCAGCGCCAGCGAGCGGCGCCCGTGGCGCCCTCATTTCCGCACAGGGCAGGCGCCGGGCTCGAGGACCAGCGCGAGTCCGCGGTGGCTGTCCGCCGTCAGGGACAGGGCCGCACCCGCTTCGCAGTCCGCGATCCCCGTCGAGGTTCCCAAAGCGTACGCCATCAGTTCGACGGCAGTTCGCCGGTCGCTCTCCTGCACGGTGGTCCGGATCGAGAACTCTCCCGGTTGCGCCAGGTCAGCGCTGGCGACCTTCCTGCCGGGGGTGTTGATCGTGCAGGAGGAGAGGTTGCAGTCTTCCGTCTGATCCTCTGCCACGATGAGCCGGATCGGCCCGGACGTATAGGCAGCGTAGGTCACCGTTCCGCTCAGGACGATGTCGACCTCGCCCGGACCACACCCGGGGAATAGCCCAAGTAGCGCAGCAACCGCCGCCCAGCCCCGAGCCATGCGACAGGGCTACCACGCTCCCGGGTCATCGGCCACTGACGCGATGCGCGCTCCGCGGAGACGCGCGGTGATCCGGTCCTTCTGGCCTTTCCCCTCCCGCAACATTCTGCTTGGACGCGGACTCTGGCGGGAGCATCATGGCGACGGGGCCCTTTCGTCTGCGGGTTGGGTTGCACTTCCTTCGACGAAGGATCAACCCCGCGGACTCATTCCTGCCAGAAACCTCTCCAGCTCAGCGCCGCCCTGGTGGCTGCTCCGCAGGCGATCCCCACCCCAACAGCAAAGGAAGGAAGACGACCCATGAACACGGTCAAGACCAAGGACGGCACGCAGCTCTTCTACAAGGATTGGGGCGCGGGCCAACCGGTGGTCTTCAGCCACGGATGGCCGTTGAACTCGGACAGCTGGGAGTCCCAGATGCTCTTCCTGGCCTCCCACGGCTATCGCTGCGTCGCGCACGATCGTCGCGGCCATGGCCGATCGAGCCAGTCCTGGGACGGCAACGAGATGGACACCTTCGCTGATGATCTGGCGACGCTGCTGGACGCGCTGGATCTGAGGCAGTCCGTGTTGATCGGCTTCTCCATGGGTGGGGGCGAAGTGGCCCGCTACATCGGTCGCCATGGCACCAAGCGGGTAGCCAAAGCTGCCCTGATCTCCGCGGTTCCACCGCTGATGTTGCAGACAGCGTCCAATCCCGGCGGCCTGCCCCTCGAGGTGTTCGATGGGATTCGTGCCGGGTCGATCGCCGACCGCTCCCAGTTCTACCGGGAGCTTGCCAGCGGCCCGTTCTTTGGCTTCAACCGCCCGGGAGCGAAGGTTTCCCAGGGCTTGATCGACTGGTTCTGGCTTCAGGGCATGCAGGCCGGTCACAAGAACACCCTCGATTGCATCAAGGCCTTCTCCGAGACCGACTTCACCGAGGATCTCGAGAGGTTCGACGTGCCGACGTTGATCGTCCACGGCGACGACGACCAGATCGTGCCCATCGGTGCCAGCGCGCTCGCATCGAGCAAGTTGGTCAAGAACGCCAGGCTCATCGTCTATCCCGACGCGCCGCACGGCCTGGCCGCCACCCACAAAGAGAAGCTCAACCAGGACCTGCTGGCCTTCCTCAAGGCCTGAAGGCGAGAAGCTGCGGCAACAAGAACCCGGAAAGCTCGCCAGCCGCGGTCAGCATCAACAGGGCCACTGCCCAGAAGGTGAGGCCCTCCCAGTTCTCGGGTTGCAGCGCCCGGCCGCCGCGCAGGCACCAGAGCCTCCAGGCGGCCAGCGGCGCCGGCACGGCCGCCGTCAGCGCCACGGGCAGCGGCAGCCCGGCCACTGCCAGCGCGGGCAGAGACGCGAAAGCGAGGAGAACGGCCGTCGCGTGCCAGCGCACGGCACGCGCGGGGCCCAGGCTCACCACCAGGGTCCGCTTGCCTACCACCGCGTCTCCGTGCGCATCCGGTATCGACACGGCCAGCAGCATGGCGAACTGCAGGCAGCAGATCGGGACGAGGGCCAAGAGCAGGGTTCCCAGTCCAGCCAGATCCGGGGCCTGCACGCAGTACCCGAAGAACGGCACCAGGATGGTCACCACCAGCACGCCATCGAGCTCGCCAAGTCCCGTCGAATGCAGGCGCAGCGGCGGCGCGCTGTACAGCCACGATAGGGCCATGATCGCCAGCGCCACCGGGGTCAGCAGCGGTGCTGGGTGGCGGCTCTGCAGCACGATCAGCGCCGCTATCCCTAGGGCGGCGGCCAGGAGCGCCCCGGATAGCGCGGCGCCCCTCGGGAGCTCACCGTCCGTCAACACCCGGCTTCCCCCCGACCAGCGCGTGGGGGTCAAGTTGGCACGATCCGCCTCGTAGTCGAAGTAGTCGTTCGCGTACTGGGTCATCAGCTGGAAAGCCGTGATGACGGCCTGACCGAGGAGGTAGGCAGAGGCGTTGACCCTCTGGCCATGCGCCAGCGCCACGGCCGCGCCCAGGCCGTAGAAGACGAAGCCGCCCACCAGAAACAGCGGGCGCCCGAGCCGAACGAAGTCGAGCGCAGCCCGGACCGCCGACGTCAGAGGCAGGGGAATGAAGCGCGGCTTGTCCGCCATCGCGGCCTGGTAGGTGGGACGGCCGAGCAGCACCGCCTCCTCGGCACGCACACGGTGGCGCAGGACCCAGACGTGAGCAGCCGAGCCGAGCGTCGCGGTCAGCCAGGCGGTGTGCACCAGCGGCAACGCGAGCAGCTCCAGGAAGACCGCGACGTAGTTGGGGTGGCGAATCCAGCGGAAAGGGCCATGCGAGACGATCTTCAGCGTCCCAGCACCGCTCGGCCGCTCGGCGATGGAATCCATGATGGCGACGTTCCAGTGCGGGCCGAGCGTGGCGATCACCCACCAGCGCAACGCATTGGACGCCGCCACCAGCGCCAGCATGGACCAGGCCAGCACCGGGACCGGCGCGCGCCGGGTCAGCCACGCCTCGACGCCGGCGCCGAGCAGGATCGAAATATGCAGCAGCACCATGGCGCCGAAGTGCGGCTCGCGCACGGGGACCGCTCCACTGGCGCGCATGGCGCGGCGGTTGCGTCGCGACAGCCGCATTTCCGCCAGGCGAATCACTCCGACCAGCAGCAGCAGTGCCGTGTACAGGGAAAGCGAGTGGGTCAGTTCCATCGCAGCAGACACAGTTCGGTCGTCAGTCCGGGCCCGAAAGCGCCCAGCAGGCCGTAGGCGCCGGGACGCGGCCGGTGCTCCTTCAGCCAGCGCTCCAGCACGAAGAGGACCGCCGCGCTCGACAGGTTTCCATACTGGCGCAGCACGTCCCACGAGGGCTGGGTTCGTGCGCGGTCCAGCGCCAGTGCCTCCTCGAGCGCCACCAGGATGCGGCGGCCGCCCGGATGAAGCAGACAGCATTCCAGATCCGCGCGCCCGATCCCGGCACGGTCGAGCAGGCGATCAACGACCGGACCGACGGTGGCGCGCAGGATGTCTGGCAGTTCCTTGGCCAGAACGACGTGCAGACCGTCGTCCCGCAGGTCGAAGCCCAGCACGTCCAGGCTGCCTGGGTGAAAATGGGCCTCGGCGTCGAGCAGGGCAACCTCGCCGGTGGTCTGACATCCGGTCAGCAGCACCGCCGCTGCGCCGTCGCCGAACAGCGCGGACGACACCAGTTGCGCGGTGCTGGCGTCGTCGCGCTGGAAGCTGAGGGTGGGCAACTCTACCGCGACGACCAGCACGTGCGCCCCGGGATGTCCGCGCAGAAAGTCGTGGGCCCGCGCCAGGGCCGCTGCGCCCGCCACGCAACCCAGCTCGGTGATGGGCAGCCGGCGCACGTCAGGGCGGAAGCCCAGGTCATTGGCCAGATGGGCATCGAGCGACGGGATCATGAAGCCGGTGCAGGAAGCCGTGATGACGAGGTCCACGGCTCGCGCGGACACGCCCGCCTCCGCCAGGCAGCGTGCGGCCACCTTGCGGCCCAGGCGAACCGCGTGGTCGCGATACAGCAACATCGTCTCGGACAGCGAGCGCGGTGCGCTCAGTTGCTCCAGCGGCAGCACGCTGAAACGCTGCTTCACCAGGGCGTTGTCGAACAGAGCCATCACCGCGCCGAGCTGACCGAGCGCCACCTGCAACACGGGGAGCAGCGACCGCTTCACGCGCTCCTGGTCCAGGCAGTGCTCGGGCACGGCCGTTGCCGCGCCCAGAATCGTGCTGCCCCCTGACTGTCCCGCCGAGTTGGTCGACATGTCCCCACTTCGTCAGGGCCCGTGCACCGGCTCTGCTCGCGGTCGCACCGCGCGCTCGGCGACGCGGGCGCAATGGCCGCACTCGTCGCAACCGGTGGCGCGGCAACCACCGGGCAGGATCACGTCGTCCAGAGCGCGGTTGTCGATCGACCACGGCTGTTCCAGCTTCATGAACTGGCGCGCCTCCCGCAGCAACGCGACGGCCCGCCGCACGCCCAGGTGACCCAGCGCATCCACCGCCGGCAACCGGCGCCGTCGCGGCGGCGAGCCGCGCGGCCCGATGAGTTGCAGGATGTCGCCCTCCCAGCGTCGGCTGTGGTAGGCGCGCACGCGTTCGACCAGCGCCTCGGTGGAGCAGGCGCGGTCCACGATCTTGAAGCTCTGCACGCCCAGCGCGCGGTAGCGATCCAGATCCTCGGGCCGGATGAAGTCAGAGCGGATCAGGTTGACCGGATCGCGCCGCTTCTCCTCCATGCACCAGCGCACGCAGGGATCCATGGGTTGGGTCCCGGGACGGGACGAGTGCGAGAGCCGGGCGACGTGGGTGCGCGCCAGCGGGCAGCGCAGGATACAGCCGATGTTGACCGGAACCTCCAGCCCAGCGCGCGTGGCCGCGGCGATGCGCTTGATGGCGCTCAGATCGCGACACAGTACGTGGGTATCGAGCGCGATGATGTGCGCGCCCAGCGTCTCCCAGTATTGGGCCTGCTCCACGGTGGCGACCCCGACGAACACCCCCACCCGCACCCGCAGCGACGTCTCGCGCGCCAGCGAAACCAGCCACGGATGCGCCACCGTCACCGCGGTCACGCCCATGCCCATCGCACGCCTCATTGCCCGGCGCAGCCGGCGCTCGAGGCCGACATCTTCCTCGCATCCCGACAAGCACAGCGGGTTGAGCAGCAGGTTGAATCCCATCCCCGCCATCCGGCAGCGGGCCACGTGCCGTTCGAGGGTGCGCCACGAGGTGGGCGGGATCATGGCGTGCGGCCGCCCGTGTCCGACCGGGGCGTCGTCGCACGAGCCGAACAGCTCCTCCACCTCCATGCCGGCCAGTCGCTCGGGAAGCCCATCATCAAAATTGCTCGCCACCGAGAACATTTGATCCTCCCTCAGGCCGGCGCCAGCCTGACACAGCAGACAACCGTGAGTCACGGTCGGGCTGGGCTGCCGCAATTTTGGCGGAAGTGGCCGTGGCCTCCATCCCCTCCCCCGGGCCGCGGAGCGAGCGCTCGATGCGGCGAGGAAGGCGTGGCTCGCGGGTGGTACCCTCCCGCGCCATGCGGGTCGAGGTGCGCGAGTCCGTTGACGTCGCGGCAGCGGCGGAGACGTTGTTTGGCTTCCTGGCGAGTGAGGCCGGGTTCCTGTGTTTCCCCGGCTTCGGCCCGATTCCAGGCCTCGAGCGCGTGGTATTCGATCACGGCACGTACACGCTGGTCGGGTCGGAGTCCCGCGTCACCAACACGGACGGTTCGACCCACCGGGAGCGGATCGTGGAGTGCGAGCGGCCGCGGCGCTTCACGGTCCGCATCGTCGAGCTCTCTGGTCCGTTCGGTTGGCTCGTGCGCGAAATCGAAGAGCGATGGGAGTTGCACCCGAGCGGCGGCGGGAGCCACCTCGAGCGAGTCTTCGCCTTCACCCTGCGCTCGCCGCTCTACTGGCCACTGTCGCTCCTGCTCGCGCAGGTGCTCTTCCGCGCCGCCATGCGCCGCCATCATCGCGCGATCGCTGCCCGCTTCGACGACCGCCAGGGCTGATCGTCGAGCCGGGCGCGGTCGGCGCCCCCGCGCCACGGGCGTGCTGCCGTCCGGGACTGGTCGACCGTCGAGCCGCGTTCGGGGGCCAATCGGGACTCGAACTCCGCCGGCTCAGAGCCGCGCCCGCTCGCCGGTGGCTCGTGCGACGTGATTGGGTATCTTCCTCACGGCATCGAGCGGAGCGCGCGGCGCGCGAGGCGAGCATGCAGATTATCACCCGTCTTCCCCCCGTCCGGCGGGACCGCGGGGGCGGCCGGCGCCGCGGCCTGCGTGATCGAAGACGCTGCCTTGCTCGCCTACACCATCGACGACCTGGACTCCGATGCCGCGGCGAAGGCGAGACGCTTCGGCTGCGTGACCTCGCGCGCCCAGAGCTGGTGCGACGGGCTGACCGCGTTCTTCGAAACGGGCACCGCCGAGGAGATCGCGAGGGCACTGGAGGAGATCACGGGCTGCCGCAACGTCGGCAGCACGGCGGACGCGTTCTCGGCCAGCTCCCTGCTCGCGGGGACGCTCTGCGAGTATGCCGTCGTCCATAAGGGCGTCGCCTTCCCGGACGAGGCGCTCACCCCACCCCGCGGCGCGACCGATGAGCGGATCGAACCTCGCCGGCGGGATCGCGGACCTGACGGCGAGGCGCGACGCCGCGTCGCGTGGCACGAGCCGGCTCCGGCCGCGGACGTGCACGTGGGAGCTGACGCGGGCCTGCTCGGGCTCCCCGGAGCGCCGAAGGCCTCGACGTGGCCATCGTTCCGGCTACCCTCACCGGAGCCCCTGGACGCCCGATGACCGACGATTTTCTCCACCGTGACCTGCTCGGCAAGCGAGTCCACCGCCTCGGCATCTCGGCCTCCTACGGCCTCGACGAGGCGGGGGTGCGGGAGGCGCTGGAGCGCGGCGCGAACTACCTCTTCTGGAGCCCGGCCAAGCCCTTCCTCAAGACCGTCGTCCGGGACGTGGTGGCGCGCGACCGCGACCGCTACGTGCTCGCCACCGGGCCGATGCTGGGGCACTTCGGCGGCTCGGTGCGGCGCGCCGCCGAGTGGGCGCTGCGAGAGAGCCGGAGCGACTACGTCGACATTCTCCAGCTCTTCTGGGCCGGGGTGATGTCGTCGCTCGCGCCAAGGGTGATCGACGAGCTCGTCAAGCTCCGCGAGGAGGGCAAGGTCAGGGCGATCGGCACGGCAATCCACGATCGCAAGCGGGCGGCGCGCCTCGCGGCGGAGGGGCCGCTCGACTTCTTCATGCTCCGCTACAACGCCGCGCACCCCGGAGCGGAAATCGACGTCTTCCCGCACCTCGCCGCGCGACGGCCGGTGATCACCGCCTACACGGCGACCGCCTGGGGCAAGCTCCTCAAGCGCCCACGCGGCTTCGACGGCCCCGCCGCGACGGCCGGCGACTGCTACCGCTTCTGCCTCACGAGCCCCCACGTCGACGTCGTGCTTACGGCGCCCAAGAGCACCCAGCAGCTCCGCGAGAACCTCGAGGCGCTCGAGCGCGGGCCGCTCTCCGCGGTGGAGCAAGCGCACCTGCGCGCCCTCGGCGAGGCCGTCCACGGATAGCGCGCGGCCAAGCCCGACGGCGGCGCTACCGCGAGCGGTCGAAGTGGTCGAAGACGTCGGGCAGCACGAGGGGGATCATGCCCCCGTGGTCGGCGTCGACCTCCTCGTACTCCGCGTCGAAGCCGCCGTCGGCGAGCCAGTCCCGGAGCAGCCTGCTCGCCTCCAGCGAAGGGGCTTGCGTCCCTTCCGTCACGAACAGAGCCAGGGGGCGGACGCTCTCCCACGGGTACCCCGAGACTTGCACGAACGGTCCGGACATGGGCGCCAACCCACGCCAGTACTCCGGGTACTTGCCGCCGAGATACCAGGTGCCGCCGCTGCCCATGGAGTGCCCAGCCAGGAACATCGCGGTGCGGTCCACCGGGTATTCGTGGAGCACCAGCTCCAGGACGTTGATGACGTCTTGCTCGCTGAGCTGGTTGGTGAGCTCGCTCTCCGGCGTCACCTGCGCCATGAGCTCGGCCGCACCCGGCTCATCGCCGAACGGGGCCGTCAGGCGCAGGAAGTTGCCGTAGGCTCCCTGGGCACCCCGGGGCGAAACCAGGAGGTAACCGTGCTCCTGGGCCAGAGCCAGCAGTTGTTGCCCGTTCTGATCCAGATAGGAGTTCTCGTCGCTCCCGGCGCCATGCAGGAACATGACCAGGGGCAACTCCGACTCTCCGTCCCAGTCGGTCGGAACGTAGATCCGGTAGGGCTCTTCATGGTCGGTGTCCGCGAAATAGTAACTCCTGTGTTGGTCACCCTTGGCCCGCCACTGGGACGCGCTCGGATCGGAAAGCGACGTTGCGAGTTGCTGAGCCGCGGTCATCACTGCCTGCGGATCCAGCAAGGTGCCGAAGGAAATTGCCCGACCGCCGGTCCCCCCCGCACCTCCCGTCTCGCTCGCCCCGCCCGTCCCCTGTCCGGCCTGACCGCCGGTGGGCACCTGCCCTCCGGTGCCGGGCGTACCTCCGGTCGGATCCGATCCACCGGCTCCTGGTCCGGTTCCACCGCCGGTTCCTGCAGTGCCGCCCGTCGCGTTGCCTCCGCCCGTCCCCTGTCCGGCCTGACCGCCGGTAGGCACCTGCCCGCCGATGCCGGGCGTGCCACCGATCGGAGCGGTGCCGCCCGTTCCCTGTCCGGCCTGACCGCCGAAGGGCAACTGCCCGCCGGTGCCAGGCGTGCCGCCGGTGCGGCCGGCTCCGCCCGTCCCCTGACCGCCGGAGGCCGCCGGCCCGCTACCGCCCGTCGGACCCGTGGCCCCCGTCGCCCCACCGGAGGCAGCGGTACCCCCGATGCCGGAGATCCCTCCCGTCGCGGTGCCGCCCAACGCGCCACCGGCATCGGAGCCACCGGAGCCACCCGGAGTCGTGCTGTCCCCGCCATCGGTGCCGCCATCACGGGTGTCGCCGCAGCCTCCCGAGACGATGCTCAGCAGTCCGGCGATCAGCATGTTCGTCGCTCGAGGTCCGGCTCTCATCACTGCGCGCCTCCGCCCGCGGGGATGCCCCTGCCCGTTTCTGCCCTGCAGCCGCTCACGCTCCAGGAATTGGTTCAAGAAACGGCAAGCCGCGGCATCGACCACCGCGTCGAACGTTTCGGCTCCGATGACGCGGAGGGTTCGTATTGCCTTCGGCCAGGCCTGCTCCACGGGGTGGAGGTCCAGCGAGTACGGCGGCAACAATCGGTGGCGGGCCGCGCGGGCCCCGCGGGCCCTGCGAACCTCGACGTCGCCATGGACGCCAAGGCCGTCCCAGGCCTAATGCGCGAGAGAGCCCCACGGTGCGTCCATGTGCAACCCGCCCTGGGGGACGGCGACCATCCTACGGCTCGAGCTCCCGTCCTCACGGTAGGATTCCGGCTGTATCGCCGCCGTTGCGACCGGCGCGACGCGGCAATAGCGCTGATCGCGGGACGGAGGGACGGCGCCGGCACCGCCCCGAACGCCATCACTTTGACCGACAACCGAGCCATTTCGATGGACCGACGCGACGCCGGCGCGCTGCGCGGCCGCAGGTGCCCAGACTCGCACACGACACCCGCTGGCGCGAAACGTGCTTGTGAGCGCTCGGATTGCTCGGCGCTGCATCTCCCGAGCAGCCATTCCTGCGCGGCGGAGCGCCGGCATCCATGGCGACGAGGGGTTCCATGTGGCTTAGACGATCCATCCAAGGGGCCCTAATGGGCCTGGCGCTGACCGGGTGCCTCGAGCGAGGTGCGCCAGGAGCCGGCGAGGTTGGGAGCGACCCGTTTCACCCGAACGCGGCTCCGCAACTCGCCGACCTCTTCCCCGAGCTCGGGGGTGGCGCCGCACCCGACACACCCGAGCTCGACCGCGAAGCGCCGGCGGAAATCACCTTCGTGACCGAGGGCCGCGGTTTCGCACCCGTCCTGATCGCTCGCGGGCCGGCCCGAGCCCTATGGCTCTGGTCCGATGGAACGCAGAGCGACTCGCTCCGCCCCACCAAGCGCTTCACCAACCGCGCGTCGCGGCGGCACCGCCTGCGCGTCGAGCCCTGGAGCGCAGTCCGCCGGATCAACATCGGCTATGACGGAAGGGACGGCGGCGATCCAACCATCGAACACGTGGCCGACCAAAGGGTTTCTGCCGTGTTCGGGCTGGAGGCCGTGGCGCCGCACCTGGAGGAATGGTGCTCCTCCGGAAATCAGATCCGCTCCCTCGACTTCAGCCACTTTCAGCGACTGCGGGTCATCGAGTGCCACCATTCCAGGTTTCTGAGACACATAGCGCTGAAGGACACTCCCCGCCTGCAACGAGCCTGCCTCGAGGACGTCAGCCTGACGAGCCTCGATCTCTCCGAGAGCCCCGCACTGACCGACCTGCGGGGAGCCCTGAATGCCTTCCCGGACATTGCCTTCGGCGACACCGGCGAGAACCTGTCGCACCTCTGCATTCGTGACAACCCACAGCTGACGAATCGGGGGCTCTTCACCGACGGAAACCGGTTCACTAACCTTGCCGAGCTATTTGCATGGAATACGAACCAGAGCGGAACGTTGGCGATTCACTCCACCCACCCCGACCGAGAGGTCCAGATCCTCGTCGCCGACAACGCCTATGATGTGGTCGACCTCACCGGTGCGCTCCAAGCGGCCCGTGGCGGCGCAACCGTCGACATCAGCAGGAACGCGGTTTCTCGCCTGGACATCGCCGGATGTACTCAGCTCAAGGTCCTGAATGCGCAACAGAATCGACTCGACTCCGCAGCCGTCGACGCGGTCCTCGCCGAGATTGACGCCTGGAACACGGAGGGGGGCACGGTCGACTTGCGCGGCAACGCCATTCCCAGCGCCACCGGTGATTGGCATCGGCGCTCGCTCGGGTCGCGCGGGTGGCGGGTCGCGGTCGATTCACGGTGGTCGAACCTGGAGCGAATGGGCGAGCGCGGCGTCGATGCTTGGCAGGGCGTTCTGCGCCTCCCGGAGAGAGGGGGCCGCAAGCTGGGGCGCACGCTCGGTAGGGAGCTTGGACTCAATTGATAAGGGCGCCCTGATGGGGGCGGGCAGACCACGCCGGGGTTCGTCGATTGGCGCGAACCGAGGCGAAGCCGACAAGATATCGGTTGCCTGTCACCACCCGTTCTGGTCGAGTGCCGCCATGTCCAACCACGTCTACGAGAAGATCGAGGTCGTTGGGTCGTCCACGACGGGCATCGAGGACGCCGTCAAGAACGCGGTCGCC
This sequence comes from uncultured Polyangiaceae bacterium, assembly GCA_964404725.1. Classification (GTDB taxonomy): domain Bacteria; phylum Myxococcota_A; class Polyangia; order Polyangiales; family Polyangiaceae; genus JAFGBI01. The sequence goes on from CAYOLF010000034.1 coordinate 29,488, forward strand.
AACGTCGCCCAGCGGCGCCGGAACCTGCGCTGGCTCGAGGTCGTCGAGACGCGCTGCCATCTCGAGAACGACGCCATTGCCCACTGGCAGGTGACCGTCCGCATCGGCGTCGCCGCCGAGTAGGGGGCCCGCCGTCCCCGTCGCCGTTCACCTTCGTCGTCCTCTCGGGCTGAGTTGACGGTCCGATGCGAGCATCGCGCGGCTGCTGAGAAGCGCCTGAGCGCGAGGTCCTTCGCGACTCGGGCCACGAGCTCGAGCAGCAAGCCGACCGGCCGCGGCAGCCGCCGTCGCCGCCGATCCCCCCTTGCGCAATAGCTGCTCCTGTGTTCAGTATTCCGCCATCGGAGGTGACGATGACGAACCCCCTACCCCGTCCGGTCCAGGAGCTCCTCGAGCTCTTCGGCGAGGAGCTCGACGGGCTCCGGTTCCCCGAGCTCGACGCGAGCGTGCTGGTCGCGGCCGAACGAGACGTGGCGGCCTCGGCCACGCGCGTGACCGAGGCCGAGGCGGCGCTCACGACCGCGCGCGAGGCGCTCGCCGCCGCGCAGGAGGCGATACTCGCCAAGGCGCAGCGAGCGCTCGCGTACCTGCGCATCTACGCCGAGGATCACCCCGAGCTCGCGGCGAGGCTCGAGCGGATCGCGCTTCCGCGCGGAGCGCGACGGGCGACCCGCCCCGAGAGCTACGACGACGACGCCGCGACGCCGACGACGCCCCGACGCCGCGGACGCCGACCGCGGGACGCCAGCGGCCCACTACTCGCGTTCGCCGCTGCAGCGGACGACGCCGGGAGCGTCAGGGTAGCGCCCGCGGAGTGAACGCCCGTCGGGGCGACAACGCGGGCACAAACGGCGCGGCAAGCAGGACTGCCGTGGCGGGGGGGCTGCGCGAGACGACGCCCAAGGAGCTCGCCCTCCGACCCTTGCACGCTAGCTCCCGTGGTGGCGCTGCGGACAGGGGCCGGCGGCCCAGGGCTTCTCCCATTAGTTTGTATACTAATGAACTGCGGCGTCCCAAGACCGGCCTCTTCCCCGCATACCCCCCTCGTGCCCCCGTTCCGCGCATCACGCTGCCCCGGCCCGGGGGTGGGAGGACCGGCACGCCAAGAACTGGCCGATCCGGACGTCGTAGGCCGGTCCGCCGCACGAGGTGCCGCCGTCTTCTGCGGGGTTGTCCCGGCCGCGCAGAAGGGCTAGAGGCGCGAGCGTAGGCATTGGGTTGGCAACCCAGCGCTGGGCTCTCGCCGAGAGCGCCTGGCGTCGGCAGTTCGTACCTTGCGGCAGTAACGCGTCTCGCCAGCGTGCGCCCGTTTGGGTCAGCGGCTGGGGGCGGGGGACGGCCGGAGGTCCCGGGCGGCGGCCGGAAGGACGGCCGCGGCGGACCCGAGAAGAAGGAACGTACGCCATGCCGAAACCAACGCTCCACGTCCAGTGGCTGGCCGCTTCCGCGCTCTGCGCGTGGGTCGCGTCGGTGACGCTCGCCTGCGATTCGTCCAGCGCCGATCCCGCGGCTGATGAGCAGAGCACGGGTGGCGCCCCGTCCGGAGGCTCCGCGTCCGCCGGAGGGCCCGCCGAGATAGAGCCTCCACCCACGGGCGGCGCCCAGGTGCTGCTGGACGCCTCGGTGGACGACGCCGATCCCCATTGCTCGAGCACGGTCACCTGCACGCCCGACGGGGGTCGGTACTGCGGGGAGATCGGTGACGGCTGCGGCGACAACATCGACTGCGGGTCCTGTCCCGGCGACTGGATCTGCGAGGACCACCTGTGCGTGGGCGGTCCCAGTTGCGCGCCGATCGTTTGCGACACGGGCACGACGAGGTTCTGTGGCACCGTGGGGGACGGGTGCGGCCACGCCCTCGAGTGCGGAGCATGCGCGGCGGGCGAGACCTGTACGGGAGGAGTCTGCGCCCCGGTCGCCTGCGTACCCCTGACCTGCACCACCGTGAGCGGCCGGTTCTGCGGCTCAATCGGGGACGGCTGCGGTCACTCGCTGGAATGCGGGGAATGCCCCGACGGAGGCGTCTGCGGCGGCGGGGTCGACCACCTGTGCTGGGATCCCACCTGCACCCAGGCCGAGTGCACCACCGCGAACGGCGGCCAGTTCTGCGGGGTGATCGGCGACGGCTGCGGCGGCATCCGGGACTGCGGCCCCTGCGCGAACGACTGGGCCTGTGAGGAGAACGTGTGCGTCGGCGGCCCGACCTGCGAGGCGTTCACCTGTCAGAGCGGCGACACCAGGTTCTGTGGGACCTTCGGTGACGGCTGCGGTCGGGGCCTCGCCTGCGGGGATTGCGGCGACGGCCAGCACTGCGAGGCCGGGATCTGCATCGACAACGCCTGCATCCCCCTCACCTGCGACTCGACGGCGGCTCGGTACTGCGGTCAGATCGGAGACGGGTGTGGGCGCGTCCTGGACTGCGGGGAATGCCCTGATGGCGGCGCCTGCGGTGGCGGCACCTTCCCCAACGTCTGCATCGACCCCAACTGCGAGCCGAAGGGCTGCGTGACCGACAACGGGGGCGTCTACTGCGGCACCATCGGCGACGGCTGCGGTGGGATCCTCGATTGCAACGACCCCTGTCCAAACGATGGGGTCTGCGGCGCCGACGACCGGCCCAACATCTGCCCCGGCACGGGCACGGGCTGCATCAACCTCCAGTGCCAGGTGAGGACCGATTGTCCTGACGGCGCCACCACGACCCTGAGCGGGATCGTGTACGACCCGGCGGGGGTCAACCCCATCTTCAACGCCCTGGTCTACGTCCCCAACGCGCCAGTTGACCCCATCACCACCGGCGCCACCTGCGAGCCGTGCGGGGCGATGGCCAGCGGGCAGGCGCTCACCTCCGCCCTCACGGACGCGACGGGGCATTTCACGCTGGAGAACGTCCCCGGCGGCGCCGACATCCCCCTGGTCGTCCAGGTGGGCAAGTGGCGTCGCCAGGTGAGGATCCCGACGGTCACGGACTGCATCGACAACCCCCTCTCCGACCCCGAGCTGACGCGGCTGCCTAGCACGCAGAGCGAGGGGGACATGCCCCAGATCGCGGTGACCACCGGCGTCAGGGACTCCCTGGAGTGCCTGCTCCGAACCATCGGGATCGCCGACTCGGAGTTCACGACCGACGGCGGCTCCGGGCGCGTGCACCTCTACTACGGCGGTGACCTGTCCGGACCGGACGGCCTCGGCGCCGGCCCCAGCGCCTTCGCCCCCACCCTGAACGGCGGGGCGGCCTTCTCGTCGGCGGAAACCCTGTGGGCGGACGCCGCCAAGATGTTGAGCTACGACATCCAGCTGTACGACTGCGAGGGCGGCGGCGCGGCGTCCCCCAAGGCCCCCTACCTCCCGAACTTCCTCACCTACGTGAACGGAGGCGGACGGGCTTTCCTCGACCATTACCACTACTCCTGGCTCCAGCAGGCGGAGCTCGCCGGGACGGCCAACTACCTCAACAGGTCCGGGGATCTGCCCCAGGGCGGGATCACGGCGTACATCGACACCAGCTTCCCCAAGGCGGCTGCCCTCGCCGATTGGATGGTCAACGTGGGCGTGACTCCACGAGGGGAGTTCGAGATCCTCGAGGGCCAGCACTCGGTGACCGGCGTCATCGCGCCGACTCAGGAGTGGATCTACGTCCCGGCGAACCCGCTCGACGAGGAGGAGCGGCGCTCGACCCAGTACATGACCTTCAACACCCCGCTCACCGTCCCCGAGGAGTCCCAGTGCGGGCGCGTGGTGTTCACGGATCTGCACGTCGCCGCTGGCGAGGGGGAGGCCACCCGCGACGTGACCGCGCCGTTCCCGACGAACTGCAGCATCGCGCCGCTGACGGCGCAGGGCAAGGCGCTCGAGTTCCTGTTCTTCGACCTCTCGGCGTGCATCGAGCCGCCCGAAGTGATCACGGTGCCGCCGCCGCCGCCGGACGTTCCACCGACCGAACCGCCGCCGGCCACCACCGCGCCCCCGGCTCCGCCGGCCGTGCCCCCTCCCCCCACCGACGCGCCGCCACTGAGCGAGACACCGCCCGCGGCGCCGCCGCCACCTCCCCCGCCCCCGCCGCCGGAACTCCGGTAACGCCCCGCGGTTCCGAGCGCCGTCCTCGCTGGCGTTCTACGCCCGGCGCCAGCGCAAGCCACCGCGACCGCGGAGGTGAGCATCATGGGGCCGGCCGCCGCCAGCGGCCGGCGGCTCTAGAGCAGCAATCAGGTTGATTGCTGCGAAAAATCAACGACCTAGAGCGCCGAACCGGGAGCAGATCTCGCCCCAGGCGCCGCTGAAGACGCACCCTCGCCCCGAGGGGGTGCGTCTTCAGCGGCGCTGCTGCAATTGGCAACCTGATCGGTGCTCTAGTCGATGTTCGCCGACTGGTACACCCAGCCGCTGTCGGTGCAGAACTCGCAGGTCGAGCCGTAGAGGAAGCCCTTGCCCGTGGCCCCTTCGTCCCCCTTCAGCTGCCAGTTCAGCCACGCCAAATTGACCAGGTTGAAGTCGCCCCGACCCTGGCCCAGATCCCCGCCGTGCCCGGCGCTGGTCTTGGAGAAATACAAGGACGGGATACCCCGGGAACTGATCTCCTCGTAGTCGCGGATACCGTTCTCGTAGGCCATGTCGTCGGGGCCACCGTTCATGACCTTGAAGGGCGTGTGGAACGCATCGTAGAGGGCTGCGTTCGCACTGAACTGCCCGCTGCTGGTGATCCCGATGGCGGCGAAGCGGGGATCGCCGGAGACGTTCGATGCCATCAGGCCACCGCACGAGAATCCATCAGCCGCGATCTTCGTCGTCTCGAGGCTCTGGTAGTACGCGCTGCAGGGCTTGTCGTTCTCGGCGATGGCCCAGGTGATGTAGTCGAGGAAGGCTGCTCCATCTTGTCCGCCCGCGCAGGCGTTGGTGCTTCCCGGCGTACCGTCCGCGACGATGAAGTACCCCCAGGACGCGATCTCGCCCATGGCCGCCTGGTTCGACAGGCCGTCCTGAGAGCAGCCCCCCTCCCCCCAGACGAGGATGGGGTACTTCTCGGCTCCCCCGAGGTCCGCCGGTCGATAGATAGTGCCGCACTTGATCCCGGGGTCGGCATTCGTCTCGATGACCACCTCGTGCGGACCGCTGCCGGACACGGTCCTGCCCGCGCCCTCGGACGCGGTGCAGGTGCCCGTGAACTCCCCACCGGTCCCCGCGCTTCCTCCCGTCTCGGCGCCGCCCGTCTCGCCTCCGCCCGTCTCGGCGCCGCCGGTTTCGGCGCCACCCGTCTCGGCGCCACCCGTCTCGGCGCCACCCGTCTCGGCGCCACCCGTCTCGGCGCCGCCTGTCTCGGCGCCGCCCGTCTCCGCGCCACCGGTGGGGTTGCCACCGGTGGCGGCGCCCCCGGTCGTGGTGCCGCCGGTCGTCATGCCGCCGGTGGGGGCCCCGCCGGTCATGATGCCGCCCGTGGCAGTGCCGCCACTCATGATGCCGCCCGTCGCGGTGCCGCCCGTCCCTCCCGTTTCGGGGGCCCCACCGGTGTTCGGCGTGCCCCCGGTGGCTGGGGTGCCACCCCCGCCGCTCAATCCGCCCGTCGCGGATTGCCCACCGGCGCTGGGCGTCCCACCCGTGGCCGGCAATCCGGAGCCACCGGTCCCGTCCGAGGACACCCCACCGGTGGCTTCCGCCCCGCCGGTTTCGTCCTCCCCGCCCGTGCCGCTATCAGAACAGCCGAAGCCCCCGACGGCGATGCCCAGGATCCCAGCGAATAGCTTCCTCATTGCCGAATGATCCGTTCTCATCGTTCCGACTCCACGACACGGGTGGTTGGCCCTGGTTCCGGCTTCGCAGACGCCCGGATTGCACGAAACCGGTCCAAGAAAGCGTGGATTGCCGCGGCGGCATACTCATGCAGTCGCGGCGCAGTTCGAGCCACGCGGCGCACCCCCCAACCCCCTTGCGTCCCTGGTAGCGAGGAACGCTCGAGGAACCGAGCCTTCGAACGCGCGAACGCGACCGGCCAGGCCACCATGCAGCCCGGCAACGCAATCCAGGAGGGACAAATCTGTCCCCCCCATTTCGCCGGTACCGCGCGACCCTTCCGGCGGCTCACCGGAGATGGGTCCGGAGGATCCAACCGCTCTGACCCTGCTGCCCGGCCCCGCGAGCCACCTTGCGCGACCCGCGCGCTTCAGTGGTGCCGAGGCTCGGGCCGCGGGGGCGAGGTTCCGTCCCGGCCAGCCCGAGGTGCGCGCCCGGCACGCGCCTCGCGGCGACGACGACGCCCCAGCAGCGCCAGCCCGAGGAGCGCGGACATCACGCCCCCGAGCGATGGCCGCGCCGCGGGCACCGCGCACCCGCAACCTGAGTCGTCGGCTCCGCTGCCGTCGGCTCCCGCTGGCAGCGAGACGTCGCCGCCGGTGGGCGTACCGGTGCAATGCCCTGCCGTACAGGCCTGCCCGGCCTGGCAGCTGTTCCCGCACGTACCGCAGTGGAGGATGTTGCTATCGAGATCGATGCAGGCTTGCCCACACTGAGTCTGCCCGGCGGGGCAGCTCGCGGTGCAGGCGGCAGCAGAGCAGACCTGCGGGGCGACGCAGATCGCCCCGCACTGTCCGCAGTTGGCGGGATCTGCGGCGAGGTCGACGCACAGCGCGCCGCAGAGCGTGAGCCCTGGAACACAGGTCGTCCCCACGCCGCCCGTGCCCGGCTCGCTCGCGCCGCCGGTGGTGAGCGTGCCGCCCGTGGCAGAAACCCCGCCGGTGACCGTTGCTCCCCCCGTCGTCAGGTCTCCTCCGGAGCTCGTGATGCCGCCGGTGGGGCTCCCCCCGCCGCCCGGCGTCCCGGCATCGCCCCCGGTGATCGCCCCGCTGCCGCCCGTGCCTCCCGCGCCACCCGAAGTCGCCGTGCCACCCGTCCCCGCGGTGCCGCCCGTCCCCGCGGTGCCACCCGAGTCTGCCACGCCGCCGGTCCCTGCCGCCCCACCGGCGCCGCCGGTGCCCCCCGATCCTCCGGTTCCGGTCGCGGTGGCGGAGGTCGAGATCACGACCGTCGCATCAACGGGTCGCGACGCGACGTACACGCTGAGCAACCCGTTCTCCGAGTCCCACACCGACCCGTCCTCGCCAGCCGGAACGCCGGATTCGCTGGGGAACGAGGCGATGGCCGTGCCGTTGACGTACAGGTCCTGGGAACCCGAGAGACCATGGTAGATGACCTCGTAGGATCGACTGGACGGCGCCCCACTGTACGTTCCCTCCGCCGCGCCGATCCGCACGACCAGATCCTGGTCGGTGAAGCCAAGCTCCGTCGTCCGCAGCTCGCCTCGCGTCCGGAACCGCTCCGTCACACCGTCGTCCTCGTAGAGGACGAACGAGCCGTCCGCGCCCGTGTAGGCGTGGATCAACAGCTCGTCCTGGGGGATGAAGAAGGTGGAGGTGGCGTAGGGCGCCGTGGGAAAGATCGCCCCCGACCGGACGAAGACCGGCACGACCCCGGTCGGCGCGGAGACGTTCTCCGTCACGTCTCCGGCGTACCGGGTGTCGTCCCAGAAGTAGTACCAGTCGCCGCTCGGCAGCCACACGCTCACGGTGTTGTTTCCGTCGGAGCAGTTCGGCGCCACCAGCAGTTCACGGCCCCAGAAGTACTGCATGTCGCGGTCCCACGCCGTCGCGTCGGTCTGGTGCTCGAAGAACATCGGTCGCGCCATGGGCATGCCGGTCTGCTGCGCCAGGTGCGCGTACGAGTAGATGTACGGGAGCATCTGGTAGCGGTGGGTGATGTACGTCCGCGCGGTGTCCTGACAGGTCGCGTTGCGCTGCAGCGGCCAGCGCTGGTGCCCCGGCCCATGGGGCTTCCAGATCGGCGTGAAGCTGCCGAAACCCATGTCCCACTGCCGGTAGAGGTTGTCCTCGTTCACGGTCGGAGTGAAGTGCGCGCCGGCGTCGTGGTTGAAGTACGGGAACCCAGAGATCCCGGCAGACTGCATCGCCTTGACCTGGTCGGCCATGTCGCTCCAGTTGCCGTCGAGGTCGCCGGTCCAGTGGTGGCCCCAGCGCTGCGCGCCGGCGGTGATGCCGCGGCTCCAGAAGTACGGCCGCTTCGCCTCACCGATGGCGGGGTCCCAACCCTCCTGGACGCAGGCCTTGAGCAAGTTCAGGTGGTAGTTGATCGACTCTTCCGCCCATCGCTTCCCGCTGTGGAGCGTGGTCGAGTGGGCGTGGTCGGGGTAGTCGAACTCGTCGAGCCAGATCGCGTCTCCCGGGTAGCCGAGCGCGGGATCCAGCGCCTGGTCGAAGAAGAGGCTCCAGATCCAATCAACCGCGGCGGGGTTGGTGAAGTCGGGACAGTCCGTGGTCCCGGGGATGCTGTACGAGTTGTTCCAGCTCGGGTTCAGCGGGATCCCCGGGCGGTTGAGATCGAGCGTCACCGTGACGCCGTTCTCGTCGGCCCATTGCTTGTACGCCGCCGGGTCCGGGTACCGATCGTCCCGGAACTCGAACCAGGAGTTCATCTGTCCGGAGGTCGCCTCGTTCGAGGCTCTCCAGGCGTTGTCGTTGACCTGGTGATCGAAGGCGAACCCGGCGTTCCGGTGGTTGGTAATGGTGGTCTTCCACCAGTTCTCCCCGTTGTTGTTGGGATCGGACTTGTCCGAGAGGAGCAGACCAAAGAGCGACCGCTGCGGCAGGCGCGGGCGCCCGGTGAGCTGGGTGTAGCGGTCCACCACCTGCGCGACGTCCGGCCCGGCGATGAAGAAGAAATCCATCTGCCCGCCGTACCCTTCCCCGTTGATGCCGAGGGAGTAGGTGCCGTTCTGGCCCAGGTTGACGGTGTGCGTGAACGTCGTGTTGAGAAAGACCCCGTACCCGCGAGACGACAGGTAGAACGGCACCACGCAGGCGCCCTCGCTGCCATGGCTCACCGTCAGGGACGTGCCCCGCCGGTCCAGCCGATCGATACGCCCGTACGCCTCGTGCCCGAGCCCCGCGAAGTGCTCGTCCGCGGCGGGGGCGAAGGATTCCGTGATCGTGTTGCCGCTCCAGGAAACCCCGCCCTGTTCGGCGAGCAGGGGCGTCCCCTGGCCACCGAGGGCGAAGGAGAGCCGGATCGGCTGCTTGGCCACCGAGATCAGGACGCCGTCGGCCGCGGCCGTGGACACCTCGAGCGACGAGCCGCCGTCAACCACGGCCAGCGTGCCGTCCCAGTCGTGGCTCTCGACCATCTCGTACCGGTCGTCGGCGTAGAAGTCCTCGCCGCTGCGCACGGCCTGGACCCGCGTGATGTGCTCGCCGTAGGGCGTGATGCGGATCCGCTCACCGGAGGCTCCGGTGATCACCACGCTCCTGCCGGCGGAGGCGTGCGAGGCGTAGTCGCCGATCTGCTGGGCCAGGGAGTGACCGCTCACCAGCAGGACGAGCAGCGCCGGAGCCAATGAGATCGCGCGGAAGCCGCGACGTGCGGCGGTGCTCGACGGGTGCATCTCAGGTGTCCTTCCTCGGGCTTTCCGGGGAGAAACCCTCGCAGTTCCAGACGGGCTGGATTATTGCCCAGCCAGACCACCCCGGGGGCCAGCCCACCCTCGCTTATCGCAGATTTCGCCGACGCAGCAGGGGCGGAATCTCTCCCCCGGTGCCGGAGGGCCTTCGCGCCAGCGCTCCGTCTTTCGCGGGCCCCTGGCCAGGGCGGCCGCGTGGATGTTGTCGACTTTGACGGCGGTGACGCCCCGGGCCAGCCCCAGTCGTAGGGGGTCAGAGGGTCGGCAAGATGGTTTGCATGCGAAGGGCTTGCGCAACACCCGTCCCCCCGCCCCGCCCCCCCCCGCCCCGTCAAAGGCCCGTACTTATGGCGCTTTGGCCGCCCCTGGCACCCTGGGGAGGTCGATTCGCTCCCCCCCAGGACGAACTCTTCGGACCACGGGAGCGAACAATTTCCTCTGCCGGGCCGCGAGCGCCGCCGGGATCAATTGAAGTCGAGGAGCCCCCCGGCTCCGCCAGCAAGGACGAAACGCATGACGCTCCGCGACTTCGACAGCGAGATCTCCTCCGGGACCGCTCCATTCGGCTCGCACGGCGGTCGCCGGTCCCGGCTGCGACCGCTGAGCGCCTGGCACGTCGCAGCCGCTTCGGCGATCGCAATGGCCGCGAGCACCATCCCGGCGCACGCGCAGCAGACGGAGATCACCATCTCGATGGCGCCGCCGCCGCCAGAACCGCGCATCAATGGCCCGAGGATCGTCGGCTGGAGACCGGGGACCCCGTTTCACTACACCGTCGCGGCCACCGGGGAGCCCCCGCTGACCTACGCCGCCACGTTGCCGAGCGGATTCTCGATCGACCCCGCCTCGGGGACCATCACCGGGACGACGCCAGAGGCCGGCTCCTATGCCATCGACGTCACCGTCACCAACGGCTCGGGTAGCGCGACGGCCACCTTGACGCTGCTCGCGGGCGACACCCTCGCGCTGACCCCGCCCATGGGCTGGAACAGCTACGATTCGTACTACGGCGACGTCACGGAGTCCCAGGTGCGGCAGGCGGCCGAGGCGATGCGCGACATCCTCCAGCCGTTCGGGTGGAACACCGTCGTCATCGACTACCTCTGGTACCACGATGACAACACGATCGACGAGTTTGGGCGCTTTCTGCCCGACGACGAGAAGTTCCCGAACGCGAACGGGCCGCGCGGCTTCGCGCCCATCGCGGACTACGTCCATGACCTCGGAATGAACTTCGGCATCCACCTGATGCGCGGGATCCCCCGGAACGCCTTCGCCCAGGACACGCCCATCCTCGACTCGAGCTACAGCGCGCGGGACGCGGCCAGCGGCGACGACGCCTGCCCCTGGGACGACCACATGTGGGGCGTCCGGGGCGACACGGAGGCCGGCCAGGCGTGGTACGCCTCGATCTACCAGCAGTACGCTGACTGGGGCGTCGACTTCGTCAAGGTCGACGACATGATGAACCCCTACGGCGGCAACTACGTTCACGACGCGGAGGTCGAGGCCGTCCACGATGCCCTCTACAGCACCGACCGCTCCATCGTGCTCAGCCTCTCGCCGGGGCCACACCCGACGAGCGCCGTGCAAGTCCTCAACGCCAACGCCAACATGTGGCGCACGGTCAACGACTTCTGGGACACCAACGGGCTTAGCTCGATGGATGACGAATTCGAGGCCGCTCACGCGTGGGCGGAGACCGACGGCATCACGCCGGGACACTGGCCGGACGCGGACATGCTGCCGCTCGGTGACATGGGGCACCGCGTCACCCAGTTCACCCGCAACCAGCAGGTGACCGTCATGACGCTGTGGTCCATCATGCCGTCACCCCTGATGTTCGGGGGCATCCCCAATCGGCTCCCTGGCGACGACTGGACCATCGCGCTCTTGACCAATGACGAGGTGCTGGCGGTCAATCAGGATGCCCTGGGTCGTCGCGGGAGACGCCTCTCGCAGAACGGCAGCACGGAGGTGTGGGCCCGGGACCTCTCCGGTGGCGGCAAGGCCGTCGCCTTCTTCAACCGTGGAGGACAGGACGCCACGATCTCGGTCAGCTTCTCGGACCTGGGCGTGGTCGAGCCCGAGGTCGTCGTGCGGGACCTCTGGCGCAAGCAGGAGCTCACCGGAGCCACGAGCGAGATCTCCGCGAGCGTGCCCTACGAGGGGGCGCTGCTGTTCACGGTGACCCCACCGGATGCTGGTGGGACGGGAGGGACGGGTGGCGCCGGTGGGGCAGGCGGTACGGCTGGAATGACCAACATGGCCGGGACCCCCGAAGCGGGAGGCATGCCCACGGGAGGAACCTCCGCCTCCGGTGGAACGCCCACCGGGGGGACGTCGGCCACGGGAGGGGCCTCCGCCACCGGTGGATTGCTTACGGGTGGCACCTCCGCCACTGGAGGGACCTCCGCCACTGGGGGGGTGCCCGCGGGTGGCACCTCCGCCGCTGGAGGGACCTCCGCCACCGGGGGCCTGCTCACGGGTGGCAGCGCGCCGGCCGGAACCGGCGGCACCGCGCCCGGTGTCGGCGCCACTGGCGGAGCCGGCCCGAGCGGGGTTGGTGGTGGCACGGTGCTGGGCGGCACGACCACTGCCGGCGGCACCGCGAGCGGCGGCGGCTCGCCTGGGGCCGAACCCGGGACCCGGGCGGGGGACGAGGACGGCGGGTGCTCCTGCCGGCTCGGTGCGCGGAGCCCCGTCCCCGCGTGGGGGCTGACTGCCTTCGCAGCCATGCTGCTCGCGCGCGCTCGACGGCGCCGAGCGAGCAGAACCGGTTGTGTGTGCCTTCGGCCCCCGATCGGCCCGTGAGCAGAGCGGACGCGGTCTGCGCCACCGGGTGGGGGGGCCCCCGCTGTTGCCGCGATACCAGGCGATGCGCTCGAGGCCGGGGGCTCACCGGTCGCTCCTCAGTACCCGACGTCGGGCGGCCAGGTCCCCTCGAAGACGCAGCGTTGGCTCCGACAGGTGGCCCTCGGCTCGACCTCCGGAAGGGCGCAGGGGCTGGGGCGGCAGGGCAACTGCCGCTTGGGGTCGCAACGCGGCTCCGGCACCGCTGCCCCGACGGGCAGCGCGACGGGCGTTCCGTGGCCGCACCGATAGCTAAGGCAGTGGTAGATCTCCTCGCACGTGTACTGCCAGCCGAGGAAGCAGTCGGCATCCGACTGGCAACCGGCGGCGCCGCCGGGCGGCGCGGCCTCGGCGCTCGCATCGGGCACGGCGTCCGCGGACGGAGCGGGCTCCGACACCCCCCGAGGCGGGGGCGCGACGGACGGGGGCGCGCCGGACGGGGCCGCGGCGAGCGCTCCCGCCGGCACCGCGGGGTCCTTCGGCTGGGCGACGCACGCCGCGAGCAACGCCAACGCTGCGTAGCCGATGATTCGTCGTCGCATGGGCGTCAGTTCCTGACCCGATCCGGGCTCCTGCCGGGGAGAGTCGTGGGGGGAGGCGGAAGTCGAGGGAAAGCGAACGCTCATAGAGTCGAAGTCCTACGACGTCAGGGCAGGTCGAGTTCGAAGGCGAGCGCGTAGTTCGGCTGCGCCTCGGCAGTGGTGCTGCCGACGAAGGGATCCGAGTCGCGCAGCAGGCCCCAGCGGGGCAGGCCGGGGACCGGCTCCGAGCGGTTCTCGGGCTCGGCGAAAAGCGCGTAGGAAACCCGCGCGCCAGCGTCGGGCAGGTCGTCTGCCACCGTGATTTCCACCGTATCGCAGCGGATCGCGACCGACTCGATGGTGACGTCCGCGGAGCCGGCGCGGACCTCGAACCCCTTGCCGGCGGCCCACGCCTCCCGGCTCTGGTGCGGGGCCTGGAGCACCTCGTCCCAGACCAGCGGCGGCACGGGGACGTGGAAGCGCACGCGGATGACGCGCCCGCCCCGCTCGATGGCGATCGGCTGGAGCGGCTGCCACGCGCGCCCGAGCACCACCCGCTCGAAGTACACCTGCCCGAACTTCTCACCGAGCTGCTGGTAGCCGGGGGCGTGCAGGTGCGTGCCGTCGAGCGCGGCGCGGTACTGGTAGGTCGGCCCCACGCAGGCGAAGCGATCCGGGTGTTCGACGCCGATCCACCACTGAGCGAGCGTCGACGCCGAACGGTCGTTGGTCGAGTTCTGCTGCGACACCAGCATCAGGACGTCCTCGGTCTGTCCCGTGATCGCCTTCACGTCGGCGTCGTAGTCCGCGCGGAGCTCCACCAGCTCGTCCTCGTAACCGCCGTTGCCGGCGTCGCACTCGCCGTGGACCACGGTCACCGCGGCGACCCCGAAGGTCTTGTCCTCGGCCGCGGCCAGGCGGGCCGTCGCCTCGGTGGCGACGAGCGACGCGGCGAAGGCGCGCCCGGTCACCTCGTCCGCGGTGGCGTCCTTGCGGAGCCGCGAGATGCACTGGCCGTTCTCGCCGAACTGTCCGTGGACGCCGACGTAGTCGCGATCCGCCGCGGCCCTCACCAGGGAGGTGATCTGGTTGGCCATGGCCGAGTGAATGGTCTCCCCGGCGATGTTCTCGGGCCAGGAGCTCGGGTAGGCGGTCGACGGCCTGCCGATCGGCTCCGTGAGCGGCACCATGGCGAGGGCCGCGTCGCCCGGATCGATCGGCCACGTGAGCGAGTCGGTCGAGAGCTGCAGGTTATTGTACGGCTGCGTCGTCGTCCGCGCGGGGTTGCCGGACTGCCCCACGGCCAGGCTCTGGCCGGTGCCGATCACGCCCATCCAGTCCCAGGGCACGCGCACCGCCTCGGTCGTCGCCCCGCCGCCGTCCGCCCCCGAGCCCGCGGCGTCCCAGGCGCAGGCGGGGCCCTCCCCCGCGCTCCCGCCGGGGCCGGCACCACCGGGCGTCGTGCCGGCGCCCTCGCCGCCCTCGCCGCCCTCGCCGCCCTCGCCGCCCTCGCCGCCGCTCGCGGGGCCGAGCGGTGCCTCCGATCCCTCGCCACAGTCGACGGCGAAGAGCCAAGTGACCGCGGCGAGCACGCTGACGATCTGGGGAACCCGCGGCGTCGACCGCGGCTCGCGCCCCGGAGCCGCGCCGCTCCTATCCATCACCGTGCTGGCCATGGCGGGCAAGATATCACCGCCGCGGCCGCGCGGCCCAGGAGGTTCGACGCTGCTGGCCCCGACCGAGCCGCTCAGGGCGCGAAGCTTGGGAGCTCGAGAACGTAGGTGTCGACCGTGGCGCCGTTGCCCCAGTCGCTGCCGAAGACGATGCGGGTCCCGCTCGGGCTCGGCACGGCGTGGGCCTCGGCCCAGTAAGGCTCGTCGAGCTCGGAGTTGTCCTTGCCCCAGCTCCGATGCCTCCCCACGCGGCAGACCGTGCCGCTCACCGTGTCGGCGACCAAGAGCTCCAGGTCCAGCAGGCCGCTGCCCGCCGTGTCCCCGTAGGTCGACACGACGACCCAACCCGGCTGTCGGTAGGCCAGGGCGGAGACGTGCCCGCTCGGCGGGTAGGGGAAACCCGTGTCCGGGCCGATGATGACCCGCGAGGTTGCCTCGGCGAGGTTCCAGGTGACGAGGATCCCGATGTCCTCGTTCCCATCGGGTCCCGGGTCGTAGACCGCCCCGTTCCAGGTGTCGTCGCCGTTCGGCAGGAGGCCCATGGATGCGTGGCCCCAGGGCTCCACGAGATCGAGCGTGCGAAGGACGTTAAGGCCCGTGTCCGTCACCTCACCGCTGTCGCTGAGGTACGCGAACTCCCCGCTCGGGGCCACCTGGGCCGGGTTCGCGTCCGAGGTGACGCGGGCGAGGACCTCGTTCGCCTCGATGTCGTAGAGGAACTGCTGGTCGCCACAGCCCAGCCCGATCCGCGCGGAGTCGAACGACGTGAACATCGGATCGCTGCCGGCCGTCACGGAGTCCACGCAGAAGTCGAAGGTCGTGAGGCGCTCCTTGCGGGCCTCTCCCACGTGGTAGCGGACGAAGTCGCGATCCTCCACCAGGAGCAGGACGTCGGGATCCGACGTGTGCCAGTAGACCTGCTCGAGATCGGGCGGCTGGAGATCGAGGGCGCCGAGGTACTCGTAGCTCCGGCCGTCGTACAGCTCGTGCTGGCCTGCGGCCACGTCGTAGAGCAGAAGCAGTGACTCGTCCGCGTTGAAGGCCGAGACGGTCGAGTACATCGGCTTGATCACCGGATCGTTCCCCGAGGTCCCGGCATCCACCGCCGTGACGCGACGGATCACCGTGCCGAACTCGTAGTCCGTGACCGCCTCGCCGACGTCGGGCTTCGGCAGCGACGTCATGGGGTGCGCGTCCCGGTCCTGCACGAGGCCGGCGCAGAGATCGCCGGGAAAGCTCGCTCCCCCGGTGCCGGCTCCGGCGGCTCCCCCCTCCCCGCCAGACCCACCCGTGAGTCCTCCGCCGGTCGTGGGCGATGACCCGCCGGCTCCGCCGGTCGGTGACCCGCCGGCTCCCGCCTGCGCGCCACCGGTCCCGCCCGACGGAGGCGCGCCGGCCTCGGCTCCTTCTGCACCGGAGCCCCCCGTGGCCGCCCCCCCCGAACCACCAGCGGGTATCCCGCCCGTCTCGGGCTCCGCTCCGGCAGCGCCACCCACGGGCGCTCGTCCCCCTGGCGCGCCGCCGGTCCCGCCCGCCGCCTCCCCGCCCTCGCCCGGCTGGGAGCCCCCCGAGCCGCCCGCGGGGCCACCCCCCGTGTCGAAGGCGCCTCCGCCCCCGTCCCCCGACACCGGAGCGCCCCCGCCCGCGGCGCCTTCGTCACCGTCGTGACCGCAACCGAACGCCGCCAGCACCATCACGATGCCCACCCGGTCCCACGAGCAAAACGCCTTAGAACCCATGCCCGATCCCCTCTCTCCGCGTCGCCTCCGTCGCCATCCGTCCCCCGCTCCCGGTTTCGCTCCCGGCGCGTCGGCGCTGCGGCCGGGCGGCGTGGTCCATCCTATCCGTTCCACGCTCCCCGACCAGGGGCGAGGTATGCTCGAGCTTCGCCACGGATTCGGCAGCGTGCGGCCATTGGGTGACGAAGACCGATCGCGTCGCCGCGATCCCAGGCCCGCATTTGGAGAAATAGAGCGCCCGATGAAGGCAAGGAACCGGAGCTGGCTGTCCTTGGTGCTGCTCGGAGCGGCTGGCTGCGGACTCGACGGGCCGAGCGGCTCGCCCGCGGGGGGCGACCCCTCCCTCGGCAGCGCCGGCGCCTGGGCCCGAGGGACGCCCCGGCTGGCCGAGCTCGGGCGCGAAGCTCGCGAGCTGGCGTCGGCCGCCGCGAACGTCGCCGAGAACTCGGTGGTGGACACCGCAGCAGGGCTCTACCGAGCTGTGAGCGAGAGCGATCTCGGCGCCTCCGCGGATTTCGCCCTCCCCGTCGGCGACCAGCAGGAGCTCCTCATCGTCGTCGAGAGCGCCTCCCTCGAGGAGGGGTACTTCGCGCTGAAGGGGCACGTGGAGGGGATGCCCTCCGGCCTGGTCATGCTGAAGGGGACCGCCGAGCGCATCAGCGGTTGGATCGCGTTTCGCGCGGAGGGCTTCGCCTATCGCTACCGCACCGAGGCGGGGCTGGTCGTGGTGGAGGAGGTCCCCTTCTCGCGGATCTGCCCTTCCTGTGACCTCCCCATACCCCGTCGAACGGACGGGATCGACGGCGCGCCCACCCCCCGTTCGGCACCCGTCAGCCAGGCGGTTTGGCGCTCCCAGGAGCCCCACATCGGGAGCTACACGGGCGCCGATCTGCTGACGCTCGAGAGCCGTCCCTCCGCCTCGAAGGTCCTGTACCTGGCCATCGAAACCGTGCTCGACGGCTCCGGCACCCCCGTCGACTTCTCGAAGGAGGAGATGTGGATGGCCTGGCAGAGCGTCGCGGCGGCCTTCTCGCCCTTCGAGGTCAACGTCACCACGAACCGCGCCGTCTATGAGCGGACCGCCGCCGGCAGCCGGGGTAAGGCCAACTTCACCTCGTCCAACGACAGGGCCTACTGCTACGAGGGCGTCTTCGGTACCGACTGGTCCTGCGAGATCTACACCGGTCCCGGCGCCGAGGACTCGCTCGGGTACGGCGTCGGCCGCACCACCGCCCACGAGCTCGGCCACATGATGGGCATGCTCGACGTCGGAACGGCCCAGACAGCATATTTCGAGGGCTTCGACGAGTACAAGTGGTACCCGAAGATGGGCAACTACTACGGCGGCTTCGACGAAACCAACTCCCTCTTCCAGTGGAGCCGGGGCGAGTACGCGGGCGCCATCGACACCGAGGACATGCTGGCGACCATCAGCAGCCAGCTACCGTACCGAGACGACGACGTCGCAGACACGCGAGCGCTCGACATCACGGGGACCAATACGGTCCTCTCCGACAGCAATCGCGGCATCATCGAGCGGAACACCGACACGGATGGCTTCACCTTCCAGATCGGGCCTGCGGGTGGGCGGGCCACCCTGACCATCGATCGCATCGAGTACACCGGGGGAGGGATGCTGGACGTCCTGGCGACGCTGCGGGACGGCAGCGGAGCGGAGGTGGCCACGGGCAACGCCACCGCGGCGCGCAGCGCGACCATCGACGCGACGCTCGGCGAAGGGACCTACACCCTCGTCATCCAGGGCGGCGCCGAGGGCACGCCGAGCCACGGGTTCTCCAGCTATGGGTCCCTCGGGTACTACGGCATCGACGGGACCATCACCGGCGCCGTCACGGCGGGCACGGGCGGCACCGGGGGTACGGGCGGCGGGGACACCGGCGGGACGGGTGGCCAGGGCACCGGCGGGGCCAGCGGCGGGACCGGCGGTTTCGCGACCGGTGGCCTGGCAAGCGCTGGGACCGCTGGTTCCCAGGCCGGCACCGGCGGTTTCGGCATTGGCGGCACGGGTGGGACCGGAGGCCTGGCCACGGGCGGCCAGGGCACCGGCGGGGCCAGCAGCGGCGGCGTTCAGGCCACCGGAGGCGTCTCGTCCGGCGGTGCTGGCGGTAGCGGTGGCTCGGCCAGCGGCGGCGTCCCGACCACCGGGGGCTCCGGTATCGGCACCGGCGGCGGGGCCACCGGTGGGGCTAGCAGCGGCGGCGTTCAGACCACCGGCGGGGCCAGCAGCGGCGGCGTTCAGACTACGACGGGCGGTACCGGTGGCATCGGCCCGAGCGGCGGCGCCGGCCTCGTCGGCACCGGGGGTACGAGCCCCTGCTCGACGCCCCTCGTATTCTGCAACAACGCGTGCGTGAACCTCGCGACCGATCCGCTCCATTGCGGCGACTGCGGGATCGCCTGCCCGGTGGGCCAGACCTGCAGCGCCGGGCTCTGCTCGGCGACCGCTACGGGAGGCGGTCCGGGCCTGCCCGCGGAGGCGAGCCCGCGGTCGGACGAGCCCGGCTGCGCTTGCACCGCCGGCCGCCGTGGCACCTCGCCAGGCTGGCTCACGCTCGCCCTCGGGCTGCTGCTGATGGCGCGTCGCCGCCGTCCGACTCACCACGGCTGAGCTCCTCTACGGATTGCCCCGCGCGTTCCCTCTGGGTAGATGCCAGGGACGATGATCGTCCCCAAGCTGGGCTGCGAGTGGTCCCCGACACGTGCCGGCGCTCGCGGTGCAGCAACGCTGGCGCTGGCCTGGGCATGGCTCGTCGCCTGCGCGACCGCGACCGCACCGCCGCTGGAGGCCAGCACGCCCGCGCCGCCAAGGGTGGCCCTCGAGGAGCAGCAGACGGCCCCAGTCCCGTCGCCCGCACCGGCTCCCCCGGTCTCGGCGTCGGCAGGGCCGCCCCCCACGACCGCCGCGTCGGCAGCGCCCACGACCGGGCCGCTCTGCGCGCTGGTGGCCGCGGAGAACGAGGCCGCGTTCGCGGCCCTGCGCCAGCTGCCCGATCCCACGGCAGGGACCTGGGACCGAGCTGCCTTCACCGCTGACCGTGCCTGCCTGGAGGACGCGACCGGGGCCTGGGCGCTGCGCCTGGCGAGCTACTCCGACGACGTGGAGCCGATCGAGGACTGGCACCTGGTGCGACTGCAGCGTGGCGGTGACCGCCAAGAGATCCCCCTCGGCAGAGGCCCCCTGCTCGATTGCGATCCGCTGCAGGGGTTCGACTACGATGCCGACGGGGTCGCCGAGGTGCTGGTCCGTTGTCACGCGAGCGAGCCGCGCGACGGTCGCCTCGAGGCGTTCACCTCGTCGCTCTGGACCCGAAGGGGCAATATCGAGCGCTTCGGCGCGACCGAGGATCTGCGGATCCTGCGCCTCGACGACGTAGACGGGGACGGGCGACCCGACGCCGTGTACCGTTATTTCGAGACGATCGACTTCGTCTGCAACGACAACCACGCCTGGGGGCTCGTCAGCCCCGAGCTGCTGGCCCACTCGATCGAGGACGGGAGCTTCGCGCGGGCGGACGAGGCCGCCCTCGCCTATGCGCGCCGGCGCTGTCCGACGCCCCTCCCCGGAGTGATCTTCCCCCCGGGGGAGACCGACGAGGCACCTGCCGAGCGGATCGCCTGCGCCCTGCTCTGGGGACGCTCGGTGGCCGACGTCACGCGCCAGCTCGCCCGCGACTGTCGCGCCCACCCACGCCCCGAGCAGGCCGGGGTGATCCTGCCCTGCCACCCCTGCTTCGATTCGAGCTACCGCGCCGAGTATCTCACCCGTCCCCCCGTGACGCTCTCGGCCGGCGCCAGCCCGCGGTAGCACCGGCGGACCTGGCCGCGCGACGGAGTGCGCATCACCCGGCAGCGACGCTGGCTATTCGGCCGAGCTCGGCGTCGGGCGTCCCGATTGCGCAGTCAGACGCCACTACCCGTGACGCGCCGCCGTGGGACGATGGCCCTCGCCACCCTCCCGCCTCCGGAGCCGCATGTCGCACTGTCACGGGGACGTCCCTTGCTGGGCCCTGTCCCTCCTCCTGACCTCGACCACAACCGTCACCGCGCGCGCCGCCGACGGCGCAGCGTCACCCGCGGAGCGGCCCCTCGCGGGGGTCGTCGTCTCGAGCCAGGCTCGCTTCACTGCCGACGGCACCCAGATCGTCACCGAGAGCGTCGTCGAGCAGACCGACGGCAGCCGCACGACGCTCACCCAGCGCGGCGGCGAAACCTCCGGGTACGGGATGCTGGTCAACGGTGCGCCACCCCTGTTGCGGCAGGGCGATCACGTGGAGCTCCGCGCCCGGTCGAGCCAGACGCGGCGTGGAGCACCGGGCCATACGATCGTGGCCATCGATCGGCTCGCGCCGGCCGCGACACCCCGCGGCGAGGGCTTCCACCCCCTCCACTCGCGAATCCTCACCCGGGAGACGCAGGCCCCGACCTACTGGGCCTCGGGCTGCATCTTCGTCACCCTCGACGAGGCCGGGACGACGCAGATCCCCGACGCTCTCGAGCTCTCGGTGATGCGCGCGGCGTTCGACCATTGGGTCGCCGCGACAGCGCACTGCTCCTACCTGCGCTTCGTCATGGAGACGCCGAGGCCGGTGGTGGTGGGGCTGGATCGCCATAACGTGGTGGTGTTCCGCGAGGACCGCTGGTGCACGCCGGCCACCGACGACGCCCCCGAGCAGTGCCACGATCGCGGGGCCGCTGGGATCACCACGACGAGCTACGTCAAGAGCGCGGAGAGCGACCGCCACGCCGAGATCGTGGACGTCGACATCGAGCTGAATGCGGTCGACTACGTCTTCACGGTCGATGCCGAGGCCGCCGCCGCGGTCCCCGGTTGCGCGATGGATCTCGCCTCGGTAGTGACGCACGAGGTGGGACACCTGCTCGGACTGGCCCACAGCTGCCTGATGCCGCAAGACGACCCCAACCTCCGCGATGAGAACGGGCAGCCGCTGCTCCCCTGCCAGCCCGCCTCCGCCCTCCCCGAGCCGATCCGGGAATCGACCATGGCGGGAGAGGCGAGCTGCGGCGAAAGGAGCAAAGCCACCGTCGAGACCGACGACGTCCTGGGCGTCTGCAGCCTGTTCCCGACCAGCGCCGATCCCGGCACTTGCGCGGCACCGGCACCGCTCGAGCCCGACGCGGGGTGCGGTTGCAGCGTGCCCGGTGCCTCCCGACCCGCCATCCCCTGGGCGCTGATCGCGGGCGCGCTCCTGCCGATGTGGCAGAGGTCACGACGGCGGCGGCTCGACGAGGCATACTCGTGAAGCCACCGATGACAGGCCCCGATCCCCTCCTGGTCGCCTGCACCAACTGTGGGGCGATGACCCCCGCCACGGCGGAGGCGTGCTTACGGTGTCGGATGCCGCTCACCAGCGCCGAGGGCGCGACGGCGCCGCGCAGGAGCGCGGGCCGCGCGCTGGCACTGTTCCTCGGCCTGGGCGCCGCCTTCGGAGTGATCGCCACCCTGGCCGCGGTCCACTTCGTCACGGGGCGCGCCCCCTCCCCGCGGATCGAGGCAGCGGTCGCCAGCGCCGCCGCGCCCGGCGGGGGGCTCGGGCTCGCCGGCACGCCGCGCACGACAGAGGCCAAAAGGCTCGCGATGGAGCCGGTCGCGCGCCCGTCCGCCCCCGCGCCGACGGCGTCGGAGGCCGCCGCGCCCCCGGCGACACCGTCGGCCAGCGCGGAGGACACCGCCTCCACTTCCGGCACGCTCCCTCGCGAGACGATCCGGCGGATCATCCAGCAGAACCGCAATCGCTTCCGCGCCTGCTACGAACGGGGGCTCGCGGCTGACCCCAACCTGGCGGGCCGCGTGAAGGTCCGCTTCGTGATCCGGACCGACGGCTCCGTTGCGGACGTGACGGACGCTGGCTCCGACCTGCCGAACCGTACCGTGGTCGCGTGCGTGCTCCGCGCGTTTGAGTCCATCAGGTTCCCCAGCCCGGAGGGCGGCAGCGTCACGGTCATCTACCCGTTGGCGTTCACGTCGGAGTGACCAACACGGTCGGCCCCGCCGGGCCAATGAACGACGAGAGTAGCGCCGCTACCGCGACGGATCGGTGGCTCCTCCTCTTGCCAACGGCGGCCTACTCGGCGCTGACCGTCCTGGCGTTCGCCTGGCTGGAGTCGGTCCCCGCGCTGGTCGCGGGCGCCGCGCTCGTCGTCGGAGGCGCCGTCGCGCTGCCGATCCGCGCCTTCCGGGAACGGTCCCGAGCCGAGCTACGGAGGCCGTGGGCGCTGCTGGGTTGGTGCGCGCTGGCGGCGCTCCTCGCCTGGCCGGTCTTCGAGGTGCTGCTGTCGGTGGTTGTGCTCCACGCCCTGGGGCCGATCTCCGGGGCCGAGGGCGGGCTCCAGAGCGCCGGCGCGCTCGCCGCGGCGGTCCTCTGGTCCCTGCCGCTGGCGACGCTCTTCGCCTCTTCGGTCGGGGTCTGGTTCATGAGGCGACGGGAGCGCCGGTAGCACACGGAAGCGCCAGCAGCGGCGGGAGCGCCGAAGGCCCGGCCTCGTCCACGGCGCCCGGCGTAGAGGAACGGGGGCTCCTGGTACCGGGACGACCGAGGTCGGACACCGTGTCCCTGCCGATAGATGAACCGGAATCCCCCCGCGCGACGTCTGCGGTTCGGAGCCGCCCGTCACCGCGCGGAGGACCGCGCCGAAAGCCACCCAGGATGCGCCGCGCCACCAAGACCGTTTCCCCACGGAACGAGCGGCCGGCACGGCGCCGGCTCGGAGTCCGTTCCCCGCCCCGGTTCCCACCCCCTGCGTCGGGAAGCGGTCCCGAGTTGTGCGGGTGGCCTCTTCGTGGTGCGCTTCACGCTCGACCGGACGCTCGTGGGATGCCGCCTGCGCCTCAGGCCCCCTCCCCGGCTCGGTCCCGACCTACCCCGCTTCCCCGTCCTTCCCGGCCATGACGACCCCCCCGCGCCGCTCCTTCGGCAAGCTCGGGCTGGCGCCCGAGCCGCGCGGCCTACGCGTGCCCCTGGAGGGAGTGGGCCAGTCCCCCAGCGCCGCCGCGGCCGCGGGACCCGGCGAGGAGAAGGCGGGTCGTCGCGCGCACCTGTCTCTGGCCCTGGTGGGTGACCGAGCGGGCCAAGACACCAGCGACGCCGACCTCGCGCGCGGGCTCGGCGCCGGCGAGGCCTGGGCCGTCGCGGAGACGTGGCACCGCTTCGCACCGATGGTGCTGAAGACCGCGGAGCGCTGCCTGGGTTCGAGGTCCGAGGCCGAGGACGTCGCCCAGGAGGTCTTCTACCGCGTGTTCCGCAAGGCGAGGACCCTGCGCGAGCCGAGCAGCCTGCGCAGCTTCGTCTACTCCTTTGCCCTCCGCACGCTCCGGACCGAGCTCCGGCGCAGGAAGCTGCGCTCCTGGCTCTCCCTGTCCCCGCCGGACGAGCAGGCCGACGTCGCCTGCCGCGCGCCGGACGTGGAGTCGCGCGATCTGCTGCGCCGGTTCAACACCCTGCTCGACCGCCTCGGGCCGCGCGATCGGCTGGTGTTCGTCCTGCGGCGACTGGAATCGATGACGGTCGAGGAGATCGCCGCGCGCATGGATCTCTCGGCGTCCACGGTGAAGCGCTCGATGGCCCACGCCTCGAGCCGGCTGTCGCGCTGGATCGATGCCGACCCCGGGCTGGCCGGCCTCCGCGACGAGGAGCGATGGGGACGATGACAACGCGGTCCGAAGAACCGACGGGCTCGCCGGCGCTCGCTGCGCTGATCCGGCTGGGTCGAGACGGAGTGAAGCAGCCCAGTCGGGCCGAGCTCGACCAGGGGCTGAACGCGCTCTACAACCGCATCGCCGCGGACCGCGTGCGCCGGCGAGCGACGACGCGTTGGTCGCTGATCGGAGCGGCAGCGATGCTGTCGACCGTGGTGGTCCTGCTGGTCGCCTCGCTCTCTCGACAGGGCGCGCCGGCTCCAACGCCGCCAGCGCTCGCCTACCGGATCGAGGGCGGCGAGCTCCTCGAGGGCGGCTACCTGCGCGAGTCCGGCCACGCGGGGATCCGGCTCTTGTTCAGCGAGGGGAGCCGGCTCGACTTCACCCCGGGGACGCGCGGCCGGCTCCGGAACGTCGACGCGGCGGGAGCTCGCGTGGCGATCGAGCAGGGGACGGCCTCCTTCCGCGTCACCCCCAACGCGGACCGGCGCTGGTGGGTCGAGGTCGGTCCGTTCCTGGTCACCGTCACGGGGACTGTCTTCACGGTCGACTGGGATCCGTCGGGCGAGCGCTTCGAGCTCCGCCTGCGGGAGGGTCGCGTCCTGGTCAGCGGCCCCGTCTCGGGCGGCGATCTGGCGCTCCGGTCCGGCCAGCGCCTGGTGGTGGACCTGACGCGAGCCGAGACCGTGATCACCGAGGACGGCGCGGAGAGCACCCTCACCCCACGCGCCGCGGCCCCGGCCGCCTCGGGGTCGTCGCTGGCCGCCGACGCAGCTTCGGGGTCGAGCCCGTCCGCGGTCCCCGCGCCATCGTCGCTCGCGCGGGGCGAGGGCGAGCGCGGCTGGACCTCCGAGCTCACGAGCGGCCAATGGAACCGCATCCTCGAGAGGGTCGACCGCGACGGGGTGGAGGCGACCCTGAACGGCGCCTCCAGCGAGGATCTCTTCGCGCTCGCCGATGCGGCTCGGTACCGGCGTCGCCCCGATCTGGCCCGCTCGGCCCTGCTGGCGCAGCGTCGTCGCTTCCCGAATTCGCCGCGCGCGCTCGACGCGGTCTTCCTGCTCGGTCGGGCGGAGGAGTCGCGCGGAGGCGGGGCGGCTCCAGCGATCGCGAGGTACGACGAGTACCTGGCCCGGGCACCAGCGGGCCCCTACGCGGCCGAGGCCCTGGGCCGAAAGATGACCATCGCCAGCCAGGTGGGCGGACCGGCCCTGGCGCGACCCCTCGCCGAGGAGTACCTCCGTCGCTTCCCCAAGGGGAGCTACGCCGGGGCGGCGCGCGCCCTGCTCCGCGTCCCCTGACCCGCCCCCATCGGTCCCGTGCGTCTCGCCGTCCTCGCGTCGATCCTGCTCTTATGGGCGATGCCGGCTCACGCGGCCACCGTGGCCCTCGTGAGGCCGCTCGGCACGACCCCGGAGCTCACCGAGACGCTCGTGCGCCTGCACGGGGAGCTCCTGTCGGTGGGATTCGCGGTGAGGCTGCTCGACCGCCCCGCCGGCAGTCAGCCCGGGGGCACAGAGTCGCAACCTTGGCTGGAGGCGCTGGCGGCCGAGGGTGAGAACGACGCCGTCGTCGAGGTCGTCGGCGACGCGACGCCGATCGCGGTCGACATCTGGATCCTGTCTCCAGCGCCGCAGCGGCTCGAGGTCGTGCGGGTCGAGCTCGAGCCGACGGCGACGAACCGCGCGGAGCGGCTCGCGATCCGCGCCGTCGAGGTCCTGCGCTCGACCTTCCTCGAGCAGGACATGGCGGCGCGGGGACGCCAGGCAGAGGCGCCCCGGGACCCCGCTCCCACGACCCCGCCCCCGGTCGCGCTGGGTGAGCCAGCGGAGCGCCCTGAGCGCGTGGGTGTGGCGGTCGGCTTGGCGGGGCTCACGAGCCTCGACGGCGTGGGCCCGGCGGTGTTGCCCATGGCGCGCCTCGACTGGGCCGCGCGCCCCTGGCTCGTGCCCCAGGCGACGCTGGCGGGCCTGGGGAGCCGCCCCGAGGTCGCGACCACGGCGGGCACGGCACGAGTCGCCCAGCAGTACGGCACCCTGGGCGGCCGGCTCCGGCTGCGCTCGGAGGCGCGGCTCGCGCCCTTCCTGGCGCTCTCGTCCGGTGTGCTCCGGACCTCGGTCGAGGGCCAGGCCGCCGCGCCTCGGCAGGGGCAAGGGGCGGAGCAATGGTCGCTGCTGCTCGACGGCGGCGTCGGCGCCGATCTGTACCTGCCCGAGCGCTATTTCCTGACCCTGACGGCGCACGCGCTGTGGGCAGAGCCGTACGTGGCCATTCACTTCGTCGACTCGGTCGTCGCCACCACCGGACGCCCAAACCTCGCCCTGTCCCTCACGATCGGGGTCTGGCCATGACGGCGCGCGCCTGGACGAGCTCGCTCGCCATGCTCGGCGCCGTCGCCGCGAGCTGTGGCTGCACGCGGGCAGATCTGTTCGCCATCACGGAGGAGCCCGGCGCCGCCGGCAACGCGGGCGGCGTCAACACGACC
This sequence comes from uncultured Polyangiaceae bacterium, assembly GCA_964404725.1. Classification (GTDB taxonomy): domain Bacteria; phylum Myxococcota_A; class Polyangia; order Polyangiales; family Polyangiaceae; genus JAFGBI01. The sequence continues at coordinate 55,891 of CAYOLF010000034.1, forward strand.
GGTGGCAGCGACGCGACGGGTGGCAGCGACGCGACCGGTGGTAGCGGAGCAACCGGTGGCAGCGGCGCAACCGGTGGCAGCGGCGCAACCGGTGGCAGCGGCGCAACCGGTGGCAGCGGCGCGACCGGTGGCAGTGGCGCAGCGGCCGGTAGCAGCGCGACCGGTGGCAGCGACGCGGCGGCCGGTAGCAGCGCGACCGGTGGCACCGGCGGGGGCGGTGGCGCCGGCGGCCAGGGCGCGGCTCCGCTCACCTGTCCGTCGCCCGCGCTGCCGCCGGGGGATACGAGCCTGACGGTGCAGGTGGGCGCCGCGAGCCGCAGCTACGTGCTGCACGTCCCCTCCGCATACGACGGCAGCGAGCCGGTGCCGCTGGTGGTCGACTTCCACGGCATCGGCAGCACGGGCTGGGGCGAGCTCGCGAGCTCCCCGTACCCCGCGGTGACCGATCCGGAGGGGGTGGTGATGGCCTTCCCGGACGGCCTGACGGGGCCCATCGGCACCGGCTGGAACATGGGGCCCTGCTGCGTCGCTGACGCCGACGATCTGGGCTTTGCCAGGGCACTGGTGGCCGAGGTCCAGCGCAACGCCTGCATCGATCCCGAGCGCGTCTACGCCGTCGGCGTGCTCACCGGCGGGGGAATGGCCCATCACCTCGCCTGCGAGGCTGCCGACGTCTTCGCCGCCGTCGCGCCCGCCGCGTTCGACCTCTTGGCAGAGACCGCGGACGACTGCCACCCGTCGCGCCCGATCACGGTGATGTCCTTCCGAGGCACCGCGGACGCCCGCGTGCCCTACGCCGGCGGCGCCTCGTCCCTGGTCCCGGGGATGCCCATCACGTTCCTCGGCGCCGAGGCGACCTTCGAGCGATGGGCATCGATCGATGGCTGCGCTGGTCCGCGATCGGCGCCCGACAGCGACGGTTGCGCCGCCTACGCGGGCTGCCCGGGCGGCGTCGAGGTGATCCTCTGCACCAAGACGGATGGCCGCGAGGAGCCCGGCGACGCCCGCCTCGCCTGGCCCGTGCTCGCGCGCCACCGCCTCTGAGCCGGCGCTCCTGCGGCAGCCCACGCTCGAGCCGTGGAAGCGCGGCGGTCACGGGGCGAGGACCGCGCTACGGCAGGTTGCTCGCTTTGACTTCCCAGGCCCCGTCGCTGCAATAGGTGCAGCCGTCGCCGACGAGCACGCCCTTTCCGGTCGCTCCCTCATCACCCTTCAGCCACCAGTTGAGCCAAGCGAGGTTGATCCTGGTGAAGTCCCCGCCGTTCGGGTCCCACAGATCCCCCCCATGGCCGATGTCCTTGCTGAACAGCATGATGGGATGCCCGAGGGCGCTGATGGAGTCGTAGTCCCGCTCGCCATTCTCGTACGCGATGTCGCTCGGACCACCGAGGATCACCAGCACTGGCGTGTGGACCGCAGCGTAGAAGGCCTGGCTGGCGCCGGTCAGCCCGCTGCTGGTGATGCCGTAGGTAGTCATGCGGGGATCGCCCGAGGTGCCCGAGGCCATCAGCCCTCCGCACGAGAACCCGTTAGCCGCGACCTTGGACGTGTCGAGGCTCTGGTAGTACGCGCTGCAGGGCTTGTCGTTCTCCGCGATGGCCCAGGTGACGTACGCGAGCAGGGGCGCCGCCATGCCGACGTAGTCACTCGACATCGGGATGTTGCTGGCCCCACCGTCCGGCTTGCCGTCGGCGACGACGAAGTAACCGTGGGAGGCGATCTCGCCCATGGACGCCGAGTTCGCCAGCCCCTTCCGCTCGCAGGCGCCGTTGCCCCAGACGAAGATCGGGTACTTGTCCGCGCCCCCGAGATCCGCGGGCCGGTAGATGGTGCCCTCGTTGATGCCCGGATCGGGGTTCGTCTCGACGATCACCTCGTGCGGCCCGCTCCCGGAGACGCGCGTGCCCGTGCCCACGGAGGCGGTGCAGGTACCGGTGAACTCCCCACCGGTCGCGCTACCGCCCGTCTCGGCGCCGCCCGTCTCGGCGCCACCCGTCTCGGCGCCACCCGTCTCGGCGCCGCCCGTCTCGGCGCCACCCGTCTCGGCGCCACCCGTCTCGGCGCCACCCGTCTCGG
>CAYOLF010000035.1:0-57649 GCA_964404725.1 uncultured Polyangiaceae bacterium
CGTGCCGACGTTCAGGTGGGGCTTGGTGCGTACGAATTTCTCCTTGGCCATCGCTCTCTGCTCTCTCTGTGCTGCAACGGTTCTCTTGAGGCTGCGCTGTCTCGGTCCGACCGGGCCCTGGAGCCCACCACCAGAATCGAACTGGTGACCTCGTCCTTACCAAGGACGCGCTCTGCCGACTGAGCTAGGTGGGCGGGTCGTGAGAAGGGTCGGTTCGGCTCTCGGAGCGGGAGACGAGGTTCGAACTCGCGACGTTCAGCTTGGAAGGCTGACGCTCTACCAACTGAGCTACTCCCGCGGGAGGGGGGGGCGTGCTTACCCCTGGGCCACCGCCCCGGCCACAGAAAAAAATGGTTCTTCGACCGAATGTCCCGGATCGGCCTGGCCGGTCCTTTCCCGGCGCCCTCGGCGCCAGTGGTGGGTGTTGGATTCGAACCAACGTAGGCGGATGCCGGCAGGTTTACAGCCTGCTCCCTTTGGCCACTCGGGCAACCCACCAGTATCACGAGGCAATCTTGGCAAACTGAACGGTTGTTCTGCTATGGAGCGACGGTCCGAGGCGATGACGGGTGAAGACTGGGGTGCCGGGGACCGGAGCGAGAGGGGTGGTCACTGGGAGCTGGCGAGAGGAATCGAACCCCCAACCGCCGGTTTACAAAACCGGTGCTCTGCCGGGTTGAGCTACGCCAGCAGACGGACCCCGAAGAGTCCCGTGGCTCGGCGCGGGGAACGGCCACGCCAGGGTGAGAGGTGGTCGGGTCGCGCTCCTTTCACAGCGAACAGATCGATGGTCGCCCTCCAGCGCCGCGGGGTGCGGCAGGTCGCCTGCGCGGGGCGACGTGAAATGGGGACACCCCACCCTCGCCCCCGCTGGCTCGCCACCCGAGCGAGCAACCGAGGACTAGTTGGCGGGGACCCGAAACGACGGCCGGGCGGTGGTAGCTTCGGGACTCGCCGTTGTCAAGCACGTTCCGTACCGCAGCCCGCCTCGAGCATCGTTGCTGGGATGCGCGGGGTTTCGGACCAGCCGGGGCTGCCTGCGGTTGGCAGACTGGTCCTGGCGCTGGCGGGTTAAGGACGGCGACCGAACGACGCCCCCATCTTCGCGGAGAGAGCCTGCCGACCGGCCGGCCCCGACGCACGCCTCGCGGAACCGCGCCGTCGGGTGCGCCCACGGCCCGGTCACGGGGAGCGGCCCCCCGACAGCGCGTCCATGGCCCGCGTGAGCTCCGCACGGGTGTAGGGCAATCGTTCGAGGGCGGCCTCCTCGCGCGCCATCGCGGCGCGGAGCTCGGCGCGCGCCGCCCCCGCCCGCTCGACCCAATCCGAACGTTCGCCGGTGCGAGCGGCCATGGCGAGCGTGTGATCCATCATCGCGAGCGCCTTCTCCAGGAGGATCGAGTACCTGAGGCGCATCGCGCCCTCGAACAGGTCGCGCCGCGCCGGTGTGTCCGCGCTCGGAGGAGGCTGCACGGTCATCAGCTCCGCGTGCAGCGACTGGTAGAGCTCCCCGGTGCGGAAGCCCGCCATGGCGGACCAGTGCGCGTCGTAGGCGCGCATGGTGGCGGAGTAGGCGCTCTGCGCGTCGAGCAGCAGCTGGCAGCGGCGCTCGAGGGCCGCGCCGAAGTCCGGGGGCGCAGGCGCGAGCCGGATAGCCTCGGCGCGCGCGCGGCGTACCTCCCCGAGGGCGAAGAACAACCGGGCCACGTCGGTCGAGACACGCCCAGCTCGATCGAGCCCGTGGTCATCGACGACGCTCCGCCCTCGCTCGACCTCCCGACTCGCCGCCTCGACGTCGCCGACCGCGACCGACCGCAGCGCGCGCCCGCTTCGGGCCACGATCTGCTCGGTCACTCCGAGGTCCGGGTATCGCGCCAGCAGCGCGTCCGCTGCCCGTCCCGCGGGTTCCCAATGCTCGAGAAAGGCGCGCAGGCGCACCACCCGCACCAGGGCCTCCCGCGCCTCGGGAGCGGCCGGGAAGCGCCGCGCGAGCTGCTCGAGGCGTTGCGCGGCGCCGACGTGGTCCGTCTGCGCCTCCACGGCCTCCGCGGCGCGAAGGAGCGCGCGGGGCGCCGCGGCGCCGCTGGGTTCCGCTCGGGCGATCCGGTCGAGGTCGGTGACGGCGGCGGTAGCGTCGCCGCGACCAAGAGCCCGTTCCGCACGCGTGAAGAGCTCGTCGAGGGTGAGCGCCTCCTCCGGAGTCACGACGGTGTGGGCGACGACCTCCTCGGGACGGGCACTGGGCGCTGGCACTGCCGGCGCCGACGGCGCCGACGGCGGCGCCGGACGGGCGCAGGCGAGCCCGAGCAGGAGGCCCCCGAGGATCGCACCGGACCTGCGCCTGGCGCAGCCCCGCCCGGCATCGAGGCCCCTCGAAGCCGCCGAACTACCGCGGACCGGCGGCGATCCTTGGTGGCTCGTGGCTCGTGCAGGGGTGGACTGGAAACTCGATGCCGGCACGGAAATTCTCGGGGCGTCGCCCCCGGCGGTTCTGCTCCGACCCCGGACGAAGAGCAATCGGGTTGACCTTCCCGTTGGGCCCCCCGATGCTTTTCCTTCTGGTGACAGGCTGTGGTGGCGTGCGTCACGTGGCGGGACCCGGTTCGCGGACCGGAAACCGGGATGACACGGGGAGGCGGCACCCAGCGCACAAGGGAGGTTTGCACTCATGGTCGAGGAAACGATCGCCCGGCGCTTGAGCCTCTTGGAGCAGAGGCACCGTGACCTCAAGAACGAGGTCGCGCGGCTCGAGCGCAGGGCCTTCCTCAGTCCGGACGAACGACGGCAGATCACCGACCTCAAGAAGCTGAAGCTCAACGCGAAGGACGAGATCGAGACGCTGCGACGGCAGCTCTGAGCTCGACGGGCCCTGCGCACCTCGCGGGCGACCGGGTCAGGGGGCCGCGCACTGTTGCGCGCGGCAGACCTGCCCCGCGAGGCAGTCAGCGTCGGCGGCGCAGCGCGTCTCCGCCTGCGGCGCGGCACCCCCGGCGCCAGCGTCGGCTGCCGCCGGCTCGGCCGGTGCGGCGGCTGTCGCCGCCTCCGCGGCCGACGCGGCCGGCGGGACCGCGGTGACGGGCGCCGCGTCGACGCGCTCGATGCCGTAGACCTCGGCGTTGAGGTCGGCAAGGGCCTCCTCGAGGAGCTGCTTCCACTGCTCGGTGAGGGCGCCCGAGTGCTCCTGCTCGACGGCCTTTGCAATCGCGAGCCAGTGGCGGGCGTGCGCGCGAAACTCGACGTCCTGGCCCCCCTTGCCGCCACCGAGACGGTAGTCGGTCATGCCACGGAGGTACGCGTAGCGAGCCTGGTCAGCGAAGGAGAGCGAGTCGAGGTCGCGCTCCAGGTAGCGCCAGATCGCGAGCGCCCGCTCGTACTCGCTCTCATCGTACAGGCGCTGCCCCCGATTCAGGTCGTTGCGGTAGGTCGCGCAGCCCGCAATGGTGGCGAGCAGGACGGCGATCAGGACGCGACGGAGCACGCGCTGGAGCGTAGCAGCAAGCCGCGGAGCGCAGCAAGCGCGGCCAGCGCGGCATCCCTGCCCCCGCCCCCTGGGACGCCGGGGGTGGCGGCTCAGGGGGTGCCCGCCTCGACGCGGCGTCGAACCCGGAGCCGTACGATCGGGATCCCGTCGGTCATGGCACGCCGTTCACGGGGGCTCCGCGCGACGAAGGGGTGGTCAGCGACGCGCGGTCCGTCGCCGGTCACGGGAACGAACCGCCCAGACCGCGCGATCAGCTGCTCATAGGCGTCGGCGCGTTCCGGCACGTCCGTCTGCACGAACAGCTCCCCGCCCGGCTGGAGCACGCGAGCCAGCTGCTCGACCAGCTCCTCCGTGATGAGCAGCCGCTTGTAGTGCCGCTTCTTCCACCACGGGTCGGGGAAATGCACGAACACCGCCGCCAGCGACGCGGGGAGCAGCCGCGGCAGCGCAGTCCTCGCGTCCTCGGCGAACACCCGAGCTCGACCGTGGAGCCCCCCCGCGCGGAGACGATCGTCGACGATGGTGGCCCACTTCCGGCGAACCTCGAGGCCGATGACGCCGACGCCCTCGACGGCGGCGAGCCGCTCGACGATAAACCCGCCCCGCCCCGGCCCGATCTCGAGCTCGATGGGGCCCGTCGCCGCGGGCACGAGCGCCGCTGGATCGACGGCCGATCCTTCGGGGAGGCGAGGGGCATGCGCGTAGCGATCGTCGTGCATGGTCGCGTCGGACGCCGAGCGGGGCGGCGGAGGAACGGGCCGTACACCCGTCCGAGGGACCGGGCAAGCCGCTCCGAGCGCGCGTGGTAACGTCCGCCCGGTCCCGGGCCCGTCGCGCCGATGCCTTCGTCCACGCTCCGCTTCCTCCTGGCCAGCCTCCCCCCACGCGGGCCCTGGGTCCCCATCGCGGCCGCGACGGGTGTCCTCGCCTGGTTCGCGACCGGAAGCATCCTGACGGCGACGGGCGGGGCCCCGGCGGTTCCCCTCGACGACGCGTTCATTCACTTCCAGTTCGCGCGATGCTTCGCCGAGCTTCGGCCCTTCGAGTACAGCCCGGGCGCGCCCCGGGTCGCCGGCGCCACGAGCCTGCTCTGGCCTGCCCTCCTCGCGCCGTTCCACGCGGTGGGGCTGCGCGGGGCCTCGCTGATCTGGGTGGCGTGGATGGGCGGCTTCGCCGCGCTCGGGCTGCTCGCCCACGAGACGTGGCACGCCGCGCGGGGCCTGCTCTCCGCGACCGCCGGCGCCGCCGCCACCGCGATGGTGCTGGCGTTCGGCGGCCACGTCTGGTGCGCGGCCAGCGGGATGGAGGTGATCCCGCTCGCCTGGCTGCTCCTGCGCACGGCCCGCCGGGTGGCGGAGCACGCCGAGGGTCGCGGCCCGGCCCGACGCGCGGCACGGGGTGAGCTCGTCGCCCTGGCCTTCCTCGCGCCCGCGATGAGGCCGGAGGGCGCGCTCGCGTCGGTGCTGGTGGCCGTCACCCTGGCCGTCTTCCCACGCGGCAGCTGGCGGGCGATGGCGATCGTTCCTCTCGCAGGTCCGCTCGTGCCCGGGCTCGTCAACTGGATCGCCACCGGCGACTTCTCCACCACCACGGTGGCCGCCAAGTGGCTGTTCGCGACCCCCTACCCGGCGCGGATCACCGGGACGCTCCGCTATCACCTCGATGTCTTCTTCAACACCCTGCTCAACGGGGAGGTGTGGAGCAGCGTGTTCATCCCGCGCGGCGGCAAATGGCTGGCCTGGTGCGCCCTGCCCGCGCTGATCTGGGCCGCGGCTCGGACGGGGCGCCGCTGGCGGGGAGCGGCCCTGGTCGCCGTCGCGCTCGGCGTGCTCCTGACGACCACCTACGACAGCTTCCTGGTGAACCGGCTGCGGTACCTCTGGCCGTTCGCCGCCGCCTGGTTCATCGGGCTCGGTGCGCTCGCCGACGCCGTGGGCCACCTCGCCGGTCGCTGCGGGGGGTCCATCCCGACCGCCCGCGCGCTGCTGGGCGGCGCCTTCGTCGGACTGTTCGCAGGCCACCTGCCCTGGACCTTCGACGATCTGGGCACCAGCGCGGCCGCGATCCAGGACCAGCAGGTGTCGCTGGCGCGCTGGGCCGCGACCGAGCTGCCGGAGAGCGCGGTCCTCGGGGTCAACGACGCGGGGGCCCTCGCGTATTTCTCCGGCCGCCGCACGTTCGACCTCGTCGGATTGACGACGCGCGACGAGGCCCGCCACTGGGTTGCTGGCCCCGGGTCACGCTTCGAACGCTACGAGCGGCTCGGCGCGACGCGGCTGCCAACGCACCTCGTCATCTACGATCGCTGGCTCGACGTGGAGCCCGTGCTCGGGGCGTACCTCACGCACCGGTACGTCGGCAACGCGACCATCCTCGGCGACGCCACCATGACCGCCTACGCGGCGCGCTGGGAAGCGCTCGGCTCCGGCGCGCTCCCGCGCGGGGTCGAGGCAGGCGCGATCCGCGACGAGCTCGACGTCGCCGACCTCGCGAGCGAGGCGGACCACGACTACGCCCTGCTCGACGCGACCCAGGCCGAGAATCTGGTGCTCGTTGGCGAGGACGGCAGGGTCGAGGGGGCCCGGTCCGGGCGGAGCGTGGATCGGTTCGTCCTCGCGGCGCGGCCCGGGTCCCGGTGGGTCGCGCGGTGGGCCGCGAGCGCACCGGTGCACCTCGAGGTCGAGGCCGAGGGGGTGCATTCCGCCTTCGATCTCGTGGGCGACGGCACCTGGGAGGAGCGGACGATCCCGCTGACCTCGGGGACTCCAGCGGGCTCCCTGACCGTGACCGTGCGGGCAGCGGGGGACGGAACCTTCACGGCCCTGCACTACTGGACCGTCGAGTAGGCGCTCGCGAGCAACCGTCGCCCGCGGGGCGGTGCGCCCGATCGGTGTTATATGCAGCCCCATGCGCCGGCGTGCCCTGGGCGGGACGGATCTCCGACTGACGGAGCTCGCGCTCGGCACCTGGGGGCTCTGCGGGGACGGGTACGGGCCGGTCCCCGAGGCCGAGCAGGACCGGGTGATCGAACGGGCGGTGGACCTCGGCATCCGCGGCTTCGAGACGGCAACGAGCTACGCGTGCGGCGCCATGGAGCGGCGCCTCGGTCGCCTCCTCGCGGGGATTCCCGAGGCCAGCATCGTGACCAAGCTCGGCACCGATCGGGACGGGTCGCCGCCGCGCAAGCGGTTCGACCCGGACTATCTCGCGCGCGCCTTCGAGCAGAGCGCGGAGCGCCTCGGTCGGCCGACGCTCGACGTGTTGCTCCTGCACAACCCCTCGCTCGCGACCATCGAGCGGGGGGAGGCGACGGAGACGCTCGTCGGGCTGCAACAGGACGGAAAGGTCCGCTGCTGGGGCGTGAGCGCCGGCTCGGCAGAGGTCGCCCGGGCGGCGCTCGCACGGGGGGCGTCCGTGGTGTCGATCGCGCTCAACGCGTTCAACTCCTCCGCGGCACGAGCCCTGACGGATGACCTCGCGGCCGCGCACGCCGGGCTCCTCGCGCACTCGCCCCTCGGGTACGGGTTGCTCGCCGGGATGTGGGGCGCGGACCGCGTGTTTCCGGCCGGAGACCACCGTGCGGACCGCTGGACTCCGGAGGAGCTCCGGCTCCGGCTGCGCCAGCTCGACGCGCTGCGCCCGCTCGTGCGCGGCGAGGTCGCGACCCTGCGCGGGGCGGCGGTGCGGTGGGTACTCGCGCAGCCCGCGGTCACCTCGGTGGTGCTGGGGCCGCGGAGCGTGGTGCAGCTGGACCAGCTGGTGCGCGAGGCCGGGCGCGGCCCCCCCTACCTCCGTCGCACCCAGCTCACTTCCCTCGCCGCGCGCCTGCGCGACGCCGGGGTCGACGCATGACCGAGTCACTGGTCCGCGAACTCGTCGACATCCTCCGACGCGCGGCCGCGGCGATCCGGGACGTGTACGCGGGACCGTTCGAGGTCGAGTACAAGGGCCCGGGCGACCCCGTCACCCTCGCCGACCGCCGCGCGAACGAGATCATCTGCGAGGCCCTGGCCCAGCGTTTTCCCGGCACCCCAGTGGTGGCGGAAGAGAGCGAAGCCGTGAGCTTCGCCGGCTTCCAGGAGGCCCCCACCGTCTTCCTCGTCGACCCGCTGGACGGCACGCGGGAGTTCGTCGGCCGACGCGGCGAGTTCGTCACCATGATCGGCCTGCTCGACGGGGCGCGGGCGACCCTCGGCGTGGTGGTCGATCCGACCACGGACGTGGCCTACTGGGGCGGTCCGAGCGTCGGGGCGGCGCGCCTCGACGAGCACGACGGCTCGTCTCCCCTCCGAACGAGCGATACGACCTCACTCGCCGAGGCGCGCGTGGTCGCCTCCCGCCAGTACCCGGTCGGCGTCACCGGTGAGCTCGCTCGCCGCTTCGGGGTACGGTCCCTGACGACCCTCGGGAGCGCCGGGCTGAAGGGCATCGCGGTCGCCACCGGCGCCGCGGACGCCTACGTCGCCCCCTTCTTCGGCGGCAAGCGCTGGGACGCATGCGCCATCGACGCCCTGGTCACCGGGGCGGGCGGACGCTTCACGGACGCGGACGGCTCGCCGGTGACCTACCGCGCGACGGACCTCGTCAACGACCGGGGGCTGCTCGGCAGCAACGGTCGCCTGCACGACGCGCTCCTCGAGCAACTCGCGCCCCTACGCCAGCGACCCTGAGAGCCGAACCTTGCAGTCTTACTCGATCCAGCGGCGAGCAGCCGGACGGTTCGTTCGCCCTCCAGCGCCGCCGGGCCTCGTAACGACGGAGCAATATGACAAAACGACTTGCCATAATGACAAGACAAGCGACCGTTCGTTGACACCGCGTGAGTGAACGGCCTACCGTGCGGAACGCCGGATCCTCAGGGGTTATGGGCTCTTGGCGTCACTGCCCGCCTGTTCACTCAACTGCCTCTCTGGGAGGAAACAGATGCTCCGAACGACGCGAACCGTCGCCTCGCTCCTTCGTCACCTCACGCTCGGTACCGCCACCCTGGTAGCCACCGCGACCCTGGCCACGACCCTCGTCGGCTGCAAGGACGAGAGCCAGCCGGAGTACTGGGTGGACAAGCTCGCCGACCCCAAGTGGCGAGCCCCGGCCATCAAGCGCCTCGACCAGTTCTATCAGGACGGGCTGACGAAGGCGGGCAACGACGCCTCCAGCGCCGACGTGAAGGCGTTGCTCGACAAGATGGTCGAGCCGCTGACGAAGACCTACGTCGACGGCTACGCGGACATGGACACCAAGACTCGGGTGTCCCTCATCAAGCTCGTCGCCTCGTTCCGCGACAAGCGGACGGAGCCGGCCCTGAAGAAGGCGCTCGACGAGTTCGCCAAGAAGCCCACCGGCAAGCAGGACGAGCAGGACATCAAGTGGGCCATTCGCGCCCAGGGCGATCTGAAGCTGCCCGGGCTGTCCCCGTCGATCATCGACGTGTTCCAGAAGCTCAAGACGAGCTCGATGCTCGGGGGCATCACCTACAAGGATCTCAACGTGACCATGCTCGCCACCGCCGACGCGGCGTGGGCGGAGCCGCTCAAGTCCGTGCTCAAGGCGGAGATCGTGCCGCCGGACCAGAAGAAGCCGGAGAGCGTCGATGCGTACAAGGATCAGCTCTTCTGGCAGACGGTGGCGGCCCAGGTCCTCGGGGAGCTCCGCGAGAAGTCGGCGGTCGAGCTACTGATGCGGGTGATCCTCGACCCGTCCAAGGGCGACGTCGGCCAGACCTCGCTGCTGGCGCTGGTCAAGATCGGCCAGCCGTCGGTCGACGCCGCGTTGAAGCTGCTCGAGGGCAAGGACACGCAACTGAGGGATTTCCACCTGCAGCGCTTGGTCAAGCTCGGCAACCTCAAGGAGCCGCCCAAGGACGAGCCCTGGGTCCCGATGGCCGCCATCGTGCTCGGGATGTCCGGCAACCAGAGCGCGATCGCGCCGATGCTGAACGCCATCAAGACCACCGAGGTCAAGTCCAACCGGGCTGTCCTCCTCTCCGAGCTGGCGAAGATCCCCGCCACGACCGAGTCCAAGGCGGGCTTCCAGGAGGGGATGCAGATGCTCGACCTGGACGTCTCCGTCCCCGGCGGCGGCAAGGCGCTGCCGGTCCTGGTGTCGGACTCCGTCACCCGCTTCTACGACCCCACGATGATCGATTGGCTGATCGACTTCGGGAAGGGACTGAAGGCCTCGAACCAGGAAGATCTCAAGGATCTTCGCTCCACCATCCTGGCCACCTCATTGAAGCTCGCCAAGGCCGACCAGATGCCGACGCTGAAGGCGTTGATGAAGGACTGGGGCACCAAGCAGACGGACGCCAAGAGCAAGTACAAGTACTTCGAGGAGCCGCTCTACGAACAGGCGAACGAGGTCCTCAAGGCCTGCGGCGACCGGGTGCCGTGCTACCTCTCGACCATCGAGAAGAGCGACTCTCAGGCCAAGGACACCCAGTTCAAGGGCATCAAGTGCGCCTACATGCTCGCCATCCACGGTGACGAGAAGACCCCCGCCCAGATCGTGGAGCGGCTCGGTGCGATCGAGAACGCCTCGGTGCGCTACGCCGTAGCGGCCGCCATCGACTACCTGTTGCCCAAGGGCTCCACGGAGATCGCCGACAGCCTCGACAAGATCATCGAGGCGAACGCGAAGACGGCGGACCAGGCCCGCATCCAGGGCGACGCCGCCCTGAAGCAGGTGATGTACCGGATCCGCGCCCGCACCGGAAAGTAGCCCGGCCGTCATCACCCGCGCCACGGGCCTCGGAGGTCGCTCCCTCCGGGGCCCGTCGTGCGTCGGAGCACTCTCCACCCCGTCATCATGGCCGCCACCCTCCACCTCGAGGTCGTCTCCGGCGCCGCCAGCGGCTCAGTGCTCGAGGCGGACAGCGGCGATCTGACCATCGGTCGCGGGCCGCGGGCCAATCTCGTGCTGCCCGACGCGCACGTCTCCGCCGAGCACGCGCGGCTGCACTGCGCGGCCGACGGTGTCGTGCTGGAGGATCTCAGGAGCACCAACGGCACCACGGTGCTCCGCGGCGATGCGCGGATCGAGCTCGGGGCCCACAACGCCTGGTGCACCCGGGTCGAGGACGAGGACCGGATCGAGCTCGGGGGACTCGGTGAGGAGAGCACCGTGCTCCGCCTCCGGCTCCCCGCGGAGGTGGATTCGACCTGCGTCATCGCGACGAGGCCGCTGGGACAGCTCGCCATCGAGCTCGACAGCCCGCAGCGCAACGGCGAGGTGCTGCGCGCGCTCGCCCGGGTTCAGCAGCGCATCGGTTCCATGCCGGACTTGGACGGCGTCGTGGCCGTGGTCGCGGAGGCCGCGCTCGAGCTGCTCCCACGCGCGACCCACGCGACGGTGGTCCTTCGGGATGCCGGCGGCGACGCCGCAACGCCGTCCTACGCCCCGGTCGTCACGCGCGTCCGCGTCGATGGCGTCCCCGCACCACCCGCGGGGCCGGTGCCGATCACGCGCAGCGTGTTCCGCCAGGTGATCACCGAGCGCGCGGCGGTCCTCGCCGCCGACGCGCCCGCGGAGTCCTTCAGCTCGGAGTCGCTGCTCGGCGCTCGCATCCGCAGCACGATCGGGGTCCCGCTCTGGCGCGGCGACCAGATCGTGGGCGTCCTGCAGGTGGACAACCGTGATGCGCCGGCGATGTTCGACGCGAGCGACGTGGACGTGGCGTCCGTCCTAGCGCATCACGCCTCGCTCGCCGTGGACAACGCGCGGCTGATTCGCCGCCTCACGGCCGCAGAGGAGCGCCTGGAGCGCGAGAACACCTACCTCCGGGGGAGGGAGCGAGCCCAGCGCGGGCAGATCGAGATCATCGGTGAGAGCCGCGCCATGCGCGCGCTCTCGGCCCAGCTCGACCGCGTGGCGAGCACTCGCGTCACCGTACTGATCGAGGGCGAGACGGGGGTTGGCAAGGAGCTGATCGCGGCCGCGGTGCACTACCGGTCGCGGCGAAGCGACCGCCTCTTCGTCGCCCAGAACTGCGCGGCGCTGCCCGAGAACCTCCTGGAGAGCGCCCTGTTTGGGCACCGTCGGGGCGCCTTCACGGGCGCGGTGGAGGACCGACGCGGGCTCTTCGACGTCGCCGACGGCGGCACCCTGTTCCTCGACGAGGTGACGGAGCTGCCGCTCTCCCTCCAGGCAAAGCTGCTGCGGGCGCTGCAGGAGGGCGAGATCCGACCCCTCGGCGCGACGTCGGTCAAGCACGTCGACGTGCGCATCGTCGCCGCCACCAATCGTGGCCTCGAGCAGGAAGTCGAGGCCGGGCGCTTCCGGGAAGATCTCTACTATCGGCTGAAGGTGTTCCCCCTCCACGTGCCCTCGCTGCGCGAGCGGCGGGACGACATCGCGCGACTGGCCGCTCATTTCCTCGCCCGCTACACGCGCGAGATGGGTAAGCCCGTGGGGGCGCTGACCCAGGAGACGCTGGAGGTGTTGACCGCCTACGACTGGCCCGGAAACGTGCGAGAGCTCGAGAACGAGATCCAGCGCCTGGTGATCCAGGCGGACGAGAACGGCCTGGTGACGCCGGATCTGGTGAGCGCTCGGGTGCGCAGGGTGAAGGACGAGCACGGCCCCGCGGGAACCCCCAAGGGGACGTTGCGAGAGATGGTCGAGCACGTGGAGAAGCTCTTCCTCTTGCAGGCGCTCCGCGAGCACGGCAACAACAAGACCGCCGCCGCCAAGTCGCTCGGGATCACTCGCGAGGGGCTGCACAAGAAGCTGCGGCAACTCGGGATCGGGTGACGGGGCCGAAGGCGTCGACCACGCTCACTGGATCCCGTACTCGCGCAACCGGCGGTAGAACGTGCGCCGGGGGATGCCGCTGAGCTCCGCTGCCTTAACGCGGTTCCAGTTGCAGGCCTCGAGCGCCCGGATGATCCGGTCGCGCTCCACCGCGTGGTGCTGCGAGATGGCGCGCGCGGGGCGGCGGATCGAGCCGCCGCCGGTGGGAGCGACGGGGGCGGGGGCGGGCACCTCGACCGAGTCCGGGAGGGGGAGCGGCGCGAGCGAGTCGATGGCCGCGGGCCCGCCGGGGAGGGCGAGGTTTCCCACGTCGAGCTCGGGCCCGTCGGCGAGGATCCAGGCGTTGAGCAGGACGTGCTCGAGCTGACGGACGTTCCCCGGCCAATCGTGGGCCATCAGGACACGCAGCGCGTCGCGGGAGACGGTCCCACGCTCGCGCTTGTAGCGCGCGGCGAAGCGGCCGAGGAAGTGGTCGACCAGCTGCGGTACGTCCTCGGGGCGCTCCCGCAGCGGCGGCAGGGGGACCACGACGACGTGGATGCGATAGTAGAGGTCCTCGCGGAATTTCCCGGCGCTCACCATCGCCTCGAGGTCGCGGTGCGTCGCGAAGATGGTGCGCGCGTCTACGTCCTCCTCGTTGGTGCCACCGACCGGGCGTACCTTGCGCTCCTGCAGCACGCGGAGCATCCCGGACTGCATCTTGGTGGGCATCTCGCCGATCTCGTCGAGCAGGACCGTCCCCCCCTGGCCCTCGCGGAAGAGCCCCTTGCGCTCCCGGTCCGCACCGGTGAACGCCCCGCGCACATGCCCGAAGAGCTCGCTCTCCAGGAGGTTGTCCGGGATCGCCCCGCAGTTCACCCCGAGGAACTTGCCCTTCGCGCGCGACGAGGCGTCATGGATCGCGCGGGCAACGACCTCCTTGCCGGTACCGCTCTCCCCCGTGATCAGCACCGGGACGTCCGCGTCCTTCACCCGGTCGATCAGCGCGTACACCCGCCGCATCGCGGCGCTGGTCCCGACCAGCCCCTGATAACCGAAGTGTCCGTAGAGCGTGTCGCGGGTTTCGCGCAGCTTCTGGCGAGCGCGCTTGAGCTGCTCGGTGCGTCCGCCGAGCAGCTCGCGGAGGCGGGCCTGCGCCTCCTCGAGGCGCTCGTTCGTCCGGGTGAGGTCCTCCGCCCGGCGACGGTTCTCGAGCAGGAGGCGCGCGTTCTCGATGGCGATGGCGACCTGGTTGGCGAGCGCCACCAGCGTGGGCAGCTCCCGCTCGAAGTCCAGCCCGGGGCGGTGCCGGGTCTCGACGTACAGGGCGCCGATGGCGCGACCCGACGGGGCGTGGATGGGCGCGCAGGCCACCGAGCGCAGCGCGAGCTGGTGCACGGAGGCGAACGCGGCCATGCGGTGATCGTCACGCGCGCTCAGGCTCACGATCGGCTCGCCCTTGGCGAGAACCGAGCGGGCGACCGAGCGCGAGAATTCCTCGTGCGGCTCGTCGCCGAGGCGGGTGCGCGAGGTGTGGACGGTCAGAGCGCCGGTCCCGTCGAGGAGGACGACGAAGCCCCGCTCGGCGCGGAGGAGGTCCACCGCGTAGTCGGTGATGCGGGCGGTCAGGCGATCGAGGTCGATCTCACCGGCCAGCTCGCCGTTGATCTCGAGAATGCGCGCGAGCCGGGTCTCCGGCGGGGTGGGCGCCCGCTCGGTCACCCGGCGCCGGTCCACCGCGCCTCGGTCCGGCGCCGGCATGCTGGCCGAGTACATCGCCGGCTGGAGCCGCTCCGTGGCCGCCTGTCCCATCACCGTCTGGACCGAGGCGCGCAAGGCGCGACGGCGCGCATCGTTCCAGTAGACCTCGCGCAGGTCGCGCGGCAGCCGAGCGCCGATCTCCTCGAGGACCGCCAGCGCCTCCTCCCGGTCGCGGCGAGCGGCCACGGACTGCCCCGCGACGTCCGCGAGCTCGGCCCGGGTCTCGAGCGCGCGCCAGATCCACTCCCGCTGCCCCGCGGCGCGGGCTGCACCGAGCGCCTCCTCGAGCAGCTCGGCCGCGGACGCCGCGTCGCGCGCGACCCAGGCCACCCGGGCGGCGGCGAGCAGCGCCAGCGGTCGGTGCGCCGGTGAATCCCCGAGGGTGGACCGGGCGAGCTCGAGCTGGCGACGCAGGTCGAGCACGTCGGCGCACGCCGCGCGCGAGCCGACGAGGACGCCCTCCAGCCGCGCCTCCGCCGCGTCGAGGTCGCGCCCGAGCGCCGCGTATTGCTCCGCGCACTCCTGGTAGAGCTGCAGCGCTCGCTCCACTTCGCCGTTGCGCGCGCAGAGCTCGGCCTTCTGCCCGACGATCTGCGCCTGCACGAAGGGGGCGAGCTCGTCGCGTTGTGCGTCGAGCGCCTCGATGCTCGCGCGAGCGCGCCCGAGACGGCCGAGGTACAGATCGGTGTTGGCGAGGTTCAGGAGCGCGTTGCGAACGGTGGAGAGCCGGCCGGAGCGGCGCCCCATGTCGACCGCGCCCTCGAACAACTCGATCGCCCGCGCCAGATCACCGCCGACCTTGAGCACTCCGGCGAGGTTGAGCTGGACGGTGCCGAGCAGCCCGGCCTCGCCGGCGCGCTCCGCGGCGTCGATGGCGTGCTCGTAAGCCCGACGCGCCTCCTCGACGCGATCGCCCCGCTGCAGCGCGACGCCGAGCGAGGAGAGAGCGACGGCCTCGGTGCGGGCCGTGCCGATCGCCCGCGCGCGCTCCACCGCCTGTTCGAGCGCCTGCCGCGCGGCCTCGTGGTGCCCGAGATACGACTCCGCCAGCCCGTGAAAGGAGAGGGCCTCGACGCCCAGCGGCGTCACCTCCTCTTTGAGTCCGGCGAGCAGATCAATCGCCTCCCGGTACTCGGCAATCCCGACCAGCGCCCGCGCGAGGTAGACGCGACAGCGAACCCCCGCCTCGCGCTCGTCGGGCGCGTCGCACTCGAGCGCCGCGTCCGCCAGGGGCGCCAGCGCGCGGAGCCGCGCGCAGGCCTGCGCCGCGTTCCCGAGCCCGACGTCGAGGCGAGCGCGCTCGATCTCGGCAGAAAGGCCCCGATCGGCCAGCCCGTCCAGCAGCGGGCGCGCCTCCGTGTAGCGGCCGCGGTCGATCAGGCTCCGGGCTCGACCGAGGGGGCTCCCCTCCCCCGCGGGGCCGGACGGCTCGTGGGCGCTGCCCGCCAGCGCCCGCAGGATGTCGGCCTCGGAGGCGACCGGGGAGCGCGCGATCCGGCGCACGAGGCGGCGCAGCGTGCCGGGGCGCCCGCCGGCAAGATCGTAGGCGCGCTCGATGAGCTTCTCCGTGAGCGACGGGACCGCGCGCCGGATGAGGTCCGCCGCGGCGCGGGCCTCGAGCGGCGGGACCGAGAAATCGCAACCCTCGCCGAGCGCCTGCCCGCCCACCACCACCAACCGCGCGCCCGCGGCGAGCGCTCGGCGCACCTCGGCCTCGGCCTCACCCGAGAGGTCGTCGGCGTCATCGATCAGGAGCACGAGCCCGCGCCACGCCTCGAAGGTGGCGAGCTCGGCGCGGATCGCCTCGGGCGAGCGGGCGAGGGCCTCGTCGAGCCAGACCAAGGGCCGCCCCTCGATCCCGAGCGACCACGCCAGGCGCCGGACGAGCACGGTCCGCCCCGAGCCGGCGGGTCCCTGCACTCGAAGGATCGAGCCAGGGGGGAGCGAACAGGTGGCGTCGAGCAGCCGGCCCGCGGTGGCGTCGATGCCGACCACCGGCCACCCCAGCGGCGGCTCGGCGTCGAGGGTGGGCTGCCGCAGCCCGGCGGCGCGGCGCAGCGCGACGGCGAACTCGTCGACGGACGGGAACCGCCGCTCCGGCTCGGCGGAGGTGGCCCGCGCAGAAACCTCCTCCAGCGCGCACCGCTCCGGCGGCGGACCCTTCGCCTTGTCAAGCGCCTCCGCCAGCGTCGCCCCCAGGGCGTAAACCTCCGCGCGCGCGGTGAGCGGTCGCCCGTCGAACAGCTCCGGTGCGGCGTACTTCGGGGTGAGCCCCTCGGGCGTCGCGCCGCCCTCCTGCCAGGGCGCCGAGAGCCCGAGGTCCACCAGCGTCGCCGCCCCGTCGGCGGCGACGATCACGTTCGCCGGCTTGACGTCCCCGTGGAAGAGCCCAGCCCGGTGCACGTCGGTCAGCTGATCGGCGGCGCGCGCGATGGCGTCGAGCGCGCGAGGGAGGTCGCGCCCACCCTCGATGACGTCGAGCAGGCTCTCCCCCTCCACGAGCTCGCGCACCATGAAGGGCCTCCCGGTCTCCGGCAGGCGCCCGAAGCGCTGCACACGGGGGACCCCGAGGCCCTCCAGGCCCGAGAGCGCCACGGCCTCGCGCACGAGCGCGGCCATCTCCGGCTCGCTCGCGTCGTCACCGAGCACCTTCAACGCGAAATCGGCGCCGACGTAGCGGTCGCGGACGGACCAGACCTCGCCGCCCCCACCTCGCCCGAGGCAGCGCTGCGGTTCGTACCGTGGCGGGAACGTGAGAGACACGAGGGAGCCCGTCGCGCCGCGTGGCGCGCGCTCAGAGGCCGTAGTCGGCGCCTAGGCCGAAGAAGAACCCGCTGGTGCCGAAGCCGGCGTCGAAGCGCGCCACGAAGTTGCGGTGGGGTTTGACGCGCAGCCCGAGCTGCGGGATCGCCAGCCACGGGTAAAGGTTCGGCTTGGATCCCCCTCCCGCCCAGCTCGGCTCTTCGTAATCGCCGTAGTGGTCGTTGTCGGTGCCGCACCAGGAGTGAGCGCCCGGCGCGGGGCCGGTGCCGGCCGCGTTCGCCGGACATGCCTCGTAGTCCTCCGGGCCGCTGGCGCCCGCGGGGGGGAACGCCTGCTGGCGGTAGAGCTTGCCGAAGACGATGCCGAACCCCGCCCCGATGCCGATGTTGAACGCGACCACCGGGCTGAGGTCGTGGCTCCAGAGGAAGTCGCCCGTGAGGTAGAGCACCTTCATCTTGCTCTCGGCGATCTCCCAGGCCGAATCGGGATCGGACTTGGACTTGAACGGCGTGGGCTTCATCCGGTAGTTGGCGAACCACGGGCTCAGCACGATCTCGAACCCGTCCTTGCGGATCCCGACCTCGGGCCCGACCGCGTGAACCGCGACGGAGATCCCGCCGTCCGCGAACATCTTGGGGATGAACTTCGGCACCACGAGGGCGCGGTAGCGGGCGCCGACGAAGTAGTAGGTTTCGCCCGTCAGCTCCACGGGAGAACCGTCGGCTGCGTCGGCGCTCCCGGGGCTCGCCTCGTCGGACGTCGCCGCGCTCCGCGCCTCCGACTTCTCGTCCCCGGACTCAGCGTCGCCGCTCTCGTCATCCGCCTCCTCTTCGGGGCCGTCTTCGGCCGATTCGTCGTCGCTCGAAGCCTCCTCGTCCGTGGCGACGGTGTCGTCGTCTGGCTGCGCCGCCGCGGGGCCCGCGACGAGCGCGAGGGCGGCGATGAGAACGCCCGCGGTGGCGATGGCTGGTCGCGTGTCCATTCGCTCTCTCCTTGCCGGCGGATCCCCCGATCCCGGGATCTGTGCCGTGCGCGCCGGAGTGTGCCATGGCACTGTGCCACGGGGGAAGCCCCTGGAGCGAAACGGGCTATTCCGCCGGATCCGATCCCCTGCCGGCCGCTGTGCCGCCCGCTGAGTCACCGGCGCGGACGGCGCGAGACCGCGCGGGCGTCGCGAGGCTCCGAACCGATTCGACCACCGAGCGCAGGGCCTGGGTCGAGGCGAGCGCACGGATCCGCGCCGCATCGCGCCAGGCGGGAGGATCCCCGAGACGCTCGTGCAACGACCCGGTCGCGGCGATGAGCCGCGTCACTAGACGCGTCGTACGGGGGCTCCTCAGGAGGGCGCCCACCCGACGTTCGACGGCCAAGCTTCGGGCGCGATCGCGAACCAGCTGGGCGAAGCTCACCGGGGGGCTCTTACCACGGGGCGCAGCAGTTTCGCGCGGTTCCGTTCCGGCGGTCGCGGAGCGGGGGCTCGGAGAGCCCGGGACCGACCCCTCCCGATTGACGCCGTCGCCAGGACGGGGCGCCGGTGGCGCGGGGGCGCCGTGGCTCGCCTGCGCCGTTGTCGCTATGATCGGCGGGTGTCGCGTGCCGGGATGGCGGCGGTCGGCTTCGTGGCCGTGATGGCCCTGGGTGTGGTCGCGTGCGCGAACCACCTCCGTCGTGGCGCCACGCTCTACGACGACGGCCGCTTCATCGAGGCCGCGGAAGTCTTCGAGCACACGGAGTACCTCATCGAGGAGGCTCCCCCGAAGGACCGCGCCGAGTACGCGACCTACCGGGGGCTCACCCTGCTCGGCCTCGGCGACCTCCGGAACGCGGAGCGCTGGCTCGCCTACGCGTACCAGGTGGAGGAAACGAGCCCCGGAGCGCTCAGGCCCGAGGTGCGCTCCGCGCTCGACGACGGGTGGGACTCGCTGGGGGACCGACTGCGAGCGGGACCGCCGCCACCGATGAGCCCACCCACGGCGCTCGCAGCAAGCCAACCACCGCCATCCCTGCCCCCACCGGCGCCGGATCCTGCCTCGACCCCCGGAGGCGAGTGAGGGCGTTGCGCGCGGGCACCGCCTGGCTGCTCCGGAGCTCCCCTCGGCGCGCTAGCATTCGCCCCATGCGATGCGCCGCGGTCTGGCTGATCCTGGCTGGCGTCACCAGCAGCGCAACGGCGCAGCCCCAGCCCAGCCGAGCGCTGCGCAGGACGGGAGAAACCTGCACCGACGCGGTCCTGAACGGCCCGGAGTCTGACGTAGACTGCGGCGGCGACTGCCACGACTGCGGGTTCGCCCGCAAGTGCCAGGCGGCGAGCGACTGCGCGAGCGGCCTCTGCGCGGCCGGAGAGTGCGCCGAGCGCCCCTACCAGCGCGGAACCCCCGTTCCCCGTGGCTACGACGTCGTCCGCAGTCGTCACGACGCGGCCGCGTCCGTGCGGCTCGCCGGCGCGCTCTTCCTCGGCGTCGCCTTCGGATCCGCCTATGCCACTGCGGTCGCGGTGCCACGATTCGCGGCCGATCTTTACGTCCCGCTGGTAGGCCCCTGGCTGGCGCTCGACGACTTCAACAACCCCGTCAACAAGACGCTCGTCGTCTCCGACGGCGCCCTGCAGGCGGCGGGCGCCGTCCTCCTCACGGCAGGCATCCTGAGCGCTGGACGCCAGCTCGTGCGCGCGGAGCCGGCGGTCACCGCGCGCACCGGACGGCGCCATTGGCTGTCCTTCGACGGCGCCACGTTCCGCGCCCGGTTCTGACCCGACGGGGTCGGAGCCCTCGGTCACCCGCGTCGCACCAGCGGGAGCGTGCGGGCGGTGCGCTCGCCGAGGGAAGGCGCCGCGCAGGTCAGTTGAGCGTGAAACCGACCAGCCCGACCAGCCCCCCCGCGCGGTGCGAGAAGCGAATGCCGTCGAACCCGGTGCCGGCGCCCCAGCCGTGCTCCCAGCGGACGGTGCCCCCGAAGCTCCAGCGCTCGCCGATCCACCACTCGTGCCCGGCGGCGAGCATGAGGCCCGGTCCTAGCGCCACGTGGTGCTGAAGGGGCCGCGAAACGCCGTCGGGCGTCGGAGCGTCGCCGACGGTGAGCGCCGCGACGCCGAAGGCGCCCTGGACGTGCCAGCCGCGGCTCGGCCAGGGGTACACGTCCACGTGGGGCGCCACCAGCGCCAGCTGCTCGAGGTCGAGCTCGTACCAGTCGCCGTCCCCGGACGCCTCGACGGCGGGGTACGGGGCGAGCAGCGTGAACAGGCCGATCCCCAGCACGAATCCGTCCGTGATGCACCCGCCCACGGAAAGCTCGCTCCCGAGAGCGAAGGACGTCGCGCTCCCCAATCGACCGTCCTGACGCGTGAAGGCGAAGCCGTAAGCGTCGGTGCGGAGCCGATCGTAGAGCACGCCGATCCCCATCGCCGCTCGCAGGTAGATCCCATCGTGCCGGAACGGGAGGTCGCGCGGCAGCACGCCGCCAGCGTCGGCGCGAGTCCGCGGCGGGTCCTCCTCCATCGGCGGGCGTACGTAGGGACGGAGCGTGCGCCCCTCACCGGTGACGTCCGGCCCGAGCGGCGCCGCCGGAGCCCCCCCGGACGGGGGCGATGCCGCGGCCGGCGCGGGCGCCGAAGCCGCCGCGGCCGGGGGCGATACCGCGGACGGCGCGGCCGCCGGAGCCCCGGCCTCTAGGGGCGGGAACGCCGCCGTCCCGTCCGCCTCACCCTGCGCGCGGGCGCGGACGGCCAGCACCGCTGCTGCCAGGGCGAGCGCCGTCGCGACGCGGTGCCGACGCGAAGCCATTCCCCATCACCTCGCCCGGGGACCCTCACCCCTTCGCGTCGCCCCGCGCAAAGATCGACGCGACGTAGTTGAGCACGTCGGTCGCGCTCACGTCGTCGTACCCGTAGTAGCGGATCATGCGCGCCTTGATGATGTCGATCTTCTCCTGCGTCTCCTTGTCGACCACGGCGCTCACCAGCGTCTTCAGCTTGATGCTGTCCTTCTGATCCTCGAACAGCTTGAGCTCCAGCGCCCGCCGCAGGCGATCGTTGGTCTGCCAATCGAAGGTCTTGCCCTCGACCGCCTTGGCGCCGATGAAGTTCATGATCTCGCGCCGGAAATCGTCCTTGCGGTTCTCGGGGATGTCGATCTTCTCTTCGATGGAACGCATCAGGCGCTCGTCGGGTTCCTCGTCCTGGCCGGTGTAGCGGTTCTTGACCCGCTCCCGCAGCGTGTAGGCCTTGATGTTGTCGATGTAGTTGGCCGCCAGCTTGCTGATCGCCTCCTCGTCGGCGCTGATCGCCCGCTGCACCTCGTTCTTGACGATTTCCTCGTACTCCTGCTTCACGACGCCGATGAGCTCACGGTAGCGCTTGCGCTGCTCGTCGCTTGTGATGAGCGAGTGGTGGCTCAGCCCCTTCTCGAGCTCGTTCATGATCATGAAGGGGTTGATGGTGCCCTCGCCGACGTCCGCGACCAGGGCGTTGGACACCTTGTCCTGCACGTAGCGAGGGCTGATGCCATCCATCCCCTCGCGCTTGGTCTCCTTGCGAAGCTCCTTCACCGTGTCTTGGGTGTACCCGGGCAGCACCTTGCCGTCGTAGAGCTTCATCTTCTGGAGCAGCGAGAGGTTGGCCTTCTTCGGATCCTCCAGGCGGGTGAGCACCGCCCACATGCTCGCGACCTCGATGGTGTGAGGCGCGATATGCCGCCCGCGGACGCGCTGCTCGTTGAAATCCTTGGCGTAGATCTTCACCTCGTCCCCGAGGCGGGTGATGTAGGGAACGTCGATCTTGATGGTGCGGTCCCGCAGCGCCTCCATGAACTCGTTGGAGAGGAGGCGGCGGTACTCGGCCTCGTTGGTGTGACCGATGATGACCTCGTCGATGTCGGTCTGGGCGAACTTCTTCGGCTTGATCTTGTGCTCCTGGGAGGCACCCAGCAGATCGTAGAGGAACGCGACGTCGAGCTTGAGGACCTCGACGAACTCGACGATGCCGCGGTTGGCGACGTTGAATTCGCCGTCAAAGTTGAACGCGCGCGGATCGGAGTCGGATCCATACTCGGCGATCTTGCGGTAGTTGATGTCGCCGGTGAGCTCCGTCGAGTCCTGGTTCTTCTCGTCCTTGGGCTGGAAGGTGCCGATGCCCACCCGATCCTGCTCGCTCAGCACCAGCCGCCTCACGCGGACGTGGCTGTCGACCACCTTGGCCCAGTCGCCGTGGTAGCGCTTCATCAGCCCCTGAAAGATGAACCGGCTCGCCGGGTCGAGGTCGCCGACCACGCGCACGCGGAAGTTCTCGCTGGAGAGGCCGAGGCGGCCGATGGCGGCCGCGCGCCACGCCGGCGGGATGAGCCGGAGCGGCTCCTCGTGCATCGCCGAGTCGTATTCCGACTCGTCCTTGCCGGCGAGCCCGGTGTCGGTGAGTTTCACCCACTTGAAGGTGTAGAGCGCCCCCGCCGAGGAGCGCGAGTACGCCTCGAGCCCCTTCTTGAGGAGCCGCACGATGGTCGACTTGCTCGACCCGACCGGGCCGTGCAGGAGCACCACGCGCCGCTCGGGGCCGTAGCCCTCGGCGGCGGCCTTGAAGACGTTGACCAGCCGCATCAGCGGGATGTCGAGCCCGAAGACCGCGTCCGCACCGTCGTCGATCTCGTCCCGGAAGAAATTGTAGCGGACGAGGCGCTTCTTGTTGTCGATGTACTCCTCCGCGCCGTAGGACACGATCATGTCGTGGACGCGCTGGAAGGCGTTGCGCGTCACCTCCGGCCGCTCGCGCACCAGCGCCAGGTAGTCCTCGAAGCTGCCCTCCCAGGACAGGTCGCGGTAGCGGTCGTAGTCCTGCATCGCCGCGATCTGGGCGACCATGCGGCCCGGCGGGGCGGCGTCGGGCGGTGGCGAGACGTCGGTCATGAGGCTCCGTTCTCCCTGACGGCGCCTCCATCGTACACCACGGTCGCGGCGGTCCGCGGAGACTTCGCCATCGAGCGGTGACGCCGCGTGGGGCGCACGCGCCACGCCGCGCGACCCGCCCGCGCAGCCGGCCCACGATCCGGGCCGCAGGGGCGAGCGAGGCGTGGCGGTGGAGCGACCGCCCCCTGCCCCCGCTCAGGGATCGGTCGGGAGCAGCTCGAAGGGGTTGCTGGGGACGCCGTAGACTGCCTCGCCGTCGCTGACCCAGAACACGTAGTCCCACGCCGGCTCGCCGTCGAGGAGCGCATCGACCTCGAGGCTGGCGCCCGGCGTCGTCTGCACGTACATCCCGTCGAGGTCCGCGCCGGTGAACGCATCGAACCAGGCACCGAGGTCGTCGGACGAGAGCAGATCTTCGTACTCGAGATCGTAGGGATCGGTCCCGACGAAGCTGCCGCCGCGGACG
The DNA here is from genome assembly GCA_964404725.1 of uncultured Polyangiaceae bacterium. Classification (GTDB taxonomy): domain Bacteria; phylum Myxococcota_A; class Polyangia; order Polyangiales; family Polyangiaceae; genus JAFGBI01. The sequence continues at coordinate 23,091 of CAYOLF010000035.1, forward strand.
GTGGTGACCACGTCCCAGTGGCAGTCCCCGAGGTCGAGGTCACCGCAGGTCGTGTAGAGCCGCCAGAGTCCACCCGAGGCGTACTCGATGAAGAGCCCCGTCTCCTCGCCCGGCGCCAGTTCGGCGAGCTCCGCGTCGCTGTCGATCCAGAGCAGCGGCACCTCGTCCTCGTCGTCCGAGTCGTAATAGTACGGCTCGCGTTCGACGTAGACGGTCTCCGTCCCGACGTAGCAGGCGGGGAGGGTAGCGACCAACAGCAGCGCGGCGAGGCGGGGGATCTGGTGCATTGGGGCAATCCACTGGGCGGGTTTCGGGCTCAGCGACGGGAGGGGCGAGCGGACGGGCTGGCGCCGGAGCGGCTCCCACCCGAGCGCCCCCCTCCGCTCGCGCCGCGGGACGGCGTGCTCGGACGACTGGGACGCCCGGCGGAGGGGCTGGACGAGGGGGCTCGGCCGGCGCGCTGCCCGTTGCTCGAGCGAGACGCGGGCGCGGGCGACGCGCGACCGGGCGCTGGTTGGGCGCGGGCGGGCGAGGCATTCGAGGAGGGGCCGCTCTCGGGGCGGGAGGCCGGGGTCGCGGAGCGCCGCTCAACGAGCGGGCTCGGAGCGGGGCGGGACGACGCGCCGGCGCTGCGCGCGGGGTCGCGGTCGACGGGGGCGCGGTGGTCCGCCGCCCCGTGGGCGGGGCGGGCGGGGTCGCGGCGGGCGGCCGCGTCCGGGGCGCTGCGCCCGACGGAAGCGGGGACGCTCCGCCGCACCGCATCGGGGCTCGATCGCTCCACCCCGGGCGTCGCCGTCCGCGGCCGCGCCGGGACCCGCTCGGTGGAGCCGGGCCGCTCGCGCAGGGCGAGCGCCCGCGGGTTCGCCGCTGTGCGCGCGGTCGGCGCGTACCGCACCGGAACGCGCGCCTCGGTCAGGGTGGGACCGCGACGCCGGGCGTCGATCGGGGACACGTAGCGGCGCGTGCCCACGCCGAGGCGCACGACGTGGTCGTGGTCGTGGACGACGTAGCGGTGCACGTGGTGGTGAAACATCCAGCGGCTCTCGCAGAAGACGTAGGGGACGACGGGGCGGTACCACACGCTCACCGCGTACCCGTCCACCCACACGTACGACGGCGGCGCCGGGGCCCAGCCCACGTAGGCGTACCCCGGGCTCGGCACGCGCCAGACCACCCAGGCGTGGGAGTACTCGCGCCCCGGGATCCACACCCAGCCGTGATCGCTCGACCAGACCCAGCGGCCGTAGTGGAACACCGCCCAGCCGAAGGGGTAGTCGCTCACCCACATCCAGTCGCCGTCCTCGGCGAGCACCCAGCGGCCGTTGGTGACGTAGGGGGCGAAGTCGGGACCGACCGCGGCCGCGCTCGGCACCCAGACGGTGCCGTACCGCGGGTGATTGACCCAGGCGCCGTAGGGCGAAAGATCGTCCCGAAACACCACGAGCGCCGTGGGATCGTGGTCCACCACCACGGTGGTCTGCCCTCGCGCCACCGCGGGCGCGACGACCACGCCGCAAGCGAGGACCAGCGCCAGGAACGACCGAGTCATCGCGCGCGACATGCTAGCCATCTTGAGCCTCACCCTGGGGCCTAGCAACTGCCATACCCGTTGGACGGACACGGCTCGCGAACGATGGATGCTGGGGGCCGAACCGCCCCGGGCACGGGAAATTCGGCGCTGGACGGGACGGGCGGGCCCCCTCCGGCCCCTTGGCGCGCGACGGGGCCCGCCGGCGGCCGTGCACCAGCGTTCACTGTGAAGTTGCCACGGTCACCCGCGTCGAACGGGTGAGCTCGGCTTCCGCTATCCTCCGCCCGATGCATCGCTACGCCCATTGCGCCACGGCCGCGCTGGCAATCCTGGCCTGCCACCCGAGGCCGTCCGCGCCCACGGCCGGCAACTCCGCGCACTGCGAGGGGGCGCAAGCCACGGAGCTCGCGCTCGAGGCGCTGCCGGCCGTCGACCCACCTCCCTCACGCGTCGCGCTGACGGCCTCCGTGACGCGGGCTCGCCTGGAGCGCGAGCTGACCGCCGCGGTGCCGGAGCTGCTCGCCAACGGGAAGGAGGACATCGGAGCGCCGGGCGTCGTGAGCTACGTCGTTCGCCGGGGTCCGCTCTCCGCCGCGCTCGTCGACGATCGACTCGAGGTCACGACCCGAGTCGCGGTCGCCGTGCAGGTGTCCAAGCGAATCGGCCCGCTAAGCGTCGTGTACGGGCGCTGCAACCCGGCCCTCGACGCCCGGGCCGGTATGCCCCTGCAGCTCGGCGCCGACTACGAGGCCGGTGACGCCGCGGTCACAGTGAAGGTCGTCCAGGGCTGCGTGGTCGCCGGCTACGACGGCACGCCCGAGGTGAGCAGGGCCGCCCGGGAGTCCGCCGCAGAGGTACGGAGGCAGATCGACCGTGAGGTGCCGCGGCTCCGCCCCCTGGTCGAGGCCGGCTGGGCGGCGCTGCACCGCGCGGTGGACATCGGCGACGAGGCCTGCCTCCGGCTCGCCCCGGAGGCGGTCACCCAGGGCCGGCCTACGGAGGCGAACGGCGAGCTCCGGGCCAGCGCCGAGGTCACCGGGCGGATCGCCTTCGAGCGGCCCTGCGCCCCCGCGCCGGCAGAGTCCGTGCCCCCGCTGCCGCCGCTCGCCCGGCGCGACGCCGTCACCCCGGGGGTGGAGCTCGCCACCGTCGTGCTGATCCCGTGGAGCGAGGTGGGCGCGGCGCTGGACCAGGCCCTGGGGAGTGGCCCGACCGCGCTCGAGGCGCGCGGCGCGCGGGTGGAGGGGCAGCCCCGGGTCGTGGTCGGGGTGACGCGCTCGCAGGGGAGCTGCCCCCGGCGCTCCTGGATCGCCGCCGAGCCCTGGTTCGACGAGGGCTCCCGGCAGCTCCGGCTGCGCGAGGCGACGCCGCTGGCCGCGGGCGACCGCCGGGGGCGCGCGGCTCGCGACCTCGCGGACGAGCTCCAGGGCTCCTTCGCCGCTCCCCTGCCGCTGGATCTGGCCGCGCTCGGGGGCGCGCTCGATCGGGCCCTGCGAGAGCTCGTCCCCGAGCTGCCCGAGGGCGTCACGCTCGACATCGATCTGGCCAGCCCGCGGGTGCGCGCCGTTACCGCGGCGAGCGACGGGATCGCGGCTACGGTCGTCGTCACCGGCCGCGCCGAACTGCGCGCCGAGTAGCGCTCGTGCGCCTCACCGGGGGCGCGTGTAGAGCCACACGACGGGCACGCCTTGGTACGCCCCGACGACCGCGGGCGCGACGGTGCCGTGGGTGACCCAGATCTGGTGCTCGACCCGACTCATGTGCGGCTCGTGGTGGAAGAGCTGTAGCTCGGATCCGGCGATGTCGAGCGTGCCCCGGAGATCCGCGCGCAGCCGGCCGTCCTCGCGCAGGAGGGCGAAGCTCTGCAGCGCCGTGTCGTGCACGTAGACGCGCCCCTCGGGCGGCGTGAGCGCGTTGACCGACCCCTGCACGGCGCCGGTCGCGGTGCCCCAAAAGGTGCGGTTCAGGCCGAGGGACGCCGCCCCCGGCGCGCCCCCGACGAGCGGCGTGTAGGCCGTGAGCCCCCAGGGGTGCGAGCCGGCGGTCATCGCGAGCGGTCCCGCGACCACCGCGAGCCCGACGGCCGCGGGGAGCGCCGGGGCGAGGGCTGCGCGTGCACCCGTGGCCGCGAGCACGCGCTCCAGCCTGCTCACCACCACCTCGAACCCGAGCCCGGCGAAGAGGCACAGGAACGGGTACGCGGTCAGCCAATGCTTGGTGCCGCCGAAGATGGGCGTGCTCGTGGACCACCAGGGGGCGTAGGCGGCGGCGACGGACAATAGCCAGAGCGCGACGGTGGTGCGGCCGCGGACGGGACCGGCAGCGGGCCCCAAGTCCGCCCCTGATCCGACGCCGGTGAGCCGCGCCGCGAGCCGAGGCCACCGCGCGCCGAGGTCCTGTACAATCCCCGCCCCCAACCCCAGGAGACAGAGCAGCAGCGTGATCCCCGGGACGGTGGCCGCCGTCATCACCCAGGCGTAAAGGCGCGGCATCGGGGGCCGGTGGTGGGTGACCCCGAGAAACTCCATGTTGTAGTAGTCGTGCCGGGTGTGAAACCGCACCCACTCGGCGACGCGCGCGAGCGGGTCGTGCCAGAGCCAGGGCCAGGCGGCGTAGAGCACGAGGGGGCCGAGCGCGAGGACCGACAGGAGCGCCCAGGGCGCGGGGGGGCGCCGCGACCGGAGCGCCGCGCGGCGCCAGTCGAACAGGTCGAGCGCGGTCACCGCGACCACCACGGCGGGGAAGAGCCACGCGTTGTGCTTGGTGTCGAGGAAGAGGCCGTAGGCGACGCCCGTGCCGAGCGCCCAGGGCAGGCTTCGCCGCTCGACGGCGAGCCAGAGCGAGAGCGCGGTCGCCGTCCACATCGCCGCGGCCGCGACGTCGAAGCAGGCGAGGTGCGCGTGAAAGAAGACGCGCGGCAGCAGCGCAAAGAGCAAGGCCGCGACGATCCCGGCGCGGCGGCTCACGGCGAGGCGACCCCAGACGAACACCAGGGCCACCGCGAGCGAGCCCATCACCATGCCGGGGAAGCGGTGGGCGGTGCCGGGCTCGGCGAACCAGCCCCAGCGCTCGAAGAGCAGGCGGCGTGAGAGCGCGAAGAGCGTCTTCATCAGCGCCGGGTGCTCGTGGTTGACCTGCCAGTATTGGTCCACCACCGCGGGCGAGAGGGCCTGCGCCGGGTCCTGGAGCAAGAGGTCGAACCAGGCTTGGTAGGCGCGGGCGGCCTGGTAGTAGAAGCCCTCGTCTCGGGCGTAGCCGAGGTCCGACACGGTGGAGAGGAGCCAAGCGAGATACCCACCGGCGAGGGCGAGCGCGAGCGCAACGTCGACCGCGCGTGGCACCGTGGCACGCGACGGTGCGGCGGCGGGCGCGGCGGGCGCGGCGCGGGGCTCAGCGGGTGTCGGCATGGAAGCAGATCGGGCGGGTTTCGGGGGACTCGCTCACGATGGTGAACTCGACGTCGGCGGTGGTGCCCGCATGCGGCCCCGTGGGGACCCCGAAGCGACCCCAGCGGGCGTCGGTCGCGATGGTGGTGAGGAGCGGCTCCCCCGCGACCGTCACCGTGAGGGACACGCGCGCGTCCACCACGTCCCGCTCCAGGAACCAGGAGGCGCCGAGGTAGCCCCAGATAGCATCGCCGAGAGGCACGTCGCGGTAACGGAGCCGCCGCGGCAGGCGCGCGAACGGCTCCGCCGACACGCAGCGGTGCGGCCGGAACCGTTCGTCCTCGATCACGGTGACGCCGACGAAGCGGTACGGCCCCCCCGGGCAGTCGAAGCGCGCGGCGGGCACCGCGACGGGGCCGTGGAGGCCGCCCGTGAGCGGCCTCCCCGCGGGGTTCCACGAGCAGGCGTCATGGCCGGTCGCGTCGAGCACCCGCACCCGCTCGGGCCCGAAGCCCGCGGTGAAGTCGAAGCGCACCGCGGCCGGATCGGGGTTCTCGAGCCGCCGCAAGCGGAAGCGGCCGCGCGTGACCTCCTCGACGACGCGCCAGCCGTCCGTCTCCTCGGCCTGGGCGCCGAGCGCGCTCACCTCGATCGCCCGCGGGAACGGCCTCGCGTCGGCGCGCGCCACCTGGGCGAGCGGCATCAGGTCGTCCCCGAAGGCGTGGCGCGCGAGCGGCTCGGCCCATCCGGGCGCGACCACCACCAGCTCGTCGGCGGTCCGGAGCGCGGCGAGCTCGGGGCGCAGCGCCTCCCACTCGGCGACCGTGGGCGCCCGCCGCGCGAGCCACGCATGCGCGGCGAGCTCGACCAAGCCGAGGAGCGGGACGAGCAGCCACAGCCACGCGGCGCGGGCCATCGTGGGCCCGAGCGTGCCACAGGCGGCGAGGCCGTGATAGGTTCCGGTGCGCATGACGTACACGGAGTCCTTCCTCGACGAGGTCACGCGCGTCGCGGCGGCGCTCGACCGCGCCGCCATCGAGCGGCTGGTCGACGAACTCGTGGGCGTCCGCGAGCGCGCGGGGCGCGCCTTCGTCCTCGGCGTCGGGGGCGGCGCCGGCAACGCGAGCCACGCCGTCAACGACCTGCGCAAACTCTGCGGGATCGAAGCCTACGCACCGACGGACAACGTCTCCGAGCTCACCGCCCGCGTGAACGACGACGGCTGGGCCTCGACCTTCTCCGGCTGGCTCGGCACGAGCCGGCTCGGCCCGTCGGATCTCGTCCTCGCCTTCTCCGTCGGCGGCGGCGATCTCGCGCGGAACATCAGCCCGAACCTGGTCGAGGCGCTGAAGCTGGCCGGGTCGGTCGGCGCGCGGATCGCAGGCGTGGTCGGCCGCGACGGCGGCTTCCTCGCCCAGGTGGCGCACGCGGCCGTGCTCGTCCCCACCGTGAACCCGGCGACCGTGACCCCGCACACGGAGGCCTTCCAGGCCGTCGTGTGGCACCTGTGCGTCTCGCACCCGCGCCTCTTGCGCCACGAGATGAAGTGGGAGTCCGTTCGCTAGGGAGGTGGGGGCCTTGACGGAGACGACCGAACGCTGGTTCGTCGCGGGGGGAGCCGGGTTCATCGGCAGCCACCTCGTCGACCGGTTGGTCGCGCACGGCCCGGGCACGGTCTACGACGACCTGAGCGTGGGCAAGCGCGACTTCTTGGCGCCTCACCTCGCGAGCGGCGCGGTGACGCTCGAGGTCGCCGACCTCCGTGACCTCGAGCGGCTCGCGCGAGTCATGGCCGGACACGAGCTCGTGTTCCACTTGGCCGCCAACCCGGAGGCGCGGTGGGGCCTGGAGAACCCACGGCTCGATCTCGAGCAGGGCACAATCGTTACCCACAACGTCCTCGAGGCGATGCGGCGCACGGGGGCTAGGCGGCTCGTGTTCGCGTCGTCGGGGACCGTGTACGGCGACACGCCGGAGCCCTGCGCCGAGGGCGATCTGGGCCGGCTCCCCATCTCGCTCTATGGCGCGAGCAAGCTGGCGGGTGAGGCGCTGGTCAGCGCCTACGTCGAGTGCTTCGGCCTTCAGGGCTGGATCTTCCGCTTCGGCAACGTGGTCGGACCGCGCGGCACGCACGGCGCCGCGCTCGACTTCCTCCACCGGCTCAAGACCGCGCCGGACCGGCTCGAGGTGCTTGGCGACGGCCGGCAGGCCAAGCCCTACGTCTGGGTCGAGGACGTGGCGGACGCGATCCTGTTCACGCTCGACCACGCCCACGAGCGCCTCAACGTCCACAACATCGCGCCCGCCGACGTGACCACGGTGGCGCGCATCGCGGAGCTCTGCGTCGCGGCCTCGCCGAACCCCGCCGCGTCGATCCGCTACGGCGGCGGGGACCGGGGCTGGCCCGGCGACATCCCGCGCTCGCGCATGATCGGGGAACGGCTGGCGGCGCTCGGCTTCCGGCTCACCCACACCAGCGACGAGGCCGTCGCGGCAGCGGTGGCAGCGCTGGCCCGGGAGGTCTTCGCCGGCGACGCCGCGCCGCCGACCCGGGCCCAACGCGGAGGCTAGCGGATGCAGGCCGTGATCCTCGCCGGCGGGCTGGGGACGCGCCTCGGCGCCCGCACGGCGCGCCTGCCCAAGAGCCTGCTCCCGGTCGCCGGGCGGCCGTTCGTCGACTGGCAGCTCGCCCGCATCGCCTCCTGCGGGTTCACGGAGGTCCTGCTCTGCGTCGGCCACCTGGGGGACGCGATCCGGGCCCACGTGGGCGACGCCGCGACGGGCCTCGCCGTCCGCTACAGCGACGACGGGCCGCGGCTGCTCGGCACCGCGGGCGCGCTCCGCCGCGCCCTGCCGCTGCTCGCGCCGAGCTTCCTCGTCACCTACGGCGACAGCTACCTGCCGTTCGACTACGCGGCGCCCCTGCGCGATCTGTCGGAGCACTCGGCGGCGCTCGGCACCATGAGCGTTTACCCGAACGCCGGGCGGTGGGACGCGAGCAACACGGCGATCGCCGGGGAGCGCGTGGTCCGCTACGCCAAGGGGAGCGCCGATCCCGCGCTCGACCACATCGACTACGGCGCCCTCGCGCTCCGCCGGGAGGTGATCGAGGCGATCCCGCCCGACGCGGCCCGGGACCTCGACGTGGTCCAGGCCGAGCTTACCGCGAGCGGCCGCCTCCGGGCGCTTGTCGCGACGGAGCGCTTCTACGAGATCGGCTCGGAGGCGGGGCTCGCTGAGCTCGAGCGGGCGCTGGGCGGCGGCCGCTGAGCGGACCCCCGCTTGCCCGGCGATTCACTGCTCGATGATCGAGTCGGTGACCTCGATGGGCGTGTCGTCGTGGTTCGAGATCTGGGGGTAGGTGGGCTCCCAGCCACCCCCGGTGTTGTTCGTGATCACGGAGCGGTCGATGACGATTCTGCCGCTGTGATCGTTGCTGACGAAGAAGATGGCGCTGCCGTAGGCGCGGACGGTGTTCTGCTCGATGAGCGTGCCGCAGAGCGAGAGCGTCATGGTGTTGCCGTCGTTGTAGATGGCCCCCCCACTGCCGCCGCCGGGCGTCCCCTCGTCGGCGGGGTTGCCCCGGTAGCCGATGGCGGCGTTGTGGCTCATCACGCTGTTGATGATGGTCCAGGAGACACCGATGCTGCCGATCGCGCCGCCGTTCGACCCGGTGTTGCCGTACCCCTCCGCGCCGCCGAAGGTGCTGTTCACCACGTACACGGGCAGGCCCTCGTACTGCTGCATGGCGCGGACCGCGGCGCCGCCGATGTCGGGGCCCTCGTCGGCGCAGACGTTGCCGAAGAATCGCGAGTTGATGATCTTGATCCGACCACCCTGCGCGTAGATGGCGCCGCCGCCCTCCTCGCCGTAGACGTCCTCTTCCCCGACGTACTCGGCGTAGACGCCGTTGCCGGCCGGGGTCCCGGCGGGGCTCGGATCGGGCGACCACTTGGCGTTGCCGTCGATGAAGGTGAGGTTCTGCACCGTCAGCTCCGGCGTGGCCTGGTTGTCGCACCGCGGCGTGGTCCAGCCGACCACGCGGTCGCAGGTGTTCTGGTAGAGGATGCGGCGGACGCCACCGCCGCTCAGCGTCACCAGCCCGCCACCGTCGATGACGACGCGCTCGGAGTCATTCGAAACCACCGCCGTCTCTTCCATCACGATGGTCACCGGCTCCGCGCCGCAGTCGAAGGTGATGACGCCGCCCGCGGCCACGGCCGCGACGACCCGGGCCGAGGTGCAGCTCTCCGGGGTGCCGTCGCCGACAACCTGATCGGGGCTCGAGACGCCCTCGAGCGCCGCTTCGGCCGGGATGTCGCAGGTGCCGTCGGGGTTGCCCGCCGGCGGGCCCAGCTCCGGATCGCTTCCGCCCCCGCCGGTGCCGCTGCCACCCGTCTCACTGCCGCCCGTCTCGCCGCCGCCCGTCTCGCCGCCGCCCGTCTCACTGCCGCCCGTCTCGCTGCCGCCCGTCTCGCTGCCGCCCGTGTCCGCGCCGCCCGTCTCCGCGCCGCCCGTGCCGGTCGCACCGGCGCCACCCTCGTCGGCTCCGCCAACGCCGGCACCGCCGGTTGCCGTTCCCCCGGGGCCCTCCCCACCCTCTTCGATCCCACCGGTGCTCGTGCCCCCGGGTCCGTCGCCGCCCTCCTCGACGCCGCCGCTGCTAACGCCACCGGACTGCCGGCCACCGTCACCCGCGCCGCCCTCGTTGCCGCCGCTGCCGGGGTCGCCGGTCCCCTCCCCACCCTCCTCCGCACCGCCGCTGCTCGTACCCCCCGTGGCGATTCCGCCGCTGCTGGTGCCGCCGGCCTCGTTGCCGCCGCTGCTCGCGCCCCCGGTCCCGGCCGCTCCGGCGCCGCCCTCCTTGTCGTCCTCGTTCCCGCAGGCCACCGTCGATGCGAGCGCCAGAAGGGCGAGCATCGTCCAGAGAGTTCCGTTCTTCCTCATCGTTCCGTCCTCCCGTCGGGGGGCATTGTACCTCGCCCGGCCGGACAGGCGAGTCGGGGTGCCCGCTGAGGTTTCGTTCTCCTCGCCCGACGCGGAGCGGCGTCGCTCCGCGTCATGTCGCGCCGCCGAGGCGGCTCGGGATCGGGCACGCGCGGCGACCGCGGCTAACGGGGACGGACCCGTGCTATTACCGCGCCGTGATTATCTCCCGCGCCCCGGTGCGCTTCTCCCTCGGCGGAGGCGGCACGGATCTGCCGAGCTACTACCGCCAGTACGGCGGGTACGTGGTGACGGCCGCCATCGATCGCTACGTCTACGTGCTCGCCAACCGCCGCTTCTACGACGACATCCGGCTCGCCTACTCGGAGACGGAGATCGTCCCCGCCGTCCACGCGATCCGGCACCGAATCTTCCGCGCGGCTCTGGAGATGGTGGGGATCGAGCGGGCGATCGAGCTCGTCAGCGTGGCCGACGTCCCCGCCAACAGCGGCCTCGGATCGTCGGGGACGTTCACGGTGGCGCTCCTCAACGCCCTGCACGCGTACAAGCGCGAGTTCGTCTCCGCGGCGCAGCTCGCCGAGGAAGCCTGCGAGCTCGAGATGATTCGCCTCGGCGATCCGGTGGGCAAGCAGGATCAGTACATCGCCGCGTTCGGCAACGTGACCGCGCTCACCATCGATCCCGACGGCACCGTGCACGCCGAGCCGGTGCCGATCCGCGACGAGGTGATGGGGGAGCTCGAGAACAACCTGGTCGCCCTCTACTCGGGCATCGAGCGGCCGGCCAGCTCGGTGCTCACCGAGCAGGGGTCCCGGGTCCGCGCGCAGGATCCGAACACGATCGCCGGGATGCGCCGCATCGAGGAGATCGGTCACGAGGTGCACCGCCTGCTCGTGCGCGGGGAGCTGGATCTCTTCGGGGAGCTGCTGCACGAGCACTGGACCCTGAAGCGCGGGCTCGCCAGCCGGATGACCGACGCCATGATCGACGAGGACTACGCGGCCGCGCGCGCCGCCGGCGCGCTCGGCGGCAAGCTGATGGGAGCCGGCGGCGGCGGCTTCTTCCTCTTCTACGTGCGACCTTCCGATCGCCGACACCTGGTCGAGGTGATGAGGGCGCGTGGGCTCCGCCCACTGCGCTTCCGCTTCGACCTCGACGGCGCCCGGATCGTCGCCAACCTGCACCGCGCGACGGGATAATCGGGCCGCGCCCGCGACGAGCCGGCGTCACTCGTAGTCGGGGCAGAGCATCTCGACCTCGACCTCGAGCGCGCTGCAGCCACCCTCGCTCTCGACGAGGTTGGGGTAGCCGTTCTCCACGACGCACCGGAACGAGCCGGCGTAGCACGCGAGGTAGCGCAAGCTGGCGTCGAGGCAGCCCGCGTCGGCGACCTCGAGGACGGCTGGGTCGATGTCGAGCTCGCCCATGGTCTGGTCGGTGCAGTCTTCGACCCCGTCGTACTCGTCGAAGAACTCCGTGCCGACGCAGTCGTGCACGGCGTCGCAGACGCTCCGCAGAACGCCCTCGAGACGATCGAGGGGCGTGCCGCTCGCGATGTCGTTCGGCGGCGGATCCGGGATCAGACCCTGATCGCCCCCGCGCACGTCGCCATCACCGCAGGCCACGAACAGCCCGAGCGTCGCAGCCGCCAGCACGATCCGTCGCACGCGCGATGGTTTCATTCCCCCGCTCCTCTCGACCGACTCGAGGAGGGTTTCCGATGGGTGCCCGGACGTCAAGTGTCCGGCGTGGAACCCGGGGCCCTCGGGCCAGGTCCGGGGGCGCGCGCCCCCCGGAAGCGGCGCAGGCCGAAGACGATCGCCCCCGACGTCGCGAGGCACACGAGCAGGCCCGCGCCGAGCCGCCGCGGTCGGTAGTGAAATTCGATGGTCGTCGCCCCGGGCCGGAGGCGAGCCGCGACGCGTCGCTCATGCTCGAGCGCGGGGGCCCCCTCGGCGCGCCAGCTCCGCTCGTAGTTCATGTCGTAGACGACGAGGGCGCCGGGCTCGGCGCCGCGCACCTCCACGAGGGCGCGATTCGGCGACCACTCGGTCACGGTCGCCTCCCCCGGCCCGTCCGCCACCTCGGCCATCCCGCGGTACCGGGGATCCTCGACCGGGATCGCGCCGACCGGGAAGCTCTCGGGGATGCCGTAGCACTCGACGACACCCTGGTTCGCGAGCATCGGCAGGAGCACGGGCTTGGCCCAGTCCCGACGCACGTACTCCACCGTCGGCAGCCGCCGGTGCTCGAAGGCGGGCGCGCGAGCGATGGCGTCCGGAGCCTGCATCCAGAAGGCGTGAGCAACGCCGCCACGCGCCTCGCGACCGAGGTCAGCGACGATCGCCCCGACGGGCAGGAGCAGCAAGAGATCGAGCCAGGGCGAGCGCCGGAGCGCCCGGTCGAGGCGCTCGCCGACCCAGGCCGCAAAGGAGACGGCGAGCAGCAGCACCATCACCAGGTGGAAGCGCGAGGGGACGTGGAGCGACGAGAAGATCGGGGCGCGGTGGAGCAGCGCCCACGGCGAATGGGGGTGGAAGGCACCGAGGCCGAGCAGCCAGGCGAGCAGGCCGAGCAGGCGGATCGCCTGTGCCCGAGGACCGCGAGCGAAGAGCGCGCCGAGCACCAGCGCAGCGAGCGGCAGGGCGCCGACGTACAGGGCCCATTCGTGCCAGTTGTAGGCGGGAACGCGGACCGGGAAGGCCCCGTAGCGCTGCCCGCGCTCGGTGAGCATCACCACCAGATCGCCGAGCCCGATCACCTCGCGCGACTCGATGATGCGCGGGGCGCTCGCCATGGTGTCGACCACCGGCCAGAGCTTGGGCGCGGCGAGCCCCGCGGCGACCCCGCCCGCGACGGCGAGCCTGCCCAGCGGTCGGAGCGAGGCGCGCCCGACGGCGAGCAGCAGCGCGTAGCCGGTGAGGAAGAGCGCCGTGTAAGGGAGCGGGTAGATCCCGCCGAGGAGCGCGGTGAGCGCGACGAAGGCGCCGGCGAGGATGGCGCTCCGGCCTCGCCCCGGGTCCTGGGCGAGATCGAAAGCCCAAAGCGCCCAGGGGAGCCAGCAGAACTGCAAGTGCCAGGTGTGACCGGTGCCGAGCTGGAACGCCCAGCGCCCGTTGAGCGCGAAGAGGGCCGCGACCAGCGCCGCGAGGGCGACACTGCGCGTGAACCGCGACGCGAGCAGGTAGGCGCCCGCGAGCGCCGTCGCGGTCGCGCCGAGCACCTCGATCCGGATCGCGGCCCGCACGTCGAGCAGCAGATACAGCGGCAGGTACGGCGAGACGAGGTTGGTCGCGCCCTCGACGTAGCCGAACGCGGGGAAGCCGCCGCAGAGCCAGGGGTTCCACCAGGGGAGCTCCCCGTACTCGAGCAGGGCGACGGTGGTGATGTGCCGGTAGGCGGTCGCCGCGTCCCAGTCGTGGAAGCCGTAGGTGTCCCAGCGGGCGAGCATCGGACCGAGCATCCGGAGCTCCCCCCAGAGCAGCAGGACCGCCGCCACGACCAAGGCCCAGGCGCGAGGGCTCCGGGCGAGCGCCACGGCCGCCGCGCGCCGCTCGCGCCACCGACGGGGGGCCGACGGGGCGCTCGACGGGGCGGACGGCGACGCCACGACGCGGCATCGTAGGGGGCGGCGTACCGCGCGGCAACCGGACGGGGTACGGTTGCCGCCGTGCCGACCGACGCGCGCGACGACGGCTCCGCGACCTTCTACGACGAGGTCTGGTCGCGCTTCGCCGCCCTCGACGCACGGAGCCCCGCCGCGCGCCACCGCCGGCGGCTGGTGGTCGACCGGGTCGCGGCGGCGCTGCGCGCGCGGGACCTCGGCACCGCACGGCCGCGACTGCTCGACGTGGGCATGGGGCCCGGTCACCTGCTCCGGGCCCTGGCCGAGGCGCTGCCCACGCTCGAGCTCGTGGGGGCGGATCTGTCGCCGCAGAGCCTCGAGCTGGCGCGCCGCGCCGGGGTGCCGGCCGAGCTGTTTCCGATCGACCTCGAGTCCCCCGGCTTCACGACGGAGCAGTCAGCACACCTCGGCCGCTACGACGTCGTGGTCTGCTCGGAGGTGCTCGAACACCTCGGCGACGACCGCGCCGCCGTGCGCCACCTCCGTGCGCTGCTCGCGCCGCGCGGGACGCTGGTGGTGACCGTGCCGGGGGGCAGGCCGACGCGATTCGATCTCCGCATCGGTCACCGCCGCCACTACGGAGCGCGCGAGCTCGGCACGCTGCTCGCGGCGGCGGGCCTCCACCCGGAACCCGTCGTCGCCTGGGGGTTCCCGTTCCACAGCGCTTACCGCGCCGCCGTCCGGGTCGCCTCGGCGTGGCGGCTCCAGTCGGCGCCCGACGCTAGCGGCCGCGAGGGCGGGCCCGACGCCCGCGTCCCGTTCGACGCGGATCCCGCGGACCGGCCGAGCGGGGTGCGCGACGTGGAAGACGGGGCCTGGCGCACGACGACGGACGCCACCGCGACGGACGCGGCACCCGAGGTCGGCCCCCGGCTCACGGCGGCCTACGGCGCCGCGGCGCGGCTCCTCCACCCGCTTTTTTACCTGAACCTGCCGTGGGGCGGGGAGCAGCTGGTGGCGGTAGCGAGGCGGGACGCGTGAAGGCCCGCTACGTCCCCTCGGGGATCGCCAGCCGCGGGGGCGGCGGCGGGTCCATGTCGCTGCCGACGTAGTAGCTCGGGTGCGGCGACTGCAGGTAACCCTGCATCATCTCGCCCACGCCCGTACGGTACTCCGGATCCTGCATGAAGGTGGGCAGGCGGAAGGAGGTGACGGCGGTGCTCACGTAGATCCGGAGCTCGCGGTTGGAGTCGCAGAGCCACCAGGCCTCCTCCCGCCAGTCGCCGAGGACGTCCGCGACGCCCATCGGGCAGTCGCGGTTACCGACCGCGCAGCCGCTGGCGCTCGTCACGTTCGCGACGCTCGAGCCGTTCCACTTGCCGATGGTGGTGCCCGAGATGAGCTCGCGCTCGCGGTCGGCGTCCCAGAAGATCGCCAGGTTGGGGGTGTTCGGGCGGGCGCCGCGGTCGTTGCCCTGCGCGTCGTAGAGAGGGCTGTCCCCGGTGGCCCAGCACTCGAGGCCGCGGTAGCGGTCATCGATGTTGGCGCAAAGCCCACGTCCGACGTCGCCCCAATCACCGGTGGGTCCCCAGATGAGCTCGCCGGTGGCCGCGTCGCGCAGATCGACGGGGTGGGTGTAGCTGTCATTGAACTCGTGGACGTAGAACACCTCGAGCCCCGGCCGGTCCGGATCGATATCGCTCAAGTGGAAGCGATCCCCGTGCTGCTCCTGGGTGTTCCAGAGGACGCTCTGCCCGTCGTCGTCGATGGCGACGTTGAAGAACAGGAACTCGTCGCGCCCGTCGCCGTCGATGTCACTGGCGCGCACGTTGTGCCCGTAGTTGCCCCCCCCGTTCGAGGCCACCCAAACCCACCGCTGGGTCAGCGCCCCGTTCGCGTAGTCGTAGGCGTGAACCTCGTCCCGGGAGTTGCCGCCCCGGGTGATGACGACGCTCGCGCGCTGCCCGTCGAGGTACGCGGGCGACATCAGGTTGCGGTTGTACCGGTAGCCGTCCGTGCCCCAGGGCCCCACCGGGATCCAGGGGGCCCGCGCGAGGATCTCGCCCGTCTCCCCGCTCCAGACCTCGAGGAACTCCGCGTCCGGGTGCTCGCTCCAGCTGACGTCGCCGGCCGCGTCCCGATAATCGGTGACGCCGTCACCGTTGAGGTCACCCTCGCCGCCGAGCTCGGTCCCGACCTCGCTCGCCTTGATCGCGATCTCGGCGCGCCCGTCGCCGTCGAGGTCGTACACGAACATCGGCGAGAACCACACCCCAGGGCGCACGTTGGGGCCGAGGTCGCGCCGCCACAGGAAGCCGCGGTCGAGATCATAGGCCTCGATCTTGATCGTCTCGTCCGGGAAAGGATCGCTCTGGGTGACGTCGCGGTCGCCGTCCGAGCGCTTGAGCACGAACTCGTACTGGCAGTCCCCGTCGAGATCCCCGACCCCCGCGAAGCGGCCCGCCTGGTTGGTGCCGGTGTCGTCGAGCGGGATCGAGAGGTAGTTCGTCGAGCTGGCGGTGACCGCTTCCGAGCTCCCCTGCTCGACCCCGTCGAGCACCGGGCGCACCTCGTAGGTGCTCCCGACGGGGGCGCCGTCGTCGAGGTAGTTCGTGGAGTCCGTGATGGGCGACCCGTTCACGACTGTGGTCCCGCGGTAGACGTTGAAGGCGAGGTCCGGGGGATCGGTCGCCTTCAGACGCCAACCCACGTAGTTGCCGTCGCCCGAGCGCACCGCGACCACTCCGCGGCATTCCGCGAGCGCCGAGGCGGAACCGCCCGTCGCGCCGCCGGAGCCGCCCACGCCGCCGGAACCGCCCGTCGCGCCGCCGGAGCCGCCCAACATGCCCCCGGAGCCTCCCAACGTGCCCCCGGAGCCTCCCAACGTGCCACCCGTTCCCCCGGACCCATTCGCGCCTCCACTGGTGGAACCACCAGGCGCGCCGCCGGAGCCGCCGGTCGAGCCGCCAGAGCCGCCCGCGCCACCCGCGCCACCTGCGGTGGCCCCGCCGGACCCGCCCGTCGCGCCGCCGGAGCCACCCGCGCCACCCGTGGTGGCCCCGCCGGACCCGCCCGTCGCGCCGCCGGTGGCAACCGTCGCGCCGCCGGAGCCGCCAGTCGCCGGCGGGGCGCCGCCGGTGGCAACCGTCGCGCCGCCGGAGCCGCCGGTCGCCGGCGGGGCGCCGCCGGTGGCGTCACCACCGTCGCTGACCGATTCGTCAGAGGTGCCGCAGGCGACCAGGAGGACCAGGAAGGGAGCGAGGGGAGCGAGGCGCATGTGGACCCGAGCAGTAATGATGCCCGACGACAGGGAACGGATCACCGAAAACGCGCCCCGAGGCGAGAGTGCACCGCGAAGCCCGGGAGCGATCCCCCCTCGACGAGGCCACGGTGACGCGGTTGCGTCTTCACCTTTCGATTCCAGGATGAAGTCGGAACCCTTGGGGTCGTAGGTAGCCGGCATCGATCGATGCGAGGCGTCCGGGTAGGCTTGCGTCGTGCGGGTGCGCCCGGCTTGGATCCTCTCCGCGCTGCTCGCAGCACCGGCATGCGGCGCGCGCTCGGAGCTCACGCTGTCCACGGGCGGTGTCGGAATCGGTGGGACGGGATCTGCGCCCAATGAACCCATTGGCGGCCTCGCGACCGGCGGCCTCGCCACTGGCGGCCTCGCGACCGGCGGCCTCGCCACCGGCGGCAGCGAGCCCCTCACTGGCGGCGCCGCGGGTGCCGGTGCGCCGGCTGAGGAGATCTGCAACGGCATCGACGACGACGGGGACGGGGACATCGACGAGGGGTTCCCCGTCGTCGAGTGCGGCGTCGGAGCCTGTCGCGCCACGGTGACCGTCTGCCGCGGGGACGAGCGCTGCGTGCAGGGATCGCGGGCGGCGGAGACCTGCAACGGCATCGACGACGACTGCGATGGCATGGTCGACGAGGGTCTGGGGCTGCATCCCGAGGAGATCTACCCACTTCGAACGACCGAGCTCTCGACCGGCGACTGCAGCACCTGTGGCTGGGCATTCGGGAGCGTGGCCTGGGAGGGGCCGGAAGGGCTCGTCGCGCTCTGGCAGCTCGGGTTCGACGGCTCGCGTCCGGAGCCGAACGCCGTCATCGGCGGGCTTTCCACCGCGTTCGCGACGCGGACGCCCGAGGTGCTGCTCGAGCCGAACGTCACCACTGGCTTCCGGGTGGCGGTGGGGGCCGACCGGGTCGCGGTGACGACGAGCGCACGCTGGGGCACGAGCGACCACCCGGCGCTGCTCTGGCTCGACCGCGCGGGGGAGCTGCTCGGCGGCCCGGACCGAGTGATGGGGGACGACGTGACCAGCGGCTCGGCCACCCCCGACGTCGTTTGGTCCGGCTCCCACTTCCTGGTGAGCTGGTGCAGCTATGCCGTTTTTCAGCCGAATGGTTGGCCCCTGATGGTTTCGGCGTACGACGCGGAGGGCGCGCTCGTTCGCCAGACCGTCCTGGTGGAGGACGGCCGGGACATGGAGCTCCAGCGGCTCAGCGGCTCGGGTGACCGCGTCCTCGCCATGGCGCGGCAGGTGTCGAGCCGGCGCGGCGTGACCTACGTGCTCGACGGCGAGGGCGACCTGGTCACCGGGACGCCACAGCCGCTCGGGAGTGCGGATCAGGACTGGCTGAGGGGGCAGGCGTCGCCGACCCCCGATGGATGGCTGGTCTTCGGCGCCAAGCTCGCCATGCAGGGCTACACCCTGGCCAGCGTGGACCGCGACGGGAGCACGCGCGCCGTCCTGCGGTCCGTCGAGCTCGACGGGTCCCTCCACGCCGTCCACCTGGCCCCAGCCCCGGGCGGAGGCCACCTCTTCGTCGGGTCGACGGAGCTCTACGGGGGCCCCTGTGAGCGCTTCGTGCAGCGGCTGGACGACGCCGGCGACGTCCTCGACGAGTGGAGGGGCGCCGCCGACGAGACGTGCTTCTGGGATCCGTTCCTCGTCGCCGTCGGCGGGGAAGCATACGTCGTCTACGCCGAGTATCCCGCGGGCGACCTGTCCAACGCCGTGCGCGCGATGCGCCTCGCGTGCGGCACGTGACCCCGCCGACTCCCCGGAGACGGCCGCGATGCGCCGGCCTGGTATTGAGATCCGCCCCGGCCCCGCCTCACGGCGACGGGCGCTCGAGGTAATCCATGAGCCAGGTCATCGCCGGGCGTGAGCGCCCGTCGCGCACGAGCCCGCTGTTCGGCGCCATGCTCCAGGTCTGTCCGTAGATCCACCCCCAGATGGTGATGCCCTTGACGTAGTCCGCCTCCCAGAACAGCGGGAAGTACTCCTGGTACTTGCTGAGCTGGGTCGCATCGTCGGTGTAGCTGAGGTCCATCTCCGTGATGTAGATGGGGAGCCCGGTGTCGTTGTGCAGCTTGGTGAGGAGGTTCTTCACGTTGTTGAAGTTGATGGACCCGTGGTCGAGGTCGTGGGCCTGGGCCCCGATGGCGTCGATGGGCGCGCCCGCGGCCAGGATCGCCTTGACGATGTCGATGGAGTGCTGGTTGTCCCCGGACCACTCGATGTTGTTGTAGTCGTTGAGGATCAGGATCGCGTTCGGGCAAGCCTCGCGGGCCCACTTGAAGGCGTTGGCGATCCATGCCCAGTTTCCGTTCGTCCCGCCGCCGATAGCGTTCGCGTAGCCCGGGTTGGTGTGCGGCGGCGGTTCGTTGACGACGTCGATGATCGCCACGTCCGGGTACCGGGCGCAGAACTCTCCCATCCAGGCCTTCACGTGCGTCTCGGAGATGCTCGACTGCGGCTCCGGCTGCTGCGCCCCCCAGATGAAGCAGTGCTCCTTGAAGAGGATGCCCTTATCCACGGTGTAGTCGTGGATGGCGTCCAGCGTCTTCCAGTTGAATTCAGCCGTCGGCGACGACTGCACCGAGCCCCACTTGCCCGCGTTCTCCGGGGAAACCTGATTCCAGTAGTCGGAGTAGGTCAGGCCCGCCGTGTCCAGGGCGGCGTTCCAACCGGTGGTGATGTTGCCCACGTACTTGCCGATGGTGACCGCGCCGCCGGTGGGGCTGCTGCCGCCGGTGGGGTTGCTACCGCCGGTGGGGCTGCTGCCACCGGTGGGGCTGCTGCCGCCGGTCGGCGCGCTGCCACCCGTCGCCCGGCCGCCGCTGCTCATCCATCCACCCGTCGCCGCGCCGCCTCCTCCGGTCGGGGCAGAGCCGCCAGTCGGAGCCATGCCCCCCGTCGGGGCGACCCCCCCGGTCGGGGCCGCGCCACCCGTCGGGGAGAAGCCGCCGGTCGGAGCCACGCCACCCGTCGGGGCAGCACCGCCAGTCGGAGCCACACCCCCGGTCGGGCCACCGCCGCTGCTGGCGCCACCGGATGCCAGGCCGCCCGTCGCCGCGCCACCGGTGGCCGCTCCCCCACTCCCGGGCGCGCCGCCGTCTGACAGCCCACCCGTTCCGTCCTCAAAACCGTCCGAAGGCCGGCGCGGCGTCGCGTCCTCCGGATCGCCGCTACAGCTCGGCAGGGACGCGAGCAGGAGCAGCGAGATCGGGAGCCAGTCCCGGGCAAGAGGGGTCGTCGCCGAACGTCGCGTCGCGAGGTCGTGCCTGGTCGTCATGGGCCCGCTGCTCTCCTTGGGGGGGGGAAGGAGCCGCAATCGCGACCGAAGGAGGGCTCTTTTCACCGGTAGCGCCCGGACGCGGCGGCACCAGAAGTCTGGTGCGCGCGGTCGCCGCGGGGCAGGAGGCGTGTTTCTCCCCTGCCACCTGCACAATTCCGCGACCGGGGGAAGCGCATCTCCCCCCTTTCATTTCGGTCCAGAAATGATCGGCGACGGATCGACCCCGATCGTCTCCTCCGGTTCGACCGAGGCGCCGATGGACGCGCTCGTAGGTCAGGGTAAGACAACCGAGCACACGCCAAACGGCAGCCGTGACGGCGACGGCGCCCTCACCCTGGCGGCGCAGACTCTACCGAAGCAGCTCGGCTGCGATCCAGAGGATCGGCGCTTGCCCGTGCCCGTCACCGGTGAGCCGGGTCAGCGCCATGTACTCCTGGGGGCTGCTCTTGTACCAGGTCCCGACGCAGATGCCGCTGACGTCGCCCTGGGCGGAGATCTTGGTCTGCAAGCCCGCCCAGGCGGCCTCGATAACCGGCACGTAGGTCTCCGCGTCCAGCACGCCACGCCGGACCCCGGCGACCATGGCGTAGGTGAACATGGCCGACCCCGAGCTCTCCTCCCAGTTGCTCGAGTCGTTGGGCAGGTCCAGGACCTGGTACCAGAGCCCGTTGGGTCCCTGATAGGCCAGCAGTCCCTCCATCATCTGCTTGTAGCCGGCCTCGATGTCCTCGTAATCGCCCGGGCCTGCCGGCAGATCGCGCATGATCTCGGCCATCCCGGCCGCGAACCACCCGTTGCCGCGTCCCCAATGGACCCGCGCTTCGGTTTCGTTGTGGAAGAATAGACCGTTGGTCTGCTGCGCAGCCAGGTAGTCCACCATGATGGCGGACATGAAGTTGATGTACTTCGCGTCATTCGTCGCGCGGTAGGCCTCCAGCTGCAGCCCCGTCATCATGAACATGTCGTCGATCGCGCCACGGGTCTGGTTGGTGGTCTGCTGCGTGTCCGCGGTCACCGTCCCCAGCGACAGGTAGCTCTCGTCGCCGGTCTGGAGGTAGATCTCGAGCGGCACCATGCCGAAGATGTAGCGGTCGACGTGCGCCTCTCCGCCCGTCATCGCGTTGATGAAGTCGCCCTTGAACGGATCGAACTTGGTGACCAGGGCGTCGAGCAGCTCCTGACTGTCGGTCAGGTTCGCCACGGCGAGCGCCCCGTACCACTCGCAGGCCGTCTTGTAGCCGTCACCAGGGAGGTTCGCCACCGAGCTGAACGAGAGCGTCTGCCGGCGGAACCGCTCGGCCAGCAGGAGCCCCACCTCCCGCGCCGAGGGGATCAGGTGTGCGAGCGGATTCTCTGGCGGCTGGGTCGCCCCTTCACAGCACACCTGGGCGCCCTCACAGAGCCCGTCCTGTTCCGTTCCGCCCCACTCGACACATTGGTCCAGACATTCGTGGGTGCAGTCGTCGCTCCCCTGGCCCCCCGCACCGCCCGCCATCCCGCCAGTGGCGTCGCCGCCCGAGCCGACCCCGCCCGTGCCACCCACGCCGGGGTCACCACCGGTGCCACCGACCGCGCCACCCACCCCCGGCTCACCGCCGGTCGCGCCGCCAACTCCGACGCCGCCGGTCGCGCCGCCGACACCACCGGTCGCGCCACCGACCCCAGGCACCCCGCCGGTCGCGCCACCGACGCCGCCGATCGCCCCGCCAACACCGGGGACGCCGCCCGTCGCCCCGCCGACACCGGGGACGCCGCCCGTCGCGCCGCCAACCCCGGAAACCCCGCCCGTCGCTCCGCCGACGCCGGGGCCTCCTCCGGTCACGCCCCCAACGCCCACGACCCCACCGGTGCTACCGCCCAAGCCGGCTCCCCCAACGCCGCCGCCACCGGTAGCCGTCGTCGCTCCCGTGGCGCCGCCGTCGGCAGCTCCCTCACCGTCGTTGGAGCCGCAGCCCCAAGCAGAAGACATCAGCCCCAGCGCCACGACGTGGCCGAAGAGCCTAGCAATCCTCTGCTTGCCGATGTGCCGGCGGCCGGCCTGCGAAGCGTCCATGGTCGTTGAACCTCATCGTTGGCTCGGCTGCCGTCCCGGCGTTTACGGTAGCCGGTCCCGCCCTCGAGTCAACGCGAGCACGGCGATTGGGTCCGAGAGCCGAGCCTCCGCGGATCGGTGCCGTCACGCGACGGGACGAGGGAGAGCCACGTGCCCTGGCCCACCCGGAGGCCAGTTCGAGCTCTCCTCGATCAGTCCAACCACATCAAATCACCAGCGATCGCGCCCGCCGCCGTCCCGCCCGCCGCGCCCGCCGCCGCCGCCGCCGAAGCCGCCACCGCCACCGCCACCGCCACCGCCGCCGAAGCCGCGCCCGCCACCACCGCCGCTGCGCTCGCGCGCCTCGTTGACGTTGATGTTGCGCCCGTCGAGCGCGGTGCCGTCGAGCTCCTTGACCGCGCGGCGCGCGTCGTCGTCGCTGTCGAACTCCACGAAGCCGAAGCCACGAGACTGCCCGGTCATGCGGTCGAGCACGACCGTCGCGCTGGACACGCTACCGAACGCCGAGAAGGCGTCGCGGAGCTGCTGATCCATGGTCGAGTAGGAGAGGTTACCCACGAAGAGCTTGGTCGTCATGTTGTGCTGAATCCCTTAACCGATACGCCTAGAAATCTCGGTCGAACGAACGCCGGCGCCAGTGCTCACTCCGACCCCCCTCGAGAGTGAGGGGGCCTTCCGGGTCACAGAAGCGGTACCGAGCGGAACGAACCGAACAGGCGACAGATCTGAGAACCAGTGCGGCGGCCTCCTAGCGCGAATGGGCGAATCGGGCGAGCAACATCTCGTCGCCACCGAGCCGGACGTTCGGCGGGCAGCCCCCAGACCCCCGGGAACCGGGCATTTTGGGCCGGTCTTCCGCGGGGGGGCCACGGGCCGGCGGGGAGCGGATTTGCCTCGCGGCGGGGGCTAGGGCCGCCGGAGCGTCGCGCCGGCCGCGCCGCTCAGATCCCCCGCGTCGTGCAGAGCACCGGCCGCCCCGCGGGCGCAAGCTCGTGAAGGTCCGCCATGACCTGGAAGCCGTTTCGGAACACCGCGAGCGGCCCGAGGTGGCCGGAGCGACGCCAGAGCGCGTAGACCGGGGACCGCCGGTCGAACTGGAGGTGCGCGAGGCGATGCCCCAGCGCGTGAAGGACGCCCTGCATGAGGTCGAAGACCGCCCCCGGCTGGTCCTGGCGAAACCAGAGGTGCTGATACCAGAGGAAGCGGTAATCCCGCGGATCGACGAGCCGCCGCACGACGGGGATCCAGGGGACAGCGCGCTTCAGCCACCCGCGGTAACCGAGATCGACGAGCTCGAGTCGCCGCGGCTCCGCCTGCAGGGCCGCGACCCAGGCGCCACCCCGCTCGAGCACCCAGCATTGCTCGGGCACGACGGACTGGTCGAAGTCGGTGAGGTCGTGTCCCGCGTAGAGCGCCTCCAGGCAATCCGTGAGGCGCGCGCGCTCGTGGGCCTCGAGGCGCCGAACCCCGTCCACCGCCGCCGGACGCAGCATCGCGTAGTTCTCGGCGACGACGCTCGCGATCGGGACGTATCCTGCGCGCCGCGAGGTGGCGAGGGAGGCGGTGTTGTCGTCCTCGATGAACCCGAAGACGACGCCGCGCGAGAGCTGCTCCTGCAGGAAGCGCCGCGTCTGTGCAACCAGAACGCGACCCAGCGACTGACCTGTGAGATCGGGCCGCAGCGCCAGGAACGTGCGGTAGATGGCGGGCACTCGCTCGCCGTTCCAGGTCCGGATCCCAGGCACCAGACCGTACGCGCCGATGGGCGTCGTCTGCCGCAGGAACGACACCCAGCCCGAGGGCTGCAGGGCATCCAGCATCACCCGCGGCTCGAGCAAGCGGTAGCGCAGCCCCCGGGTACCCCAGACCACCTGCTCGTACAGTGCTTCAGCCCAGGGTGGCTCTCGCTCAGAGTAGCTCAGCGTCAGCTCACCCTCGTGGAAGAAGACCCCTTCCGGCAGCTTCGGTAGCGCGACCCCGTCTTCCCCCGCCATGGCGAGGCGCGAGTCTAGCCGCTTTGTCTCCGCGCCGAGGCCAGGGCGGCAAATAGGGCCGCCGGCCACGGCCCCGGGTGGTCGGCAGGGGAGGCCGTGACCGGCGGAAAGCGGGCGTCGTGGGCTCGTCGAGCTTTGGACGGCCGTTCTCGACCCGGGCCTTCAGCGCGGACATAGGGCCAGGGCAGCACCGTTCGCCCCGCCCCACATCACCTCGCCCCCCGCGCCGCCACCACGAGCTGGAACCCGAGCAGCGACGGCCAGAGCCCGCAGAGGGCCGTCTCGGCGGGCTCTAGTGCGTCTCGGTAAACGCGAAAGAGCGCGGAGGACTCGAGCGCGAGGTGATCGCCGCGGGCGAGCTCCACGGTGAAGGCGCGGCGGAGCCAGGGCGCGGCCGCCTGCACCAGCGACGGGGTCGACGCCTCCTCGAGGATCTCGAGCCCCGCCGCGACGAGCAGGCCCCGGAGGCTCGCGCGGGTGAAGAAGCGCAGGTGCGTGCGATCGAAGAGCCCGCTCGGCGCGTAGTCGAAGCGACCGGCGAGGGTGCGGAGGCGGTTGTACCAGACCGCGTAGTTCGGGACCGAGACGAGCCACGTCGCCTGTGCGAGCGCCGGCGCGGCCAGGAGCGACCGCAGCAGGGCGAGCGGATCGACGACGTGCTCGACGACGTCGCTCAGGAGCACGCCGTCGAACGGCGCGGCGCTCACGCCGTCGGCCGCGAGCCAGTCCTCGACGCGGCCGGCGAAGACCTCGTCGCACACCTCGCGGGCGAGCGCGGCCGCGCCCGGATCCGGCTCGATCCCGACCAGGACCGCGCCCGGTGCCCGCTCCCGCAGCGCCCGCGCGTTGGCGCCCGCGCCGCAGCCGACGTCGAGGAGCCGCGGCCGCACGTGCGCCGCAAGGACGTGGCGCCCCGCGAGCGCGAGCAGCGTCGCGTTGGGGCGCTCGAGATACGAGTAGCCGCCGGCGCCGAGATCGAGCGCGTGCGGACCGGCGGGGCGCGGCATCGATCGCTCGGTAGCACGGCTCGGGGCCGGGTGGTGCTGCCTCGGCCCGCCCGGGGCCGAAGCTCGGGGGACGGAGCTCAGGGGAAGTGTAGCGGCGCGACGGTCGTTCACTCGCCGCCGGGCAACCCCGGGGGGATGTCGTGCGGCGGCTCGCGCGACCAGGCACAGCCGACGCCGTGGGGCGACGGGCTCTCCGAGGAGAACCTCGCCTCCGACTCGCTGACGGGCGGGCGGCGCTCGGTCGGCGGCGGGAAGGTGGCGGACCGGTTCGCGCAGCCATTCACGTAGACCTCGATTTGGCCGCACCCGGAAACGCGCACCCGATCCGATCCCTCCTTCATCGTCTCCACGCTCTTCGCGGGGCACCCGTGGCGCCGGACGAAGTCGTCCGTCGGCGCGAACGCCCGCGGCTTGCTGCACGCCGAAGCCGCGATCAGCAAGGCGAACGGGTAGAGCACGATGCGCGGGCGCAGATCTGTCATGGTCCTCCGTCCCTCGTCAGCTCACCGATGATGGCTCGGATACCATGCGCGCGATCGCGGTGGGATCGGTTTCGGCGAGCACGGCGACGCGGGCCGTTCGCGCGCGGCCGCCTCCGCGCCCCCTCACTTCCCCACGATCGAGTCGTCCTTCCGGGGGGCGGTCGATTGAGGCCGGACGGGGGCGACCGGCGCCTCGCCGGTCTTCGTCTTCGCCTGGTCCGGCACCGGCGCCCGGGACGTGTCCCACTGGGACTCGGGGGCCATCGGCGCCGCCTTCTTCGGATCGTAGTTGTCCCGCGAGGGGTTCGGCGTCGGCGGCGCCTTCGGGGTCGCCTTCTCCTTCGCATCGTCGAGGCGCGTGGCGCTGGGCACCGGCTTGGCCGGCACCGGGTCGACAGGGAGCGACGGCGCGGCGCTCGGCGGGGGCGGGACGGCGCGTTCGAGCTCGGCCTCGGCGCGGGCGCGCGCTCGCTGGACGTCGCCGCCGACGTTGCCGGCCGGGTCGAGCCGCGCGGCCTCGTCGAGGCGGTCGAGGCAGGGGCGCCAATCACCCTCGTCGCAGCGGCGGAGCCCCTCCTGCCGGAGCTCGCGCGCGCGCTCGAGCTCGAGCCGCGGCGGCTCCTTGGCGATGGTGGTGGGCCCGGGCTCGACGCCCCGAACCAGCCGGTACAGCGCGAAGCCGACCACGAGGAGCGTGACGGCCGCCACCAGGGCGGCCACCTGCGCGGCCCAGCGCTCGCGGAAATGCCGGCGCAGCCGGGTGACCCGCTGGCGCACGCGCGGCGCGGGGACCGCTTCCTCCTCGGCGATGTGCTCGAGCTTGTCGCCGTCCGCCTCCCGCAGCATCCACTCCAGAGTCCGCTCGGCCGGCTCGCCCTCGGGGAGCTCCTCCTCGGCCCAGCGCAGGAGGTCCCGCGTGCTCGCGGGGGCCGCGTCGCCGGCGATCTCGTTTTCTCCCGCGCCCTCCACCGGCACCTCGCGGTGCCGTCGCCGGTAGAAGTCCGCGCACTTGTGCCGCGCGATGCCGAGCACCCAGCGCCCGAGCAGGGCGGGATCCTCGGGCGCCCCCTCGGCGGCCAGGGCCTCGGTCAGGGTCGCCTGCACCACGTCGTCCACCTCGCCCGGCGGCACCTTCCCGCGGACCAGGCGGACGATCCGCGCGCGGAGGGCCGCGTCGGCGATGAGGTCCCGGCGCGGAACGACCGGGGACGGATCCGTGGACATCGATAACATCCTCGGTGCGTCGGGGACCGGACGCAAAGTGTGACGGGGGGTTCGGTCTTTTTTTCTGGGGGGTCTGGGGCGGGGATTCCCGGCGCCCGTACGGGGCGTGCGGGGGTGCGGGGGTGCGACGGGGCGTCAAGGTGCGCTATGACGCCGGCCCGGTGTCCCGAAGGCCCGCCGTCTCCATCGATCCGAGCGCCTGCACGGCCTGCTTCCGCTGCGTGGAGGAGTGCCCCACGGGCGCGGCCGTCCGCGGGGAGAAGGCGACCATCGATCCGGCTCACTGCATCGCCTGCGGCCACTGCGGGATCGTGTGCAACTACAACGCCGTGCGGTCGGAGGCCGGCGCCTTCGCCCCCTGGGCGCCCTCCGACCTCGACCCGGAGGCCGTGCGGGCCCTCCTCGTGGGGCAGCGCTCGATCCGGCGCTACCGCCCCGAGCCGGTCGATCCGGCGCTGATCGCCGAGATCCTCGCCGTCGCCGACCACGCAGCGACCGCCTCGAACGCGCGCGACGTGGCGGCGATCGTGCTCCGCGGCGAGCGGGTGCGGGCGGTGGCCGCCGAGGTCAACGCTTACTACGCGGGCCTCCTGCGCCTGCTCGACTGCCCGCTGGTGCGCCTCTTGCTCTGGCTCACCCCCGTCCGCGCCTACCTCCGGAACCCGGAGAAGATCGCGCGGGTGCGGGAGCACGTCGCGGACTTCTCCCAGGGCCAGGACTGGCTCTTCTTCGACGCCCCCGCCGTGGTGATCCTGACCACGCCGCGACGGCACCGGCAGTTCGGGCGCGTCAACGCCACCATCGCCGGCGATCAGCAGCGGCTCTACGCGACGGCCCGCGGGCTCGGGGGCTGCTGGATCGGCTACGCGGAGGTGGGCCTGCGCGGCCGTCGCGCGGCCCGCGAGGCCGCGGGGATCCCGCCCGATCGCGAGGCGCAGGTCGTGTTCACGCTGGGGCACCCCGCCGTCGGTTACCGGCGGCTCCCCGCCCGCGCGCCCCTGCCGGTCACCTGGCTCGGGGAGTGACGCCCCGCCGCCCGAGGGCGGCGCGAGCCCTCCCCTGCCCCCCGCGGCCCTGCTAGCTTGCGGCGCGCCATGCCTCGGAAGCAGCCGACCGACGACGTGAACCCGGCCCTGGTCGCCGCCCTCGGCCGCCCCCGGACCGTGCTCGACGTCGGGTGCGGGGCCGGGCTCGCGGCGCTCGCGGCCGCCGAGCGGGGCGCGGAGGTCACCGCCGTCGAGCGGGACCCGGCGCTGCTCGACCGCGCGCGGCGGCTGCTCGACCGCGTGGAGGCGGTCGACTTCGACGACCCCGACGCGCTCCGGGCCCGGCTCGGGGACCGCACCTTCGATCTGGTGCTGGTCCCGGACGCCCTCGAACGGTCGCGGGATCCGGCGGCGCTGGTGGCTAGCCTCGCGGCCTATGTCGGGCCCGAGGGGAGGCTCGTCGCCTCGGCGCGCAACCGCGAGGCCTGGCCGCTGCGGGTGGGGCTCGGCGGCGCCGAGGTCGGGCTCACCGAGGGGGGCCTCGGCCTGCTCCGCCGCCGGGATCTCGAGGGGATGGTCCGCGCCGCCGGCCTCGAGCTGCTCACGGTGGCCCAGAACCCGCTGCTCCTGAAGGCCGCGCGCGCCCTGGTCGGCGAGGCCTTCGATCTGACGCTCCGCGACGGCGAGGAGTCACCGACGGGGTTCCGCGACCTGTCCGCCTACGAGCTCTACCTCCAGGCCGTGCGCCCCCTCGAGGTGGAGCTCACCAAGCTGTCACCGCGCGCCCTCGCCTACCAGCACGTCGTCGTCGCGCGGCGGCCGCCGGAGCCGGGTCCCCTCTCGCTGACGGTGGGGATGCTGACGATGGACGAGGAGCCGAGCATCGCGCGCATGATCGACGAGATCCGCGCCGTCGCGCCAGACGCACAGATCCTGTGCGTGGACAGCTCCGTCAGGGACCGCACCCCGGTGATCGCGGCCGAGAAGGGGGCGCGCGTGCTCCGGCAGCTCCCGCCCCGGGGGCACGGCCCGGCGATGGAGCTGCTCCTGTACGAGGCGGCCGCCCAGAGCGACGCCCTCGTCTACCTCGACTGCGACTTCACCTACCCGCCGTCAGTGATCCCCGCCGTGCGCCGGATCCTCGAGCAGGGCGCCGACGTGGTGAACGCGGCGCGGACCCGGACCCGCCCGGCCGCGATGCCGCTCGCCAACTACGTCGCCAACAAGACCTTCGTCTACGCGGCGCGCGCGCTCGAGGGGGTGCCGGTGGCGGATCTGCACAGCGGGATGCGCGGCTACCGGTCGAGCGCCATCCGGGGCTTCGACTTCGACGGCGAGGGCGACGCGATCCCCATCGACACCCTGCTCTGGCCGGCGCGGTCGGGCTACCGCGTGGTCGAAGTGCCCATCGACTATCAGGAGCGGGTCGGGATCTCGAAGCTCCGCCGCCTCACCGGCACCGTGTGGACCTTCATCCGACTGGCGCGCACCCTCGGCGTCGGCGAGCGGCGGGGCGACAACTACGAGATCCGAGACCGACTCGAGGACGAGGACGGATGACCAGCCTCCGACCGGGCATCCTCCTCGACCGGGACGGGACCCTCATCGACGTGGTCCGCGACGAGGAGACAGGGACGGTGTCGGTGGCCTTCCACCCCTCACAGCTCCGGCTCCTGCCTGGGGTGGTCGAGGGCCTCGCGGCGTTGACCGCCGCCGGCTTCGTGCTCGGCGTCGCCACCAACCAGCCCGGCCCCGCCAAGGGGCAATGCTCGGTCGCCGCCGTGGAGCGCACGAACCGGGCGCTGGTGGACGAGCTCGGGCGGCGCGGGATCGTCATCGCCGCCGTCGAGATCTGCCTGCACCACCCCACGGGGGGCCCCGGCGGCCTGCCCGAGCTCGTCGGCCCCTGCGACTGCCGCAAGCCGCAGCCCGGCATGCTGCTCGCCCTGGTGCGTCGGCTGGGGCTCGACCCCGCCCGGAGCTTCATGGTGGGCGACTCCCCGGACGACGTGCGCGCCGCGCGCGCCGCGGGCCTGCGCGCGGGGCTGGTCTTCTCCCCCCACCGCTGCGAGCTCTGCCCCCAGCGCCACGGCCCCACCGAGCGCCCCGACGTCCTCGGCGCCCGCCTCGACGAGGTGGCCGCCGCCATCGTCGCCGCGACGCGCGACTGACGACCGGGGGCGCCCGAGCGCGGGGTCACCGGCCCTATTGCAGCGGCCCCGAGGTCCCCTCATGCTGGCAGGGTCGCCGCTCGGAGCGGCGCGCCAACGCGGAGAAACCCGTGCTCTTCCTCGACAGCTCGATCCCCGACGAGGTGACCGCCGCCTTCGACCTCGGCATCGTCGCCGGCGTCACCACCAACCCGCTCATCATCTCCCGCGAGCTCGGCGGAGTGGATCTGGAGACGTGCGTCCGCGAGATCGTGGCCCGCTCGATCGGCCCCGTCTCGGTCGAGCTCACCACCGAGACGGCGCACGATATGCTCGACGAGGCGCTGACCTACCACGCCTGGGCGCCGGATCGGATCTGCATCAAGGTGCCCTTCTGCGAGGTCGGGCTCCAGGTGCTGCACAAGCTGGTGGGGCGCGAGATCGCCACCAACGCGACCTGCATGATGAACTTCAGCCAGCTCTACCTGGCGGCGCTCGCTGGCGCGACCTACGTGAGCCTCTTCAGCGGGCGGGTGCGGGACATGGGCTACGACGTGGGCCCGATCATCACCGAGACGCGGGCCATCCTCGACCGCGAGGCGCTGCCGGCCAAGATCATCGTCGGGTCCATCCGGCAGCCCGGGGACGTCGTGGACGCGCTCCAGCACGGGGCGCACGTGGTCACGGTGCCGCCCGGGATCCTGCGCAAGATGCTGCAGAACCCGCGCACCGAGTCGACCATCAAGGAGTTCAACGAGGCCTGGCGCACTCGCGAGCAGGAGAAGTAGGCCGATGGCGGCGCGCCCGGAGCCGGAGCCGCTCGGCGAGGGCGTCCTCGTCGTCACCCCGACCTACAACGAGCGCGAGACCCTGCCGCGGCTGCTGGAGGCGGTCCTCGGCGTCCTCCCGGGCGCGCACGTCTGCGTGGTGGACGACGCCTCTCCGGATGGCACCGGGGAGGTCGCCGAGGCCTTCGCTGCCCACGACCCGCGCGTCCGCGTGATGCACCGGCGAGGCAAGCGCGGGCTCGGCACCGCCTACGTCGAGGCGTTCCGCGCCCACCTCGACGCTGGGTATCGGTACTTCTTCGAGATGGACGCGGACCTGTCGCACGATCCCGGGCGCCTGCCGGGGATGCTGGCGGCGCTCACCGACGGCGCCGACGTCGTGGTCGGTTCCCGCGCGGTGCCGGGCGGCGGCGTCGAGGGCTGGGGTCCGCTCCGGCACTTCATCAGCCGCGGGGGCTCGCTCTACGCCCGCGTGATCCTCGGCGTCCGCGTGCGGGATCTGACGACCGGCTACAAGGGCTACACCCGCCGGGCGCTCCAGGCCATCGACCTCGATACCCTCCGCTCCAACGGCTACTCCTTCCAGATCGAGACCACCTACCGGGCCCTCTGCGCGGGCCTGCGGGTGGTGGAGGTGCCGATCATTTTCCTAGACCGACGGGTGGGGCAGAGCAAGATGTCGGCCGCGATCTTCGCGGAGGCCGTGGGGATGGTGTGGCGGCTCCGCCTCGGGCTCGGGGCCCCACGCGCCCGGCGCGGCGACGAGTGAGCGACGGCGGCCCGCGCCACGGCTCACGGCGCGCGGGTCACGGCGCGCGGGTCACGGCGCGGCGACGCCGCGGTGCACGTAGACACCGAAGGCCCGCACCTCGCCGACGTAGGTGAACTCCTCCGCCAGCAGGCGCACGAGCTCGGGGAACGTCGCCAGCGCCGCGGCCGAATCGAGGTCGTCCCCGGTCACCCGAGGGAAGCGGTCCCCCGACTGCACGACGATCGCCGCCGGCGGGCGCGCCGACAGGTCACGGAGGAGCGTCGCGCGCGACCGGTCGCGCTGCCACTGGGTGCGCTGCGGCACGTCGTAGATGAACCGCGACGCGGCCGGGCGCTCGGCGAGCCAGTAGATCGCCGGCTCGAAGCCCCAGACGAAGATGGGGGCGCCCTCCGGCACCTGGGCCTGGAGCTCGTGCGCGACGGCGCGATCGTCGTCCAGCGCGAAGTCGCCGACGCGGTAGAGGTCACGGTCGAGGGACTCCTGCGCCTCCAGCGAGTGCGGGTGGGCGAGGAAGCGCAGGCGGCGCGCGGAGCGAGCCCAGAACGAGTCGCCGAGATCGTGGACGATGGGGCGCATCCCGAGCACCAGCACGAGGCTGGCGACCAGGGCGGTGACGCCCCCGGTGCCGGCCCCCAGCATCCGCCGCCAGAGCTTGTAGAGGCCGACGCCGCTGATGAAGGAGACGAGCAGGAGGGTCGCCGAGTAGTGGTACTGGAAGAACTTGTTCTGGATCGCCACGCCAGCGAGGTTCACGGCGATGATCCCGAGCAGCACGAGGAAGATCTCGCGCTCCCGACCGTGGAGCGGGCGGATCGAGATGGCGGCGAGGAAGCCGACCGCCACCACCGGCGTGAAGCGGAAGAGGACCTCGTGCAGGGCGTAGAAGAAGGCCTCGGCGGCGGTGTAGTAGGGGAAGAGTCCGGAGTAGCCCGGCGTGAACACGAACATCGTCCAGGCCAGGTCGTCCCACGCGCCCGCCAGCCAGAACCACCCGGCGCAGGCGGCGATGGGCACCAGGCTCGCCCCGCCAGCGACCAGCAGGGGGAGCGCGGCGGCCCGCCAGCGCCCCGTGCGCACCAGCTCTCGCCGAGCGAGGTAGAGCGCCGCCACGAACGCCCCGCCGGCGATGGTGGGCTTGAAGAGGAACGCGGCGCCGAAGAGCGCCCCCACGCCGCCCCACTGGACGAAGCGCCTCCTGCCGGGGTGCTCACCGAAGACAAGCATCACGGCGTAGACCACGAGGAAGCCGCCGAAGGCCTCCGGCTGCCCCGTGTGCCAGAACTCGAGCTGGGCGTGCCCGAAGACGGCGACGGCGGCGGCGACGTCGCCCACGCGCCGCTGCTCGAGCACCAGCTCGGCGAGGCGCCGGTAGGCGAAGGCGACCCCCAGCAGACCTGCCACCTCGAGCAGTCGGATGGCGAGCATCGACTTGCCGAACACCGCCTGCGCCAGCGCGTAGGCGACGAAGATCCCCGGCGGCTTGAAGTCCCAGACGTCCCGGTATGGCAGCTGGCCGTGCAGGATCCCGTCCCCGACCATCGCGTAGATCGACTGGTCACGCCCGAACGAGAAGAGCAGCACCTGCAGGCACGAGAAGACGATCAGCGCCCAGCACGCCACCGCGACCCAGAAGTCCGGGTCGCTCACGCGCTGGTGCGCGAGCACCTCGGTGGAGTCGATCGTCGCGGGCGGCATGGACGGCGGCGGGATCGACTCGGCGCTCGGCATGCACCCTCGACGCTATCGGTGCCCGGTCGGCCTGGCTAGCGGAGCCGTCCCGCCGTGCGACGCCCGGGCCGCCAAGGCTGAAAGGGCGTTTAGCCCCGCGGCCCGACCCCCGCCTTGACCCGATCGGCGGCGCGTTCTACGGAAAGGCGACCCTGGCGGCGCCCGAACGGCGCCGCACGCGCCCCTAGCTCAGCTGGATAGAGCAACGGACTTCGAATCCGTAGGCCGCTGGTTCGAATCCAGCGGGGCGCGCTGCAGAGAACACGCTGGAACGTACGGCCGGCACCGGCAGAAGGGCCCAAGGGTGGGCCTTAATCGCTTCCGGAATCGCGGCGTCCGGGACGGCCCGGTACTGGGTTCGACGCTCGGCCAAGTAGTGCTCGGTCACCCGCACGGTGCTGGGCCGAGCAGGTCACGCACCTCCTTCAGCCTCCACGCACGCCCCCAAAGCACGCACCCGCTTCGGTCGCGGCGGAGCGAGCAGTCCGGCGTGGCGCCATTCGGGCCGGCCCCGGCTCCGCGAAGGCCCCGCCGGCGCTGGGGATGCCCCCACGCGCCGGGGGACGGCTAATCAGATCGGGCGGGCCGCGCGGGACGTCTCAGCCCGCTGGCCTTGGCCGGATTTTAGCTTTCGCATCACTCGATACGTCTCGCGTACCAGGGGTTCTTGGTCGCGTCTCGTGGTTTCCATCGTGCGTATCAGTCGAATGCGGATACCGCGTGAACTTCCTGACTTACGTCCCCGGATGTAGGCCGAATGGCGCCGTGGAGCCCGCGCCCCCAACCCTGCCGAGGCCCCACCCGCCGCGGGCGAGCCGGAGGTGCCCTTCGGCAGCGGCGCCTTCGCGAGGCGGGCGGAGCGAGCGGCCGGCTTGCCGCCGCGCATGCCGCGCCCGGCCACGCCATTGCTGGTCGGGGATCCTCGGCGCCGCACACCGACGCGTCATTCGTAGGCCCCCCGCCTGCGCGCAGGACGCGCTGGCGCGTGAAGCCACCGCACCCCCTCCGTGTCCGCCAGCGCTTCCAAGCACAGGTTAGGGGGGCCGCCCGCGCGCAGCGAAGCGAGCACGGGCTCGCCTCGGTTACCGCCCACCCGGGGGGCCAACAAAGACCTCCCCCACCGTCTCCGCCGTCAACACCCGCTCCGCATACCGATCGAGCTCTTCCTCGTCGGCGCGCTCGAGTTGAGCCAGCGCGCCATCGTCGAGCGGACCGAAGCGCAGCTCGAGCTGGCGGCGCAGGGTCCGAAGGCGGCCTTCAAGCCGGCCCTCTTGCCGGCCCCTCCTCCGCCCCTCCTCCGTCCATCGCTCCACCCAGTTCATCACCAGCTCCTTGGCTTCCGGGAGTTGCCGCTC
>CAYOLF010000036.1:0-5604 GCA_964404725.1 uncultured Polyangiaceae bacterium
GCGCGCCGACGGGCGGGAGCGACGACGGCGGTGAAGCCAGTGGCGGCGACGGCGGCGAAGCCAGCGGCGGCGACGGCGGCGATGGCGGGACCGGCGGCGTCATCGGGGCGGGCGGTACCGGTAACGTCGTCAGCGCTGGAGGCACCGGCGGCGACGTCAGCGTCGGCGGAAACCCGACCGGGGGCGCGGGAACGTCGAGCGGCGGCGCGACCGGCGGGGTCATCGTGGTGGACGACTGCGGGGCCCTCGGTGAGCCCTGCTGCTCCGGCAGTCGGCCCTGCGACTCCGCAGCGGCGGCTTGCGACGCCGAAACTGGTGAGTGCGTCGCCTGCGGAGCCCTCGGGGCGCCCTGCTGCCAGGGGAGCCTCTGCCTGAGCGCGGACGCGACCTGCCAAAGCGGGACCTGCCGGGACTGCGGCGAGCCCGGTCAGCCCTGCTGCTCGGGAGACCGCTGCGACTCCCCCGACACGAACTGCGGCCTGACGAGCCCGCGCACCTGCGTCGCCTGCGGGGATCCCGGCGAGCGTTGCTGCACCGGCAACACCTGCGGGGACGGCGGCTGCTGCGTCAGCGGCACCTGCCTCGGCGCCGGCAGCACCTGCACCAACGGGGAGCAGTGCGCCGACGGCGCCTGCGGCGACTGCGGGGGCCCGGGCGAGGCCTGCTGCCCCAGCAGCACCTGCACCGCGCCCCAGACCACCTGCGGCACGGGGAGCGTCTGCATCTCCTGCGGCGAGCCCGGCGAAGCCTGCTGCGGCTACTCCGAGTGCCTCGCCGAGGACAACGTCTGCGGCGGCGTCTGCCAGGCCTGCGGCGAGCTCGGCCAGCGGTGCTGCGCCGGGAACCTCTGCGACGGGGGCTGCTGCAACCCGGGGACGCTCACCTGCGTCGCGGCCGGCTCCAGCTGCTACCAGGGCGATCTCTGCGAGGACTCCGGCCTCTGCGCCGGCTGCGGCGGCGACGGGCAGCCCTGCTGCCCGGGCGACGTCTGCAACGCGGGGTGCTGCGACACCCGCGATCCGCTGGCGAAGACCTGCCGCGCCAGCGGCGAGGAGTGCGCGACCGATCGCGTCTGCACGGGCCCCAACCGCTGCGACGCCTGCGGCGCCGACGGGGCAGCCTGCTGCGCCGACGGCCGCTGCACCGAGGGGCTCGCTTGCGCGGGTGATACCTGCAGCGCCTGCGGAGCGATCGACCAGCCCTGCTGCCTGGGCGGCGGCTGCGACGACGGGGTATGTGGCGGCACCGCCTGCGTGGCGTGCGGGGGCGACGGTGAGCCCTGCTGCGCGGGCGCCACCTGTCCGGATCCGGAGCGCGCCTGCTACCTCGGGACCTGCAGCCCCTGCGGTGGGATCGACGAGCCCT
Organism: uncultured Polyangiaceae bacterium; assembly: GCA_964404725.1. GTDB lineage: Bacteria > Myxococcota_A > Polyangia > Polyangiales > Polyangiaceae > JAFGBI01. The sequence continues at coordinate 1,366 of CAYOLF010000036.1, forward strand.
GCTGCGCGCGCTCGCAGTGCGACGGCGCCGACACGGTCTGCGACTACGATCTCTGCCGGCACTGCGGCGGCGGCAACGAGCCCTGCTGCGCGCTCGGCGAGTGCGAGGCCGGCGGCTGCTGCGACGTCAACTCCTGCATCGCGGCGGGGGACGCCTGCAACTACCCCGACGGGGCTCCCGTCTGCGCCGCGGGCTCCTGCGGCGGCTGCGGCGCCCTCGGCGAGCCCTGCTGCGACCCGTTCGACAGCTGCACCGCGCCGGGCACCGGCTGCGTGGACGGCACTTGCACGGCCGACTGCGGCGGCGTCGGCGAGCCCTGCTGCAACTTCGACCGTTGCGAGACCGGCTGCTGTGACTACGGGGACGTCTGCGTCGACGTCGGTGAGACTTGCGAGAGCGACCGCGTGTGCGTGGGACGCAACGCCTGCGAGTACTGCGGCGCGGTGGGCGCGGACGCCTGCCCCGGCGCCACGCCCTGCCTCGGCGGCGCCTGCCTCGACGCGGCGAGCGGGCGCTGCATCGGCCCGGGCGCCGCGGGTCCCGGCGGGGACACCGTGTGCGGGGCCGGCGCGTTCGAGCCCTGTGGCGGTCCCGGCGAGTTCTGCTGCGAGGACACGGCGTGCGGGGCCGGCGGCTGCTGCACGACCGATCGCTGCGTCGCCGAGGGGGACGACTGCGGGGAGCCGGCCGGCGGCGTGTGCCAGGCCGGCTCCTGTGGCGGCTGCGGCGGTCCGGGCGAGAGCTGCTGCGGCAGCAGCAGCGACTTCTGCACCGGAGGCGAGCTCGTCTGCTCGGGGCTCTGCGCGCGCTGTGGCGCACCCGGCGAGCCCTGTTGTGGCGGCAACCGCTGCCTCGGCGACGGCTGCTGCGACGACGGGACCTGCATGAGCGCCGGCGACGAATGCTGGGACGGGGTCTGCGACGGCGGGGTCTGCCGCGACACCAGCGAGATCTGCGGCGGGGTCGGCATGGACAGCTGCACCTTCCAGGGCTGCACCGCGCCGTACACCGTCGAGTACTCGATCGACTGCGAGCCCTGCGGCGGGGAGGGCCAGCGTTGCTGCCCCGGCGAGTGGTGCGGGCCGGGCCTCGGCTGCGGCGACACCTGTCAGCCCTGCGGGCTCTCCGGCCAGCCCTGCTGCCGGGGCGAGACGTGCATCACCGGCACCTGCAACGGCTCGACCTGCCCCTGACCGCGTCCCCCCGGGACGGCGCTCGCCGTCGGGCGCTGGCACGAGGCCGAGCCCTGCGCTGGACGCCGCTCGGCGCGACCGCGCTCCGCTTGACCTGTCGACGCCTCCCGGGCGAGGGTAACCTCGCGTGGCTCGTTCAATCGTGACATCGACGCGCCTCCTCCGAGCCGCGATCGGGGGGGCGCTCGCGCTCCTGCCGTGCGGCTGCGACGGGAACCGGAGCGACGGAGCTCCAGCCTTGGCCACGGGCGGCAGCGGTGGGGACACCGCGGGGGTCGTCACCGCTGGCGCCGGCGGCCTGGTGCATTGCCCCGCCGATCGGGTCCCGCCGGTCGAGGCCCCGGCTCCGGATCGCGCGAACGAGGCGATCGACGCGCGAGTGCGGGCGCTGGTCGCCCAGATGACCCTGGCGGAGAAGGTCCGGCAGCTCGACAACAGCGCCCCCGCCATCGAGCGGCTCAGTCTCCCGGCCCACCAGTACTGGAACGAGGCGCTGCACGGGGTGGCGACCACGGCGGCGACGTCGTTCCCGGTGCCGCTCGCCCTCGGCGCGACCTGGGATCCCGCGCTGATCCGTGAGGTGGCCACCGCCATCTCCGACGAGGCCCGGGCCATCGCCAACACCCGCGGCGGGGCGCTCACCTTCTTCTCGCCCACGGTGAACATCCTGCGCGACCCCCGCTGGGGGCGCGCGGAGGAGAGCTACGGTGAGGACCCGCACCTCCTGTCGCGCATGGCCGTCGCGTTCGTCAGGGGGCTCCAGGGAGAAGACCCGACGGTCCTGAAGACGGTCGCCACTGTGAAGCACTTCCTCGGGAACAACCACGAGAACGGGCGCTTCGACACCTCCTCGGACATCGATGCCCGCGCGCTCCACGAGTACTACACGCCGCACTTTCTAGCGGCGGTGACCGAGGCGCGGGTCTTCTCGGTGATGGCCGCCTACAACGCGGTGGGTGGCGTGCCCATGGTGGACAACGCCCCGCTCCTCTCGGGGCTGTTGCGGGAACAGTGGGGGTTCGATGGGTACGTCGTCTCCGACTGTGGCGCGGTGAGCTTCAGCCACACCGAGCATGCCCACGCGCCCACGCTGCCGGAGGCGGCGGCCTGGGCGCTCGCGGCGGGAACGGACCTCGAGTGCGTCTGGGGCAGCACCGAGTACCCGCTGAACCACGTGTACGCCGACCACCTGGAGGCGGCGGTTGAGCAGGGGCTGGTGAGCGAGGCGAGCGTGGACGAGGCGCTCGTCCGCGTGCTCCGCGGCCGCTTCCTCCTGGGCGAATTCGACCCCCCGGAGTCGGTGCCCTACCGGCAGGTCCCGGGTTCCGTGATCGAGAGCGAGGAGCACCGGGAGCTCGCGCGCCGGGCCGCCCAGGAGTCGATGGTCCTGCTCGAGAACTCGACGGCGCTGCTGCCGCTCGACCCGAGCCTCTCGAGCATCGCCGTCCTGGGACCCTACGCCGATCGGGTCGAGCTCGGCGGCTACTCCGGCGCTCCCTCGCGGACGGTGAGCATCCTGGCGGCGCTCCGGGAACGCCTGCCGGGCGCCGAGGTGCGCACCACCACCAGCACGGTGATCGCGGATCTGCAGGCGGCAGCAGCGGGCGCGGACGCCGCGGTGGTGGTGCTCGGCACCGACCTCGGCTTCGCCCGCGAGGGGCTCGACGCCCCCGATCTGGAGCTGCCCGGGGGCCAGGAGGACATCGCGCGAGCGGTGCTGGAGGCGAACCCGCGGACGGTGGTGGTGATCATGGCCGGGCACCCCGTGACCTTCCGCTGGGTCGCCGCCAACGCGCCCGCCATCCTCTACGGCTGGTACGCGGGCCAGGAGGGCGGGCTCGCCGTGGCGGACGTGCTCCTCGGCGAGGCCAACCCAGCCGGGCGCCTCCCGCTGACCCTCTACGCCTCCACCGACCAGCTCCCCAGCATCCTCAGCTACGGCATCCGCGGCGACGACGCGGAGGGCATCGGCCGCACGTACCTGTACTTCGACGAGGCCGCGCACGGCAGCGTCCTCTATCCATTCGGCCATGGCCTGAGCTACTCGAGCTTCGCCTACGACGAGCTCGGCCTCTGCCAGGTCGATCCGACGACGATCCTGGTGAGCGTCCGCGTCACCAACCAGAGCGATCGAGCTGGAGACGAGGTGGCACAGCTCTACGTCCGTGATACGGCGCCGGGCGTGGTGCGTCCGCTGCGCTCGCTCCGGGGCTTCGAGCGCGTCTCGCTCGACGCCGGCGCGAGCGAGACGGTGACGTTCCGGCTCGAGCTCGCCGAGCTCGGCTACTGGGACGAGGCGGCGGGGCGACTCCGGCTAGCGCCCGGTGAGCTCGGGATCGAGATCGGGGCCTCCTCGCGGGACCTGCGCCTCGAAACCACGATCCCGACCGACGGCACACGCTTCTTACCCTGAAGGCGCCGGCGACCGGTTCTCGCCGACCCGGGCGGTCGCAACCGCACCACGGGAGAGTGGCGGTGCACCCACTCTTCAGATCGCCATCGCCGGGGCGCTAGACCGATAGAGACGGGTGACTTCAGTCCGCACCGAACGTGCCTGGACACACACCGGCCTTGGGGGGTCGAGGCGGTCAGTCCTCCGCACACAGGTAGTATCCGTTGCAGGACCATCCCTCGCCGTATTTGTCGACGCACTCCGCATCGATGGTGCAGCTATCGCGCTCGCACCGGGCCTCGACGCAGCGCCAGTACGAGTCGAGCTTGGAACGGCAGTCGTCGTCCGTCCCACAGGTCATGTCGGCCGGCTGGGCACGACAGTTTGGCCAGGGACGGATCTGTCCGCAGGGATCAGTGACCGTAGCTTCGAGATCGCAGAAGTACTCGACGTCCTCCGTGCTCATGTGCGCGCAATACTCGTCCCCACCGCACCAGGCGATGCTGATGGGCGACCAGGCCTCGCAGTTCTCGCCCCAGGGCGCCTCGGATCCCCCCGTCCCGCCGCTGCCGCTCGTACCTCCCACCTCGGTGCCGCCACCCGTGGCCACGCCGCCGTCACCCGTTGTCCCGCCGCTACTTGGCGTGCCCCCGT
>CAYOLF010000036.1:5704-56379 GCA_964404725.1 uncultured Polyangiaceae bacterium
CACCTGGCGTGCCCCCGTCACCTGGCGTGCCCCCGTCACCTGGCGTGCCCCCGTCACCTGGCGTGCCCCCGTCGCCCGGTGTACCACCGCCAGGCACCGCGCCACCATCGCCCGGCGTGCCGCCGCCCGAGCTGGGGTCCCCTCCTGATGAGGAGCCGCCGCTCCCTTCGGAGTCAGCAGAGCCCGAACCCGCCTGACCCGTGTCTCCACCCGCGCTCTGCTCGGGCCCACTCCCCCCTAAATGCTGGCTCGGATCCGTACCGGAGGCAGCGCTATCGCCACCGCTCGCGTCATCCTCCGTGACGCCGCTCCGACCGCCGGTATCGCCCATCGAAGTCGAGTTCCCGTCCACCGTCGAGCCCGCCCCCTCCGAGCCCCCGTCCGAGCAGCCAATGGCCGCTCCGAGCAGCATCGCGAAGACAAGCCCCTGCCTACTGCCATTTTGTGCCATCTGCGCGGACCTCTCCGGGGATGGAAGCAGGATGCATGCCACCCTCAATGACAACCTACGATGGGGGCTCTAGCGTCAATTCCGCCCGATGACAGCCCTCGAGCCAGGTCATGCCTTGCACCACTCGGGCGTTCGTTGTGCCACATGGTGCCAGGATCCTCGAACGGCTGCACGTCACCCCAGGCTGGAGCACCACCAGCCAGTACCCACGCGCCCCGCCGACCGCGACCGCTCACTCGGCCACGACGATCTCCCAGATCTGCTCATCGCCAGCGGACTGCGCCTGCTGCTCGATCGCGGCCCCTGCCGCGGTGGAGGCGCCGGTCACGCCCACGTAATGACCGCTCTTCTTGTTGCGGATCCGGTACTCGCCCGCGCCGAGATCGATCAGCCGCCAGGCCTGGTGGTCACCACCGTTGTCACCCCAGAGGTCCAGGGGGACGCCGGACTGCGTCGACTCATCGGGGACGTCGATCACCTTCCCCCCGGCCTCGTTGGTCAGGCGGAAGTAGCCCTCTCCGTCGTAGTTGAAGCGCCAGACGTCGCCGCTGGCGACGTCCCGCGACTGCTGCACGAGGTCGGCGCCGTCCTCGCTGGGCGACCCGTCCACGGCGAGGACCAGCCCGCTCGCCCGGTTGACGAAGGTGAACGTGTTGACTGCGCCGGTGACGCGGCCCGCGGAGACGTCGAGGTCGAGGGTGTTCGCCCAGCTCATGGACATCGTGGTCGACCCCGAGAAGGCGATCGGCAGCCACACGTAGGCCGAGTCGTTGACGGGCCCGCCCCAGGCGCCCGCCCACCGATCGCCGAGGTAGAGGTAGTCGGTCCCTTCACTCCCCGCGATCTCGAGCACGTAGGTCGACTGAGAGTAGAAGGTGTTGGAGTCACCGACGTTCTGCATCGAGGACCAGCCGCTCGCGAGCGAGGAACTGGTGGCGTACCGCGCCTGGTTGGGAGACCAGCCCGTGGCGCCGGAGGTGAGTAGGAAGTAGACGCCGTCCCGCTTGAAGAGCGCTGGCGCCTCGCGGACGCCCCCCTCGAAGAGCAGCGCCTCGCGTCGGACGATGGAGAGATAGTCGTCCGAGAGCAGGTACAGGTGAAGGTCGGCGTTCTCGTTGGAGGCGGAGAGGAAGTAGCCCCGACCGTCATCGTCGACGAAGAGTGTGCAGTCGCGCGACATGTAGCCGGGCTTGCCGTGGTCGGTCACCCCGGAGTCCTGCAGGGGCCGGAAGCTCCCATGGTAGGTGTAGTCGCCGGCCACGGTGTCCGAGCTGGCGACCGCAGCACGCGCCTCGCCGTAGTCGCGGCCGTTCTCCCAGTGCATCCACATCACGTACTTGCCGGTGGCGGCGTTGAACACGACCTTGGGCCGCTCCACGTTGGCGGGGTTCAGATCGGGGTCGCTGGTCATCCGGAGCACGTCGTTCACGTGCTCCCACCGCCGCAGATCGCGCGAGCGGTAGGCGGAGACGGCGAGGAAGGTCCCGTCCGGGTTCCGGTTCTCGCCGAACCAGTAGTAGTCCTCCCCCACCTGGAGCAGCCCCCCGCCGTGGGCCTGGATGGGGTCGCCCGCCACGTCCGCCCACTCGATCCCGTTGATCAGCGGCCAGGTGACGGGATCGAGCCCCGCCGAGCCCCCCGTCGGCGGCGCGCCGGCGCTCGCGCCCGCACTGCCGCCGATGGGCTCGCCGCCAGCACCGCCCAGAGCCCCGCCGCCGGTCCCGCCCGTACCCCCGGCGCCGCCGCTCACCGCGCCGCCCGTCGCGACGCCACCGGCGCTCGCGCCACCGCTGCCGTCACCCCCCGTCGTCCCGCCGTCGCCCGTGACGCCGCCGTCGGCGACGCCCCCCGTCGAGAGGCCTCCACTCGCCGCACCGCCCGTCGACGACATTCCGCCGCTGCTGCTGCCGCCGGACGGGTTCGTGACACCGCCCGTGTCCGTCTCGCCCCCCACCGCGTCGATCCCGCCCGTCGTGGACGCGCCCCCCGTCGTCGGAGCCCCGCCCGTCGCGTCCGCTCCCCCCGCCCCGCCACTCGTGGGAACCGCGCCACCCGTCGACGACGATGCGCCACCCGTCTCGCCTCCGCCGGCCCCATCCGACGCCCGCTCACCGCCCCCGGATCCATCGTCGCCGCAGCCCGCGGCGAGCCCCAGCGCGGCAGCGAGCCCCAGCCCACGCACGAGCACGAACAGAGGGTGATGATCCGGGACGTCTCGCATGTTTCTCTCGCTCCAGGGGCCGTCGTGGCTCCCGCACTTTACCGCGCCCGCGCGACCGAGGCCCCTCCGTTCGAGCACCGAGGACAGCGGGTGCCGGCCCGCCGGCGCGGCGCCGCGGATCCGCACTCTGCAAGGGATGTGCGCGGGGCGGCCGCGGCAGCCTCGCGTGTTAGGCTCCGCTCGTGGGCACGCAGCACGCCACCCTGATCCACCCCGAGATGCCCGCCGGATGGGGCTCGACGAGCCGGACGCCGGTGCCGCGGCTCGTGCAGTGGATGATCACCGAGCGCTGCAGCCTCTCCTGTCCGCACTGCCTGTCGTCGCCGCCCTCGACGCGCCCCGAGCTCGATCTGTTGGTGGCCGCGCGCCTGCTCGACGAGATCGCGGCGCTCGGGGTCCCGGAGCTGCTGCTCACCGGGGGCGAGCCGCTCGATCGCCCCGATCTGCCGGCCCTGCTCCGCCTCATCGCCGAGCGCCGGCTCCCGTGGAGCCTGAACACGGCGCGCCTGCCGGACCGCGAGGCCCGCGCCGCCATCGAAACCTGGCCGCCGATGTTCGTGGCAGTGAGCGTCGATGGCCCCGAGCCGCTCCACGACCGCTTCCGCGGCCGCGCCGGGTGCTTCGCGGAGGCCGCCGCCGCTATCCGATACTTCCGGGGGCTCGGCGTGGACGTCGCCGCCGGCACCACCGTCACCCGCCAGAACCTCCCCGCGCTCGGCGCGACCCACGCCCTGGTCGAAGGACTCGGCGTGGATGCGTGGGGCCTGCACCTGCTGATCCCCGAGGGCCGCGCCCACCAGCGCCCCGACCTGATGCCACGGCGCACGGAGCTGCGCGCGCTGCTCGCCTTCGTCGCCCATTGCCGGCAGCTCGGGGGCCTGCCGGTGGGGATGGCGGACGAGCTCGGCTATGCCGGGCCCTGGGAGCCGCTGGTGCGCGAGAGCGCCTTCTACTGCGGCGCGGGCCGGAGCACCTGCGTGATCCTCGCCGACGGCGAGGTCGTGCCCTGCACCACCACCGATCGATCGACCAGCGCCGGCAACGTCCGCCGCGAATCGCTCGCCGCCATCTGGTCCCGCGGCTTCGTGGCGCTCGACGCGCACCCGCTCGGCGAGGACTGCGCGCGCTGCGCGGAGCTCGAGGCCTGCCGCGGGGGCTGCTGGCTGATGCGCCGTCACGGGCTGCATTGCTCGCGGGACCTCTGGAAGCTCGGGCGCCGGGCGTCGCGGCTCGGCGTGGGGCTCGGGCTCGCGCTCACCGCCTGCGGGGGATCGTCGCGCGCCAGCGCCGCGACCCCGAGCGGGAGCGAGCCGACCGCCGCGATCGCCCCGGCAACGAGCGCGAGCGTCGGCCCGGAGCCGGCGCCGCCCGGCGCGACGGCGAGCGCCCCACCGCCGTCCGCCGGCGCCGCGGAGGCGGGCGATGCAGCGCCGGCGATCGATCTCAGCGCGGATCCGGAGACGGCGCTGCAGCAGTGGCTGCGCGCCCATGCGTGGTCGCTCTGCCAGCCGTCTCCCGCGCTCACCGCTGCGCTTCGGGAACGCCTTGGCGACGATCCCCTCGCGGGCTACCTCGTCGCGCTCGAGGCGGGGGGCTGCGACCGGGATCTCGCCGCGCGGGTCGCCGCGATCCGCGCGGCCCTGCCGACACGCCACGCGCTGCCCGTGGTCGCCAGCCTCTGGTGGCGCGACGTCATGGAGTGGGGGCTGGACAGGCGGCCGCCCGCCGAGCGCACGGCCGCCGAGCGGGGCCTGCTCGCCACGACGCTCCGCGAGCTCGCGCCCTGGGCGGTCGCCGCGGCGGTCGCGGAGCTCGCCGGTTCGATCAATGTGCCCTCGCCGGTGCAGCCGGCGGCCGACGATCCCCGGTGCATGCGCTACAAGTCCGGCCGCTGCCCTCGGGCCGTGCTCGCGGATCCGACCCCCCGGCAGCGGCGCCACGCCGCCGAGCAGCGCGTCGCCGCCGAGCCGCCGGGAGCGCCCCTCGCCCTGATCCTGCGTGGGCCCACCGGCGCAGGGCTGACGATCCGGGGCCCCGGCGGCACGCAACCGAGCACCGCCGGCCGGCTCACGCTCCGGGCCTTCGACCTTCTGGTGGTCCCGAGCAGATCGCCAGTCGCCGTCGAGCTCGCCGTCCACGCGGATGCGCTCGATCAGCCCGGAAGCACCCTCCTGGTTCGCCTGCCCGCCGACGTCGAGCTGACGCTCCTCGATCTCGCCTCGCTCGCGGCCGCGCAGCACCCCGGTCTCGTCGGGCTGTCGCCACGCGAGCGGCGCCGACTCCCGCCAGCGATCGAGCTCGTCCTCGCCCGCACCAGGGCGATGGCTGCGGGCGCTAACTCGCGCGGACCGGACGATCCCTGGCGCCTATCCCGAGCCCCCGGCTGGCTGATGTGAGCACGACGGGCCCCGTCGTGCCCCCGCGTGGAACAGGCCACCTCCCGCGTTCGCCGACTCGCTGCAGGCGCCGTCGACGCTCCGTCAGCCACGGATCCCCTTGATGCCGTCGATGATGGCCGCCTCGTGCTCGGGGTGGGACGCATCCCACGCGCCGGCGACGAGCACCTGCTTGCCGTTCACCACCAGGGAGACGACGTACGCCTTCCAGGGTTGCCCCGCGCCCTTGACGACCCCGACGCCCTCCCCGCGCCAGATCACGGCCGGCGATCGCTGCTCCCCCACGGTACCCGCGACCGGTTCCTCCCACGTCGGCTTGCCGAGCCCAGCCGGATAGGAGTGCTGAAGGAGCTTCGTCGCGGAGGGGCGCAGGGGCGCCGCGCCAGGCTTGGCCCGCTCCGCCCGGTAATGGAGCGAGGCGTACCCGTCGGCGGACGAGAAGATGAGGGCGTCGCCGTAGACGTCGCCGCGATACGCGGGCCCCGCCACCCCGTTGGGATCCCACTCGTCCCCCGTGAACCCCTCGGGGGCGACGGCGACGGCGCCCGTGAATCCGGAGCCGCCGCGGATCGGCACCTTCGTCGTGCGGACGCGGAGCGGCGGACCCGCGAAGAGCTCCGACAGCGACGGGACGACGGCCGCCGCGCTCGCCGAGGGCGCTGGCGGCGGCGCCTCGACGGTGGCACTCGTCGCGGCCGGCGGCGGGGCCAGCGCGGCGCCACCGGTGGCGTCCCCCTCGCCGGCCGGCGCGGTCCCCTGCTTGCACGCCAGCAGCGCCCCCACCAGGACCGGAGCCAGCGCCATCGTTCGCGGATCCATGCGTCGCTCCTTCACGGGGCCAACCTACCGCGACCGAGCAGCTGGAGGGGGCCCGCACCACGCGGCGCCGGTGACCTCGGAGCCCGGCCGCGCGGGCCGCTCAACCCGCGGGAGCCCCGGCGCCGCGGTCTCCGTCGCCCAGCGCCGCGTGCCGACGCGCGATCTCGTCGGCGAGCCGCTCGAGCGCCTCGAGATCGGCGGGGCCAGGGGTCCCTCGGCAGAGCACGGGCGGCAGCACGTCGAGCTCGAGGTTCGGGATCATCGCGGCGAGCTGCTCCACCGCCTTGCCGCCCCAGCCGTAAGATCCGATGATGGCCAGGCTCGTCGCCTTCGGTCGGATGAGGTTGGCCAGGATGGCGGCGTAGGCCACCTTCGGGTGGGGGCCCCCCAGCACCGTCGGGGTGCCGAGCACCAGGGTCGCCGCATCGACCAAGAGCATGGCGAGCTTGCCAACGTCCGCGTCCGCCAGACAGAACTGCTCGGCGCGGACCCCACGCGCGGCGCAAGCATCGACGAGGTGCTCGACCATGCGGTGCGTGCTGTCGTGCATGGAGACGTAGGCGACGACCACGAGGTCACGAGGTGGGCCCTCCACCCAGTCCCGATAGGCGTCGAGGATGAGCGCCGGCGCCTCGTGCACGGGGCCGTGGCTCGGAGCGATGACGGCCGGCTCGAGCGCGCGCACCCGGCCGAGGTTCTTCGCGATGACGCTCCGGAAGGGCATCATGATCTCGGCGTAGTAGCGCTTGGCGGCGAGCAGCACCGCCGGATCGCCGTGCGCGAAGAGATCGCCGCTCGCGAGGTGAGCTCCGAACAGGTCGCAGGTGAAGAGCGTGCGCCGCTCGGGAACGAAGGTGAGCATCGTCTCCGGCCAGTGCACCCAGGGGAAGTGCACGAACCGCAGCGTGAGCCCGCCGAGGTCGACGCTCTCGTCGTCCGCCACGCCCCGCATGCGCTCGGCCGGGACCCCCAGGTGCTCGGTGAGCATCCGCTTGCCCTTCTCGGTAACCAACACCGTCGCCTCCGGGTGCTCGGCGAGGAGGCGCGGGATCGACCCCGAGTGGTCCTGCTCGGCGTGCTGCGACACGATGTAGTCGATTCGCTCGATCCCGGCGCTGGCGAGGCGGGACCGCAGCGTATCGACGTAGATGGGGTCGACGGCGTCGATGAGCGCCGTCGCCTCCCGGCCTCGGAGGAGGTAGGCGTTGTAGCTGGTGCCGTCCGGCACCGGGATCAGCTCGTCGAACAGCCGGCGCTCCCAGTCGATCGCGCCAACCCAGTCGATGCCCTCGTCGATCCGTCGTGCGTGCATGGGCTCCGTTCCTCTCTCGCTTCCCGCATCTGGGACGCGCCGGGGGGGCGCGTCAAGCGGGGCGGGCGGCGGCGTGTGGCGCGAGCGGCTCGCCGCGCCACACGCCGCCACCGAACCCGGCGATGTTTGCCGTGGCATGACGGAAATTAGCCTGCCCGGGGGGGCGCGCGCCGCAATCCGGGGTGGCATCACGGGCCCGGTTCTCGCCATACTCCGGTATCCCGATGGCACGACGTCGTCCCCTTCGGTCCCCTTCCCTTAGGTCCCCCTCGCTTCGGACGCGGCTCGTCCTCGGCGGCGCCGCCGCGCTGGGGGCCGCCCTCGCCTGCTCCGCGTCCGGCGGCTCACCCGGTGGTCCGGATGGACTCGGCGCCGGGGCGACCTCCTCGGGCGGTACCGGCGCCTACATTCCCTACCTGGGACAGGGCGCGAACGTGCAGATCCTCACCGACACCGACTTCGAGGAGACGGTGGTCGCGACCCCGGTGTGTATCCCGGAGCCGTTCCCGCGGGTCTACACCTGTCAGGGCGAGCCCGGGCCCTGGGGCGAGGCGCTGCAGAAGGTGCTCTGGTTCTTCAACGTGAACCGGTCCGGGCCAGGGGTGCATTGCACCGACGTCCAGTGGCGCGGGGACGCGCACACGGCCGACGGGCATATCCTGCTACACCCGACGGATCCGAACGGCGTCAACCTCCCCGCAGAGTTCATCGACGCTCACCGGGACGTCCTCGACCCCGACGGCAACGGCGAGGTGGATCTGGCCGGCGGCTACCACGACGCCGGCGACTACATCAAATTCACCATGACCACGGCCTACGCCGCCTCGATGATCGCGTGGAGCCTGTACGAGTACCCCGACGCCTTCGCGACCACCGGGCTCACGGACGAGGCGCTGGGGCAGATCCGCTGGGCCACCGACTACCTGATGAAGGCGACCTTCCGCGACGCAGACGGTAACCTCGTCGCCTACGCTCACCAGGTTTCCGACGTCAGCGACCACTCCTGCTTCTGGATGCCCCCGGAGGTGCGCCGCCCCGATCTCTGCCCGCGCAAGGCCTACTTCGTGTGGGACGAGAAGCCCGCCGCCGACGTCACCGCCGCCGCCGCCGCCACGCTCGCCCTGACGGGCCTGGTCACCTACCGGCACCGCAAGACCCAGGCCGACGTCGACTACGCCGAGAAATGCATCGAGTACGCCCGCTCGCTCTACGACTTCGCGGCCCGCAACCCGGAGACGCGCGCCACCGACGACGGCGGGCTCTACAACTCGAACAGCTCCACCGACGACCTCGCCTGGGCCGCGATCTGGCTTTACCTGGTGAACCCGTCGAAGAACGGGGCCTACCTCGACGCCGTGGTGACCGGGGAGCGCCCCTGGCTCTCGTTCGGCTCCCAGAGCAACCTCCTCATCCCCGGCCCGACTGCCGGCGTCTGGGTGCCTGCCTGGGCTGAGAGCTCGCCGCACTCCTGGGACGCCGTCCGCGCGGGCGTCATCGCCAAGCTCGCGCAGCTGATGACCGCCAAGGGCGATCCGATGGCCAGCGAGTGGGTCGACATGGCGCGCGAGATGGCCGAGGGCTTCCGGGGCGGCGCGTCCACCCCCGACGGCCTCTACGTCTACATGAGCTGGGGCTCCGCGCGCTACAACGCGGCCGCGGAGTTCACCACGCTCCTCTTCGCCCGCGACTTCCCGGACGATCCCGCGACGCCCGAGCTGGTCGACTGGGCGTCCCGCCAGATCGACTACATCCTCGGCGACAACGACCTCGGTAAGTCCTACGTGATGGGCTACACGGACAGCTACGCGCTGCAGCCGCACCACGCCGCGGGACACGCCTCGATCTACGGCCTGCCCAGCACGCCGGAGGAGAACCGGCACATCATCTGGGGCGCCCTGGTGAACGGCCCGAACTCGGACGGCACCCACGTCGACGAGCGCGACGACTACGGGCAAAACGAGGTGACCATCGACTACAACGGCGCGCTGGTGGCGGCGATCGCGGGGCATTACGCCGCGCAGGGCCCCGGCCAGTGCCCGCTGCGCAACTTCCCGCCCCTGGAGAACCCCATCGACGAGTTCTACGCGATGGCGAACCTGAACATGGCGCTCGATGGCTGCCGGACCCAGGTGAGCGTCCGCACCATGAACGAGTCGATCCACCCGCCGCGCTACGACGAGACGCTCACCACCCGCTTCTGGTTCGACGCGAGCGAGGTGATCGCGGCTGGCCTCGACCCCACCACGGCCATCACCGGCCAGATCGTCCGCGACACCGGGCCGAGCGCCACGCCGCCGGACCCGACCGAGATGCGCGGCCCCATCGTGTGCGACGAGGACACGGGCGTCTATTACTTCGAGTTCGACTACACCGGCTCGCTCTTCTGGGGGCTCATCCCCGCCATCGGCGCGCCGCGCGACGTGCTGCTCGACTACGGCGTGCAGTACAACCCCGGCTGCCCGTGGGACCCGACCAACGACTGGAGCCTCCAGTTCCTCGAGGTCGGGGGCGCCGACGAGGTCGTCAAGACGCCCTACGTGACGGTGTACAGCGACGGCGCCCTCATCTGGGGCGTGGAGCCACCCTGCATGGGCGAGCAGAAGAAGGCGGAGCCCCCGCCGCCCGTCATCGAGTACCCGGTGATCCGGTGATGGCTGCCCTCCTCTGCGCTCCCCAGGCGCGGGCGGCCGCGCTCGTCGTGACCGCGACGCTCCTCTTCGCCTGCGGGGCGAGCGGCGGGACCCCCGAGCCCGGCCTCGCCTCCGGGACCGGCGGCAGCGCGGGCGCGCCGCTGACCACCACCGGGGGCGCCAGGGCTACCGGCGGCGCCCCCCCGCTCGGCGGCGCCGCACCGACGGGCAGCGGCGGGATCGGCCTCTACAGCTCCGTGTTCGAGCCAGCCGCGGGCGCCGGCGGCGGCGGCGAGGTCGTCATCGAGTGCGATTACTCTACCCCTGGCTGCGACTTTTCTCGGATGGAAGGCTGCTGCGAGCCGCTCGCCTGCACCCACGCCAACGGCGCCAACGTCTGGGACACCTATCCCATCGAGTCCTGTCAGGCCCTCGTCGCCTGCATGCAGGAGAACCCAGGTTGCTCGACGGCCGCGGATCCGCTCTGCCTCATGGACGAGGATCCCGACGGCCCTTGCCTGGACGAAACCTACGCCGCCTCGCACACCGACCCCGAGGGGCCCTACGCCTGGACCGTCGAGCTGATGCGCTGCGTCTGCGGCTACGACTGATTGCGTTCGGGGCCGCTCCGCTCCCTCTCTCGCCAGGGACGATCCGGGAGCGAGCTTGGAGCCCGAGGGCCCGGGGAGAGCGCCCTATCTTCCCTGACCGAGGACGTGGTGGTCCAGAAAGAGCAGGCTGGACGGCTTGTCGCCGGACATCCTGACCCGCTCGACCAGCTCGGTGGCGGTCTTCTCCTCCTCGACCTGCTCGGTCACGAACCACTGCAGGCAGATCTGCGCGGCCACGTCGCCCTCCTTGAGGGCCAGGGCGTACAGGGCGTTGACGGACGCCGTGATCTTCTGCTCGTGCGCCAGGACCTGCTGCACCACCTCCAGCGGCGCGCCGAACGTCGCCGGCGGCTGCTCGATCGCCTTCAGCGTGACCCTGCCGCCGCGATCGAAGACGTGGTCCCAGAGCCGCATCCCGTGGCTGCGCTCCTCGTCCGCGTGCTTCTTCATCCACGAGGCGAAGCCCGGCAGGCTACTTGCCTCGAAATGGGCGGCCATCGCCAGGTAGAGGTACGAGGAATAGAATTCCTTCTGGATGTGATCGTCAAAGGCGTCCTGGAGGGTCTTGCTCAGCATTCGTTCGTCTCCTTGCGTCGCAGAGGCATATAGTGACCGTTGGCGCGGATTGCCAGCGGGCTCGCCCTGACGACGCGAGCGGCGACGGGCGCCGGCCCCCCCCGGCTGCGGGGTCGGCTCCCGAACCCTTCCTGCGCCCCCCTGCCTCCTACTTTGGCCGCGGCAGCTGAGGTCTGTTCAGGACGCCCTTCAGTCGCAGTCCCAGACCGGTTTCCACTGACTGGGATCGAGCTCGCAACCCCGCATCTGCACGAAGGTCCCCCTCGCGGTGACCCGAACGCGTCCGGCTTGGCAAAGCTCCCCTTCGAGCCTGTATATCCCGCCTTTCCCGGAAAGGATCATCGCGGTCACGGTGAGCTCCTCCGACAGGAGGACGGGCCCGTGAAAGTCGACGGACATCCGGGCGGTGACCGCGGCGATCCCGCGCGCGAAGAGGCAGTGGACCATCGCGCCGTCGAGGAGTGAGGTGGTGATCCCGCCATGAAGGCTGCCGGGGTACCCGGCCCAGAGCGGCTCGCAGCGGACCCGTGCGAGGACGCTGCCGTCGCCCTCGCTCACGAACACGGCACGCAGTCCGAGCGGGTTCTTCTGCCCACAGACGAAGCAGCCCTCGTGGATCGAGTGGACGGTCGGGGCCACCGGGACGGTGTCTGGTGTGAGGGATGCTTCGCTCAAGGGCAACCTCGCGTGAGGAAAGAGGCGACCGTCACCGCTGGCGCCCGGCGATGGCCGCGCCGATCGCGATCAGGGTGGCCACGGCCGTCTGCGCGGCCCCGACCGGGAGATCGAGCAGAAACGCCGCGACGTAGCCGAGGCCCCCGCTGGCCGCGCCGAAGCTGGCCGCCAGCGCGAGGCAGGCGGGGAGGCGCCGGGCGATCCGGAGCGCACCGAACGCCGGCAGCACCGCGAAGGCGAACACCGGCAGCGCGCCGAGGGCCCGGGTCGTGACGGCCACCTCGGCGGAGACGAGGAGCCAGAGGAGGATCTCGATCCGCCGGACCGGGAGCCCCTGCACCCGCGCTGCGTCCCGATCGAACCCCGAGAACTCGAGGGCTCGCGCCAGCGCGAGGAGCAGCGCGGTCGCCCCCGCCCCGACCCCCACGATCAACCAGAGATCCAGCGGCCGCACCAGGACGGCGCTGCCGAACAGGAGCGAGGCCACGTCGTGAGCCTCCTGGGTGATCCGTTCGCCAACGATCACCGCCAGCGAGCCCGCGGCGAGGTACACGATCCCGACGACCGCCTCGCGGGGCAGCCGCGACGGGTTGCCGAAGGCTAGCAAGAGCGCCCCGACGGCGCCGAACGCGAAGGCGAGCAGCACCGGCGGGAGCTCGAGCCCGGTGTGTATCCCGAGTAGGAAGGCGCAGGCGACCCCGAGCGCGGCGGACTGGCTCACCGCCGCTGTCACGAACACCGCGCGGCGCAGGACGATGAACACCCCAGCCAGCCCGAGGACGAGCCCGGCGAAGCTGCCCGCGAGCACGGGATCGCGATAGAGGCCGAAGTTGTCCGCGAACTCCCGAAGGCCCGGGGCCCCCGAGGACGCCACCAGCTCCACCGTCGTCTCGGGACGGGGGCCGGGCGGCGGCGCCGCCGCGGACGGACTCGCGACGTCGCCGGAGGACGCGCTCGTGGCGGGGGAAGGCAGCGCGAGGATCGCGTCGAACTCGGCCGAGAGATCCGACATGGTCACGCTCGTGGGGCTAAGCCCGATCGAGGAGTCGCCTCGAACGCCGCCGGGCAGGCCGGGTGCTCGAAGACCGCCGCCGGTGGGCCGGCGACGACCGCGGGGGTATCCCGATCGAGGAGCAGCGCTCGGTCCGCGTGCTCGGCCACCAGCCGCACGTAGTGGGTCACCACGACGACGGTAACCCCGGCCGCTGCGCGCAAGCGCGCGAGCAGCTCGAACGCCTCCCGCTCGGCCAGCAGATCCATCGCGGAGGTCGGCTCGTCGAGGAGCGCCAGCTCGGGCCGTGACGCCGCGATCCGCGCGAAGAGGACGCGCTGCCGCTGGCCCACGGAGAGGGTTCGGAAGGGTGCCCGTGCGAGCTCGGCAGCTCCCACGAGGTCGAGCGCGCGATCCACCTCGCGAGCCTGACGCCGAGCCGGGCCGAAGCAGGCGCGGCTGCGCAGGGTCCCCATCGCCACCACGTCCCGCGCCGTCAGCGGATAGAGGTCGTCCACCCCGCCCTGCTGCCGGAGGTAGGCGACACGCAGGCCCGGCCTCCGCTCCACCGCCCCGCCGACCGCGGGCATCAGGCCGAGGAGCGTGCGGAGCCAGGTCGTCTTGCCGCAACCGTTGCGTCCGATGACGGCCCAGAACTCCCCCGGCATCAGCTCGAGATCCATCGGGGGGAGGAGGGGCCGCCCACCGTGACCGATCTCGAGCGCTCGGGTCCGCAGGAGGGGTACGGGCTGCGTCATGGGCGGGCTTCGAGTCGGGCCAAGAGGCCCTCCAGGAAGGCAACCGTGCTCTGGCCGCGGGAGAAGTCGGTCATGCCCGGGATCACCGCGAGGCGGGCCCCCATGCGGGACGCCGCCACGCTCGACGTCCCGGTCGGGTGCCACGCCTCCTGCAGCAGCAGGGTCACCTGACGCGCCCTGCCGACCGCGACGACGTCCGCCACGTGCCGCGGCGAGGGCGGGATCCCGGGCTTGGGCTCCAGGTGCTCCACCACGATGAGTCCGAGCCAGTCCGCCAGGTACGCGAGCGAGCGGTGATATCCCACGACCCGCTGCCCGCGCAGCGCGGCGAGCCTCCGCTCCCAACCCGCCCGCGCGGCGCGCAACTCGCCCACGAAGCGCTTGGTCGCCTCCAGGTAGGCGTCCCGGCCCGCAGGATCGAGCTCGGCGAGGCGCTTGCCGATGCCGACCGCGACGCGCTCGACGCGCCGGGGATCGAGCAGGTAGTGCGGGTTTCCCTGCGGGTGGATGTCGCCCATGGCGCGATCCACCTTGCCCGTGGGCACCTCGAGCAGCGTCACCAGGGTCGACGCGTCGAGCGAGCCCCGCGCGCCCCGCTGGATGGCGCCGTTGCGCGCCCCAGTCAAGAGCGTGGGGAGCCACCCGACCTCGAGATCCGCGCCGACCTCGACGAGGAGATCCGCCTGGTGCAGCGCGAGCGCCAGGTGGGGTCGGGCGTCGACGAAATGCGGATCCTGCGTCGCGGTCGCCAGCGCCGTGACCTCGACGCGGCCTGCGCCGACCGCCTGCGTGATGGCGGCAAGATCGGGCGTGGTCGTGACGACGCGGAGCGCGGCGTGGGCGGCGCCAGGGAGCCCGAGCGCGCAGCAGGCAGCCGCGAGCGCGACGACCCAACGAATGACGCCGGGCAGCCGGCACCACTGCGGCCTCGATGACGGGGAAAGACCGATTCGTGACATCTCGACTCCTCAGAAGCTGTGGGCGCCATGCGCGCCGGCGCTGACCTCGGCCGTCAGGAACGTGGACACAATCCTCCGATCGGGGCTGACGAGATCGCTGCCCCACTGCCAGCGAAACCGCGAGAACTCGGTCGGGTAGTACGACAGGCTGGCGCTCATCCGGTGACGAGCGTTCGTCCACTCGGGATCGAGGGGGTCGACGGTGACGCCGCCGGCGAGGTCGTAGGTCGGTGAGCCGAGCTCGTAGCGAGCCGCCGTGGCCCAGCGATCTTCGAAGCGCCAGAGCAGCTCCGTGAACTGCCCGTAGTCCTGGAGCAGGGCGCCGGGGAGCTGCCGCCGGCGGTAGAACCACTCCGAGTGGAGGCTCACGACGCGCGGCTCCGGCCGTCGGAGCGGGCGAAACTTGAGGTAGAGGTCGGTGCCGTAGATCTCCGTGCGGTGGTCGTCACCCGTGGCGTGCGGACCGAAGTTCGCGGACAGGCCCCAGGCCAGCGACCAGTCGTCGGTGAGCGGGAAGAACTGCTTGACGGCCGTGGTGTAGAGCGGGTCGAGGAGCGACTCCATCGCCCGCTCCTCCGCGCCGAGGAAGCTCCGCGCCGAGTCCTCGCCCGAGGCCTCGGTCGCCGAACCGACGAGCTCCAGGGTCCAGGGCAGGGGCAGCAACATCGAGAGCTCCACCCCGAGCCCACGCTCCCCCTCCCCGCCGAAGAGCCGCCCGAGCTCGAAGGGCTGATCGGCGAAGTTCCATGTGTGCATGTGCGTGGCGTTGAGCCGCCCGAACCGGGTGAGAAATTTCCCGAACCGGGCCTGCAGCCCCGCGGGCAGGGCGAGGGTCGTGGCATAGGCCTCCTCCACGTGGGCCCCCTCGTGGCAGAAGCCGAGGTTAACGTCGAGCCGCAGATAGGGGTCCACGGTGCTGCTGAGAGCCAGCTCGAGCCCCTGCCAGTTGAAGCCAGTCCGCTTCGGATCGTGATGGCCCGCCTGCAGCGGGTCCTCCTCGGAGAAGTAGGCGAACGCGACGTCGAGGATCACCGAGAGCTCTGGGTTCATCGCCGACGCGAAGCCGCCCGTGGGTGCCGGCGGCGCCGCCGGCGCCGCGGCGCTCCCGGCCGAGGTCGCGCCCGACTCGTCGGTGACGGCCTGCGCGAGATCGTCGAAGCTCTGGGCCTGCGCGATGGGATCGACGGGCGCAGCGGTGATGTCCGCGGGCGTCCCCTGCTCCTGGGCGTTCGCGAGGGACGGCGACGGTAGAGCAGCGAAGAGGATGAGGGCGCGGGAGCGCCGGAAGAGCGGCATGCTGGGCTCACCTTGAGGGAAGGCGCCGGCAACACCGGCGCTGCCGTGGTGGCGGCAAGGAGGGGTCGAGGTTCGGGCTGGGGGGCAGGGGCGAGCGGCCCGGCCGCGCGCGGCCGGCGCTTCGAGCCCCCCCGCGGGGCACTCGTCGCATTGGCGTGCGAGCGCGACGTCCGGGCTACGGTGGCCCCGCGTCGCGCGACGACGGGTCGCGCAGACTCGAGGCGGCGAGCTCAGGCTCGATCTTCGGGCGGCGACTGCTTCGGGGCCAGGGCGAGCAGCGCGATGCTGCTCACCGCCGGGTGGCCCCAGGACCGCGCGGGCTCGACGGAGCGGCCCGACGACCCCGCCCCGAACGGCTGGGAAGCGGCGGAAACCGCGGCCTGGATCGCCCCGCGCGGCAGGGCGCATTGCTCGGAGCCGTGCGGGGTCTGGTCCGGGGAGGCGTGGCTCCTGCCGTCCGGTGCCGGCGAAGACGCACCCGCGACCTCCGTCGCCTCGGGCGTCGGCACCGCGTGGACGAGCCCCCCCCCCTCCGGGCACAGGACGTGACGCACGAGGGCGAAGTGCAGCCCCGTCAGGAGCTGCGCACCCACGAATACGGCCAGCGCCAGGCAAGCGGCGAGCCGCGCCCAGGCGCCGCCGCAACGCGTCGCGACACCGGTCACGGCGCGAGTTCAGCACCGCGGGGCCGGCGACGCAAGCGCCCCGCGGGGGTTGCGTTCTGTGCAAATGCACATTATAGATCCGTCACCGGCCCCGACCGGGGGCGACCCTTGCCCGCTGAGGAGCGGGGCTGGGGCTCCCGCGACCGCCGAGCCAGGAGGATTGATGACTACCGATGGCATCCGGATGGCGGTCTGCGTGAGCGAAACCGGCGTGGACCCCCGGATCGACGAGACATTCGCGCGCTGCACCGCCTTCGCCCTCTTCACGCCGACAGGGGACCTCGAGGGCATCGTCGAGAACCGGGCGCGGGACGCGTCCGGCGCCGCCTCGACCCAGGCGGCCACCCAGCTCCGCGAGCTCGGCGTCGACGCCGTGGTGGCGGCCAAGTACGGCCCTAACGCGGTGGGAGTCCTGCAGCGAACCGGGATTCGCGCGTACCGTTGCCCGGAACCCGTGACGGCCTGCGAGGCCCGACGGCGGGCGACGGCCGGTGAGCTCACGTTCGAGTGAGGACGCGCAGATGGCCTCCTTCTCCGTCGTCGTCGCGAGCGGCAAGGGTGGGACGGGAAAGACCCTCGTCGCCACTGCGCTCGCTCGTGGGCTCGCCGGGCGAGGGTTGCGGGTCGCCTACGTGGACGCCGACGTCGAGGCCCCGAACGGGCACCTCGTGCTCGGTGCGACCATCGAGAAGACCGTCATCGTCACCCGCTGCGCCGCCGAGATCGACCTCGACTCCTGCTCGGCCTGCGGGGACTGCGTCCGGGTCTGCGCGTTCGGCGCGCTCGGCCTCGCGCCACAGGGGGCGCTGGCGTTCGAGGAGCATTGCCGCGATTGTCGGGCCTGCGAGCTCGTCTGCCGACGGGGCGCCATCCTCCGACGGGCAAGGCCGGTCGGAGAGCTGGCGAGCGGATCCGCGGGCGAACTCCGCTTCTTGATGGGGACGCTGCGGATCGGCGAGCAGCGCGGGGTGCCCCTCGTCGAAGCCCTCCGGAGCAAGGTCGCCGAAAGCGACGTCGAGGTGGCGGTGGTGGACTCCCCGCCGGGCACGGCCTGCTCGGCGGTCGCGACCCTGCGCGACGCCGATTTTGCCATCCTCGTCACCGAGCCGACCCCCTTCGGCGACCACGATCTGCGGCTGGCCTACGGCCTCTGCCGCACGCTCGGGGTACCGGCGGCGGGGGTGCTCAACCGCGCCGGTCTAGGTCCCCCAGAGCTCGCCGGAGTCGTGACGGCGACGGGCCTCGAGCAGTGGGCGGAGATCCCCTACGATCCGACCATCGCTGGAGCGGTGGCCGCCGGCGAGGATCCCACGCGCGCGAGCGCACCCCTCGCGGGGGCGATCGCGGTCCTCTGCGATCGGGTCCTGGCCCTGCTCCCCCAACCGCGAGCGCTCGCCGCGGGAGCCGAGCCATGAGGGCGCTCGCGGTACTGAGCGGCAAGGGCGGAACCGGGAAGACCTCAGTCACGGCGGCGCTGGCCGCGCTGCTCGCGCCCATCGTCACCGTCGACTGCGACGTCGACGCCGCCAACCTCGGGCTGCTGCTGTCCGGCCCGGACGACCCCGCGGTACCGGCCGCGGTGGGCTTCTCCGCTGTGGTCCTGCCGGACCTCTGCACCGGCTGCCTGCGATGCACCGAGGTCTGCCGGTTCGGCGCCATCCGGATGCTCGAAGGCCGCGCCGTCATCGACGCCGCTCGCTGCGAGGGCTGCACGGCCTGCGCCATCAGCTGCCCCGTCGCCGCCATCGAGCTCTCCCCGCGAGTGGCGGGCCAGTATTGGGTGCGACAGACGACCCACGGTCCGCTCGTGCACGCGGAGCTCGACGTGGGCCGGGACAACTCGGGACACGTGGTCGCGCTCCTGCTGCAGCGCGCCCGGCAGCTCACCGCGGCGAGCGCGGACGACCACGCCTTGCTCGACGGTCCGCCCGGGATCGGGTGCCCCGTGCACGCGACCCTCTCAGGCGCCACCGCCGTGCTCTTGGTCGCCGAAGCCTCCCGCTTCGGGGTGCACGACGTCGAGCGGGCGCTCGCCGTCTCTCGTCACTTCACCGAGCGCATCGGGCTGGTGATCAACCGCGCCGACCTCTGGCCGGAGGGGGCGCGTCGGCTCGAGCGCCTCGCGGCAGCGGCGGGGATCGAGCTGGTGGCGCGGCTGCCGTTCGATCGCCGGGTGCCCGAGCTGCTCGCCGAGCGGCGGCTCCTCCTCGAGCTCGGCGGCGCCATGCAGAGCGGGCTCGAGGACGCGGCGGTCTGGACCCGAGGAGCGCTCCGCGGAGAGCAGGGGGCAGCGTGACCCCGACCGAGCTCTGCATTCGACGATTCCTCGACGGCGAGAGCTCGGCGCAGGCGGTCTTCAGCACGTTCACCGAGGACAGCGGCCTCGACCTCGACGTACGCCTCCGGCTAGCCTCCGCGTTCGGCAGCGGCGCGCGCCTGGCCGACGGGACCTGCGGCGCCCTGGTCGGGGGCCTGCTGGTCCTCGGGCTTCGAGAAGGCTTCGCGAGCCCCCGGGACGTCGAGGGGCGCCGCACCCTCCACGGGCTCGCCGGACGGCTGACGTCCGCGTTCGCGGCGCGACACGGCTCGGTCCTCTGTCGGGAGGTGAGCGGCCACGACCTCAGCACCGAACAAGGCCGCGCCGCCGCCCACCAGGCGAGGGTGCGGACGCTGCGCTGCGTCGAGGTCGTGCGCGTCGCCGCCGAACTGCTCGAAACCGTCCTGCAGCAACCGAAAGGAGGAGGCTAGGCCGGCCCTCGAGCGCCAGACGCGGGGTCGTGCCCCCGTCGCGAGCCATCCCAGCGTCGGCATGGCTCGACGCCGATCAGCATAGTTTGCCATGAAGACCAAGTCTGATTCGCCAGCAACCGCCGCCCCTCGTGCCTCGAGCAACACCGACGCGGGAGCTACTGCGACCGCGGGCGCTGCGGGCAATCGCCCGGCGCTGACGCGCTTCTCGTTGCCAGCAGCGCTGCTCTGCGGGCTCGGCCTGGTGTTCGCCGTCAAGCTCGCGTTCTTGCACTTCGCGGTGCACCACGATCCGACGACGGAGAGCTTCTGCGCCATCAGCGAGCAGGTGAATTGCGACACGGTCGCTGCGAGCCACTGGTCGGTGTTCGCAGAAGTCCCAGTCGCCGTGTGGGGCGTGCTCGGGTACCTTTGGCTCGGGGCGCTGGCCCTGTGGGCGGCGCGGCTCCGTGCCGCTGCCGTCACGGTCCTGTTTACCCTCGGTGCCCTGGGCGCTTGCGTCGTGAGCGTGGCGCTGGCGGTCATCTCCGTCGTCGAAATCCGCTCGCTCTGCGTCCTGTGCGTGGGCACCTACCTCATCAACCTGGTGCTGCTCGCCCTGGGGACCATCGAGTGGCGTCGCCTGGGGGGCTGGCTCACGTGGCGCCAGGCGCTGCGGAGCGCGCCGCGCGATCGGCGCCCCGCCACGCTCTCGGTTGTCGCCCTCGGGCTCGCGGCCCTGGGGGCGGTCGCCGGGTTCCCCAAGTACTGGCACGACTCGGTCACGACCGCGGGCACTACGGCCGCGGGAGAAACGGACCCGACGGGTCCGCGAAGGGGCACGACCGCGGAGGGGCACGCCTGGATCGGAGCCGAAGATCCATCGGTCACCATCGTGGAGTTCAGCGACTACGAGTGTCCTTTCTGCGCACGAGCCCACGCCCGGATCCGCGGCGTCGTCCGCGACTACCCGGATCGGATCCGCCTCGTGCACCGCCACACCCCGCTCGATCACGCCTGCAACCCCATCGTCACTCGACCGTTCCACCGCCACGCCTGCGAGTACGCCAGGATCGCGATCTGCGCCGGACTGCAGGGTCGGTTCTGGGAGACGAACGACTGGCTCTACGAGCACTCCCACGATCGGCCCCCACCAGACTTCGCTGCCGTGGTGCACGGCAGCGGCCTCGACATCGAGGCCCTGCAGATGTGCATGGAGCACGACGCGGACAGGCTGCTCGCGGTCGATCTGAAGACCGGCGTCGAACGACGGATCACCGGCACACCGACGTTCCAGATCGGTGACCGGCTCTATCCCGGACAGATCCCGGAGGAGGTCCTGGCGGACTTGCTCGGGAGGCCCAACGGATGAGCGCGGCCCTCGGGCGTTCCCTGCCGCACAACGCGAGCCGTCCGTGGCTCGCCACCCACGACCCCTCCCCTCGCGGATCCTTGACGCGCGCAAGGCGCCGAGCCTCGATCCCCCCACCCTGGACCGGCGGTTCGGCCGTACAAACCCATCTGCCTGCGGACAGCGCCATGAACAGATGCCGGCACGGACTCGGGCGCGATGCGACCGAGGCCAATCCCTCCGGCATGGCCATCGATCGGCCATTGCTCGCATTTCTAGCCAGACTGGAGGGAATACCCGCGGTGGCTGACTCGTCTACCAAAAGGCATGCTGCGCGCTGGAGCGCGTATCATCCCTCAGGATCCCCCGTGCTCCCTCGGCTCCCCCAGCCATTCCTTCGGGGGCTCGAACTCGGCACGACGCCCGCCCCCGAAGCCGTTACCCGACACCGTCCGGCCCGCGCCGGCTTCACGCTCGGCTCAAGCGCGGTCGGGCCCATCCCTCCCCCCGTGAGCGCGTGAGCATGACGTCGAACCAGCCCGCCCCGGCCGCCCCCCGCGTGAGGCGAGCACTCGGGTCGCCCACGGCCATCGTGCGCGACGCGGCCGTGATCGCGGCCGTCGCCTCCGCCGTCGCGCTCGCGGTCAACGCCCTTCGCACCGACCGCCTCCCCCTGGTGGCCCAAACAGAGATCGAGACGATGGTGCCTTGCCCGGAGCCGATGGGTACCGCCACCCCGGTTCCCCCTGGCGACGAGCGCGTCCAGAGCCCGACGACGCTGCTCGTGGACGCCCGCTCCCCCGAGGAGTTCGCCGCCTGGCACCCGGCCGACGCCGTCTCCTTCCCCTTCGATTGGCTCGCCGAGAGCGACGAGGTGACGCGCCAGGCAGGCGAGGTCGCCAAGGTGATCGCCAGGAGCCGGCGACAGCATGTCGTTGTCTACGGCGACGGCGGCGATCCTGACTCCGGTGAGCACTGGTCCGCCCTGCTCTCCGGCGCGGGGATCAAGAACGTCGTGTTCGTGAAGGGCGGCGCTCCGGCGCTCGGACAGCCTGGAGCCGCCCCTCCTGCCGACGCCAGCGCCACGCCCGCAGGAGCAGCGCCATGACCGCGACCAGCCCCTACTCCTCCTTCGTCGACTGGCGAGGCCACGCCTACGTGTCGCTCTTGATGCGTCTTTACCTCGGTTGGGTGTTTATCACCGCGTGCCTCCACAAGATCGCGCACCCGGCGAGCTTCGCCGTGGACATCGCGACCTACCAGTTCCTCCCGCTCTGGGCGGTCAACATCTTCGCGCTGACGCTTCCCTGGGTCGAACTCTTCGCCGGCGTACTGCTGGTCGTCGGGCTCTGCACCCGCGCGGCCTCGCTCCTCGTCGCCCTGATGATGGTAAGCTTCATGGTGGCGCTCGGGTACGCCCTGCACCTCGGCCTCGACATGGCCTGCGGCTGTTTCGCCTCCTCCGCCGCCGTCGACGAGGACCCCATCTCTTGGCAAACGGTCGTCCGTGACGCCGGATGGCTCTTGCTCGCCCTCTACGTCCTCTACTTGGATCGCGCCCCGCTCGGCCTCCATCGGTGGCTCGCGAAGAAAGGAGTCGTCTGTCATGCGTAACCCGTTCGCCTTCCTCGTCTCCCTGCTCACGCTGAGCCTCCTCCCTCGCGTGGCTGCAGCGCAGACCCCCGCCTGTGACGGCCTGACCGGCGCCAAGCGCGACGTCGCGACGCAGGTGCTTTCCACGGCTCACCCGCACGACTGCTGCGACGGCACGCTGGCCGAGTGCCTCAAGCGGAGCCCCGTTTGCCCGCTGGTGACCCGGCTGGCCAACGATGTTTGTCGCCGCGCGGGCGCGGGCCAGTCGAAGGCCGACATCGAGCGGGAGCTCCAGCGCCGCGCGATGAGCGTGACGAGCCCGAAGGTGAGCATCGACACCAGCAAATCTGCCGTCGCGGGCGATCCCAACGCCAAGGTGGAGATCGTCCTCTACCTCTGCGCGCGCTGCCCCTACTGCTCGCGCCTGCTGCCGCAGCTCTACGAGAGCGTGACGAACGGGAGGCTCAAGGGGAAGGCCAAGGTCATCGTGCGCCCCTTCCCGATCCGCAGCCACTCCGGCTCGACCGAAGGGGCCAGGGCGATGCTCGCCGCCCAGCAGCAGGGCAAGTACTTCCCGTTCCTCCTGCACCTGTACAAGAACTTCGACCGCTTCGATCCGGCCAAGCTCCCCGAGTGCGCGGCCGCGGCCGGCCTCGACGCCGAACGATTCCGGCAGGACATGCGCGATCCCGCCCTCGAGAAGATCCTGGTCGAGGCCAAGAAGGAGGGGATCCGAAACCGCGTCGACGCGACCCCCACGGTCTACGTCCAGCGGCGCAAGTACCACGCCGAGCTCTCCCTGGCTGCGATCGAGGATTTTGCCGAGGAGCAGCACGATCGCACCTCCGGAAAATGAACCGGCTGACCACGGACCTGGCTCCAGCCGGTGCGAACGCCTGCGATCACTGAAGCGCTCAGATGCCAACCTACGCGTACCAGTGCCCCCAATGCGGTGATTTCGAGGCGGAGCAATCCATCTCGGCCGCTGCCCTCGTGCATTGTCCAAGCTGCGGCCACGACGTCCGCCGGGTGATCGCCGGAGGGACGAGCGCCATCGTCAAGGGCGGCAGCGGCTCGACGCGGGGTTGCGACCGCGAGACGCCGTGCTGCGGGCGCGCCACCCGCTGCGATCGCCCCCCTTGCGGGCACTGACCTACCGCGTCGCGGGGACCCGGAGCGGGGGCGCCCTGACCCCACGCCTCGACCCGGCTTCGGAGGGGGGAGCTGGCGCGGAACGCCGGTGCTGCTGGCCACCGCGGGGGGGGCGTTGTGCGCATTTGCACAATATGGCGCAAGGGCTAGAACCCGGGTTCAACTCCGCCAGACCTGTTGCCGAGGAACGGCGCGAGCCTGCCGGCGACCGGCGCCAACGATCGAGCTCGAAGCCCGCGTTCCGTCCGCGAGTCTTTGGCGGTACTCTCGCGGCTGGATTCGAAGCACGGAGGTAGGCATGAGGTGCGTCCCCGAGGCGGTCCCGTCCCGGTCCGACGGAGCGTGGAGGCGTGTGGCCTGGGCGGCCGCGCTGGTCCCCCTGGCCTGCGGCCTGCTCGGTTGCCCCAACCAGGCCGCGGAGCCCCGCTCCGCGAGCACGGCGGGAACGGGCGGCCTCGCGGGCGAAGCGACCGGTGACGACGGAGCTGGCGAGGGCACGACGGCGGCCCCCGGGCCCGTCGACCTCGGCGCCGGGGTGGTGAACGCGCGGAAGGTGGGTGGCCTCGCGACGGCGAGCGGTCAGCGGGTGCGGGCCGGCGCCCTCATCCGATCCGGCGAGCTCTCACAGGTGGCTTGCGATCGGCTCCAGGCGCTCGGGGTCGTCACTGTCGTCGACCTGCGCGACGCCACCGACGCGGGCGCCAACCCGGACGCGACCTGCGTGACCGAGGACAGCCGCTACTTCCTCGCGGATCTGCCCAAGATCCTGCCGCCCACGGCGGAGGCGTACCTACAGACGCTGGACGCGACGGAGCCCAAGCTCGATGCCATCTTCACGGAGCTCACCCGCGAGGGGGCCCTGCCCGCCGTGATCCACTGCGTGATCGGGCGCGACCGTGCCAGCCTCACCATGGCGCTGGTGCTCCTCGGACTCGGGGTGCCGCGTGCCGACGTCGAGCGGGACTTCGTCGAGAACCATGACACCGCGGGGTCGACCTCCGCGGAGTGGATGAGCGGTGTCTTCGCGCGGATCGAGGCGGCCGGCGGCATCGAGGCCTACCTCTCGGCCCACGGCGTGACCGCCGAGGACCTCGCCCTGCTGCGGGCGCAGGCGCTGGAGTAGCTCGCCGACCCGGTCCGGGGATCTCCGCGCCCCGTCCCTGGGCGCACCGTCACGCCGCCAGGATCTGCTCCAGCGCGGCCACCAGCCGCTGGCACTGCTCGTCGGTGCCCACGGTGATCCGCAGGAACTGGTCGATGCGCGGGGCTCGGAAGTACCGAACCACGATGGCGCGCTCCCGGAGCGCCGCGGCCAGCGCGGCCGCGTCCCGACCCGGATGGCGCGCGAAGAGGAAGTTCGCCGCCGAGGGGAGCACCTGGAACCCGAGCGCACCGAGCCGCGCGTCGAGCCAAGCGCGGGTCGCTACCACCCGCTGGCAACACGCGTCGAAGTGCTCGCGGTCATCGAGAGCGGCGGCGGCGCCGACGGTGGCGAGCCGGTCTACCGGGTAGGAGTTGAAGGAGTCCTTCACCCTCACGAGGGCCTCGATGAGGCCAGGGTCCCCCATCGCGAAGCCAACGCGGAGCCCCGCCAGCGAACGGCTCTTGGAGAGCGTCTGCACCACGAGCAGGTTGGGATACCGACGGATCAGCCCCGCCGCCGTGGTCCCGCCGAAATCGACGTAGGCCTCGTCGATGACGACCGGGATCGTCGCGCACCCGGCCACCAGCCGCTCGACCGCGGCAAGCTCGAGCAGGATCCCGGTGGGCGCGTTCGGGTTGGCGATGACGATCGCGCCCGCCGCGCGGCCGAGATAGTCCTCCACCCGGATCGAGAAATCCTCTGCGAGCGGCACGGTCTGGTGAGCCACGCCGTAGAGCTGGGCGTAGACCGGATAGAACGAGTAGGTGACGTCCGGGAAGAGCAGCGGCCGGTCGTGGCGCAAGAGCCCCAGGAAGGCATGCGCCAGCACCTCGTCCGAGCCGTTGCCCACGAACACCTCCGCCTCGTCGAGGCCGTGCTGGCGGGCGACGGCGGCCTTGACCAGGCTCGAGGTCGGATCTGGATAGAGGCGCAGATCCTCGGTGGTGGCCCGCCGGATGGCCTCGAGCGCCCGCGGGGACGGCCCGTAGGGGTTCTCGTTGGTGTTAAGCTTCACGATCCCCTCGAGGCGAGGCTGCTCGCCCGGGACGTAGGGGCGAAGCGCGGCGACGATCGGGCTCCAGTAGGGGTTCATGGCACGGCTCCGGGGCGGTGGCGGCCCGTTGTGACCCGGTCGGAGCGCCCTGTGCAAGTCGAAACGCGGGCGCTGAGCTCGGATTGCTCGCCCACGCCGACTGAACGCACCTCGCCCCCCGCGGCGCCGAGACACGCCAGGCCGCCGCGACGCCTCACCCGAGCAACCGCGCCGCCGTGCGGTGGAACACGTCGTCGAGCTCGTCCGCGGTGAGCCCGAGCCCAGCGAGGCGCGCGAGCTGGGGGGCGGCGCGGACCCAGGGGAAATCGCTGCCGAAGGCGACGCGATCGGTGCCGTGCGCGCGGATCAGCGCCCGGAGCTCCGCCTCCGGGAGCGCCCCGCAGTAGGAGGTGTCGAGGATCGCGCGGGTCCCGATCAGATGCGCCGCGACCTCGTCCCACATCGCCCACCCCCCGAGGTGCGCGAGGACGACCTCGAGCCCCTCCACGGCGAGCACCTCACGCAGACGGCGCGGGGTGCCGTGCACGTCCGAGAACCCCGGATCCCGTCCGGCGTGGAAGACCACGACCAGTCCCAGCGCGGCGCACGCCTCGTAGACGGGCGCGAGCCCCGGCTCGTCCGGGTAGAAGCCCTGGTATTCGGGGTGGAGCTTGATCCCCCGGACGCCGGCCGCGGCCAGCCGCGCGAGCTCCGCCGCCGGCGCGGGGAACGCGGGGTGCATGGCGCCGAAGCAGCGCACGGGCCCGCCGCGGCCGTTCTCGGCGATCATCCGCGCGTTGATGCCCGGCACCTGCTCGGGGCGGGTCGCCACCGGGAGGTTCACGCTGAGCGCGACCCCGTCCTCGGCCGCGAACCGCTCGAGCGCCTCGCGGCTGCCGTCGCCGGACACCTCCATCTTCGCCTCGCGGGCGAGGCGCGTCACCGTCCCGGCGGCGATGTGGTCCGGGAAGAAGTGCGCGTGGAGATCGATGACGCGAGGGCCCGACATGGCGCGCGATTCTCGGTCCCACGTCCGCGCGCCTCGCGCAACCCCAGGAGGCCCTGGTTCCCGCCCGCCGTCACGATCCTCCCCCGCTCCCCGACCTCGAAGCATGCGGCACCCCACCGCTGCCCTCCCCCTCCTCGCCGCCCTGGCCTGCGGGCCCTCCCTGCACCCCACCCCCGCCCCTTCACCGGCCCCCGTCCCCGCCCCCGCACCCGCCCCCATCCCCGCACCGGCCCCCGCGCCCGCACCCGCCCCCATCCCCCCTCCCCCCTTCGCCTCCCAGGACCGCGTCTCCGTCGCCGAGCTCCTCTCCGCCATCGACGCCGTCGCCCTCGACCTCGCCGACGAACCCGTCGTGTCCGCCGAGTACCGCGCGCTCTGCGCCACCCACGGCCTGTCCCCGTCCGACGCACTCCATCGCGACTACCTGCGCGTGCGCGCGGTTTTCGAGGCGACCCGCGACGGTGGGCTCTGGGGCCTGCGCTGGGCGATCACCAACCGCCCGGGTCGCTCCGACGACATTTGGACGCAGTGGGAACGCGCCACGGTCCCCGCGCCCGGCAGCTGGGCGGTCACCGCCACGGCCGAGTGCGACGAGCTCTCCGCGCTCTTCGCCTTCCTGGTCCGAAGGCTCGGGATCCGTCACGCTGGCTTCCTCGGTGCCGGCCCGTTCCACGTGGTCGCCCACTGGACGCTCCGTCCCCTCCCCGGCGAGCCCTGGCCGCACCTTGGCGCCCGGCGTGAGGTGCGCGTGGTCGTCCCGACGTCGCAGATCTTCATCTCCGCGGACGCGACCCTCGGCACCGCGGAGATCGACGCCTACTCCGCCAGGACGGTGTGGGACTACTGGCGGACCGACGCGCGCGACGACCGCACCATCCCGGCGCCCCTGGCGCGCCACTTCGTCACCGAGCTCCGGCTGGCGGCGCTCCCGCAGGCCGACCTCCAGCGACGGAGGAACGAGCACGGGGGGTCGTGAGGTGCGGGCTGACCGGGCGGCGCCCCGCCGCCCGGTGGCGCGCCGTGGCGGCCGCCCGACCCTGGATCCCGCGAGTTCGAGCGCCGGGACACCCGGCGGACACCGCCCCGTGCTCCGAGCAGAAACTCGTTCGCATGCCAACCAGTTGCGAACCGTAGTGGGGGGGCGCCGCGGTGCGGTGCGAGGCTCAGAAGGTGAGCCGCACGGTGACCCCGCCGGCAGGGTCGAAACCGAAAGCCAGGTCGGACCCGCTGTCTTCCTCCTCGAGGTCGTCCTCGTAGACGATGGTCTTGATCGCCTCCGTGTAGGTTAGACGCAGCAGGCGAGCGTGGATCCGAAGCCAGAGTCGGTCCACGAGCTCGCGCTCGGCGATGCACGACCACGACGCTATCTCGACGCCGGAACGTGTTCGTTCAGCAGTCTCGCCAGGTCCGCGCGCAGGAAGGGCTTGCAGATGCTGGCGGTGAACCCGAACGACTGGGGGCTCGCCATGACCGGATCCTCGGCGTAGCCGCTGGCGACGAAGACCGGGACGCGAGGACTGAGCTGGCGGATGGCCCTGATGGCCTCCTTTCCCCCCATCCCGCCCGGGATGGTCAGATCGAAGACCATCCCCACGATCGTATGCCCCGCCGCCTGCTCCGCGGTGAAGAACGCGACCGCCTCCGCGCCGTTCGCCGTCAGCACCGGCGTGTAGCCGAGCGACCTCAGCATTTCCCCGACGGTCTCCCGCACGGTCTTGTCGTCGTCCATCACCAGGAACACGCCCTCGCCCCGGTGCTCGCCCACCGCCTCCGCCGCACGTCCCGGCACCGCGTCCGCGGCGGCCGGCAAGTACACCGAGAAGACGCTGCCCTTGCCCGGCACGGACTCCACGTCGATGCACCCAGCGTGCCGATGCACGATTGAGTAGCAGGTCGCCAGCCCCAGCCCGTGCCCCTTGGGCTTCGTCGTGTAGAACGGATCGAAGATGCGCGGCAGATGCTCCTGCGGGATGCCGACGCCGTGGTCGGCGATCGCCAACCGAACGTAGCGGCCCGGCGCCAGCGACGGGTGCGCCCGCTCCCCGAGGACCACGTTGCGGGCCGTCACCTCGATCAATCCCCCACCGGGCATCGCCTGGTCGGCGTTGAGGATGGTGTTGTCGATGACCTGCCCGAACTGGTTGGCGTCGACGTCGCAGGGCCAGAGGCCCTCCTGCACGTCGAACCGGCACGTGCTGACCGAGCCGCTGAGCGCGAACCGCGCCGTCTCCTGCACGAACGGAAAGAGGCTCTGCACGCGCTTGACCGGGGCCCCACCCTTGGCGAAGGTGAGAAGCTGTCCCGTGAGGTCACGGGCGCGGGTCAGCGCTCCCAGCGCCCTGGTGAGACAGTCGGTGGTTTCGGGGTCATTGGTCTGCAGCCGCGCCAGATCGACGTAACCGAAGATCCCGCTCAGGAGGTTGTTGAAGTCATGGGCGATCCCCCCGGCGAGCACGCCGAGGGACTCCAGCCGCGACTCCCGCTGCAGCGACGCGAGCAGCCGTTGCTTCTCCGTCACGTCCCGAAAGACGAGGACGACACCCGTGGCCTTCCCGGCGGCGTCCTTGATGGGAGCGCCGCTGTCGGCGATGGGCCGCTCGACGCCGTCACGGGCGACCAGGCGGATCTCCTCGGGCAGCTCCGTGGTGTGCCCGCCGGTCAGCACGCGAGTCACCGGGCTCTCGCAGGGCCGGCCTGACGACGCCTGCACGACGTCGAACACCTCGGCCAACGGTCTGCCTGCCGCCTCATGCTGCTGCCACCCCGTCAGCTGTTCGGCGACGGGGTTCATCATGACCACACGACCCTCGATGTCCGTCGTGATCACGCCATCGCCGATGCTGCGCAGGGTGACCGCCAGCCGCTCCTTCTCGTCTCGCAGCGCGGTCTCGGTCCGCTTGCGCTCGGTGATGTCTTGTACGACGGCCAGCATGAGCCTCCGGCCACCGTAGGCGATCGAGCCGGTCGAGATCTCCACCGGGTAGGACGTGCCGTCCTTGCGCACGTGCACACCCTCGACCAGGTGGCGCTGGCCCTCCGGCCACGCCCGCCACAGCGCGAGGATGGTCTCCCTCGACATGAAGAGGACGCCGGGTGTCTGTGGATGGTTGTCGAACACCGTGCGCCGCAGGAGCTCTTCCCGCATGAAGCCCGACTGGAGGCACGCCACCTGGTTGACGTCGACGATCCGTCCGTCCAGATCGTGCAGGTAGATCGCCTGGATCGACTGGGTGAACAGGGCGCGGTACTTCTCCTCGCTCTCGCGCAGCCCCTCCTCGGTCGCTCTGATCTCGGAGATGTCCTCGAGGGTCGCGTAGGCCTGGTAGGGCGACGTCTCCCCTTCACGGAAGAGCGGCACGGCGGTCACGCGGACCCATACCGTGCACCC
Source organism: uncultured Polyangiaceae bacterium (assembly GCA_964404725.1). GTDB lineage: Bacteria > Myxococcota_A > Polyangia > Polyangiales > Polyangiaceae > JAFGBI01. The sequence continues at coordinate 35,462 of CAYOLF010000036.1, forward strand.
CCGGTCAGGATTGCGCACACCATGCACCACGTTCCTCACCGCCTGCCCGGTGCGCAGCGCGACGACGATGGGGTGGACATCGGCGGGGAGTTCGGTCCCGTCCTCGCGAATGGCGTGCCAGCGGGGATCCGCCGACGTCAGCCCGCGCATCTGCTCGCGGCCGACGCCGAGGATGCGCGCAGCCGCAGCGTTCGCGCTGATGATCCTGCCGGCGGCGTCCTGGAAGACGACGCCCTGGGTGAGGGTGTCGAACAGGGCGCGATACTTCTCCTCGTTCTGGCGTAGCTCGGCCTCGGCGCGCTTTCGCTCCACCACCCTCCAGACCGAGTCCATCATCAGGTTCAGCTGGCGGATGTCCGCGTCGTCGTAGGGCGCTATCTTGTTGGCGACGCCGACGACGGCAACGATCCCCCCGTCGCTGAGCACGGGGACCGTGAGGAACCGGGCCAAAGGGGCGTGGCCCTCCGGCAGCCCCCGCTTGAGCGAGTTGGGTGCCGCGAAATCGTTGACGACGATGGCCCGCCTCTGCCTGACGGCCTCACCCCAGATGCCGGTCTTGGCCAACTGGTAGACGGTCTGCTTTTCCGTGATGGCGCACACGCTCATCGCCGCGCTCGACCAGGAGTTGAGCCGGAATTCTTCGGCGTCTTCGTCGTAGAAGTACACGTACCCGAGCCGGCTTCCCGTGAGGGCGATGGCCTCTTCCAGCGCGAAATCGAGCAATTCCGACACGCTCTGCGCCGAATGGTTGCTGATGCGCAGCAGGCTCTCCAGCCGGGCCTCGTCGAGGATGGCTTCGGCCTCGCGCGGGGGCGCGCCCCCGTCAGTCACGACCGTGGTGACCATCGCCCCTGTGCTCCTTCACGCCTGTGCCCTCGAGCGAGGGATTCATCCACCGCCGCCTCCGCCCCGCCTACAGCGTCTTCCCCGATCGCAAGCCCGTCGCGCCGCACGCTCTCGCCAGCCTGGCCTACGCGTCGCCGAATCTTGCGTCAAGTCCCCCGGACAGCCAAGGGTGGGCGACCGGGACGACCCCATGCACCCCCACCTCCATCACCCGCTCCGGAGGGACCTCGAGGAACGCGGTGTCGCGGAGAGCGTGGCGAGACAGGCGCATGAACAGCCGGTTTCTTGCGACCTGGACATCCCGTTCCACTCGGCGATGAGGAGAGGATCCCCGCCGAGGAGGAAGGTCGTCAACCACCGAAGCCGACCCCGCACGGCCGCGCCCGCCGCTCAGCGCGCCCGGGGTCGGGTGTCGCCCCGCAGCATGGTGAGTGGCCCGCTTCACCCCCGCCGTCCGCGGGCCCCGGGGCCGAGGGTTCGAGCCGAGCCCCGGGCCCCGAGCCCCGAGGGGGGCCGAGCGGACCTGGAGTGCGTTGGCGCGGGGATTGGGGCAGACTCGGTGCCGGCGAAGGAGGTGCGATAGCCGATGGATATCCTCTGGTTTTTGTTGGTTGGTGTGCTGGCGGGATGGCTGGCGGGCAAGCTCACCCAGGGTTCGGGGTCTGGCCTCGTCGGCAACCTCGTGCTCGGGGTTCTCGGGGCGATCGTGGGCGGCGTCCTCTTCCGGTGGTTCGGGGTCAACGTCGGCGGACTGCTCGGCTCGATCCTGGTGGCGACCGTCGGCGGGGTACTGCTGGTCGTGCTGGTCAACACGTTGATGAAGCGGAGCTAGCGCGGCGATCGGCGCGGATGGCCGCGCTGCGGATGGGGCCCCGGGAGCCGACGCGGGCCCCGAAGCCCCTCCCCCGCCTCAAGCGGACGCCGACCACGCGGGGGCGACCGCCGCCAGCGCCGCGGAGAGGATCCCGACAGCCTCGCCGAGCTCCGCCTCCGTGACGCGCAGCGACGGCATCATCCGCACCACGTCCGCGCGGGGCGCGTTGACGATGAGGCCCCGTGCGAGGCACCCGTCGCGCACGGCCGCCGCGGTCGGACCGGGCAGACGCAGCGCCCAGAGCAGGCCGCGGCCCCGCACCTCGGCGAGGCCTTCCTGGCGGGCGAACTCGCCGAGCGCCCAGGCGAGCCACTGCCCGCGCGCCCGCACCGCTGCGAGGAACGAGTCGCGCGCCACCACGTCGAGCACCGCGAGCGCCGCCGCACACGCGAGGGCGCTGCCGTGGTAGGTGCCGCCGTGCTCGCCGGGCTCGAGGCAGTTCGCCCGCTCGCTAGCGACCACGGCGCCGATGGGGAAGCCGCCGCCGAGCCCCTTGCCGAGGGTCACCACGTCCGGCAGCACCGCTTCGTGCTGGTACGCGAAGAGGCGCCCGGTGCGGCCGATCCCGGTCTGGACCTCGTCGAGCATCAGGAGCAACCCGGCCTCGTCGGCGAGCGCCCGCAGCTCACGCAGGTAGCCCGCCGGGGGGACGATCACCCCGGCCTCGCCCTGGATCGGCTCGACCAGGATCGCCGCCGTCGTCGGCCCGATCGCGCGCCGCACGGCCTCCGCGCTCCCGAAGGCGACCCGCACGAAGCCCGGCGGGTACGGGGGGAAGAGCGCGTCCCAGCCCGGCTTGCCGCTGGCCGCCATCGCCGCCAGCGTCCGCCCGTGGAACCCGCCGTGGGTGGTCACGATCTCGTGAGCGCCGCCGCGGTGGAGCCGCCCCCACTTGCGCGCGATCTTGATCGCCACCTCGGTGGCCTCGGCGCCGCTGTTGGTGAAAGCCACGGCAGCGAGGCCGGTGAGCGCCACCAGGCGCCCCGCCAGGCGCTGAGCCTGGTCGTTGTGTAGCGCGGGGCTCGCCGTGACCAGGGTGCGGGCCTGCGCGGCGAGCGCGCCCACGAGCTCGGGCGGCGCGTGCCCGAGGGAATTGACCGCCCAGCCCTGGATGAAGTCGAGGTAGCGACGCCCCTCGGCGTCCCAGAGGTAGGAGCCCTGACCGCGCGCCATGACGATCGGCGGCCGCTCGGTGATGGTCATCAGGTGGGTATCGAGATCGCTGCTCATCGGGGCTAGCCTCCCCGGACGATCTCGGCCAACGCACACGAGCCGCCCGGCGGTTCGAGTCCGGGCGGATGCGCTGGCTACGGTGCGCTCATGCGGCGCGCAGCCGGACGCCTCCGCCCTGACGGGCGGTTCGACGAGCGGCAGCGGCGAGCACGAACGACATCGAGCCCCTCGATTACCACGACGCCGATCGGCGTCAAGCGCGCGCGACGCCGAGCCGCCGGGGCGGCCCGTTCACTCGACCGCGAAGGGGCCGCCGTACAGGCCGAGGTCCGCCGGCGACCCATCGCGGTCGCCCAGATCCTCGCCGAAACACCCGGCGTCGATCGCCGGCGAGCCGGGCGCGAGCCGGAAATCCCCGGCGGTCGCGGCGACGAACCCCGGCTCCACCGTGTCGAACGCTTCGCCGACGAAGGTCGCCTCGTGGAACAGGCTTCAGCCCACCTGCCCGGTCCGGACGAACTCGCGGACGACCGCCAACGCGCCCACCGCGATCCGCTGGGTGGCACAGAATGCGCCAGGGTGGGATGGTTTCGCCCTGCCCCTGCGACGGTCGGGAGGAGCGGCGTCCAACCGTTCGGTCCCTCCGGCCTGACTCCGTCGTCCGTCTCTCCCGATTCGCGGGCGGCGGTGTTGCTCACCACTCGGCCGTGGCAGCGATCTGCGGGTGGCCCGATGGCTCCCCGAATCTCTCGCGCCCATCGACGGCGACGTTCCCGGGTGACGCCGGCGCGGTTGCGTCGTGGTAGCGCCAATATCAAGGGCCCTGGCTCACGCCGCGGCGCGGGTGTCCTCGTCCACGCGGGCCTGGTACGCCGCGCTCAGGCGCTCGAACACCGGGCGCACGCTGCGTCCCGTGGAGAGGCCATCTACGGCGCGCACCGGCACGAGGCCCGCGCCGGTGCCCGTGAGGAACACCTCGTCGGCGCTCACGAGCTCGTAGTGACCCAGCGACGCCTCGCGGGCCGGGATGCCGAGGCCGCGAGCGAGCTCGAGCACGGTACGGCGCGTGACGCCGTCGAGGGCACCGTCGGTGAGCGGGGGCGTACAGAGCTCACCCTGGCGGAGCGCGAAGACGTTGGCCACCGCGGCCTCCGCGATGGTGCCGCGCGCGTTCAGGAGCAGGGCGTCGTCGGCGTCACGCCGGCGCGCCTCGAGCTTGGCCAGCGCGTTGTTGAGGTAGTTGAGGCTCTTGATGCGAGGGTCAAGCACGTCCAGTGGCGGCCGCCGCACCCTCGCGGTGACGAGATCGACCCCGGTCGCTCGCTTCTCCGGCGGAAAGAGGCTGAGGCGATCGACGATGCAGAAGACCGTCGGACGCGCACAGCTGGTGGGATCGACGCCGAGCAGGCCCTCGCCACGGGTGACGACGAGCCGTGCATAACCGCTGGTGTCCCCGTGGGCCGCGACGGCAGCCGTGACTGCCGCGCGGATCCCCTCGACACCGCCCGGGAGATCGAGCCCCACGAGGAGCGCCCCTTGCGCGAGCCGGGCCAGGTGCAGCTCGAGGCGGAACACGCGCCGGTTGGCGACCCGCAGGCCCTCGAAGAGCCCGTCACCGTACAGGAGTCCGTGGTCGTACACCGAGACGCGCGCGTCCGCCGGAGTCACCAGCTTTCCATTCATCCAGATCGTCATCTCGCTCCTCCTCGCAGTCGTTCCTCGACGACCCGCGCCACCACCGTCGCGCGCTCACCCAACGCCTCTGCCCCCAGCGCCTGGAGGCGCGGGCTTGCGGTGCCAATCGCGATCGTGCCCAGGAGGCCGGCCGCGCCGTGCACGGGGGCGGCGACCACCGCCAACCCCTCGATCCATTCCTCGTCGCTGACCGCGAAGCCCCGCGCGCGGACCAGCGGGAGCGCTCGGGTGAGCGCCGCGAGGCTGCGCACGGTGCGCGCCGTGAAGCGCGCGAGCGGCTCCACGGGGGCGTGCACGGCGGTTGGTGCCCAGACCAGATAGACCTTGCCCACGGCCGTGGCGTGCAGGGGGACCGTCGAACCGATGCGCGGTGAAGCGCGCAGCACGCCCGTGCCCTCGGCCTTCCCGAGGACCCGGAGCACGCCGCCGCGGGCGGCCACGACGAAGACCGTCTCCCCGAGTCGGGCGGCCTCGGCGGCGAGCGGTTCCCGCGCCGCGTGCACGAGCGGCTCCTGATCGAGGGCGCCGAGCCCAAGGGACACCAGCCCGAACCCGAGCCGATAATGCCCGCGGGCATCGCGCTCGACCAACGAGCGTCGCACTAGAGCCGTCAGCAGGCGGTGCGCGGTCGATTTGGGGAGGTCGAGATGCCGCGCGAGCTCCGTCACTCCGCAGGCCTCGTCGCGACCGTGGAGGGCGAAGAGCACGTCGAGCGCCTTGTCGATCGATCCCTGCGCGTCGTCGGCTGGTCCCGCGCTTGTTCCATTATTCGGAACGGCGTTCTCCATTACGGAACAGGGTAGCAGTCCTCCCGCGACGCGCCAGCCCGCGCCTGGCCAGCGCGCGGACGGCCCCTTCGGCCCTCCGCGCGTCGTCGAGAGCGGGCCACCGCTCGAGCAGGCCACATGCGGCGGTGATGCCGAGGATTCGGCGGAGAGCTGGGCTGCACCGGGGGCACGACCGGGCGCGGCGGCGACGACGACGACGAGGGCTTCGTGGCGTTCGTCGGCGAGGATTGCGACCTCCCCGAGCCCACGTGGCTCTCTACCCCGCTCCGAACCCTGCCGGATCCCTTCGGGGCTTCACGACCCTGGACGACAACCCGGGTACAGCGCCCGGTCCGGGAGACTCGAGCCCACGCTCAGGCAGGCGGGGGGAAGCGGCCCGCGGCGAGGAGCAGGTAGAGTAGCTTCAGCGAATCCTGGAAGTAGACGTTGTCCGCCAGCGAGCTACTGAGCCACGTCGTGCAGGCGGCCTGGAACGCCTCCTGCCCCGCCGGCATGTGCAGGAAGGTGAGCGCCCCGACGAAGGCGCTGTTCTTCTCGGTCGCCGCCGCGTACGGGTCCGGGTTGGCCGCCGCCGCCGTCGTGAGCTGGAGCTCGGCGTTGGCGTCACGGTACCAGGCCCAGTCGGTGGCGATCCGCCAGGGCGTGCGGCACGCGTTCCACCAGTAGCCCTGGTCGCCGTTGCGCAGGGTGCCGTCGAGGTTGGCGAACTCGGGCCAAAGCTTGTTGTCCATGGCGGCCTGGTAGCCGTCGAACAGCGCGTAGGTGTCCTCGGCGAGCTCGAGGTACTTGGCCGCGAGCTCCGCGCCGTCGGGCTCCGCGCTGGAGGCGAGGGCCGCCGCAAACACGCGGTAGTACCCGGGCGCGAAGTACGACGGGTAGTTGCCGTTCGACGGGGGCTGCAGGGTCGAGTCCCCCGCGAGCAGCACGAGCCGCCCCGAGTAGACCGTGGTGTTGTAGGTGAGGATGTCGCGCACTACCTGCAGGGCGAGCTCGCGATAGCCGTTGCCCGGCCAGCGCACCTCCGCCTGGAGCAGGGCCAGGGCGATGTCGAGATCGCCGTCCGTCGCGTTGTTGTAGTCGGAGGCCCCCGAGCAGCCGCCGATGCTCCAGGGGAGCAGATAACGCCCGGCGAAGTTTCCGCCGGCGGAATCGATGGGCAGCAGGCTCTCGACGAAGGTCACGAAGCTCTGGAAGAGGGGCTGCGCGTCCATGTTCACCGCGATGAGCATCCCGTAGCCCATCGCCTCGGAGCAGGTGCTGGCCCCGCACCCCACCACGCGCTTGCCGTTGGCTCCGCAGTCGGTGACGTAAGCCCCCTCCCAGGCAGTGAGGGCGCTCTGGAGGTCGGAGTCCGAGATGGAGCAAGTGGGCCAGGTGGCCGTCGCGCCGCCCGTGCCCGCCCCACCGCTGCCGCCCGTGGCACCACCCGTCGCCGCACTGCCCGCGTCGCCACCGCTGCTGGCGCCGCCGGTTTCCTGGCCGCCGATCGGCACGGTGCCTCCCGACTCACCCACACCGCCCGTCTCGCTCACGCCCCCGGTCGGCTCCGCACCCCCGGTCGGCTGCGCGCCTCCAGTGGGCTCGGCGCCGCCGGTCGGCGGGGAGCCTCCGGTCGCCACTCCGCCGGTGCCGCCGCTCCCGCCCACCGGAGCGCCACCGCTCGGACCGCCGCCCGTAGCGGCGCCGCCGGACAGGGTCCCGCCCGTCACCAGACCGCCCGTGCCGAGCCCGCCGGTCGCCAGCCCGCCCGTCGTGGGCTCGGTGGCCCCTCCTGTGCCGCCGCTCGACGGAGCGCCGCCGACCGGGGAGCCACCGCCGGTCGCCGCTGCTCCCCCGGCCGGGGCGACGCCGCCGTCATCGCCCGGGGAGCAGGCGCCGAGGGTGAGTCCGAGGGGAAGGCAGCAAGTGAGGAAGGTTCGCTTCACGGTGGCGCGCTCTCCTGTTGGGTGGGCGCCCGCAGGCCCCCGTCAACGGCCGCGACCTCGATCCGAAGCTCGCTCAGCCCCGCACGGGAGCATGGCCACACGACCGAGCCGCCGCGGCTCCGGTCCGGAGGGACCCGCCGCGTGGCCCCGCGACGGGGCAGTCGGTGCGAGGGAGCGTGACTCACGATCAGCGCCGCCCGCTCAATGTAGCACAGGCTCCGCGTCCGGACGGGCCCGCTGCGGACGAAGACCCCCGCCGGGCCCCTCCCTGCGAGGCCGCGGCCGGCCCCGACGGCAGGACGTCTGACTCGGGGCAAGCCGCCCGGCGCCTCGGAGATGAGGCGCCGGGCGCCGCCGCCCCGACGGGCTCAGAGGAGCCAGAAGCTGAAGTAGAGGTACATGCCGAGCACGCAGGCGAGGATGACGTAGGTCATGACCTTGTTGCCGAGATCCCAGCTCGCCTCGATTTCGGCAGCCCCTTCCTGGCGGATGGACGCGTAGGTGAGGCCCTTGATCTGCTCTGCGGGCGGCGGCGGCGTCATGAGCGAGGCGACCACGATGACGAGCGAGCTCAGGACGGCGAGCACGCCGGTGGCGTAGTACGGGTTGAAGTCGCCGATCGCGGCCAGGATGGCCGGCGAGCTGATCTCCCCCTCCCCGTAGCCGAAGAACGTCTGCAGCGTCAGCTTGATCATGCCCAGCGCGAAGCCCGCTCCCAGGCCCCAGACCGCGCCGGCCGCGTTCACCCGCTTCCAGAACAGCCCCAGCAGGAACACCGCCGTGATCGACGGCGCCAGGTAGCCCTGGACGTTCTGCAGGTACTGATAGAGGCCGCCCCCCTGCACCATCTGCATCACCGGGATCCAGAGGATCCCCAGCACCACGATCGCCGCCGTCGCGATGCGCCCGACGTTCAGCAGGTGCTTCTCCGACATGCCCGGTCGAAGCTTCTCGTACACGTCCACGGTGAAGAGCGAGGCGCTCGAGTTGAACAGCGAGGCCAGGGAGCTCATCAGCGCGGCCAGCAGGCAGGCGACGATCAGGCCGCGGATGCCCGTGGGCAGGAGCTCCCGCACCAGGGTCGCGAAGACGAGGTCCGGGTTGATCTCGGCGACACCACCGACCATCTTGGTCGGCAGGTGGACGAGCCCCTTCTGGTGCAGCGCCCAGCCGATCATGCCGGGGATCAGGAAGATCAGCACCGGCCACACCTTGAGCAGGCCGCCGAACAGCGCGCCGCGCCGCGCCGTCTTCAGGTCCTTGGCGGACAGGGTGCGCTGCACGATGTACTGATCCGTGCACCAGTACCAGATGCCGACGATGGGCGACGCGACGAGCACCCCGAGCCAGGGGAAGCTGGGATCGGAGAGGGGCCGCCAGAGGGAGAACGCCTCCCGGTTGGCCTTGGCCATCGTCACCAGCTCGCCCCAACCACCGAGCTTGGCGAGCCCCAGGGCCGTGATGGAGAACGCGCCGAATAGGATGATGACCGCCTGCGGCGTGGCCGTGTTCATGATGGCGCGCATGCCGCCGAACACGGTGTAGACGCCGGTGAGGATGACAGTGGAGAAGGCACCGACCCAGAAGGCGTTTTCAGGACTGCCAAAGGTGTCCGGGAGCAGCGCCTGGAACACCACGGCGCCCGCGTACACGGTGACGCTCACCTTGGTGAAGACGTAGGCGACCAGCGAGACGCAAGAGAGGATCCAGCGGGTCTTGGCGTTGAAACGCTTCTCCAAAAACTCCGGGATCGTCTCCACACCGGACCGGTAGTAAAAGGGCACGAAGACCCCGGCCAGCATGATGAGGACCCACGCGTGGAGTTCCCAGTGGGCCATGGCCATGCCGGTGCTGGCGCCCTGCCCCGCCAGCCCGACGATGTGCTCGGAGCCGATGTTCGAGGTGAAGATCGAGGCCCCGATGACGACCCATCCGGCGCTCCGCCCGGCGAGGAAGTAGTCCTTGGTGTCCTTCTGATCGCGCCCGTACCACCAGGCGACGAACCCGATGAGGGTGAAGTAGAGGCCGATAACGACCCAGTCGAGCTGTGTCATCTGAGGTTCCTTCTTTGCGCTCGCGTCGTGGAGGGCATCGGCGACGGACAGGCTCCGGCCTGCGCGCCAGCGCGCCCGGGCCCCCCGCCGATCCCCGGGGCGCCGTGAAAAACGGGGGCGACCGTATCAGGAGGGCCAGCGCAACGGAAGGCCGACGAGGCCGGTGCGGATCGTGGCCGGGGCCCGGTCCTTGCGCTCCCTCTCGGGCCGTCCGCGGGTGGCCGTCGGGCCGGACTTTCGGCGCGCCTTGGTCCCTGTCCCGGCCACCAATCCGGCTCACCGGCCTTCACCGCGCGGAGCGCGCGCGAGGACGACGTGACGGGGCCGGCTCCGAGGCGCCCGCGCGCTAGCCGGGGCCGATCTGTCGGCGAGCCCCCCCCCGCCGTCGCGTGGCCCGCGGGGAGGCCGGCGTCGGGGCGGGCGAGATCGCGGAGGGGTCGCCCGCCCCATCACCCCCGCTTGGAGTGCCGCCGCTCCTCGATGAACGCGTACACGCTCTCGGCGGACCTGGAGACGACGCGCTCGCTCGGGACCTCGAGCCCCTCGAGGAAGGGCCGCACCGCTGCGTCGCTGCCCAGCTCGTTCAGCGCGTGCGTGTCACTCGTCACCACGAGCCGGCAGCCGACCTCCTTCACCGCCCGCACGAGCTCGCGCGTCAGCGCGTCCGGCGCGCGCCCGAGCGCCGTCTTGGAGTTGTTGAGCTCGACGGCGGCACCCGTCGCCAGCGCCGCGCGGGCGACGGCGGTGAAGTCCACCGGGAAGCTCGGATCGTTGAGGTGGGTCAGCACGTCGACCGCCGGGTTGCGCTCGAGGGCCGCGAGGAGCCGCGCGGTGTACGTCTCCGAGCCGAGGCCGGTCGGTGTGTTGTAGTGGATCCCGAGCAGCACCACGTCCAGGTGCCGGAGATACTGCGGCGGCAGATCGATCGCGCCATCCTCGCCGACGAGGTTGCACTCCATGCCCTTGAGGAGCCGAACCCCGGCGACAGGATCGTGGAGCCGATCGAAGAAGGGCCCCGAGAGCCGCCCCTGGAGCGCCGGGCCGTGGTCGGTGATGGCGACGCCCTGCATGCCGAGCGACCGTGCCCGCTCGAGCAGCTCCACGTGGGAGTGGATGCCACACTGGCTGAAGAAGGTGTGCGTGTGAAGATCGACCGCGAGCATGTCCGCGCCCCCTTAGCAGAGCCAAGAGGACCGCGCACCGTCGCCGTCGGAGAGGTGCTCGGTGATGGAGAGTCCAAGACGGAGACGGGGCGTCGCGCGTCGTCGATCGCCGGGGTGAGATCGGCGTCCCAGACGGAAACAGCGCCGCGACCGCGGTCGTCAACCGAGCACACCGAAGCGACGTCGCGACGGGCCTGCGTCTCGACCGACGGCGTCGCGAAGAGGCTCCCGGGTGCGCTTTTCCGCGGCAGGGGTAGAATGCCAGCGAGCCGAGGTGAACGCGTGAAACGAACGAGGCGCTTGCTCCTGCTGCCGGCGGCGGCGACCTTGCTGATGGCCTGCCCGGCCACGCTCGAGGACGACTTCAAGGCCGTAGACGGGACCACCGGAGGCGCTGGCAGCGAGCAGCCAGGCGCGGGGGCCGGCGGCGGCGCCCAGGCCGGCGCGCCCGCGGCCGGTGACGACGGCTACCCGGGCGGAGTCGCGATGACGACGGGCGGCGCTACCTCCGGCGGCCAGCTCGTCGCCGGAGCGACGACGGCGACCGGAGGCATGGGCGAAACGGGCGGCACGACGGAGACCACCGGCGGCGCCGCGGTTGGCGGCGTGGACGGCACCGGGAGCACCGGCGGCACGACGGGGGGCGGCGGCGCCCAATCCGGCGGCTCGGGCGGCTCGGGGGGTGGCGGCGCGACCGGCGGCGGCGGGCTCGCCACGGGCGGAGCGGTGTCCGGAGGCAATGCCGGCGCGACGGGCGGCGCGAGCGGCGCCGCGGGCCGCACCAGCGGCGCCGAATCCGGCGGCACCAGCGGCGACGGCGGCGCCGCGGGCGGCGCGAGCGGCGCCGAGTCCGGCGGCACCAGCAGTGGGGAGGGTGGCGATGGCGGCGCCGAGGCCTCGGGCGGAGCGCTCTGCGCGAGCTCCCCCGCGAGCTGCGAGACGCTGCGCGGCGCGCTGGTCCACCGCTACCGCTTCGAGGGGACGGGCACCACGGTGACGGACTCCGTCGCCGGCGCCAACGGGACCGTGAAGGGCGGGGCCACGCTCAGCGGTGACGGCGAGCTCAGCCTGGTCGGTGGCACCGCCTACCAGCCCGACTACGTGGATCTCCCGAACGGGATCGTGAGCGCGCTCACGGACGCGACCTTCGAGACGTGGATCGTGTGGAACGGCGGCCAACCCTGGCAGCGGGTCTTCGACTTCGGCGACGCCATGTACCTGAACTGCGTCTATGGCGGGACGTCGGCGCCCGAGGGGCAGCCGGGCGCGTGCGGGCGCACCTACCTCTATCTCATCGCCAGCACGGACGCCGACGAGGGCAGCGTCATCCGTACGGCGTACATGAAACAGCCCGGCGAGCACCCCGACGACCGGCAGGCGCTCGAGGGGCCGAGAGCCCCGACCCAGGCCGTGCTGCACCTCGCCGTGGTGGTGGACGACGCCCAGGACCGTATCCAGCTTTTCGTCGACGGCGCCCCGCAGGGTGCGATGACGTTCTACGACCACCTCTCGGACCTCCGCGACATCAACAACTGGCTCGGCCGCTCCCAGTTCGCAGACGACGCGACCAACGGGTTCGACGGCACGTACCTCGAGTTCCGGATCTACGGCGCCGCGCTTTCGGCGGACGAGCTCGAGACGTCGTACCTCGAGGGACCGGACCCCGCGTTCCTCGAGTGAGGGTCGGGGAGGTCCGAATGCGGACGGGACTGAGTCGATTCGGGCGGTGCGTAGCGCTCGCCACGGTCCTGCTCGTTGGGTGCTCGAAGGACGACGACGACGGTGTCGATACGGGCGACTCCTCGACGGGTGGCCCCTCCATGGGCGGCGACGGCGCGAGCGGCGGCGATGACACCGGGGGCACCCCCGGCAGCGGCGGCGACGAGACGGGCGGTACCGCGGGCGGCGCTGCTGCCTGTCTCGATGTGGACCGCGACGGCGACTGCTCCCCCGACGACTGCGACGACGAGGCCGCCGCCGTCGGTCCCTCCGCCGCTGAGCGCTGCGGCAATGGCCTCGACGACGACTGCGACGGCGGGGTGGACGAGGGTTGCCTCGACGGCACGACCGCGTTCTTCGTCGATCGTGACTCGCTCGGCGGCCCCTGCGACGACGACAACCCCGGCACCCTCGGCGAGCCCTGGTGCACGATCGCCGCGGCCAACGTGCGGCTGACGGCGGGGCAGACCGCGTACCTGCGCGCGGGCACCTACGTGGACGAGACGATCGCCCCCGTCAACTCGGGCACGGCAGACGACGCGCGCATCACGTACACAGCGTACGCCGACGAGGCGGTCACGCTCGAGCGGAGCGTGTACTGCGTCCGCCTGCGGGGCAACGCCCACGTCAGCGTGCTTGGCCTGGGTTTTCGCGACTGCGGCCGCAACGTCTACCTGACCGAAGGGTCGCACCACAACAACGTCGGCTCCTGCACCTTCGACAACCCGGCTGGGCCCACGACCTGGGCCGGCTCGCGCATCTCCGGCGAATCCCACCACAACCGCGTCTTCGACTGCACCTTCTCGCGCTACGGCAACGAGTCGGGCTCGGATCCGGACTGGGACGACAACGGCTGCCTCCTCGACATCGGCAACGACAACGAGGAGGACCGCTCCGACTTCAACCTGGTGATGCGCTCGACCTTCTACTACGGCGGCCACCACCTCCTCGGCGTGTACGCCAATCACAACGTCATCCGCGGCAACCGCTTCCACAACGAGGAGTGGTTTGACTGCCACCGGGCCGAAATCGGCGGGAGCTGTGGGGGACGCGACGTCATCACGAACACGAGCTTCCCCGAGCTGAACGTCGGTAACGTCTTCGAGGACAACGTCATCGCGTACTCGGGGGTGCCGCCGGACAACGACTCGTCGACCGGGCTGAGCCTGCGCACGCAGCACAACGTCGTCCGCCACAACGCCTTCCACACGAACGATTCGTCGGGCGTGACGCTCTCCGCGGACGACGGCAACACCAACGACGCCAGCAACAACCACATCTACAACAACGTCTTCTATCGCAACGGCTACCTTTTGTTCGACGACTGGGACGCCAGCAAGTACGGGCTGATGCTGGCGCGTTGGGTCGATGACGCCGGGCACAACACCATGACCGGCGTCGCGGTGAAGAACAACATCTTCGTCGAGAACAACCTCGGGGCGATCTACTTCTACTACGTGGACGAGCGGGCGCAGGTGGTGTCCAGTAACTGGCTCGAGGAGGGCGATCCGGGATTCTTGTCCGCCGCGGGCGACCCCGATCCCTTCGATCCGTTCGCCCTCGACTTCCGCCTCGAGGCCGGCAGCCCGTGCGTCGACAACGGCGGGTTCTTGGCCCAGGCCACCAACGACGGGCAGGACAGCACCGACCTTCAGGTCGACGACGCCGGCTACTTCATCGACGGCTACGGCATGGTCGAGCCCGACCTGATCCAGCTCGAGGGACAGACGCGGGCGGTGGCCATCGCGGCGGTAGACTACGACACCGACACGCTCACCCTCGCCGAACCGCTCACCTGGAGCGCGGGGGACGGCGTGAGCCTGCCCTACCACGGCGCGCGGCCCGACCAGGGCCTCCACGAGCGCCGCGAGTGACGGCTCGACCCCCGCCTTCTTCGCCGCGCCCGGACGCGCTAACCTCCCGAGCGCGGTAGCGCGGCGCTGACTTGGCGAGGATCACTGGATGGGCACCGAGCGAGAGACGGAGCCGAAGATCTTCTTCGGCCTAGAGGTGACCCGGCGCTGTAACCTCTCCTGCCCGCACTGCTTCACCGCGGCCGGCGCCGCAGCGCACCCCGGTCCCTCGCGGCCCGAGGTGCGCTCGCTGATGGAGCAGCTCGTGGCCGCGGGGGCGCAGCACCTGGCCTTCTCGGGCGGAGAGCCGCTCGCGCGCCGCGATCTCGAGGAGCTGATGGACGACGGGCGCGCGGCGGGCATGAAGAGCTTCAGCATGGTGTCCAACGGCGTGCTCGCGAGCCCGCGTCGGGTCGAGCGGCTCCGGCGGGCGGGGCTCGTCACCGTGCAGGTGAGCCTCGACGGCGTCGACGTCCGCGACCACCGCGCTATCCGCGCCTGCTCCGCGGAGGCGTACTTCCGCGCGGTGCGGGCGATTCGCCTCTTCCGGGAGGCCGGCGTTAGGGTGGACGTCGCCACCATCCTGGTCGGACCGAACCTCGAGCGCCTCGACGAGATGACCCTCTTCGGCCAGGCGCTCGGCATCCGCAAGCTCCGCTACTGCTCCTTCGTGCCCACCGGGAGGGCCGCCGGGGAGGCTGTCCGCGCCGAGCACGCGGCCGCTCCGGAGCAGCTCGACTGCTTCCTCGACGGGTTTCGGCGATATCGTGAACGCCAGAGCCCTGGGGTCGATCTGGTGATCGACCACGGCATCGGCCCGTGGCGCGCAGACGGCCACTTCCGGTGCGTCGCCGGGCGCAACGTCGCCTACATCACGGCAGAGGGCGATCTCTACCCCTGCCCCTCGCTCATGTTCCCGCCCTTCAAGGTGGGCAACGTCTACCGGGAGGGGCTCGCCGCGCTGCTCGCCTCACCGGAGCTTCACCGCGTGCGCCGGATTCGGCGACGGGATCTCGCCGAGCCTTGCCGTAGCTGCGAGAACACCCGCTGCTCGGGCGGCTGCCGCGGCGCGGCCTACGCCGCGACCGGTGACGTCGACGCGGCGCCGACGTACTGCAACGTCCTCCGGCGAGCGGGAGCTCCGCCCGCAGGAGCCGGGTGACCACGGGCGGCGCCGGCAGCGGCGGCCTGTGCCGATCCGTGCCACCGGGGGCCACCCCCAATGGCCGGCTTCGGAGCTCCTCGACGCCCGTTTGGGCCTGGAATTGCGGGCCATGGGCGCCCCGGATGACGCCCGGGTCAATCCGGCACGACCCTTGCTAGAACGGGGGCGGAGACCTTCGCTCCGCAGAGACTGTGCCATGACAAAGAACTTCGATCCGAACCTGATGCGCGCCTTCCTGGACCACGTCTGCGAGAGCGAGCGCGAGGCGACGGCTGCCCGCTGGTCGGACTGGATGCGGCGCTCGCTCGGCGCCTCCGTCGCGCTGACGGTCGCGCTGGCGGGCTGCGGCGGCGAGAGCGAGGGCGACGGCGCGACGGCCCCCGACGACCCCTGCGTCGGCGCCGAGTGCGCTGGCGCGGGCGGCACGACGGGCTCCGGCGGCAGCCCCGGAACCGGGGGAGCCAACGAGGGTGGGGCGGAGACGGGTGGCGCCGAGGAGACGGGCGGCTCGCCAGGCACCGGGGGCGCCGCGTCCGGCGGGGCCAGCAGCGGCGGCGCCCTGACTGGAGGCACCGCGGGCACCGGCGGCGGAGCAACTGGCGGGACCAGCTCGGGCGGCACCGGCGGCCGCGCGACCGGCGGCGCGCCGACCGGGGGCGTCGCGGGCTCCGGCGGCAGCGCGGGCAGCGGGGGATCGGGCATCGGCGGCGTGCTCTACGGCATCCCCGAGGACTGCACCAACGACCGCGACGACGACTACGACGGCGACGTCGACTGCGCCGACAGCGACTGCGTCATCCACCCGGACTGCGTCCTCGCCATCATGCCCGCCCCCGAGGCGGACTGTTCGAACGACGTGGACGATGATCTCGACGGCGACATCGACTGCGACGACGACGACTGCGCCCAGGACTTCGACTGCATGATGTTCCCCGTGATGCCGCCGCCGGAGGACTGCGCCAACCAGGCGGACGACGACTTCGACGGGGACGTCGACTGCGACGACGACGACTGCGCCACCAGCCCCGACTGCGTGGTCGCCATCCTGCCCGCGTCGGAGCGGGACTGCGCGAACGAGGTCGACGACGACCAGGACGGGGACGTCGACTGCGACGACGACGACTGCAACTGGAGCCCGGACTGCACGTTTTCCATCATGCCCACGTTCGAGACGAGCTGTGTCAATCGGGTCGACGACGACCAGGACGGGGACGTCGACTGCGACGACGACGACTGCGCCACCAGCTCCGACTGCGTGGAGGCCATCATGCCTGTCCCCGAGGAGGACTGCGACAACGGCGCGGACGACGACTACGACGGGGCGACCGACTGCGACGACATGGACTGCCTCGGCCAGGATCCCTGCCCGATCCCCATCATGCCGTCCCGCTGAGCGTGAGGGGCCGCGCCGCGTTCCCGGTCGGGTCGTGCCAGCGGCGCGGGGCGCTCGACGGCGGGATCTCGTCGCGAGACTGGCCCCGTCATGGTGACGCGCTCTCGCGTGCAAGTTCGAGCCCCCGGTGAGGCCGGAGGGCCGAGGGTCATCCGCACGCCGGGGCTACGGCCCCAATAGCCGCAGATCACACGGCTATTCGCGCCCCCCCGGCGTGTCCACCCGCCGGGATCGAGTCGCCCGGGGTCGTGCCCCGTCGAGCCGGAACCCATCGCCGCGGGCGTCGCGGCCCGGCCTTGGTAACGTTCGCTTCGAGGAGGAAACCCCAATGCTCAGACTCAACCCATTCATCCCCGCGGCGCTGCTCGCCGCCGCTCTGCCCCTGCTCGCGACCGGCACCGCGCACGCCGCCCTCGACGCCTGCGGAGACATCTCCGTCGAGGCCAACGCCGAATGTGCGCTGGAGGTCGAGGGCGGCTGCACCGCTCGCTGCGAGCCCGTGAGCTTCCAGGCGGCCTGCGCCGTCGAACTCCGGGCGGACTGCTCGGGCAGCTGCCCACCGCCCGTGATCGAGGTCGACTGCGCGGTCGACTGCTCCGCCGACTGCGAGGCAGATTGCGAGGTCGACCCCGCGGAGTTCGACTGCGCCGCCGAGTGCGAGGGGACCTGCGGCGCGGACTGCAGCGCCGACTGCGAGGGCAAGTGCGAGGCCGAGGCCGAGGCGGGGTCCGCGTCCGCGGAGTGCCAGGGCGAGTGCGAGGCCTCCTGCAAGGCCAACTGCTCCGGCTCCTGCGAGGGGCACTGCGACGTGACGGAGGGCTCGGTCGACTGCAGCGGCAAGTGCGAGGCCAAGTGCGACGGCGTGTGCGAGGCCAAGGCCAGCTTCGACTGCCAGGTCGAGTGCCAGGCAGAGGGCTACGCGAACTGCGAGGCCGAGCTGCAGGGCGGCTGCGAGGTCGCTTGCTCGAAGCCCGAGGGGGCGCTGTTCTGTGACGGGCAGTACGTCGACCACGGCGGCAACCTCGAGGAGTGCGTCGCCGCGCTCCAGGCGGCCCTCGACATCGAGGTCGAGGGATACGCCGAGGGCTCCGCGCATTGGGAGGACGGCGAGGGCAAGGCCGAAGGCGAGGCCGGGGCGAGTTGCGCGGCCGTCCCGCACTCGCCGATCGATCCGCGACTGGCGACGCTCGGCGGGCTCACCCTGCTCGGGCTCGCCCTCCGTCGCCGTCGCGCCTGACCGCCGCCGGCGTCCCGACCGGCGGGCGAGCGACCCTGGTCGCCCCCGCCGGTGGGGATCGGCGCTTGCCGGCCGCGCCCTACCAGGCCGTCCGCGCGACGCTCGAGCCGGAGCCGAAGGGCATCCAGCGCTCCAGGCCGACGCCCGCCGCCACGGGCCGGGACGACCATGCGTCCAGCATGTCACCCCAGAGCGGACACCAGGCGTCCCAGTCGTGCCCACCCGGCCGGGTGAAGACCTGCTCGCGAGGTAGCGAGCGCGCGAGCAGCGCGTGGCCCCGCGCGAAGCGATCGGTCAGGCCGTAGCCGAGCCAGACCGGGATCTCGGGGCGGTTCGTCCCCGCGCCGAGGCGGCGGAGCGAATCCCACAGCAGTGGCTGCCACTCCGACTCGTCGTGCTCGGCGGGCAGGCGCCACCCGTCGAGCCCACCCGCCTCCTCCACGGAACGCAGGACCCCTTCGTCACCCAGGAAGGGGGCGATGAGGACCACTCCGCTCACGTCCTCGGGGTACTCGCGTGCATAGAGCAACGCCCCCACCCCGCCCATCGAGATCCCCACCAGCCACACGCGCTGGTAGCCGCGCCGGCGCGCGGGCTCGACGACGTCCTCGCGCAACCGCTCGAGGAGCGTCCGGCGGGCGTAGTAGCCGATCGTCGCGTCACACGCGACCAGATCCCCGGGCAGCGCATGCGCCCGCAGGGCGGCGATGAACCCGTGGTTCGCATAGTCCTCCGCCGCGCCGCCACGCCCCGGAAGCAGGATCGCCAACGTCGGCGGGCGCGCGGCGCCGGGCATCTCGTACGGGATGGTGCGCAGGGGCACCGGCGCTCGCGGCAAGAACAGGCTGCAGGCGCCGCATCCCAGCGCCACCAACAGGACCAGGACGACTCGCGCGCTAGGCATGGGGCGCAGGATACTCGCTCGCGACGCCCGGCGACGGCCCGCTCGGCAGAACGCGGGGGCACCGCCGAGCCAGGCGGCCCGCCGCCCTGCTTGCCGCGCCCCCGCGCTCGCACCACACTGCGCGGCGAAAGGACGGTGGCGTGCGACTGGACAGACTCTTCGAGCGCGGGGCGACGTTCCTGGGCGCAAAGTACCCGATCGTGTGCGGGGCCATGTCCTGGATCAGCGATCATCGGCTGGTCGCGGCCATGGCGGAGACGGGCGCCTTCGGGCTCCTGGCCGCCGGCAACCTCCCCGTCGAGAAGCTCCGCGAGGAGATCGCGCAGACGCGGGCGCTCACCGGTCGCCCCTTCGGCGTCAACCTGATCACCATCGCCCCCAACTACCAGGACCACCTGGCCCTGGTGACCGAGCTCCAGGTGCCCACGATCGTGTTCGCGGGATCCATCCCCAAGAGCGCCGAGGTCGCCCGCGCCAAGGACTCGGGCGCCAAGGTGATTTGCTTCGCGCCGACCGATCTCTTGGCGCACAAGATGATCGATCAGGGCGCCGACGCCCTCATCCTCGAGGGCTCCGAGGCCGGAGGTCACATCGGCCCGGTGTCGCTCACCGTGCTCCTGCAGCAGATCCTCTTCAAGGTGGACAGCGTGCCCATCTTCGTGGCCGGCGGCATCGCGCGTGGGCAAATGATGGCCCACCTGCTCCTGATGGGGGCCGCGGGAGTGCAGATGGGCACGGTCTTCGTGATGAGCGAGGAGTGCTCGGCGCACCCCGCCTTCAAGGAAACCTTCCGCAAGGCCAAGGCCCGGGACGCCATGGCCACCCCGTCCTTCGATAGCCGGCTGCCGGTGATCCCGGTGCGTGCCCTGCAGAACGAGGGCATCATCGAGTTCAAGAAGCTCCAGCTCGAGATGATGGAAAAGCTCGACCAGGAGCTGGTCACCCGCGCCGAGGCGCAGGATCACGTCGAGCGCTTCTGGCTCGGCGCCTTGCGGCGCGCCGTGGTGGACGGCGACGTCAAGACGGGCTCCCTCATGGCGGGGCAGTCCGTTGGCCTGGTGGACGAGGTCAAGCCACTCGCTGCGATCTTGCGCGAGCTGATCGAGGACGCGGAGCGCGAACTCGACCGAGTGGCGCGGAGGCTCGGGTAGCGACAAGTCCGCAGGCCAGCCGAACCCTCCAGGGCTGCGCCCGGCCCGTCGCGATCGGGTTCGACCGGGCGGTCCCGCCGACCGCTGGCTACATCGCCATGCCGCCGTCGACCCGGACGGTTTCCCCCGTCACGTAGGAGCCGAGGTCGCTCACCAGGAAGAGCACCGCGTTGGCCACGTCCGCCGGCTGCCCGAGGCGCTTGGCAGGGATGTGGTCGATGAGGGCCGTCCGCGCCTTCTCCTCCAGCTTCGCCGTCATGGCCGTCTCGATGTACCCGGGGCAGACGGCGTTGACCCGGATGTTGCGCGACGCGAGCTCCTTGGCGCTCGATTTGGTCGCCCCGATGACGCCGGCCTTGCTGGCCGAGTAGTTGATCTGCCCCGGGTTCCCCATCAGCCCCACGACGCTGGAGACGTTCACGATGGCGCCCGACTTCTGCTTGATCATCTGGCGGGCGACGTTCTTGGTGAAGTTGAAGACGCTCTTGAGGTTGACGGTGAGCACCAGATCCCAGTCCTGCTCGCTCAGGGTGAGCAGGAGCCCGTCGCGGGTGATCCCGGCGTTGTTGACCAGGATATCGACCCGACCGAAGCGCTTGACGATCTCCGCCACCACCGCCTTGACCGCCTCGGCGGCGCCGACGTCCACCTGATAGGCCTCGGCCGCGACGCCCGACCGGCGGAGCCGCTCCGCCGTCTCGCGACCCTTGTCCAGGTTGAGGTCGACCACGGCCACGGACGCGCCCTCCGCGGCCAGGCGCTCCGCGATGGCAGCGCCGATGCCCTGCGCTCCACCGGTGACGATCGCGACCTTGTCCTGCAAAAGCGCCATCATAATCTCCTCCGCAAGGGCCGCACCCGGCGGCGATGGGGCCGGAGCATGCGATCCGGGACCGCGGACCGTCAAGCTCGCCTCCCCCGCTCCCACCATCGATCGGAGGTCGCGGGGCCGAGTTCGGGTGGCCGGGTCGGGGTACG
>CAYOLF010000037.1:0-38764 GCA_964404725.1 uncultured Polyangiaceae bacterium
CGCAGGGCGACAGGCCGACGGCGCACGCCCCCGCCCCCGTGCCACCGGCGCCTCCCATGGCGCTCTCGTCCGCCGGCACGCAACCGACCGCGAGCAAAACTGCGATAATGGACCAAATTTGAGAGAGAATCGCCCTGTGGCTGTTCATTCGGTAGTCACCTTGCAACCCCTACCGTTCGTAACCTCTTTGCCTTGGAGACAGGCCGGTGCAAGGCCGGAATGCATCAGGATTCGGAACGATCAGTCATCCTGATCCACGCGCGAACCGTGCGCATGGAATCCTCGAACGTGACCGGAAACCCGAGGAGTCAGGGGCGGCGCGCGCGCTGAGCCAGGCGCGACTGTCGCCGCTCCTCTGCCGCCCGCGCGCGCTCCTCTTCGGCGGGGGTTTCGCAGCGGAGGCGGGGCACGGGCGTCGGGCGTCCATCCGCTCCGAGGGCGACGTAGACCAGGTGCGCGGAGTTGGTGTGCGTGACCGCCCCGCTGGTGAGGTCCTCGGCGGTCACCCGCACCTCGACCTCGAGCGAGGTGTGTCCGACCGCGCTCACCTCGGCGTGGCAGCAGAGCAGCTGCCCGACGTGCACCGGCGAGACGAACGTCACCGAGTCGACGGCGACCGTGACGCACGCCTGCCGCGCGTGGCGCATGGCGCTGATCGCCGCCGTCTCGTCCACCAGCCGCAGCACCACCCCGCCGTGCACCTGCCCGAACGGGTTCGCATGCTCGGGGAGCATGAGCTGGTGGAGCTCGGTGCGCGAGCAGGACGGGGCTTTCGGCGGGGAGTCGGGCACGCGCGACAGCGTAGCGCGAAACGCCGCGCCAGCAGGGGACCGGTCGTTTCCCCGCTGCCGGCCCGACCGTGGTCCCGAACCCGCCGTGATGCTGGAGTAATCCGAGGCGCGCGGTCGGCACTCCGCGTTGGCACCTCCTCGCGGCAGGGACTACCACGGACTCGATCTCGCGATCGGAGGCGGCGATGCCGAGAGATTGGGCAGCTTGGGGGTGCAGCGCGGCGGCGGTTCTCTTCGTGGCGATGGGCTGCGGGGGAGCCACGGAGTCGGGCAGCGTCGGCGCCTGCGTCGATCTCATGACCGACGCGAGCCACTGCGGCGCCTGCGGCCTGGTCTGCGCCGCCGGCCAGTACTGCGCGCAGGGCGTCTGCGACGACGCCGCTGGCTAGATCGGCGAGGCGCGACGCTCGGCCCTCGCCTCACGGCTCGACCAGCAGGCGCGAGCAGAAGCGCTCGTTCTGCTCGCTGCCGAGGTAGCCAAAGGGGTTCGCGACGAGCAGCGTCTCGCCGACGAACGCCTCGAAGGAGCGGTGGGTGTGGCCGAAGCACCACAGGGCCGGGCGCTTCTCTTGGATGAGCGCGTCGAGGTCGCACAGGAAGAACGGGTTGAGGGGGTGGCCGCGGTACTCTGGGGCGATCGCCCGCGGCGTCGGCAGGTGGTGGGTCACCACGACGTCCCCCTCGCGCAGCGCCTCGCGCAGCCACCGCACGGTGCGCGCGTTCGCGTCGTACACCCAGGGCTCGAAGCCGCGGATCTCGGAGAAGTCGCTCATCGCCCCGCGGAAGGGGTCGGCCCGAGCGTCGTGAGGGAACCACAGCGTGGCGCCGAGGAAGCGCTGGCCGCCGAGCGTGACCGCGCGGCGCTCGAGCCAGTGGAGGTTCGGGTGCCGACGCTCCACCTCACGGGTGCGGCGCTCCACGGCGGCCGGACGGGAGCCGTACAGCTCGTGGTTGCCGTGCACGTAGACGATCTCGGCGGCGGAGAAGCGCCGACAGAGCTGCCCGAGGGCCGCCGGCAGCTCCTCACCGACCGAGATGTCGCCGGCGAGCACGAGCACGTCCACCCCGGTCGGATCGAGCGACTCGACAAAGGAGGCCCCGCCGTCGGCGTGGAACTCGAGGTGCAGGTCGCTCATCAGCTGGATACGCACGGCGCCTCCCGTCGCGAGCCGAACGCTCACGGCGCTGGAGGCTCGACCGTTTCCCGCCGCCGCGCGACCGCGCCCGCGGGGTCCGCCGCGAGGCCACGGTCGAGGTCGCTCCGTGCGGCCGCCGCCGCGGCCGCGGCCCGCTCCCGGGTGACCCCCCAGTACCACCAGACACCGACCCCCACCGCAAGCAACACCGCCGCCACGCCGAGGGCTACGACGTACCGGCGCCGCCACCGCCAACCGAGCCCAACCCAGCCGGAGCGGTGCGCGCTCATCAGCCTCCCGGTGAGGAAAGCGCCGAGATCGGCGGCCAGAGCCCGCGCATCCGGGTAACGCGCCCCTGGGTCCTTGGCCAGAGCCCGCCCCACGATGGCGTCGAGCTCGCGCGGGCAGCGCGGCTCGCGCTCGAGGGCCGCCGGCGTCGGATCCTCCAGGATCTTGCGCAGGATCTCCCGCGCATCGCCGCCCGTGAACGGCGGCGCGCCGACCATGAGCTCGAAGAGGATGGCGCCGAGCGAGTAGACATCGGAGCGCTCGTCGATGGCGCCGACCTCGCCACGCGCCTGCTCGGGCGACAGGTACGCCGGGCCGCCGACGCGGACCCCGGGAACCGGCGGCCGCCCCGGGTCCCCGCGCAGGTGCTCGAGCCTGGCGGCGAGCGCCGCGCCCTGCACGTCCGCTCCGTCGCGGCGCTTCGCGAGCCCCCAGTCGAGTACGACGGCCTCGCCGAAGTCACCGATCATCACGCAGTCCGGCTGGAGGTCCCGGTGGACGACGCCCCGCGCGTGCGCGAAGCCGACCGCGTGACAGACCGCCAGCAACTGCGGGACGAGCTCGAGCCGACCGGCGAGGTCGCGCCCCTCGAGCGCCTCGCCAAGGGGGCGGCCCCGCGCCCGCTGCAGGGTGAAATAGAGCGTGCCATCGTGACGACGACCCAGCTCGTGCACGGGCACGACGCCCGGGTGCTCGAGCTGCCCGGTGACGCGTGCCTCGTGTACGAAGCGCTTCTCCGCGGGCACGCGCGAGCCCCCGGCGCCCGGCTCGGCCGCGGTCCCCATGAAATCGGGCTGGAGCTCCTCGATAGCGACCTCGCGCTCGAGGTGCCGGTCGAACACCACCCTCCCGCGCCCGTCCCCGCCCGTATCGAGCCCCTCCAGCCGAACGTAGCGCCCGACGTGCTCGAGCGTGAGCGCCACCTCCTCCGGCGCGAAGCAGGTCTTCTGCGTGGGGGCCTCCCCGGACGCAAACCCGCTGGATCGACGCGGCGGCGGCAACGTGTCGACCGACTCCGGGGCGAGCGCGAGCGACCCTGCCAGCCGCGGCAGGGTCGCCGGCGTGCCGGGGGCGAGATCGTCCTCCGGGCGCGACGGCGGAGCGGGCCCGACCATCGGCGGCAGTGCGAGGCGTCCCCCGGTCGTCACCGGCGACGGCGCGACGGCGCCGCCGAAGGAGTACTCGAGCGAGGACTCGATGAGCGTCTCTGGACCGGGCGAAGACCCGGGCGGTGCCGCCGCCGCCCGCTCCGGCGCCTCGACGAGCCCACCGCCGTGTGCCCCCTCCCGACCACGGCTGCCTTCGTCCGTTGCCATCCGCCGCCCGACGCCTCGCGCCCCCACGGCCAGCATACCGCCCCCGCGGGGCGCAGCAATCGAACGCCCCCCCCCGCGCACCCACGGCGGCCCTATCATGACGGGATCCGCCACCCCGAAGCGGCTATTCTGCCGGGCACGATCCGCAGCTCCGAGCCGCGGACGGAGACCGAGGAGCCGCGACGGGCAGCGCCGGCCGCGTCGCCCGACTGAACCAGGGAGCGAGCCCCATGAGTGATCGCATCATCGTCGTCGAGGGCGACATCACCGAGCAGGACGCCGACGCCATCGTCAACGCCGCCAACACATCGCTGCTCGGCGGCGGTGGCGTGGACGGCGCGATCCACCGCGCGGCGGGACCGGAGCTGCTCGCCGAGTGCCGCACGCTGGGGGGCGCAGCGACCGGCGAGGCCAAGGTGACGCGGGGCTACCGCCTCCGCGCCCGGCACGTGATCCACACCCCCGGCCCCGTCTGGCACGGGGGACGTGCGGGCGAGCCGGAGCTCCTCGCCCGCTGCTATCGGAGCAGCTTCGCGCGCGCCAAGGAGGTCGGCGCTCGCTCGATCGCGCTGCCGGCGATCAGCACGGGCGTCTACCGCTACCCCATCGAGGCGGCGACGACGATCGCGATCCGGGAGGCCCGCCGCGCGCTCGACGAGGGGCTGGTGGAACAGGTGCGCTTCGTGTGCTTCTCCCGGCGCGACGCCGACGTCTACCGGCGGGTGCTCGCGGCCGAGACCGACGGACGCGCCCTGCTGCAACGCTAGCGGAACGCCCCCAGCAGATAGGCGAGGACCGCGCCGGCGCCGAGCGCCGCCACCAGCATGAGCCCGAGCTCACCGAGCCCGAACCCGCGGCGCGGCTGCAGCTCCGGGCCGGCCGCCCCCGAGCCCCGGCGCGTGCGCTCCACAATCGCGAAGAGCAGGCCCATCTCCCCGGATTCGAGCCAGATCCCGCCGCAGGCGGCGCACTTGTCCGCGATCACGGTGGTGTCACTGCGCACGAACGAGAGCTTGCCGAGCGCACCGGCGCAGCGCGGGCATTGGCGCACGATCTCGCCGGTGGCGCGAACCTCCGTGCGCGACAGGCGCTCGAGGGTCGGAGCGATCTCCTCCAGGTCCGGATCGCCGCTCGCGCGACGGGCCAGCATTTGCTCGAGCTCCCCCCGGTCCAGCCAGAAGCCCCGACAGGCGGGGCAATTGTCGATCACGAGACCCGACTTCTCGAGCTGATCCATGGGACCACCGCAGGCGGGGCACCGCATCGAGTCCAATTCTGGGCGGCCGGATCGGGCGAGCGCAACGGGAAAGCTCACGGCGCCCGGCTTTGCCCCGCGGCGCCGTGCTGCTGCGTGTAGGATGGGCGGGCGTGTCCGGAGTCGATGGCAGCCCGCTGGTCGCTCGTCCGCCCGCAGGCGCCGAGACGGCGTCGGCGCCCGCGCCCGACGGCGAGGGCCCGCCCGCCGACGCCGGGACCCGATCGTTCACCCGGTGGTTGCCCTGGGCAGCGCTGCCGCTCGCCGCGGGGGCGAGTGGGCTCACCAAGGTGAGAGATCCCGACGTCTGGTGGCGAGTCCGCACCGGCGAACTGATCTGGACGACGGGGTCGATCCCGACAACCGATCCCTTCTCGCACACGGCCGAGGGGCCCTGGAACTGCGTCGAACCCGCGGCAAACCTCCTCCTCTTCGCCTTTCACGCGACGCTCGGTCCCGCCGGGCTGTCCTGGGCGACGGCGGCCTTCGCGCTCGTCCTCGGCACCTCGCTCGCGGCGCTGGTGACGCGAGCCGCGGGCGGCGGGGCGGCGGCGGGGGCGGCAGGGGCCGCGGCGGGGCTCGCCCTCGCGGCCGCGCAGTTCCGGTTCGGGCCCAAGCCCGATTTGCTCTCCTTCGCGGCGTTCGGCGCGCTCCTGGCCCTGCTCCACGAGGTCGAGCGACGCCGCTCCGCCCGCTGGCTCTGGCTCGTCCCGCCGCTCGTGCTGCTCTGGGGCTCGCTGCACCGGAGCAGCGCCCTCGCGCTCCCGGTGCTGCTGGCTGCCGTGACGACCTGGGGGATCGCGCCACGCCACCGTCGCCTTGTCCTGCCCACGGTCGCGGCGCTGACGGTCACGGCCCTGGCGGTGGCGGTCACGCCCGGCATGGTCCGCTCCTACGCCTCGAGCGCCGGGGTCGTCTCCACCGCGGCGTACGTACGCTACCTCCCCGAATGGCAGCCGCTCACTCCGCGGCGGCTGTGGGAGGCGATGCCCGCGCTGATCCCGCTCGGCGCCGCCTGGTTCCTGCTCGCGCCCGTGCCGCGACGGCTCCACTTCGGGACCCTGGTCGCGCTCGGCACCGGCGTCCTGGCCTGGCGCCACGCGCGCCTCGCGCCCTTCTTCGCGGTCGCGCTGGCCCCGGAGGTCGCGTGGGGACTGGCCCGCGCGCTCAACCGTCACCGCGACGCCATCGAGCGCCACGCGCGCCCCGGGCTGGTGGGTGCCGCGCTCTGGGCGGTGGGGCTCGGCGCCCTGGCGTTCGCCTACCTGCGCACGCCCAACACCACGTGGGGCCCGGGCGTCCACCATTTTCGCCGACCCGCGGAGGCCGCACGCTTCCTCGCGACGCACCCACCGCCGGGGCGCATGTACAACAGCTTCAACTATGGAAGCTACCTGCTCTACGCGCTCGCCCCGGCGCAGCCGGTCTTCATCGACGGCCGCAACGACCAGGTCTACCGGCCCGAGTTCTTCGCCGCCGTCTCGCGCGCGCCGTCCGATGCGGGGACGCTGGCGGAGCTGGTGCGCACCCACGACGTCTCCTTCGCGGTGCTCGAGTGCACGAGCCTCGTCACGACCAGCCACACCTGGCTCTATCGGAACCCGGACTGGACCCTCGTGTACCTCGACGACCAGGCCGCCGTGATGGTGCGCGAGGCGCCCGCGACGACGGCGTACCTCCGCGAGCACGGCTACGATGAGCTGCGACCGGACACCGCCCTACTGCGCGTCGCGGCGCCGCGCCGCGACCCCCGCAGCCAGGCGCTGGCCGCCGAGGTGCTGCGCCACGTCGCCGAGTCACCGCGATCCATCCGGGCGCACTTGCTGGCGTCAGCGGTGCATCTCTACGCCGGACGCCCGACGGCGGCGGGCGCCGAGCGTGAGATCGCCGAGGCGCTGGCGCGGGAGCGGGGCGTCTCGATCCCCGGGCGCTGAGGGCGCCGCTCCCGCGGGACGCCGTGACCGCGAGCCGAGCGGCCCGACCGGCGCGCGTCGTTCAGTGACGGGCCGAGCGGTCGGTTCCCCACCGCTGACGCGAGAGCCTCGCCCTCGGCGAGGGGAGGCGTGCTAGAGCGCCCGGGTGGACGTCGTCGCCGTGGTCACTCGTCTCCGCGCCGAGCGGCCCACGCGACTGGAGGACCCAGGCTGGCGAGCCGAGACGCGCGGCGCCCTGTCGCGGCTGCGCGAGCACTTCCGGAGAAACCCGGCGGCGTTCCCGGCCGACGTCCTCGCCGTGCTCCGTGACCTCGCCCACGATCTCCGCACGTCGCCCCCCCCCGCGGCGGCGACGGACCTGATGAACGCCCTGCGTCAGAGCTTCGGCTTCGACGGCTTCCGGCCCGGCCAGGAGGCGATCGTGCGCGCCGTGCTCGGGGGCCGCGACGCGGTCGGGGTGATGCCCACGGGCGCCGGGAAATCCCTCACCTACCAGCTCCCGGCGCGACTGCTCGGGGGGACGACGCTGGTGCTCTCGCCGCTCATCGCCCTGATGAAGGACCAGGTCGACGCCCTCACCGAGCACGGTTTCCGCGCCACGGCGCTCAACTCCGCGCTCGACGAGGGGGAGCGGGCGCGCCGGATCGCGCGGCTCACCGCCGGCGAGTACGAGCTCGTCTATGCCGCGCCCGAAGGCCTCGAGGCCTCCGCCGGTTGGGCCCTGCGCGACGTCGACGTCCGTCTGATCGCCGTCGACGAGGCGCACTGCATCAGCCAATGGGGACACGACTTCCGTCCGGCGTACCGGCGCCTGGTCGGGCTCAAGCGCCGCTTCCCCGGGGTGCCGGTGCTCGCGCTCACGGCCACGGCCACCCCCGAGGTCACCCGCGACATCGTCGAGCAGCTGGGGATGATCGCCCCCGCGGTCTTCCGGAGCTCGTTCCTCCGCACCAACCTGCGCCTCGCCGCGCACCGCAAGGGCGACAGCGGCGTGAAGGACGTGCGGCGCGCCATCCGCGAGGTCGTCCGGCAGCACCACGGCGAGAGCGGGATCGTGTACTGCCTCTCGCGCCGCGGGACCGAGTCGCTGGCGCAGTACCTGCGGAGCGAGGGCGTCCGCGCCGGCTGCTACCACGCCGGCCTCGACCACGACGCGCGCGAGGCGGTGCAGAACGCCTTCCGTGACGGCACCCTCGACTGCGTCGTCGCGACCATCGCCTTCGGCATGGGGATCGACAAGCCCGACGTGCGGTTCGTGATCCACCGCGACATGCCGCGGTCGATCGAGGGCTATTACCAGGAGATCGGCCGCGCGGGCCGCGACGGACTGCCGAGCGACTGCGTCCTGTTCTACTCCTGGGCCGAGGTGAAGGCCTACGACCGGTTCGCGGCGGAGCTCGAGGACGACCTCGCCGCGACGCGCCTGGCCGAGCAGGCGCGCGGGATGTTCCGTCTCGCGGAGGCCCCCGGGTGTCGCCACCAGAACCTCGTCCGCCACTTCGACGAGGCGACGGAGCCCTGCGGCGCCGCCTGCGACGCCTGCGGGCTGCCGCCCGCCGCGACCCCGATGACCGGGGCCGGCCGTCGTCGTGGCCACGACGACGGCCTCGACCCACGCGCCAACGCCCGCCGGGACACCCCGCGGGCGGCGCCGGGCGAGCCGGCGCCAGACGAATTGTGGGTCGAGGCGCTGCGCCTGCTGCGGCGCGAGCTCGCCACCGAGCGACACGTCCCCCCCTACGTCGTGTTCAACGACGCGACGCTGCTCCAGCTCGCGGCGACGCGCCCCCGTTGCGCGGCGGATCTGCTCGCCGTCAGCGGGATCGGTCCGGCTAAGCTCGAACGCTACGGCGCGCGCCTGCTCGCTCTCTTCGCTCGCGGGTGAGCCGCGCCGCTACGGCAACGGCTCGCCGCTCGGCTCGTTCGGCGACGGTCCTCCGGAGAAGCCGACGGCGACGATGGCGATCCCGATCACGAGCGCGAGCGCCACGCTCACCGCCGCGGCGAGCATCCTGACGACACGCTGTTGCTGCAGGGCGCGCATCGCCGCCTCCGGGTCCAGGGCCTCGAGGTTGATGGACATCGGATCCCCCCTTTCTCTCCCCGGAGCCTAGCGCCGAGTCGGGCCCGCGCGAGGACGAATCGAAAGGCCTCGCGCCGCGGTCGCGATTGCGTAGAGCGGCCGCTCTGACGGCCGCAAATTGGAGCCTTAAGCGCGCTTCACGCACCGAGCGCCGAGCGCCGAGCGAGCACTCGCTCTACCCCGTCGTGGCCGACGGCCGGCGCCTCGCGTCGCGCAGGCGCTTCAGGCAGGCGATCTCCTCCCGGTAGAGCGCCGCGAAGGAGACGTGCAGCTGCAGGAGGAAGTACTCGCCCGACTGGCGGACGAACTGGCGGTAGGACTCGACGACGCGGGGCATCTTCTCGGCCAGCGACACGTCGACGCAGCTCTGCGCCGACCGCGACGACAGCTCTGCGCGCAGCCGCTGCCGCTCGGCGAGCAGCGCGAAGACCCGCTGGCGCGCCGCGTCGGTCTGCGGCGTGCGGCCGTACCCGGTGAGGGTGCGATCGAGGCAAGCGAGCTCGATCGCGGGGCAGCCGAGCGCGACCCGGTAGCGCCGCGCCAGCGCGTCGAGCGCCACCGCTGCGGAGAAGTCCGCGCCCTCGGTGCCGAGCACCGCCTGCAACGTTTGCTCGGCGGCGTCGACCTCCGCCTCGCAGGCGGCGCGCTCCGGCAGCTCCCGGCAGGCGGCCTCGGCCGCCGGTGGCAGCGTGCCGCGCACGTACTCGACGCGCCCCGCGGCCAGCACCAGCTCGCGCCGCTGCTCGACCATCGTCGGCGCCGCCTCCGCGTGCGCGCGCCGCTCGCCCATCACCCGCTGGCGCTCCGCCTCCGCGGCCCGTTCCTCGAGATCCGCGACGCAAGCAGCGATGGCGGCGAGGCACCGGCGGTCCCCCTCGAGACTCGCCCGGAGCGCATCGAGCTCGCCCTCTGCGATCAGCGCGCGCGCCGCGCAGGCCTCCGCGTCGGCGTCGGACAGCGCCGAGCAGGCCGGCCGTGACCGCACTCGGAGCGCTGCCTTGCGCTGCTCCGCGGCGTCGAGGCGGCAGTCCCCCACGCGGAACTCGCACGCCTCCCGGTGCCGCGGCTCGGCAGCGGCGAGCTGCGCGCCGAGGTCGTCACGGGCGCGGAGCTGGGCGGTCACCGCGGCTTGCTCGTCGGGATCGACGACCGGCGCCGGCGGCGGCGGCGGCCCGCAGCGGAGGCCGACGAGGCACGAGAGGATCAGCGGGAACGAGGCAGAGGCGCGCACCATGGGTCCGAACCGTCGCGAGCGCCGACGCGCCACGATGGAGTCACCGTAGCACGCGGGGACGCCCGGTCGCCGCACGGTACGCGGCTTGCACGCTCGGCGCGCATGGCATCCCTCGGCGCGACTTCCGCCCCTCCCCTTCGCTTGCTCTTCGCCAGCAGCGACTCGACCTCGTCCGACACCTGGCGACGCATCGCACAGGACCACCCACATTGGCGCGTCGACCTGACGTCGTCAGCTTCCTCGGCACGGCGCTACCTCGACGACCACGCGGTGGACGCCGTGATCGCTGGAATCACGGCCGTCGACGGGAGCATGGCGGCGGTGTTGGCCATAGCGCGCGCCACACGCCCGGCCGTTCGCCGGATCGCCCTGGTCGATGGTGCCACCCGCACTCACCCCGAGGCCCGCTGCGCGACCGTAGTGCTCGAGGTGCAGGAGCTGGCATCGCTCGTCTCGCAGCTCGACACCGCGCTCTCTGCGTCGGGACCGCGGCCGCGCCGGACCGCCGCGATCCGCACGCGAACCCAGGGGCGGACGGACCCCGGAGGGTGAGCTCTACCCGGCGCCCGAGCGACGCGGCGCGAGGCGCCGCACCGCGAGGAAGGCGCTGAGGAGCGCGCCGGGGGGAGGCTGCGGTCGATGCCGGCGTGGGACGCCCGGCACCGGCGATTCGCGTGACCAGAAACCGCACGCCGATCAGCGGTGCCCAAGATGGACGGTCCTGCCGGCGGCGGGGGCGGGAGTGGGGGCGGCCCGGAGCGCGGGACGAGGCGAGGCTCGGCAGAGGGACCGTGGGGCGAGCGCCGAGCCGCAGAGCTGCGCTCGAGGGTGTCGCCTCGCGTGCGCGAGCCTGCCTCGCTACGGCAGCTCGACCCGGAAGCACATGCCCTTCCCATGCGCAACCGATCCGTACCGTCGCGGCGCGGCCCGGACCGCTCCCGCCGGTCCCGCACCCGCCGGCGCGGCACTCGCCTCCCCTGTCAACCCGTGGTGCCACCCGCCCGCCGAAAGCCGGTCGCCGACCCCCTTCACCGACCCGGTACCACCCGCCTGCCCCCGAGCGCGCGCGGCGAGCCGCCGATCGAGGGTGCGAGACTGCCGAGAGGGGGTTTACCGCCGCGCCCACCGGCCCCTATACTGACGCCCGGGACCACTTCACCAAGGGGTAGTCATGAAGCAATACGGCCTAGCACTGGTTCTTGCACTGCTCGTCTCCTGCGGGGGCGCCCCGCCGCCGAGCGACCAGATGGCAAAAACGGAGGCGGAGATCAAGGCGGCTCAGGTCAAGCTCGAGGAGCTTCGCCAGGCGGGTCCCGGCGACGGGACGCCAAAGGTGGAATATCACCTAAAGCTCGCCAACGACCAGCTCGCCGCCGGCAAGAAGCTGATGGCCGATAAGGAGATGGATCGTGCGCGGCTGGTCCTGCTCCGCGCGGAGAAGGACGCGCAGCTCGCCCTCGCGCTGGCGCAGGAGTGGGAGGCCCGCGCGCGCGCGCAGGCCAAGGTGCAGGAGGTCCAGGAGATCCGGGAGAAGATCGGGAAGAATTGAGGCACCCGCGACCACGAGGAGGACTCACGCGATGACGCAGCGAACCGAGATCAGCAACCAGCGGGCGAGCAACCCGATCTTCACCCCTTCACCGCGATTTTCCGCCAGCGTGATGGCCATCGCCCTCTCCGGAGCCGCGCTCCTCGCCGGCTGCGGCCAGGCGGCGATCCCCAAGGAGCTGAACGACGCGCGCCAAGCCTATGCGGTGGCCAAGGTGGGCCCCCCGGCCGAGCTCGCCCCGGCGCAGCTCGAGGAGGGCAGGCAGGCGCTGCAGACCGCGGAGGGGAGCTTCGAAGAGAACAAGGACAAGCCCGAAACGATCGACCTGTCCTACGTCGCGCTCCGCCAGATCCAGGTGGCCGAGAGCGCCGCCGCGCTACAGACCGCGCGGCGCGACGAGGCGGCGGCGACGAAGGAGGCGGCGGAGCTGCAGGGGGAGCTGCAGAAGGCGACCGAGGCTGCGCTCAACCGCACCGAGGCCGCCCTCGCGAAGGAGCGGCAGAACGCCACCAAGACCAAGGCGGAGCTCGAGCAGGAGCGGCAGGCCCGACTGGAGGCGGAGAAGAAGCTCTCGGCCGCGCTGATGAGCCTCGAGAAGATCGCCCAGGTCAAGGAAGAGTCCCGCGGCGTGGTCATCACGCTCTCCGGCTCCGTCCTCTTCGCCAGCGGCAAGTACGAGCTGCTGCCGATCGCGCAGTCCAAGCTCGACGAGGTCGCCCAGGCCCTCAAGGACCAGGGCTACAAGAGGATCATCGTCGAGGGTCACACGGACTCCCGGGGCGGGGACGACGCGAACCTCACCCTCTCGCAGCGGCGCGCGGACTCGGTGCGCACGTACCTGGTCAGCCGCGGGATCGACTCGGCCAAGATCACGGCGGCGGGGATCGGCGAGGCGCGGCCCGTCGCGGACAACGCGAGCACCGAGGGCCGCGCCAACAACCGGCGCGTCGAGCTCGTGGTGACGCCGGAGTGAACGCGCCGCCCCCCGCAGAGGGGGGCGGTCCCGTTTCGCCCACGCGCTCGGATCGTTCGCGCCCGGATCACCAGCGCTGCCGCCGCACCAACTGGTCGATCGGCCGCCGCTCCTTGGGCGCGGGACTGTCCGCAGGGTAGCCGAGCGGCGTGAACGCTACCGGCTCCACACCGGTCGGGAGTCCAAGCACCGAGACGGCCGCCGCTCGATCGAAGGCAGCGACCCAGCAGGTCCCGAGCCCAGCGCTCGCCGCGGCAAGGATGAGGTGATCCATGGCGATCGCCGCGTCCACGAGGTGGTAGCTCGCGCCGTCGCGCCGCACCCAGGCTTCGGCGATGACGGCCGCGACCCCGACCACGAGGGGCGCCTGGACGAACCAGGGGCGGTGATAGATGCGCCCGATCTCCAGCTCCTGCCCGGCCGTCTCGAGCACGAGGAGCCGGAACGGCTGCCGGTTGCAGGCCGTCGGCGCCAGCCGGGCAGCCTCCAACACCTGCTCGAGCACCGCCGGCGGGACCGGATCGGGCCGATACGCCCGCACGCTCCGGCGCTGGCGGGCGAGCTCCAGGAAGTCCATGCGCCTAGGATGGATCTCCGAGGACGGAGGGGCTACCCGAACCCCGAAGCTCAGTAGTCCGTGTCGCCGTCGTCGCCGGACTTCGTCTTGCGGCTGCTGTCCTTGGCGTCGCCGGAGTCCTCGTCGCCCGAGTCCTCGGTTGGCGCCCCCTCGCCCGAGTCGTCCCAGCCGCCGCCGACGCCGCGCTGCTCCACCTCGTCGGGCATGACGCTGTCGAGGTCCGGTACCACATTGGCCTGCTTGATGGCCTTCCACTTCTGCCCGAGCTCGTCATCCTTCAGGCCGCGTTCGCCCTCGATGTAGTCGGGATCTTTGTCCCCCGCTGCGTCGCGATACACGAAGAACCCCTTGCCGCGGGTGTCCGCGGACGGGCCGACCATGCCGATGCGGTGCTCGACCCACTCGTAGTGCATGACGTTGCCGTCGACCGTGCCGGTGAGCTCTCCCCACGACTCGCCGCTGTCACGGCGCCAGCGGCCGGTCGCCGCGTCGCCATCGACCTCGAGGTGCAGGTTTCCGTACAGCTGGTCGAAGTAGACGCCCTCCCACTCACCGCCGATGGGCATCTCGTCCGGCTTGATGGTCGCCACCTTCGGCCCGTGCTGACCACCGTGGCAGCCCGTCACGACCACCGGGAGGGCCAGCAGCCCCACACAAGCCAGCGCCCAGAAACTGCGTGTCGTCGCCATGGCGCGCACTTTAACACCGAAACCACGGTGCCTTTCAAGCGCGCGGTGGGTCACGGGGTCCGCCGCCGAAAATCCCGCCGCGGCGTGGGGTGCTCCGGGGTGGACGCCTCAGCCAGCGAGGAGGGCGGCGCCCAGCGCCCGACCCAGCGCCTCGGCCGCCGCGACCTCGCTCGGCCAGGGGCCCCGCACGGTCCGCCGCCGAAACCCGCGCCCCTCTGGATCGGCGAGAAAGCCCCGCAGCGAGAGGGCGTCACCCTCTCGCACGGCGTAGGCCGCCAGGGGCACCTGGCAGCTGCCCCCGACCGCAGCCATCACGCCCCGCTCTGCCGTCACGGCGATGACCGTGTCCGGATCGGCGATGGCCGCCACCAGCGCCAGGGCCTCCTCGTCGCTCGTGCGCGCCTCCAGCGCCAGCGCCCCCTGGCCGACCGCGGGCAGGCACAGCTCGGGATCGAGCCGCTCCACCACCCGGTCCTCCAGACCGAGCCGCCGCAGACCGGCGCAGGCCAGCACGATCGCGTCCACCTCGCCGCGCGCGCACTTGGCGAGCCGGGTGTCGACGTTGCCCCGCAGCGGGACGATCTCGAGATCGGGCCTCACGATCGCGAGCTGCCGCGCGCGACGCAGCGAGGAGGTGCCCACGCGACCGCCCGCCGGGAGCTCGCGGAAGCGGACCCCCGTGCGCGACACCCACGCGTCGCGCGGGTCCTCACGGCGTGGGTACGCCCCCAGCGTCAAGCCCGCGGCGAGCTCGAACGGCACGTCCTTCGCAGAGTGGACCGCGAGTCGCGCAACTCCGTCCAGGAGCGCCTGCTCGATCTCCTTGACGAAGAGGCCCTTCCCCCCGATCGCGGCGAGGGAGCGATCCTGAATGCGGTCCCCCGTCGTCGTCACGCAAAGCTCGGTGAACGTCACGGACGGGTGCCTCGCGCCAAGCTCGGCGATGATCGCCCGGGACTGCGCGAGGGCCAGTGGACTCCCCCGCGTCGCGACGGTGACCGTCCGGGTACCGCTCACGGCCGCCCTCCGCGTGCGTCCGCCGGCGCCGCGGGCGCCGCCGTCCCGGGGCGGGGCGATTCCCGACCGACACCGTCCGTGCGCCCGGTCGCGGCGACCGACGCCCCCGTGGCGCTGTCGCCGGGACGCTCAGGTCCGGATCCGGCGAGCTCCGCCTCGAGGTCGAAGAGCTCGACCAGGGCGTCGGAGAGCAGGTCGATCCGGTCGCCGTCAGCAGCGCGATCGATGGCGAGCTCGCGCAGCTTGCGCGTTGGAGCGTGGCAGATCTTCTTGGTGGCGGCGTGCAGCATCACCTCGAGCTGGTGGCGCTCCTCGGGACCGAGGTGTTTGAGGCGACCGGCGAGCGATCGGAATAGCTCGAACTCGAGCGACTGCCGAACGTGGCGGCGGAGCGCGACGGAGACGGGCGTGGCTCGCTCGCCGACGAACCAGCGACCGAGTCGGTCAACCTCCTCGCGGACGATCCGCTCGGCCGCCTCCGCCTCGTGGGCGCGGCCGCTGCGCGAATCGGCGACCAGGCGCGCGAAATCATCGACATTGTAGCAGAAGACGCCATCCAGGCGGTCCACCTCCGGGGCGACGGCGCGGGGAACCGCCAGATCGATGAAGAACTGGCTCCGACCCCGGCGCTGCCGCCGGGTGCTGCTCACCAGATCGAGGTCGACGACGGGGCGCGCCGCCGCGGTGCTGGCGACCACCACGTCCGCCTCGACGAGGCTGGCGGCCAGGGCGCCCCAGGGACGGGGCTCGCCGCCGACCGAGCACGCAACCTCCGCGACCCGCTCCGCGTTGCGCCCCACGACGAGGACGCGCGCCTGCTCCGAACGGAGCAGCCGAGCGACGCACTCTGCCATCTCGCCCGCTCCGACGAGGACCACCGTGCGACCCGCGAGCGAGTCGAAGATCTGCCGGGCGAGCTCGAGCGCGACGCTGGGCACGCCGACCTGACCGGCGCCGAGCGCGGTCTCCGTGCGGACCCGCTTGGCGGCCCGAATCGCGCGGGCGACCGCGCGGTCGATCCGAGGACCCACCGTCCCCGCGCGTCGCGCCGTCGCCAGCGCCGCCTTCACCTGCCCCAGGATCTGCGGCTCCCCGAGCACGAGCGAGTCGAGCGACGCGGCCACCCGAAACAGGTGGCGGAGTGCGCCCGTGCCGACATGCTCGAACAGGTGCCCGTGAACCTCGGGCGCCCGCGCGAGCAGCAGCTCCCGAGCCCGCGCCAGCGCCACCTCGGTGCCCGTGCCGCCGGCAGGCGCCACCACGATCTCGACGCGATTGCAGGTCGAGACGAGCATCGCCTCGGCCACCTCCGGGAGCGCCACCACCCGCTCGAGCACCGCTGACACCTCGTCGGCCGGGATGGCGATCCGCTCCCGGATCTCGATGGGGGCAGTCGCGTGGGAGAGGCCGACGATTCCGATCACGGGCCACCCCCGAGGGCGGGACGGAGCAAATAGCCGAGCAGGACGAGCAGGACGCTCGCGGCGCCGATCATGGCCGCCCAGGCGGCACGGCGCCCACGCCATCCGGCGACCGAGCGCAGGACCAGCGCGGCGGCCACCACGCACCACGCCACGTACGTCAGCACCACGCGAGCCACGCCGAGCGGATCCCCCGCGACCAGCCGGGACGAGAACATCGCGCCCGTCACGATGCCGACGGTGAGCAGGGGAAACCCAACGAGCACGAGGCGGTGGGCAGCCA
Organism: uncultured Polyangiaceae bacterium; assembly: GCA_964404725.1. GTDB lineage: Bacteria > Myxococcota_A > Polyangia > Polyangiales > Polyangiaceae > JAFGBI01. The sequence continues at coordinate 16,547 of CAYOLF010000037.1, forward strand.
CGTCGAGCACGTCCAGGGGCGGCAGCCGCACCCGGGTCCGTGGCGGACGCTTGGACTTGAGGCGCCCCTCTTGAAACAAGTACAGCGCGCCCATCGCGCCCGCGACGAGGAACACCCCCAGCCCGCCGAGGTTGGCCGCGACGTGAACCGCGAGCAGCGCCGGCCGATCCATCGCGGCTTCGGTGGTCGAGACGAATTCGGCGGCGACGAGGAAGCTGAGGGCGACCGGGGCGACGAACGCACCGAGCGCCTGCAGGCGCCCGCGGAGGACGGCGAGGTAGGCGAGCACGACCGCCACCGCCGCGAGGCTGAGCGCCGTGTCCAGCGCGAGGAGCGGGCACCCGTGGCGGGCGAGGCCGGTGGCGGCGAGATGACCGAGGTGGGCGATCGCCCCGAGCCCGAGCAGCCACGGCGCCACCCACACCACCCGCGACGCGCGCCCGTGACCGGTCAGGTGCAGAAAGAACAGCACCGTCGCGGTCGCGTAGGCCGCCGCCCCCGTCAAGAACTCGGCATGGTCGAGGGGCGGCATGCGACGTCTCCGGGCGCCCGCGTCGTGCGCCTCCGACCGTATGCCATCTACCCGAGCCCACGCACGCGAAACCGTGCGACGAGGTCCGCCGCCGTCGGAGGACGGCCCGCCGCCGCGCCCGGGCCCGCCGACGAAGTCCGCGACCCGGCGGCGGGAGTCACCAGGAACCCCGGGACCACCTCAAAGGCGAGGTTCCCGATGATCATCGAGGCGCCGAGGAGCTCCGCGCCGAGCTCCGCGAGGAAGCTCGCGCTCTTGACCCTGCCGACGATGTCGTAGAGGTCCGCCTCGCCCGTGACCTCTCGCAGCACGCGCACCGCCTCGACGAGCCTGAGGTTCCACCCCTCGGGCTCGAGCCGGAGCTCCGTCGCCCGGAGCTCCGCCCTGCCCTCGGCGAGCCACTCGTCGAGCGTGACCTGAGGGATGAACACGCGGTTCTGCATGGGGAACGTGCAACCCCGAGCGGGCGGCGTGCACCCCCGCGGTCTGGCACTGCTCTTGCGGTCAGTACCCGACGCGCGCGAGCGCTCGGTCGCCGAGCTCGAGCTCGAGCTTCGATTCCATGACCAGCGCGACGCTGGTCTGCTTCTGGGTGCGAATCACCCTGAGCTCCGCCACGACCTCGTCGGGGAAGTCCGAGTCTTCGCCGATGATCGGGATGGGCTCGGACCGGACCCAGTCCGGGTCCTCGACCCGCATGCGATGGCGGCCGATGCGCCGGGTCAGCTTCATCGAGTTACGCCAGGTGTCGCCGCGGCGGATGACGAAGAGCCGATTGCCCGGGATGAGCCCGTCCTCCGAACCCCGATCGATGAACACCACCTGATGCCCACCGAACAGGACGTTGGGGTAGAAGCTGTCGACGATGACCGCCCAGAGGTCCGCCTCGGAAGGCCGCGGCGGCACGACGTCGACGCGCTCCGTGCCCGGGCCGACGCTGGTGCCGCGCTCGATCAGGTTCGACGCCCCGACGATCTCACCGGCGGCGACGCGGGTCTTCTCGTCGTACTCGTCGACCCGCAAGGTGCCAACGATCTCGACGATCTGGCCCTCCGGGTGGCGCGATCCCTGGACCTCGCGCACCTCCCGCCGCGGCACGAAGAGCGTGAGCACCTGGCCGGGGCTCGCCTGGACGCCGGGCCGCAGGATCGTGTAGATGCGCATCCCGGACGAGAAGAGCTGCACCTCGTCGTCACCGCCGGCGACGGTGCCCCAGACGTCCTTCTCGGGGTCGCCGATGTAGCCCTGGTTGCGCAGGAAGACCGTGCCGGGTACGACGCCGCCACCGCCGCGGAAGGCGGCGCCGCGCGCCGACGCCGCTGGGCCCGCGCCGCCGGCGCCGGGCCGCAGCCGGAGCTGGTCGCCCGGGTAGATCCAGTGCGGGTTCTGCAGCTGCGGGTTGTAGCTCCAGACTTCCGGCCACTTCCACGGGTTCTTGTAGTACTGGTCGCAGATCTCCCAGAGCGTGTCGCCCTTCTTGACCGTGTGCAGAGAGGGCGCTCGGGAGGACGAGGTGACGATGATCCCCTCGGCGTTGGCGCCGCCCCGCAGGGTGCCCGGCGAGCCCGACGCCGAAAGGTCGAAGCCGTCGACTCCGCTCGAACCGGCCGTGACCGGCCGCGCGCTCGAGGGCAGACCGGCGTTGACGTCGGTGCCGGGACCCGGGACGCCGTAGGGGACCGTGGTCGTGGTTACGGTCGTCACCGCCGACGGCTCGGCGACCCCCGCGGTCGGGTCGATGTTGGCCTCGGTCGGCTCCGGGATCTCGGTAGGAGCGGCCTCGCCTCCCGCCTCCTGGGCGCGAGCCGACGTCGCGAGCAGCGCTCCGAGCGCCGCGAGCACCGCCGCCTCTCGCGAACCTCGCCTCATGATCCTGCCCTCCTCGCGGGAGCGAGCGCCGCCGGCCGCCGCGCCGCCGACGCCTCATCTTGCCGCACACCGGCCCCAAGCGCCCGGAGTTCCCCTCCCCGAGGTGGGAGCTCGCTCGTCGGCGCCGACTCGCGGGTTTCGATGCGATCGCCGGAACCCTGGATCAGCAGCCGGGGGGAGTCCTCCTCCGCGGCCCCGGCGGGCTTGACCGACGGCGGCGTCCCCTCGCCGGCCGTCGGCTCCGCCGGCGTCTGCGCGGGAGAGGGGCCGAGCCGGACGACGTCGAGGGCGGGCCGCTCCGAGCGGTCCCGCTGACCCGACGGCGCGGCGCTGCCCCCCCCGGTGGCCTTCCGGGCGGAGAGCTCCAGCGCCCCGATCCGGGCTTCAAGGCGGTCGTTGGCGCCCTCGAGCAGGTCCACCTGGTCCTCCAGCGCGTGGAGCTGCTGTTCGGCCGCGTCGCGCCGAGCGGCGCACCCGGCGCCGCCAAGCAGGACGGAGAGGCCCAGGAGGCCTCCTCCGAGCAGGAGCCGTGACCGACCGAGAAACAACGGGATACACCGACGCATGGCGAACCGATCGTAGGGGGGCAGCGCGGATCCGGCCAAGGTTCTGGCGCCGGCCGGGCGGTGTTTCTGGACGGACCCCATCGGCGCGCCTACCCTGCCCGCAGTGGGTCGACGACGCGCCATCTTCCCTCGGGGCCTGCCCCGCCGAGTCGATCTCGGCAAGGTCCTGTTCGTGCTCCCGAACGCGGTCACCATGGCCAGCGTTTACTGCGGGTTCTCGAGCATCCTGATCGTGGCCCGGGACCAGCCGACGCGGGGCGATCTGCACTCCGCCGCCGTGCTGCTCTTCTTCGCGATGCTGTTCGACGTCCTCGACGGCCGCATCGCCCGCCTCACGCGGACGCAGAGCGCCTTCGGCCTGCAGCTCGACTCGCTGGCCGACGTGATCTCGTTCGGGGTGGCACCCGCGCTCCTCGTGCACCGCTGGGTGCTGCACCGGTACGAGATCGCCGGCGCGCTGGCCGCGTTCCTGTTCGTCGCCTGCGGCGCGATCCGGCTCGCCCGCTTCAACGTAACAAACGCAGATCCGAAGACGAAGGCGCCCGGACGCTACACCGTCGGGCTGCCGATCCCGCCGGCTGCGGGCATCCTGGTGTCGCTGCTGGTCGTCAACCAGGCGCTCGAAGGTGCCCTCGGCGACGAGCGCTACACGATGCCGCTCGTCGTGGTCACCTTCGCGCTGAGCGCCCTCATGGTTTCCACGGTGCGGTTCAGGTCGTTCAAGGATCTCCGTGAGAACCGGGGAACCATGTTGCTCGTCTTCCTCGGCGTCGGCTCGAGCCTGATCGTCTGGGCGTGGTCGGGACGCCCCGAGCTGGTGCTGGCGTGGCTCCCGGCTTTCTACGTCCTGATCGGGTTGCTCGAGGCCGTGCGCGAGCTCGGGCACCGCGCGGTCGGCCTGCTCACGCGGCCCAGCGCTCCCCCGCCCACCGGCGACCCGCACTGACCGCCGCGCCACGGCCTCGTCAGGGCCACGGCCGCCGGCGCGGGGCGGGGGTGCCGCACTGCTCGGCAGATGCTCTGGCTGGCCCCGCCGTGGCACTGCTCGACGTCGCCAACCTGGCCTTCGGCTTCGCGAGCACGCCGCTCCTCCGCGACGTGACCTTCCGCCTCGAGGCCGGGGACCGGGTGGCGCTCGTCGCCCCGAACGGCACGGGAAAGACGACCCTGCTCCGGCTGATCCCCGGCGAGATCGCGCCGGACGCCGGCACCGTCGTCCGCGCCAAGGGGACCCGCCTCGGCTTCTATCGGCAGTCGGACGAGGCCAACTCAGCGGGGACGGTGCGGGCGACGCTCCGGCAGGGCTTCGCCCCCCTGGCAGCGCTGGAGGCGGCGCTGCGGGACGCCGAAGAGGCCGCGGCGAGCGGCGAGCCGGAGGCGATCGCGGAGCTGACGGAGGCGGCGGACCTCGAGCGGACCACCGGGAGCCTCTCGGGAGGGGAACGGGGCCGCCTGGCGCTAGGGACCGTCCTGGCCGGAGAACCCGAGGCTCCTGCTCGACGAGCCGACCAACCACCTCGACATTCCGGCAGCGGAGATCCTGGAGGAGGCGCTGCAACGCTTCCCTGGCACCGTGATCTTCGTCTCGCACGATCGTCGCTTCCTGGAGCACGTCTCCACCCGAACGGTCGCCTTCGGCGCGGACGGGCTGGACGTCTACGAGGGGAGCTTCGGTGACTACCTCGCCATGCTCGAGCGCCGGCAGCGCCTGACCCACGACTCCGCGACGGAGACCGCGGCGTCGGCGCGCGCCACGGGCGCGGGGCGTCGCCGCGAGCGGCGCACCGCCTCGCGCGAGCTTCAGCGCAAACAGCGCCGCCTCGCGCAGCTGGAGGCGGAGGTCAGCGCCTGCGAAGCCGAGCTCGGCGCCCTGCGCACCGAGCTCGCCCAGGCGCCCGGCGACCGCTGGGAAGCGCTGCACGAGCTGGCCGAGCGCGAGCGCGCCCTCGGCGCCACGCTCGATCGGCTCCTCTCTGAATGGACGGCGTTGTCGGAGGAGCTGGCCGGCGACGGCACTGGAGACCGCCCGCTTTGACGAAGGTCCTGCGTATCACGCGGTCGCCGACGCGCGCCCCGCGTTGCGCGAGCGGGCGGCGTTGGCTATTACCGCGGGGATGCCGCGGCTCGACCACCTGGCGCTCCTCGTCGTCGTGGGGCTGGGGCTGGTGGCCTGTCCGCGGCGCCCGGACGACCCCCGGGGGACCAGCGCCTCGACCCCGAGAGCGGCAGAGCTCGAGCCGCTGCGGCTGCGCGACGACACGCCATCGCTGCTGCTCACGTGGGCGGACGCGCAGGGCGACTTCCATGTCGTCCAGCGCATCGCCGACGTCCCGCAGGAGGCACGCGCGGCGGTCCGGGTCGTCCAGACGACGCGCGAGGCGGGGACCGGCGAGCTGGTCTACGTCGCCGACCTGCGGCAGCAGCGCCCCGACGGCACCTACCCGGTGGAGACACGGAGCCGCGCCGCCTGGGAGGAGGTCGGTGCGGCGCGGCGCCAGGCCCGGCTGGAGGCGCTCGCGCCGAGCGCCGTCCCGCCGCCAGCGTCGGCGTCGGGCGCCGCCCCCGCCGGCGGGCTCGTCGTCCAGGTCTACGGGGCCGACTGGTGCAAGCCCTGCAAGGACGTGGAGCGGTACCTGCGGCAGCGGGGGGTGCGGGTGGAGCACAAGGACATCGAGGCGGATCCGCTCGCGCGCGCCGAGCTCGAGCGCAAGCTTCGCGCCTCGAACCTCCCCGCAACCGCGCAGATCCCCATCATCGACGTCCGCGGGCGGCTCCTCGTCGGCTTCAGCCCGAGCGCCCTCGACAGCGCGCTGAAGGCCGCCGAGGCGGTACGCGCGCTGTGAGGCGCACGGGGCACCCGCATGCCCCGTGGCCCGCCCAGAGGCCGCCGATCCAGGATCAGTTCGCGCGGGACCGCTCGTAGCGCCCGTCACGCCAGATCAGGAGGTGCGACGCGACGGGGTTCTCGCTATCCCCCGCGGCGCGCGCGGCGGCGAGCAGGATCTCCATCCCCTTCGAGTTATTGGCGCCGGTCACCATCAGCGCGTCACGGTCGGGGACGGCGACCACTCGGTCACCGGCGAGCACGGGGTCCACCTCTGCCCACACCTCCGGGACCATCAGCAGGCTGGAGTCGAAGAAGCCGGCGGAGGAGATCAGGTAGACCCCGCTACCGACGTCGATGCGATAGATGGGACCGACCGACTCGAGGAGGTTCTTGGCCGAGAGCGGCTCGAGCGCGGCGGGCGGCACGCCGACCGAGGACACCTCCGCCTGCTTCAGGAGCTCGAAGTGGTCGGGGTAGTCGACGATGTAGACGCCGACCAGCCCCGGCGCGGCGGGCCGCGTGACGAGGGCGTCTCGCTCGGAGCGCGACAGCATCGAGAACGGCCCCTCGGGGGCGAGCAGGCAGAATACGTCGCCCGCCCTGCCCCGGGTCGACACTGCGCCCTCCGCCACCGGCTCGATCGGGCGCTCGAGCTTGTAGCGAGCCAGCGCGGCGAGGCGGCCAATGACCGCGCGCGCCTGCCCCTGCACCGTGATCGGCACCATGCGCTGCAGGTCTACCGTCGTGTCACGCTCACCGTGCGAAACCGTGAAGCCGCTCGGCGTCTCGACGAGCGTGGCCGCGGCAAGCTCACGCGCCATGGCGACTCGAAACTCGGCCTTGAGCGCGGAGACGTCCTCGAGCCGGTCCTTCGACCCCGCCCGGGCGAGCGGCTTGCCGAACTTGCGTGACCAGCGCCCACGATCGGGCCACCCCACGGCCACGAGCTCCGCGGGGATCACCCTCGACCCGACGCCCTGCTGAGCGACGGTGAGCACCATCGTGCTCACCCGTCCCTCCTTCTGAAGGGGGGACACCTCTACGACGTCGAGCGTTCGCTCCCCGAGGGTAACGGCGCCCACTGTGCGCCCCTCCTGGTCGAGGTCGAGCGAGAACCTCCCGAAGCTCCCGATCTGGGTCTCCTCGATCCGGATCTGGAGGTGGGGCGGAGGATTGCCGAAGGAGAGCCGGGTGTACGCGCCGCGCGAGGCGTGGAGCTGCTCCTGGTAGACCACGGCCACGGCGATCGTCCCCTCCTCCACGTGCGGCGCGAGCGAGGGTCGACACCCTGCAACGGCCAGCCCAGCGCAGCCAGCACCCGCGATGAAGAGCGAGAGCGAGAGCGTCCTCGCCGCGGACCGCGCACCGTTCATCGCCACCGCCAGAGAGAAGGGGCCACTCCGTTTGGTCATCCTCGCCTCCGCCGAACCACCGAACCACCGCGCGCCGCCGTCGAGAGGAGCACCGCCCGGGGCCGCACCCCAGCCTAGCAGGGGCCAGCGCGGAGGCCCAATGCCTCCGCTACGCAGACGAGGCGGGGGCCGCGCACGGCGCCGCGCGCAGAAGGGTGCTAGAAGACCGATCGGTTCGGCAATCAAACCGATTGCCGCTCTAGGGTCACGCGGGCGTCCGTGTCGAAGCCTCCGACTGCGATCGGTCAAGACGCTCGGTTCGTCGTCGAGGGTCTTCTCGGGAGCGGCGACTGGGCCCACGTGTACCGAGCGCGCGATCGGCGCACGGGCGTGCGCGTGGCGGTGAAGGTCCCCCGCGGTCGGTCGGCCGCGCACCGAGACCGCGTCGCGCGAGAGTTCGAACTCCTGCGCCGGCTGGATCACCCGAACCTGGCCCGCCCGCTGGAGCTATTCCGCGAGCGGACCGAGACGTTCTTCACCCTCGAGCTCGTGGAGGGCGCGGATCTCGTGTCCACCGTGCGGGCGGGGGTGCGGCGTGCCGCGACGGCGGAAGGATCGGAATTTGCCCCCTGTACACCGGCAGGTCTCGTGCGGCTCGAGCACGCCCTGCCCCAGCTCGTCGCCGCCGTCGCCGCGCTGCACGGCGCCGGCCTGGTCCACCGCGACCTGACGCGGCAAAACGTCCGGCTCGCCTTCGACGGGCGCGTGGTGGTCCTGGACTACGGGCTGGTGGAGCACCAGACGGACCGGGGTGCGAGCCGCGGCGCGGTCGCCGGGGTGCCGGCGTACATGGCGCCCGAGCAGCACGACCGCGGGGAGCGCGGGCCGGCCAGCGACTGGTACTCCGTCGGCGTGCTCTTGTTCGAGGCGTTGACGGGGGCGCTCCCGTTCACCGGCGACGACCAGGGGGTCGTCGTGCGAAAACGCACGCTGGATCCCCCACGGCCCGGCGCCCTCGTCACCGGGGTTCCGGCTGCACTCGACGCTCTGACCGGGGACCTGCTCCAGCGCGCGCCGGAACGACGCCCGAACGGGGCGGAGATCCTGCGACGGCTGGGGTTGAGCCCGGACGAGCCACCCGCGGCGCCCGAGCCGTGAGCACCACGACCACGTTGAATGGGGCCCCACGCGGCGAGCGTCAGGCGACTGCGCCCGCACGTGTCAGCGTCACGCGACGACGATGCCGGGCGGCGGGAAGCCGGCGCAGAGGTCCCGCACCTCGACGGCGGTCCTCGCCTGGAGGGCCGCGTCGTCGGGGCTGGCCACGATCCGCTCGATCCACCCGGCGAGACGTTCCATCTCGTCCTTGCCCATGCCCCGCGAGGTGATCGCCGCGGTGCCGATGCGAACGCCCGACGGATCGAAGGGCTTGCGCGGGTCGAACGGGATGGCGTTGCAGTTGCAGACGATCCCCGCTGCGTCCAGCGCCTTCGCCGCCGTGCGCCCGCTCAGGTTCTTGCGGGTCAGGTCGACCAGGAGCAGGTGGTTGTCTGTTCCCCCGGTGATGAGGTCGAACCCCCGCTTGAGCAGCCCCTCCGCCAGCGCCCGCGCGTTCGCGACGATGGACCTAGCGTACACCTTGAACTCGGGCTGGCTCGCCTCGCGGGCGGCGACGGCGATGGCGGCCGTGGTGTGGTCGTGCGGGCCCCCCTGCAGACCTGGAAAGACCGCGCGGTCGATGTCCTTGGCGTAAGCCTCGTCGCACATGATCATGCCGCCGCGCGGGCCACGCAGCGTCTTGTGGGTCGTGGTGGTGACCACCTGGGCAATCTTCACGGGGCTCGGGTGCTCACCCGCCGCGACCAGGCCGGAGATGTGCGCGATGTCGGCGCAGAGGATGGCGCCCACCTCGTCGGCGATCTCGCGGAAGGCGGCGAAGTCCACGAGCCTGGGGTAGGCGGAGAGCCCGCACCAGATGAGCTTGGGGCGATGCTCCCGCGCGATGGTGCGAACCTGATCCAGGTCGATACGGTGGTCGGACCTCCGCAGACCGTAGGGATGGCTCTGGAAGTAACGCCCGGTGATGCTGACGTTCCAGCCGTGCGTGAGGTGGCCGCCGAAGGGCAGGCCCATCCCCATGATCGGGTCGCCGGGCTGACAGAAGGCGAGGTAGACCGCGAGGTTCGCGGGGCTGCCGCTGTACGGCTGCACGTTGACGTGGTCGGCGCCGAACAGCGCCTTGACGCGCTCGCAAGCGAGCGTCTCGACCTGGTCGATGATCTGCTGACCCTCGTAGTAGCGCTTGCCCGCGTATCCTTCGGAGTACTTGTTCGTCAGGACCGAGCCCGACGCCTCGAGCACGGCCCGGGAGACGTAGTTCTCGCTCGCGATGAGCCGTATCTTGTCGGTTTCGCGCTGCTCCTCCTGCTGGATCAGGGCGTGGATCTGGGGGTCGGCGGCGCTGAGGGTCGGGTCGCGAAGCGATGGCATGGGCGGAGAGTACCCTGGGTGCCGCCGGCCGCACCAGACGGCAAGCCGGCGCCGCGGGGCGGGCGAAACCGTCCTGAAACGCGGTGCCGAGCGCCACGGGCCGGCCAGCAGTTCGCTTCCAGTGCCGTTCCTCGACGACCGGCCGCCGGCGGATACACTCCGCCTGGGCCATGTCCTTCGAGGTCGATAACGCATCCACTCCCGCGCCGTCCGGCGCCGCCGCGGACCCGGCGGACGCGGACGCCGACCCAGCGCCGGCGCCGTCGGAGGAGCCCGCCACTCGGATGTCGTCCGTCGCGGCGATCCACGGGTGGAGGCCCGGCGCCGGCGAGGGGCCGCCCGAGGTCGAGGCGTCGCTCGAGCGACCCCGGCGCGACCTCCCTCCTCGACCCCTGAGCGTCCCGCCGCCGCCGACCCCACCGGATCCGAGCGACGCGACCGGCGACGTCCGGGAGGTCCTCCCCGGTCACGTCATCGGCAATCGCTACGAGGTGCTCGAGGTCATCGGCGAGGGTGGCATGGGCATCGTCTACCGGTGCCACGATCTGGCCACCGGCACCCACGTCGCGCTCAAGCGCGTCATCGTGCCCGACAGCAGCCTCGCCGCCGAGTACCTGATGTGGTTCTACAAGGAGGCGCGCGCGCTCGCGGCCCTTAACCACCCCGGCATCGTCGGCGCGCGTGACTATGGCCAGCTCGAGGACGGGATGCCGTTCCTCGTCATGGACCTGGCGACCGGCGTCTCGCTCCACGACCTCACGCACTCTCGCCTCCCGTTCCCGCTCATCTGGTCGGTGGTGGATCAGATCCTCGGGGCGCTGGCCCACGCGCATGCTCGTGGCATCGTCCACGGCGATCTCAAGCCCTCCAACATCCTCGTCCAGGAGATCGAGGGGCACCCGCCGGGCGTCAGCATCCTGGACTTTGGCCTGGCGTGGCTGAAGCAGGACTTCCACGACGAGCGACTCGACGGCGCGAAATCGGTCGCCATCACGCCACACGCCGGCGCGGGCACGCCGGGCTACATGGCCCCCGAGCAGATCCAGCACGAGATGCACCATGTCTCGGGCGCCACGGATCTCTACGCGCTGGGCTGCGTCCTCTACAAGCTCCTCTCCGGCTCGGCCCCGTTCGTCGGGGAGTCCAAGGAGCTCTTGCGGCTTCACGCCTACGAGGCGCCCCTCCCCCTCGTACCGACGACGGCGATCCCGGACGGTGTCGTCGCCTTCGTCACTCGCCTGCTCGCCAAGCGCCCCTGGGAGCGCTGGGAGTTCGCCGCCGAAGCCCGCTCGACCTGGGCGACCTGGCGCCCCGGGGCGGACGTCCCGCCGGAGGTCTTTCGCCTCCCGACGCCGCCGGATCGGAAGCTCGAGCCCATCGCCTCCGACGGGGGTGAGGTGCCGCCCGCGGTGCCCGTCGAACGCCGGAGCCACTCCGCCGGACTGCTCCGCATGCGACCGCCGCCGTTCGTGGGCCGAGAGGACGTCCGGCAGCGCCTCCGGGAGATGTGCGACGAGGTGATCGACGGCGAGGGCTCGCCGCACCGGCTCGTCATCCTGCTCGGCCCCGCCGGCGTCGGCAAGAGCCGCACCGCCGAATGGCTCTGCGAGGTGGTCCACGAGGAGGGGACGATGGTGCCGTTGCGCTCCCGCTACCGGAAGGTGCCGTCCTCGCTCGACGGCATGATGGGCGCGGTGAGCTACTGGCTCAATTTCGAGCGCGCTGACCGCGACACCATCGAACGCTCCCTGATGAGCCGATGGGGCATCAAGCCGTCCGACAAGAAGGGTTGCACCTGGGTTTCCGGGGTCGCCGAGTGGCTGCGGCCGGCGCAGAACAGCGCCGAGGCCCCGGTCGGTCCGAGCGGCATCCGGTTCACGCTCGACACGCTGGAGACGCGGCGGCTCGTGATCCGCTACGCCCTTAAACGGATCGCGCGCGAACGTCCCCTGCTCTTCTGGCTCGACGACCTGCACTACGCCCCGGCGCACACGATCGAGGGGCTCACCCGGCTCCTCGCGGAGGAGCCGAACCTGCGGATCGTGATGGTCGCGACCGTCCGCTCCGAGGACGTGAACATCGATCCCGACGCAACCGAGCGGTTGCGCCAGCTCCGCGAGACGCTCGACGGCGAGGTCATCTCGGTCAAGGCGCTGGACTCCGAGACGACCTCCGCGCTGGTGCGGGCGTCGCTCCCGCTGGACGGCGAGGCGGCCAGCGAGGCGGTCCGGCGCTCGCGGGGCAACCCGCTGTTCGCCCTGCAGCAGCTCCACGCCTGGGCGCTGGCCGGCAACCTCGAGTTCGTCGACGGGGTCTATCGGGTGCCGCCCGCGGTCCTCGCGGTGCGCCCGCAGACGACCGCCGAGCTCTGGGACAGCCGGGTGGAGAGCGTCCGCGACGAGCACCACCTGGCAGCGTACGCCGTGGCGGCGCTGGGCTCGGACGTGCGCCGCAGCGTCCTGGTCCCGCTCCTGCGCGCGGTCGGTCTGCAGCCGCACGAGGCCATCGTCAGCCTGCAGAACGCGGAGATCATCCTGCCCCGCGGCCCCGGCCGCTACACGTTCCCGCACGCGCTGCTGCAGGAGCACCTCCTCGGTCGGCTCCGAGAGCGGCCCGACGCCAAGCGGGTGTTCGCCGCCGCGGCCGAGGCCCTCACCGGGCACCCCCTCGCCAACACGCGCCGCCTCATCCGCCTCCGCGTCACCAACCTCCTCTCCGCGGGCCAGCCCGACGACGCCGCCGAGCTCCTGTTCCAGTTCCTCCAACAGGCGTGGAACGGCGCCCGCGAGCCGATCGCGACGCTGGCCGATCTCGAGTTCTTGCGCGGGCACCTGACCGGCCGCTCCCTGGCGCTGCGCCACCGCTGGCAGGCGGAGGCCCTTCGTCACGTCGGGCGGAGCGACGACGCGGTCGCGCACGTCGAGATCGCCCGCAAGATCTTCCTCGAGGTCGGGGACCAGGAGAGCTACGCGCACACGCTCCGGCAGCTCGGCCACCTCGCCAGCGAGCGGGGCAACAGCGCAGAGGGGCTGACGCAGGTCCGCCAGGCGCTCGCGATCTTCGCGCAGATGGACCACGCGCTGGGGATGGCGCAGTGTGAGGCGACCGCCGGTGAGATCGAGTACCTGCTCGGCAACTACGAGTCTGCGCGCGGGTGCGCGCAGCGGGCAGAGCGCCACTTCGCCAAGCTGAGCCAGCCGCTCGGGCGCGGACAATGCCTGCTCCTGCTGAGCTGGCTAGACCACTCGGAGGGAGCGACGGAGCGCTCCCGGCGCCTCACCCTGGAAGCGCGGAGCGAGTTCGAGCGCGCCGGGTATCGCCTCGGGATCGCCCAGGCGAACACCTCGCTCGCGCACGTGGAGCACCGCCTGATGAACTACAACAGCGCCGAGCGCGGAGCGCAGGACGCGCTCTCCGCCTTCGAGACGCTCCGCACCCCGCGCGGGCAGGCGGCGTGTGAGCGGCTGCTCGCCATGATCGCCCTCGACACCGACGACGTCGACCTCGCCGAGCTCCACGCCGACCGGTCCCTGGCGATCTACGGCGAAATGGACGACCCGTGGGGTGTCCTGGAGTCGAAGCTCCTCATGTGCCAGGTCCTCCTCGCTCATTTCGACGCGGAGCGAGCCGGCGCCCTGCTCGAGGAGTGCGCGACCTTTCGGCTCCAGGAGGCCGAGCCGCGGCAGCACCTGCACCTGACCCGGGCGTGGTGGGCCGTGCTGGTCGGGGACGGCGACCGGGCCTTCGAGTCGCTCGAGGCCGCTGCCGAAGTGTTCGGGCAGCGCTCTCGCGCCGGCGACCACACGCCGCACCTGCTCTCGCGGCTCTCCCGTCTCGAGTGGCCCGAGCACGCCCGGGAGCGCATCGCGGCCTGGATGGCGCTCCTGAACGATCGCGCCCGTCGCTCACACGAGTAGGTCCCGCATGGCAGATCCGGTTTCCGAGGCCCTCTTTGCGCGTGCCGAGGCGGCGATGCCCGGGGGCGTGAACAGCCCCGTGCGAGCCTTCCGCGCGGTCGGCGGCCGCCCGGTCTTCATCGCGCGGGGTCATGGCGCGTTCCTCGTCGGCGCGGACGGCGCGGAGTACCTCGACTACGTCGGGTCCTGGGGCCCCGCCATCCTCGGGCACGCGCACCCCGAGGTAGTGGCGGCGGTGCAGGGCGCCGCGGCCGCCGGGCTCTCCTTCGGCGCCCCCACCGCGCTCGAGGTCGACCTGGCGGAGCTGCTGTGCGAACGCTACCCCTCGCTCGAGCTGGTCCGGTGCGTGTCGAGCGGGACCGAGGCGACCATGAGCGCGCTGCGCGTCGCGCGGGGCTTCACCGGGCGCGATCTGATCGTCAAGTTCGACGGCGCCTACCACGGCCACGCCGACGCGCTGCTCGTCAAGGCCGGGAGCGGCGCGGCGACCTTCGGGGTCCCCGACTCAGCGGGCGTTCCGCCCGGGATGGTCGCGACCACGGTCACCGCCCCGTACAACGACTTCGACGCGCTCCGAGAGTTGTTCGCCCGCGAGGGGCCGCGCATCGCCGCCGTGATCGTGGAGCCGGTGGCCGGGAACATGGGCGTGGTCCCCCCCGAGCCCGGCTTCCTCCCCGGGCTGATCGAGCTCTGTCGCGCTCACGGCGCGCTGTCCGTCTTCGACGAGGTGATGACGGGGTGCCGCGTGGGTCCCGGGGGCGCGCAGGGGCGCTACGGGCTCACCCCCGATCTGACCTGCCTGGGCAAGGTGATCGGCGGCGGCATGCCGCTCGCCGCCTACGGCGGCCGACGCGACGCGATGTCCCGCGTGGCGCCGCTTGGTCCGATCTACCAAGCCGGAACGCTCAGCGGAAACCCGGTGGCGGTGAGCGCCGGGCTCGCGACGCTGCGAGCCCTCGACGCGACCGCCTACGCGCGGCTCGAGGCACGCGGGGCTGCGCTCCAGGAGGGACTCGAGCGGGCGCTCCGCGATCGGGGCGTGGTCGGCGTGGTGCAGCGGGTGGGGTCGATGCTCACGCTCTTCTTCACCCCGGGCCCCGTCCGCTCGTGGCAGGACGCCGCGGGGGCGGACCGCGCTCGGTTCGCCGGGTTCCACGCGGGGTTGCTCGAGCGCGGCGTCTACTGGCCGCCGTCACAGTTCGAGGCGGCGTTCCTCAGCGTCGCCCACACGAGCGACGACATCGAACGAACCGTGGCGGCGGCGTCGGACGCGCTCCACGGGTGAGCGCGACGGCGCGCTGCCACTTTGGCGCGCCGGGAGGGCTCCGCGCGACGTCGTGGCGCGATCAGGAGGGAGCGGCGGTGCGGATGCTGGCCATCCGGCGCGATCGGGGCGATTGCGGCGCTGGCCCGGCGCTTGCAATGGCCTGGTCATCCTCATCGTGAGCTCATCCGATGCTCCTGGAAGGAGGTGAAGCGAAGCCATAGCCCCTGAGACAGACCGAGCAGCGACGCGGGCTCTGCGCGCCCGGCAGCCCCCGGGCGTACCGTCCCTCTCCTCGCGCTCGGCGCGGCCCCTCGATCCCCCTTCTCGTCGAGGCCTCCCCGCCGAGCCCAAGAACCTCCCCTCCGAGTCCAGAGCTCTCGTCGCCGGTCGAACGGGGCGCACCCACCTGGGTGCGCCCCGGCTTTTTTTTGTGGGGAGTCCGCAGCCGGCGCCAGGGCGGTGTCGCCGCCGGAGGTCCCGGGCGAGCCCGGTCCACCGCGAGGTCCCGCGCATGGCGACGCGGCGACGACGTTCCATCACGATCGGAGAATTCACCCTGGGGCGGCTCGAGCCGCTCCAGCGTGGGGTTTCCGACGAAGCTCCCGTCGCGCGTGGCGCAATGCCGATCGCTCGCCCGCGCGCCGGCACCGCGCGCGACGCGGTCGGCGACGCGGCGCCGTCGGGACTGGAGCAGGGCGGCCGACGACGCGCAGCCCGGGTTGCGAAGGGTCCCCTGCAGGAGTACAAAATCGCGTCAGGGAGTCATCTGGGTATAAGGAGAGGTGCTTACGATGAAGGCGATGAGGAGCTTCTTGGTCGCGATGGCGTTGAGCGGCACCGTGGCAGCCGTGGGCTGCAAAGGGGACGACGACGATAACGAGAGCAACAACGGGAACGACACGGGCGGGACGGCGGGGACCGGTGGCACGGGTTCCACGCTCTGCCCCGCGTCGCTGCCGCTGAACGGGCAGACCTGCAACACGTCCATCACCCAGACCTGCCAGTATCTGGGCGGGGCGACGGTCTGCACCTGCAACAACGGCGCTTGGCGCTGCGTCGCCCAGTCCGGGACCGGCGGGGGCGGCCAAGGAACGGGCGGACGCTTCGCTACCGGTGGCAACCCGAGCACGGGCGGCGCCGGTGACGGCGGTGAGCCGGCCGACGGTGGCGAGCCGGCCGATGGTGGCGAGCCGGCCGACGGTGGCGAGCCGGCCGACGGCGGCACCAGCGGCGAGGGTGGTCTGAACCAGGCCGGCGCCGTCATGGGCGGAGTGGGGCCGGTCGCCGGAGCCGGCGGTGACGCCCCGGTCGCGGGCGCGCCGACCGCGGGCGGTGTGATGACCGCAGGCGCGGGCGGTTCCGTGGCCGGTGCCGCCGGCGCCATGAGCGAGGCGGGAGCACCCGCCGTGGCGGGCGCCGCGGGCTCGGTGAGCACCGCGGGCGCCGCGGGCGCCGTGAGCACGGCCGGTGCGCCGAGCACCGCGGGCGCGGCCGGCCAGGCCGGCGCCGCGAGCTGAGCCACAGCGGGGAGCGGACGCGGCGAGGGCGCGAGAACGCCCCTCGCCGCGTCGTGTTTTTTCGCGGGGAACGCGTGGGCGAGCGCCGGCCCGGCGAGGGGCAGCCGCCGGCGCTGCGAGGGAGTCACGCGCCGTTACGGCGCGGCGCTCCGAGAAGAAGTGGCGTCGTACGCGCCGAGCCGCGGCGTGCACCCTGGCGCGCCGCGGCTCAGGCCCCCAGATCGCTCGACCCCGACTCAGTCGAGCGGGGGGCGCGGCGCGCAGCCGAACCGCGCCTCGATCCGACCCGCACCCAGGTTCGCGCAGGAGCAGGGGCACATGATCACGGTCGTGGGGGTGACCGGGTTGTCGTAGTACCATCCCCCGTTCTCGCAGTTGGCCGCTGACCCCGCCGCCGGGATTTCCTCGGGATTGCCCACGGACGGGGTGTAGACGATCTGGACCTGAGTGAAGTCCACGTCGAGGTCCGGCGGGGGCGCGGGGGCGGCGTAGGAGCAGGGGATGAACGAGTTGGTGATGTTGAGCATCGCCTTGGCGAAGGCGTCGATCGCGTCCTCGTACTCCATCATCACCGCGTCGGAGGTGCCGCCGTACCGGGCGTAATTGTCGAGGTTGAGCTCCGAGGAGGCCCCGACGCCAATGGCGTAGGTCCGGATGGAGGGCTGGCTCTGGTAGCCCTCACCGACGATGGCGGCCAACGCGGCCGGATCCTGCTCGTCGCAGATGGTCGGGTAGCCGTCGCCCACCAGCACGAGCACCGTCGTCCGCTCGGGGTGATCTTCCTGCCAGGCCTTGGCGATCTGCATCGCCCCCTCCACCGCGGGGATGAGCGGCGTCTTGCCCGCCGGGGCGGTGTTCTCCATCGCGGCGACCATATCCGGCCCCGTCTCCGCGATCGGCCCCATCGGCACGGTGGGGATGGCGTAGTCGGCGACGTTGCACTCGATCTCCGGATCCGAGGTGCCATGGGCGTTCTCGAACACGATCCCCGCGTTCAGGCCGCTGCCGAGGACCTCCGGGGACTCCGTGAACTGGCGCACCGCCTCCGTCATCACCTCCCACCGCGAGTCTCCGGTGCCCTCCACCAGGTAGCTCTGGGAGATGGTCCGATCCATCAGGATGAACATATCGACCGGGGAGCCCTCGACCTCGAAGGCCACGCCAGTGCAGTTCGGCTGATCCGGGTCGACCGGCGTCGAGCCGCCCGTGGGATCCTCCACGTCCTCCGCGCCGCCGGCGCCGCCCTGGCTGCTCCCGGCGTCGCCCTGGTTGCCGGCTTCGTTCTCGCTGCCCGCGTCTCCCTCGGCATCACCGCCAGTGCCGCCGGTGGGGAGAATGTTCACGTAGGTGTCCATCGGCAGGCCCTCGCAGGGGGCCACGTTCGGCCGCGTGCTGCCGCCGGTGCCGCTGCCACCCCCTCCCGTGGTGCGGCCACCCGTCGACGAGCTGTCGCCCGAGCCGCCCGTGTTGTCCGTCTCGTCACCGCCGTCCGCCGTGCCACCGCCACCGGTGACCCCGGAGCCGCCGGTCGGGCCCGTCGCCGAGTTGCCCTGGCCGCCATTGCCGTCTCCGTCATCGTTCTCCTCGGCGCAGTTGACGGCGGCGATTCCCAGGACGACGGTGAGCGCCCCGTGGAACAAGATGCGATTGGGCCTATTGAGCGTCATGGCAGGGGGATCCTCTCACGGTTGAAAATGAGCTTGGCTTGGCCACTGGGGAGCGCGGGACACCGCTCCCCACGGCGCGGATGGCAGCGAACGGGCCGACCTTCGACCTGACGAAAGACGTCGGGGGCGCCGCCCCCCGGAGCGGAGCGACCCCACCGAGCCGCGTGTCCGGTCGACCCAGTGGGAACGGGAACCGAGCGCCGAGCCCAGCCGGGCGCTCAGGGGGTTACTCCCGGAACACCGCTGAATGCTCGCCGCCATGCGCCCGTGCCTTCCGACCTACCAGCCCCGGTTCTCGATGCTTCCGGTTCCCTTCGCTCCTGGATGAGCCGCCGGACCCGGCAGCCGACGCCGCGGGTCCGGCGGACGCCGCTCGGTCAGCGGATGACCGGGCAGCCGAGGACGACGTCCACGCGCTCGGCGCCGCGGTTGCGGACGTCGTCGCAGATGTCCCCGCGCAGCGTGATGACCGGCGGATCCATCGAGAGCTCCCAGCCCGATTCCTCGCCGTCCCGGTTGATCGGGACGCAGTCGACAGCCACGTTGACCAGATTCGCCTGGAGGGGAGCCTCGCTGAGCTCGATGTCGCAGTCGCGCACGAGCTGGGTGCTGATCGCCTGGAAGGTCGCCGTCAGGCCCGCCACGCCCGACTCGGCGGAGACGGCGTAGTACTCGGTGTCGCCGCCCAGGTTGCGCTCGCCGGCGACGGCGAAGTCGTCGAGGTAGTCCGCGTAGACCTCGGTGCCGGGGATGCCCACGACGAAGGTGGGGATGTTGCGCATCGCGAGCTGGGAGATCTGCTCGAGGACGTCGGAGTCGTCGAGGCAGCGGTCGCCGAGGGACCCGCCGGTGGTCGTCTCGCAGCAGCTGCCGCTCGAGTCGCACTTGCCGTCGAGGTTGACCGTGCACTCGTCCGCCTCGCAGCGGAGGGACGCGTTGCAGTTCGGGCCGCCGTCGGTGGCGAGGAGGACGTACTTCTCGCCCTCCAGATCCGCGCCCGCGCCGTCGACGAAGTAGTCGTAGGCGCGCCGGAGCGCATCGGCCGTCGGGGTCCCACCACCCGGCGCCGTGCCCTGGAGCGCGCCGATGATGGAGTCGACCGCCTCCGTTGCGGGAGCGACCTCGACGTTGACGGCGTCCTCACCCTCCGGGACCTCGCAAGCCACGGTGCCGCCCGGGTTGTCCGGGTAGAGGATGAGGCCGAGGTTCATGTCGTCGGCGACGTCGCCGAGGGCATCGCTGAGCGCCGTCTGCATGGCCTCCCACTTGGAGACGTCGCCGATCGGGTCCTCCATGCTGCCGGACTTGTCGACCACCAGCAGGATGTTCGGCGTGCGGTAGTCGGCCGACACCGCGGTCGCGCCGCAGTCGGTCCAGTCCTCCGGGAACTCGCAGGCCGGCGCCTCGATGGTCTCGCCGCCGGTCCCGTCTGCGCTACCGCCCTCGTTGTCGGCGCCACCGTTGGCGCCCGCACTGGTACCGCCCGTCTCGCCGAGGACGGCGCCGCCGGTCGCGTCTCCGCCGTTGCCGTTGCCGTCGCCGTCGTCCTCCTCCGTGCAGCTGACGGCTGCCCCGAGGATGAGCCCAGAGAAGATCACGGTGCCCAGAACTGAACCTAGCCGCATGGTGTCCCTACTTCCTCGCATGGCGTCGTGACGGGCGGAGGACCGACCCACGCTCCCGGCGCGACGACGCGGGCGACGTCATAGCCCTCGTCGCGGCCAGGCCGCCAGAGCAGGCTATGATCAGCGCCGAAGTCGCGCACCCGATCGATTCCCCTACCGCCATAATCCTGCAGTCCAACCCGACGAACACCGTGTCACGGCGCTCGTATCGGTCAAGGCTAGCTCAGATCCCGTCCCCAGCAAAGTCCGGACTGCGCACGCACGCCTCCCGCGGACACCGGTCGGGTGTGCCACAGGAGAGTTGCACAAGGCCGAGATCACTCCGAGATGCGCCGCCGGGACGCTCCCTCGGGCGGCTGTTGACGTGGGGATTTCCACGTGGATTCTTGGCCCGCTATGGTCCAGATGCGGGATCCGCGCCGCCGCGCGGCGAGCGCCGCCGCCGCCACCGCGCGGGCCCATCGCCGGGCCCCCGGTCAACCGGCGAGCGCCGCAGCGAGCCAGTCGCCGACGCGATCGATCGCGATCCGCTCCTGCTGCTGCGTGTCTCGGTGACGGACGGTCACCGCCTGGTCGCCAGCCGTTTCGCCGTCGACCGTGAAGCAGAACGGGCAGCCCGACTCGTCCATGCGGGCGTAGCGCTTGCCGATGCTCTGCTTCGCGTCGTACTCGACGAATCCGAAACGAAGGTTCAGCTCCCGGTAGAGCTTCTCGGCGATCTCGGGCATCCCGTCCTTGTTCACCAGCGGGTACACAGCCGCCTTGAGCGGGGCGACGCGCGGCGCAAACTTCATGTAGACCTTGCTCGGGCGCGTGGGGTCCGGGGTGAAGGCCTCGCACAGGATGGCGAGGACGCCGCGGTCGGCCCCGGCCGAGGGCTCGATGACGTGCGGCACCACGCGCTCGTTCGTCTCTGCGTCGAAGTACTCGAGCTTCACCTTCGAGTGCTCGCGGTGCTGCGTCAGGTCGAAGTTCGACCGATCGGCGACCCCCTCCAGCTCGCCGAAGCCCGGGGAGGTGAAGGGGAAGCGGTACTCGATGTCGCTGGTGCCGGCCCCGTCCTTGGCGTAATGCGCGAGCTCGTCTCGGTCGTGCTCCCGGAGTTGCATGTTCTCGCTGAGCAGCCCCATGCTGCGCCACCAGGCGACGCGCAGGTCCCGCC
Source organism: uncultured Polyangiaceae bacterium (assembly GCA_964404725.1). Classification (GTDB taxonomy): domain Bacteria; phylum Myxococcota_A; class Polyangia; order Polyangiales; family Polyangiaceae; genus JAFGBI01. The sequence continues at coordinate 37,338 of CAYOLF010000037.1, forward strand.
AGAAGGCGTACCACTGGCGCGTGGCCTGCGGGTGGCAGAAGAACTCGATCTCCATCTGCTCGAACTCGCGCGAGCGGAAGGTGAAGTTTCGTGGGGTGACCTCGTTGCGGAAGGCCTTCCCCATCTGCGCGATGCCGAACGGGAGCTTCACGCGCGAGGTGTCGAGCACGTTCTTGAAGTTGACGAAGATCCCCTGCGCGGTCTCCGGTCGCAGGTAGGCGACGTCGTCCTCGCTCGCCGTGGCGCCCACGTAGGTCTTGAACATCAGGTTGAACGCGCGCGGCTCGGTGAGCGTCCCCGGCTCCTTCGCGTCGGGCCCCACCGTCGTCGCCAGCCGCTCCTTCGGCAGCGCGGGGAGCGGCGTCACCACGACCTCGCCCGGCTCCAGGCTCCGCTTGGCGAGCTTGGCGAGCAGCTTGAGCGCCTTGTCGCGCCCGGCGTCGTCGCCCTCGACGAACGAATACGCGCGGTCCACCCCCGGCGTGGTCACGATCTGGACGTGGTCGGCGCGATAGCGGCGCTTGGACTCCTTGCAGTCCACCATCGGGTCGTTGAAGCCGCCGACGTGACCGGAGGCCATCCAGACTCGCGGGTTCTGGATGATGCAGGAGTCGAGCCCCACCATCGAGACGTCGCGCCCGTCGGGACCCACCGGGGGGCGCACGACCATGTCGCTCCACCAGGCGTCCTTCAGGTTCTTCTTGAGCTGGGTGCCGAGGGGCCCGTAGTCCCAGAACCCGTTGATGCCGCCGTAGATCTCGGAGGCCTGGAAGATGAAGCCCCGGCGCTTGCAGAGGGCCATTATCTCGTCCATCGACTTTTTCGCGCTGGGTTCGGGCATGTCGGTCAGATCCGTGGGGGTCGGGTTGCAGAAGGACACCGGACGCGCCGCGCGCGGGCCTTCGGGTGGGGTCGGGTTCGGGGCACGTGCCGCCCGCCCCCCGGTCGCGGAGGTGGGGTGACGGGCACCCTCACCGGGGTTGCCGACCATCCGGCCAAGGCCCCATCGAGGCGGCCCGGACTCGGTCGGCCCTGGGGAAGGGATGTTCAGGCACCCCGATGCGGACGCGGGATGCTACCCGGAGCCGCCACGATCGTCCACGGGCCACGGGCCGTGCAGGACGGAAGACCGGACCGGCCGGGTTGCGGCGGCCAGGCCCGGGGGCCCGACTCCGACCTGGGTCGTTCCCGTTCCTCGAAGCCGGCGGGGAGGACGCCGGCGGCGCCGAAACCGGCGGGTTCGCCACGGGTGGCATGGAGATCGGCGGGGAGAACGCTGGCGGCGCCGAAACCGGCGGGTTCGCCACGGGTGGCGTGGAGATCGGCGGCGCGGCGACGGGCGGCATCGAGGCCGGCGGGAACGCCGGAGCAGCGAACGTTCCGGCCTGCCCCGAGAGCGCACCGACCGACGGCGACGACTGCGACGG
>CAYOLF010000037.1:38864-43728 GCA_964404725.1 uncultured Polyangiaceae bacterium
CGAACGTTCCGGCCTGCCCCGAGAGCGCACCGACCGACGGCGACGACTGCGACGGGCCGCTCGATTGCTCCTACGGCGAGACGTCCTGCACCTGCCCCGCCTTCGGGCCCCAGGCCGACACCTGGGCGTGCGAAGCCGCGGCCGTCTGCCCCGAAACCGAGCCTACCGACGGTGACGGCTGCGAAGAGAACGGGCAGGACTGCGCGTACGGCGACGTCGCTTGCACCTGCGAGGGGACGGGCATCCCGGGCGTCCTGGAGTGGTCCTGCGCGGCCCCCGCCGTCTGCCCCGACACCGCGCCCGCCGACGGTGACGAGTGCACCGAGGAGGGGCAGTCGTGCGACTTCGACGGCGACACCTGCACCTGCGAGGATCCCGCGGGACCGGGCGGCCTCGAGTGGGCCTGCGGCACCGCCGGTGACGCCTGCCCGGCGACGGCACCCGAGGACGGCGACGCCTGCACGTTCGATGAGCTCAACCTCGAGTGCCCCTTCGGGCAGACCACCTGCACCTGCGAGTTCGCGGGCGGTGGGGACGTGGCCTGGTCCTGCCAGTGAGCGCGTGACGCGGCGGGCGCCGTGAGTGAGCGGCGCCCATCCCCGCGCTCGCTCACCGCGGAGTGACGGGGCCGAGCGCCTTCCACGGCCGGCCACGAGGTGCTTCACTCGCGGGGTGACCGTCAAGTGCCCGATCTGCCAACGGGAGCTCCACGACCTCCCGGACGACTTCCCCCACCGCCCCTTCTGCTCCGCGCGCTGCAAGCTCGTCGATCTCGGCAACTGGCTGGACGGGCGCTACTGCCTCTCGCGACCGCTCGAGCCGGAGGAGCTGGAGGAGGAGCTGCGGCGGCCGCGCTGACGCGCCGCCGGGTGCTGGGAGTGGCCCGACGAAGGCGCGCGCCCGCATGGCGTGGCCGCGCCCCGCGCGCTAGCTTCGGGCCCGATGACCGGACCCGCTGACAGCGTCCTCAGGACCATCCTCGACGACGGCTCCTTCCGGATCGTCGCCGCGCGCACCACCGACACGGTGGCGGGAGCGCTCTCAGCGCAGCAGGTGTCCGGCGCGACCGGGCGCGCGCTCGGGGAGCTCGTCACCGGCGCCGTCCTGTTTCGGGAGACGATGGCCCCGGGCTACCGCGTGCAGGGCATCGTGCGTGGCACGGACGGCAAGAGCACCATCGTCGCCGACTCGCACCCTTCGGGGGATGCCCGCGGGCTGGTGCAGCTCGCCCGCGGTCGCTCGGAGGTGGGGCTCGGTCCCGGCGCCCTCCTGCAGCTCATGCGCTCCCTCCCGAACGGGAGCCTGAACCAGGGCGTCGTGGAGATCCCGGCGAGCGGCGATCTCTCCTCGGCGATGATGGCCTACATGCAGACCTCCGAGCAGGTCACCAGCCTGGTCCAGGTGACGACCGTGCTCGACGGCGAGCGGGTGGTGGGGGCCGGCGGCTTCCTCGTCCAGCGCCTGCCCGAGGCCGGGGCAGCGGCGACTCGGCAGATGCTCGACCGCTTCACGGCGTTCGGCGCCCTCGCCGCGGAGGTCACCGCCCCCGAGTTCTCCGCGCGGTCCCTGGTCGACCGGCTGCTCGACGAGCTCTCACGCTCCGAGCTCGGCGAGCAGCCGATCCAGTACCGCTGCTGGTGCAGCGAGGTCCGGGTGATGTCCGCGCTGGCCACGCTCGACCGCGGGGAGATCGAGGCGATGCTCCACGAGGGCAACCCCGTCGAGATCAACTGCGACTACTGCCGGACCGAGTACCGGATCCCGCCGGCCAAGCTGCGAGGCCTCCTGCGCGAGAGCTAGCCGCCGCCGCCGGACCTCGCCCCGGTCCCACTCCGTTCACTCGCGCGCGCCACGCGGCCCGTTCGGGAGCGGGCAGCGCGGCGCGGCGGGGCGCGCGAGCGGCTCGCCGGGTCGCCCCGCGAGCCCATCGCCCCCGGCGCTCGGCGCCCCGGCGGTCCCGCCGCCCGTGAGCCCGCGGACCTCTCGCGAGAGGCGGACGGCGCACCAGTCGTGGCCGCACATGCCGCAGTAATCCGTCCGCTCCTCGAGATCCTCGTCGTGGAAGGCGCGCGCCAGGTCGGTGTCGAAGGCGAGCTCGAAGTGCCGCTCCCAGTCGAGCGCGGCGCGGGCCTGGGTGATGGCGTCGTCCCAGTCGCGGCTGCCGGGGATGCCGAGCGCGACGTCGGCGGCGTGCGCCGCGATCTTGTAGGCGATGCAGCCTTGCTTGACGTCCTCGCGCCGGGGCAGTCCGAGGTGCTCCCGGGGCGTCACGTAGCAGAGCATGGCCGCCCCGTGGTACGCGGCGGCGGTCGCGCCGATCGCGCTGGTGATGTGGTCGTAGCCGGGGAACACGTCCGTCACCAGGGGCCCGAGGACGTAGAACGGCGCGCCGTGACAGCGGCGGCGCTCGAGCTTCATGTTGTACTCAATCTGGTCGAAGGGGACGTGGCCAGGTCCCTCGATCATCACCTGACAGCCCTTGCGCCAGGCGCGCTCGGTGAGCTCGCCGAGGGTGGAGAGCTCGGCGAGCTGCGCGCGATCGGTGGCGTCGGCGAGCCCCCCGGGGCGGAGCCCGTCGCCGAGAGAGAAGGTGACGTCGTGCTCGCGCAAGAGGTCGCAGATGGCGTCGAAGTGCTCGTACATCGGGTTCTCGGCGCCGCGGGCGAGCATCCACCGGGCCAGGAGCGAGCCGCCGCGGGAGACGATCCCGATCAGCCGCGCCGCCGCCAGGGGCAGGTGGGCGCGGCGCACCCCCGCGTGCACGGTGAAGTAATCGACGCCCTGCTCGGCCTGGTGCCGGAGCCCCGCGAGGATGGCGTCGAAGTCGAGCTCCTCCAGGCGCCGGTCGAGGATCATGGAGTAGATCGGGACCGTGCCGATGGGGGCCGGCGAGGCCCGGAGGATCGCCTCGCGGCAGGCGTCCACGTCCCCCCCGGTCGACAGATCCATCACCGTGTCGGCCCCCCAGCGCAGGGCCCACTCGAGCTTCTCGATCTCCGCCGCGGTGCCGGAGGCGACCGGCGACGCCCCCATGTTGGCGTTGATCTTGGTGCGCGACGCGCGGCCGATGGCGAGCGGGTCGAGGCCGAGGGCGAGGTGGCGGCGGTTGGCGGGGATCACCATCCGACCGGCGGCCACCTCGTCGCGCACCTGCTCGGGGGCGAGGTGCGGCTCGCGCTCCGCCACGCGCCGCATCTCGGGGGTGACGCTCCCGAGCCGCGCGTGCTCGAGCTGCGTGACGGGGACGAAGCCCGGCGGGGCGACGGCGAACGCGCCCTCGCGCCGCCAGCCCGGCGGCAGGAAGTCCCAGGCCGTGCGGTCGCTGGGGGCGGGCATGCCCGGCGCGTCCGGCGACGCGAAGGCCCGGGGACCTCCGAGGTCGGGCGCGCGGGCGAACGAGCCCGGGTTGGTCCCGAGCGCGCGCGAGGAGGGGTTCGCGGCGCCGGAGCGCGGGAGCGGTGCGTCATTCATCGTGGCGTTCCTCTTGACCGGGCCTGCCCGCGCGCCGCGGCAGGTGAGGGGTCGAACGCCGGTTGGCGTCGCTTCCCTCCGCCGGTGCGAGCCGGATCAGGTTCGACGGGTGCTTCTCAGCCGCCAGCCTTGGGCGACGCCCCGAGCGACGGCCGGACGCTAGCGCAAGGCGCTGCGTTCCGGTAGCAGGGGCGCGTTTGGCCGGCGGCCGGGCCCGCGGTATGGGGCTGGGCATGTCGCTCGTCGAGATCAGCCGGCGGCTGGCCGCGCGGGTCGATCGTCTCGCCTTCGCCGCCCCGGTGACCCACGTCTACGATCCGCTCACCTACGCGCGGGCGCCCCACGAGGCGTACCTCGAGCGCTGGGGCAGCGGGCGCGGGCGCGCGCTCCTCCTCGGCATGAACCCGGGGCCGTTCGGCATGGCGCAGACCGGGGTGCCCTTCGGCGACGTCGCGTCGGTGCGCGGCTTCCTCCGCATCGAGGGCCCGGTGGGCCGCCCCGCGACCGAGCACCCGGCGCGACCGATCGAGGGGTTCGCCTGCCGGCGTTCCGAGGTGAGCGGGACCCGCCTCTGGGGCTGGGCGCGCGACCGGTTCGGGACCCCCGAGCAGTTTTTCGCTCGGTTCTTCGTGGTCAACTACTGCCCGCTACTGTTCATCGAGCCTCCGGCGAAGAACCGGACGCCGGACAAGCTCGCTCGCCCCGAGCGCGAGGCGCTCTACGCGGTGTGCGACGAGGCGCTGCGCGAGGTCGTGGACGAGCTCGCGCCGACCACGGTGATCGGCGTCGGCGCGTTCGCCGAGGCGCGCGCCCGGGCGGCGCTCTCCGACCGGAGCGTCCGGATCGTCGCCATCCTTCACCCGAGCCCGGCGAGCCCGCTCGCCAACCGCGGCTGGGCCGAGGCCATCGAGCGGCAGCTCGCCGCAGCGGGGGTGGGAACATGACCTCCGAAGGCAGACCGGCGCTCGCTCCGGCACGTGACCGATCCGTTTCCCCGCGCCAGACTTCGGGGGCACAGGAGGAACGTTGATGGCGCTTCGGCGGATCTGGGCCTGCGGTGGGGCGGCGTTGCTGCTCGGGACGGCGTGGGGCTGCGGCGATCCGGGGTCGGGCCCGTCCGAGCCCGCGACCGGTGCCAGCCCGGCCGGCGGTTCGCAGAGCGGCGGCACCAGCTCTGGCGGCGCCCCGACCGGCGGCACTAGCTCTGGCGGCGCGCAGACCGGCGGCGCGCAGACCGGCGGCGCGCAGACCGGCGGGGCAAGCACCGGTGGCAACCAGACCGGCGGCGCCCCGACGGGGGGGGCCAGTACCGGCGGTACCCCGACGGGCGGCGCCCCGACCGGCGGGGCCAGTACCGGCGGTGCCCCGACCGGCGGCGCCCCGACCGGCGGGG
>CAYOLF010000037.1:43828-46106 GCA_964404725.1 uncultured Polyangiaceae bacterium
GGGGCCATTACCGGTGGAGCCCGGTCCGGCGGCGCGGAGACGGGCGGCGCCCCGACCGGCGGCTTCGGCACCGGCGGGGCCGAAACCGGCGGCGCGCCGACGGGCGGGACCGATGCCGGCGGCGCACCGACGGGCGGGACCGAGACGGGCGGCGCGCCGACAGGCGGGACGGAGACGGGCGGCGCCGAGACGGGCGGAACGTCCACCGGTGGCGCGAGCGGCGGCAACACCACAGTGCCGTTCATCCTCGGGGCGGACATCTCGAACACGCAGCAGTCCAGCGCCCGCTACCGCGACACCGACGGGCAGGAGAAGAGCATCTTCGATCTGCTGAAGGCGCACGGCTTCAACTACATCCGGCTCAAGACCTTCGTCGATCCACTGGCCCCTTACGGCTACGCCTCCAACGCCAACGGCTGCTCCGGGCTCAGCGAGGCCTTCGGCGACAAGGCCCACGTCATCGCCTACGGCAAGCAGGTGAAGGACGCCGGCATGGGCTTTCTGCTCGACTTCCATTACAGCGACAACTGGGCCGACCCGGGCAACCAGATCATCCCCGACCCCTGGCGCGACGCCGCCAACATCGACGCGCTCGCCACCCTGGTGAAGGACTACACCAAGGACGTCATCGCCTCCGCCATCGCCGCCGGCGCGCGCCCCGACATGGTGCAGATCGGCAACGAGATCACGCCCGGCATGCTCGTGCACCTCCCGAACTCGAGCACCGACTGCTGGGGAAACAACGTCCAGGCCGCCCCGTTCGGCGGCAGCTCCTCCGATTCGAACTGGGACAACCTCGCCCAGCTCCTCGGCGCCGGCATCGCGGGCGTGCGCGAGGTGGACCCGGCGATCGAGATCGTCCTGCACATCGAGAACCACGGCGCGGCGGACTGGTGGGTGGGCGAGGCCGTCCGGCGCCACGTCGACTTCGACATCCTCGGCCTGTCTTGCTACGTCGCCTTCCAGGGGCAGCCGAGCGTGTGGCAAGCGACGTTCGAGCAGCTCGCCAGCGACAGCGCCTACGACGACCTCGACTTCATCATCGCCGAGTACAACCCCGAGCGGACGCAGGCCAACCTCGTCATGAAGAACCTGCCCGACGGGCGCGGCCGCGGCACCTTCTTCTGGGAGCCCACCGGCAGCGGCGAGTGGGGCGAGGCGATGTTCACCTGGTCGGGCGGCGTCGCCGTGGCCAACGCGGCCGATTTCGCCGAGTACGACGCCCTCCTGCCCCAGCTCGGGCTGTGACTCACGTTGCCGGGTCGGGCGCCGTCAGATCGGCGTCGTAGGCGACCTCGAGCACGCGCTCGAGGCGCTTCGCGGTGGGGAAGCGCGCGAGCATCCAGCCCCAGGCGACCAGGAAGAACGGCAGCGCGAGGGCGGGGCCGAACCCGAGCAGGAGCAGCATCATCCCCATGATCGCGAGCGACTCGGCGAGCGCGAGCGGGAGGATGAGCGCGATGTTCATGGCCGGGATCGCTCGCTGTCGGGCAGTGGCCGGGTCGGCGAAGCGCCGGCGGCGGCCGGGGCGATCGGTGAAGAGCGCCGCGTCGGGGGCGAGCGTGGTGATCGGGAGCCCTAGCGCGAGCAGCCTCGGCCGAAAGAGCCGTTCGGGGAGGACGATCCCGACGACCAGCATGACGACCGCCGCGAGCCCGAGCGGCAGCGGGAGGAAGGGCGGCACCGGCTCCTCCAGCGGCGGCAGCTCGATGACTAGCCCCACGACGAGGTACAGCAGCGTCGCCAGGAACAGGGCGGCCCAGATGATGCGTTGCTGGAGCAGGTGGGACGGCGTCATCGGACGCCAGGGTACTCCGCTCTGCCGCGGGCGCGAGCGCCCGACCTGCCGCCGCCGCTGACGCCCGACGACGCATTGCGCTACAATCCCCGACGTGGACCTGGTCGGGACGAGCCGCCCGGACGGGCGCGCGCACCAGCGATGGGCGCGACGCGCGGCGGCGCTGCTCGCCGCTGGGCTCCTCGGCGCGGGCCTGTCCGGCGCGGCGCCGGTGCGCGCCGGGCTCGGCGAGCCCCGCGGAGACGGTGAGCGGGCACCGGGCGCGTCCCCCGCGGTCGTGCTGCCGACCGTGCTCATCACGCCCCCCCGGCACCCACTCGACGGGGTGCCCGCGAGCGAGCTCGCTTGCCGCGTCGCGCTCGCCCCGCGCGACCTCGGCGCCGCGTCCCTCGGCGCCCCCAACCGCGGCGCTCTGTTCAACGGTGTGCAGCTCGCCGACGACGAGCTCTGGGTGGTGGAGTCGCCCGAGAACGCCTGGGT
>CAYOLF010000037.1:46206-47384 GCA_964404725.1 uncultured Polyangiaceae bacterium
TGCTCGCGGACGGCGAGATCGAATACGTCTTCGTGGACCAGGCCGTGCAAGCGCTGCTCGTCGAGCATGCGACGGAGGCCGGCGAGGATCCGGCGTGGCTCTCCGAGATCTTCGGGGGCACCGACCGGCGCGCGGCGCCGATCCGCCACACCTGGGGCCACCGGACCCACCTGCACGTGCGCTTCCTGAGCCCGGACGCCGTCGAGACGGGGCTCCGGCTCGCGCCGTACCTCTCCCGCTGGAACGGACGCCCCACGGTGCCGCCCGGGCGCTGCCGCGCTCCCGGTTGACCCCATGTCCGATCGCGCGCCCGCGCACGCCTGGCTCGCGCTGGGGCTGCTCGCCGCCACCCTCGCCTTGGTGGCGTGGCGCCTCGTGCCCCCGCGCGCCCTGCCCGTCACGGCGCCGCCGACGGTCTTCTCCGCCCATCGTGCGATGGCGCGGCTCGAGCGGCTCGCGCCCGAGGAGCTGCCGCGACCCGTCGGCAGCGTCGAGCACGATCGCGTGCTCGAGCGCCTGCGCCACGCGCTGAGCGAGCTCGGCGTCGCCTCGGAAGCGACGCCGCACCGGATCTGCGGCCGCCACGGAGCCTGCGCGGAGGTGACCAACCTGCTCGGTCGCCTCCCCGGCGAACGACCCGAGGCGCTCCTGCTCGTCGCCCACTACGACTCGGTGCCCATGGGCCCGGGCGCGGCCGACGACGGGATCGCGGTCGCCTCGATGCTCGAGCTCGCGCGCGCCCTCCGCGCGTCGCCGCCCCTCCGGCACACCCTCCTCCTACTCTTCACGGACGGCGAGGAGCTGGGGATGCTCGGCGCCCGCGCCTTCGCCCGGGAGGCCCCGGAGGCGGCAAGCGTCGTCGCGGCCATCAACCTCGAGGCCCGCGGCACACGCGGCCCGAGCTACCTCTTCCGGACCACACGGGGCGCCTCGAGCTTCCTGCCGGCGCGCGCCCTGCCGCGACCCCTGGCCTCCAGCGTGCAGCGCGAGGTGTTCCGGCTGCTGCCCAACGACACCGACCTGACAGAGCTCGCCGAGGCGGGCATTCCGGGCTTCGATCTGGCCTTCATCGGCGGCGTCGAGCATTACCACACGGCGCGCGACGACCGCGCGCACCTGGACCTTCGGAGCGTCCAGCACCAGGGCGCCAACGCCCTCGGGCTGCTCCGCGCGCTCGA
>CAYOLF010000037.1:47484-50559 GCA_964404725.1 uncultured Polyangiaceae bacterium
GCGCTCGCGCTCGCGACGACGCTCGCCGCGACCGCGCTGACGGCCCCAGCCGGGCGCGCGGCGCTCGGGGCCGGTCACCAGTCCTTCACCGCGCTGGCCGGGGTGGCGACCGCGGTCTGGGCGCCGGGCATCAGCTACCTCTTCGTCGTCCCGGCTCTGGCGGGCGCGCTCGGGGCGTGCGTCTGGGCCACGGCTCCCGAACGGGTCGCGCGCCGCCTCGCCGTGGTGGCCTGGGGGCTGCCTCTGGTCGTGACGGCCGCGCTGGTCGGGCCGGTGGCGCTGGGTCTGTACCCGGCGCTGGGGCTGGCGGCCTACGCGCTTCACGCGGCCCTCGCCCTGCTGCTGCTGCTGCCCGCGACCCCCGCGCTCGCCGAGCTCGGTCCCGCGCTGCTGCGCCGCGCGGCGCTCGGCACGGCCGGCCTGGCGCTGCTCGCCCTCGGCGCGGCGGCGCTCGTCCCCCACCTCTCCGGCGCCGCGCCCGCCCCCGCGGCCCTCGCGCGCTGACCCCGGCGCTCGGCGCGCCAGACTGCGGGCCGGAGCCAGCGGCCGGGTTGTGCGGCGCCCGGCCCCGTGGCTAGTCTCGCGCGCGCGCGCGGCACCCGCGCGACGAAGGAAAGCGAGCCCCCCTTGCCGAAGTTCACCTGGAGCCCCGATCCCGAAGCGTTCGGGTTCGTCCTACCGGCGCCGTTCTGGATGGTGATGATCGCAGTCGCGATCCTCGCCGGCCTCTTCGCGTTCGCCTCTCACCGCGCCGAGGATCGGGGCGGCGTCTGGTTCGGCATCGTGGCGGCCGTCGGCGCCCTCATCGCGGCAGCGTACTGGCCCGCCTGGCAGCCCTGGGTGGCGATCCGCTACTACTCGCTCATCTTCGTGGTGGTGTTCCTGGGCGGCTACTGGCTGCTCGACTGGCAGATCCGGCGCGGCGGGGGCGGCCGGGAGGAGGCGGGGGACTTCATCGTCTTCGGGGTAATTGGCGTACTCGCCGGCGCCCGGCTCGGGCACGTCGTCTTCTACGACCTCGACAAGGCCCTCGCCGACCCGATGTGGGTCTTCGCGATCTGGACCGGCGGGCTCGCGAGCCACGGGGCGACCATCGGGCTCATCCTCGCCATGGGGCTGTTCACCGCGCGGCGGGGCGTCCCCTTCCTCGAGGGGGCCGACCGCTTCGCCTTCTCGGCCGCGCTCGGGGCGACGCTGGTGCGCCTCGGCAACTTCCTCAACTCCGAGATCGTCGGCGCCGAGGTCAAGGACGGCTCCTGGGGCGTGCTGTTCGCCAAGACCTGCGAGGCGCGCCCGGAGACGGCCGGCTGCTGGAAGGCCTTCGGCATGCGCGCGGCCGACTACGCCGAGAAATGCCAGTCCGGTAACCTCGACTGCTGGGGCTACGACGAGACGGTGATCTACCGGCACCCGAGCCAGCTCTACGAGGTGACGCTGGGGCTCCTGGTGCTGCTTTCGCTCTATCTGTTCGACCGGGCCCTCGGCAAGGAGAAGCGGCCCCGCGGCGCCCTCATCTCGCTCTTCTTCGTGCTCTACTTCGTGGGGCGCTTCATCGTCGAGTTCTTCAAGGACTACCAGACCGACTTCGAGCGCAGCTGGGAGATGCTGTCGATGGGGCAGCTGCTCAGCATCCCGGGGATCCTGCTCGGGGCGTACGGGCTGTACTGGGCGTTCCAGCGCCGTCTGCCCGCGGGCTGGGCGCCAGCGCTCGCGGGCGACGCCTTCGCGACCGAGGACGAGCCGGAGGAGGACGAGGACCGCCGCCGCGATCGCGACGTCGACGCCGAGTTCGGTGGCCGCCGGCGCCGCCGCGGCAAGGGCAAGAAGGGCAAGGGCCAGCGCCAGACAGGCCAGCGCACCGGGACGGCGGCCAGCGCCCGCAGGCGGGCGGCCCCCGCGCCAGCGCTGCCGGAGGCGGAGGTCGACGAGCCGGGCGAGCCGACCGACGACGGGGCGGAGCGCGACGACGAGGCCCCGACGGCGAGCGCCGCAGCCGAACCCGCCGGGGCGGCCGCCGCCGAGGGTGACGAGGCCGCCGCGCCGCGCCGCCGCAAGCGCCGCCGCCGCCGCCCGAGCGAGCCCGCGCCGCCCACGCGTGACGACGACGACGACGACTGACCGCGGCGGGCGGGCTCAGCCGTCCAGCACGTCGCGGATCGCGTAGCTCCCCGGCGCCTTGCCGTGGATCCAGCGCGCGGCGCGCAGCGCGCCGTGGGCGAGCACCTCACGGCTCTGCGCGCGGTGCGTGAGCTCGAGTCGCTCACCGGGACCGAGCAGGTAGACCGTGTGGTCGCCGATGACGTCGCCGCCGCGCACGGCCAGCACGCCCACCTCGTCCCGCTGCCGCGCGCCGACCTCGCCGTCCCGTCCGTGCAGCTCGCGCGCCTCGGGCCGCACGGCCCGGACCGCCTGGGCGAGCCGCCGCGCGGTCCCGCTCGGCGCGTCCACCTTCCTCCGGTGGTGGATCTCGACGATCTCCGCGTCGTACTCGGGGCCGAGGCGCCCGAGCGCCTGCTCGACCAGCTCCGCGAGCACCTGCACACCGAAGCTCATGTTCGGCGCCCAGAGCACGGGCACCGCCGTCGCGGCCCGCTCGAGCGCGGCGTGCGCCGCTGCGTCGAGGTTCGTGGTCCCGCTCACCAGCGCGACCCCCGCGCGCCCCGCGGCCGCCGCGATCCCGGCCACGGCCGCGGCCGTCGAGAAGTCGATGACCACGTCCGCGCCGAGCACGGTGGCGGCCGGGTCCGGGCCGGTGACGACCCCGAGCGTCCCGAGCCCCGCGAGCTCGCCGAGGTCGCGCCCCACCGCGGGGTCGTCGGCCGCGCACCCCGCCCCGACGAGCTCGAGATCCCCGGCGGCCCGCGCGAGCCGCGCGATGGCGAGTCCCATGCGCCCGGTGGCGCCGTAGAGGGCAAGCTTCATGATCCTGTTCTCCGAAATCCTCGACCGTCACCGCCACCAGGTCGCCGGGTTCCGGCGCCAGCGGCCCGGGGAGGTGTTCCAGAGCGCGAGCGCGCGCGCAAGCTGCCCCCACCCGTCGCGGCTCCGCCGCGCCGGCCTCCCCCAAACCCGCGG
>CAYOLF010000037.1:50659-53736 GCA_964404725.1 uncultured Polyangiaceae bacterium
CAAGCTGCCCCCACCCGTCGCGGCTCCGCCGCGCCGGCCTCCCCCAAACCCGCGGCTGGGTCCTCCGGCCCCACCCGCGGCCGGGGGAGGCGCGCCCCGCGCGCTACCAGTCCGAGTGGGAACCTGGAATCGGCGCGGGTTTCCTGGACGGCGCCCGGGCGACTCGCCAGACTCTCGGAAGGTCGCCGCCCTCTTCCGTCGCGGCGCCGGGAGGCCCATGCGCTCGATCCTTCACGCTGCTCGCGGTTCCAGTGTGTTCGCCGTCACCCTGCTCGCCTCGGGCGCGCTGGTTTCCACCGCCTTGGCCGCCGAGGGCGATCCCTGCACCGCGGACACCGAGTGCGGCGACGGCTACGCCTGTGAGGTCGAGGCCGACGTCGCGCTGCCGTCCGCCGACCCCGGCAGCGGGTCGGGCGAGGACCCGGGGACGGACGCCGAGACGACGGGCACCTGCGTGATCGCTCGCCGGCCCTGCACCGCCGACACCGACTGCGACGAGAACTACGAGTGTGAGTTCAACGATCCGCCGTCGATCGGCGTGTGTGACACGGAGGGGAACTGCACGGAGCGGCCGTCCGAGGAGAGCACGACCGGAGAGTGCGTCGGCGTGCCCCTGGATTGCTCGACCGACGCGGAGTGCCCCGAGGCCTCGGCGTGCATGAGCGGCCTCTGCACCTTCGCCTTCACTCCATGCGCGACCGACACCGAGTGCGAGGACCGCAACCTCTGCCTCCCGATCGAGAGCGAGGTCTGCACGGTGTCGAGTTGCCCGGCCGGAGACGAGGACTGCCAGCCCGTGACGGTGTGCGAACCGGTCGACGAGGGAGAAGGTTACTGCTTCCCCGCGCCCCAGCCCTGCACGAGCGACGCCGGCTGCTCGGGGGACTGGACCTGCTACGACGTGCCCAACGACAACGAGCTGCCCGGGGCCTGGGTGGGCGTGGACAAAAGCTGCCTGCCGCCGGGGATCGTCGGCGCCATTGAAGGCTGGGTCGCCGTGGAGGGCGACGAGTACGACGACTCCGACACGGCAGGCCCGAACTATGGCGGCTCCGACGTGAGCGGCCGAGCGGGGATGGGGCCGGTTGCCGAGGACGAGAACGAGGACGGTGACGCCGCACCCCGCGGCGACGGCGGCGCCAGCGGCGAGGCCGACGGTGCCGACGAGACGGACGACGAAACGGACATCCATGCGACCGCGAGCGCCGCGGCGGAAACCGACGACAGCGGCTGCCGGGCCGCGGGCGCGGGCTCGACCGGCACCAGCGCGCTCGCGCTGCTGCTCGCGGCCGCAGGGCTCGCCGTCGGCCGGCGGCGAGCCGCCCGCCGCGGGTGACGGCCGTACTTCGGCATTGCTCCTTTCCCGGGCTCGCAACGACTCACTCCTCGGCGCGCGCGTGAGCGCGCCGGAAGGAGACGAGGCGATGGCCGAGCGGCGACGGATCCGCGTGGGGTGCTGGGCGCTGGTAGCCGCGATGGCGGCGGCGGGGGCCTGCGACCCCGGCGGCGGCGTGGGCGATCCCTGCCTACCCGAGGAGGAGTACGACGCCACCTTCAGCGGCTTCGCGCTCGGCGAGGTCAGCGTCGAGACGGCGTCGCTAGGCTGCGAGTCACGGCTCTGCCTCGTCAACCACTTCCAGGGTCGCGTTTCCTGCCCCTTCGGCCAGCGCCAGGCCGACCTCGCGCTCCCGGGCACCGCTCCCGAGCGGTGCCGCATCCCCCAGACGACGGGCGATCGCCCCGAGGACTCGGTAGGGGTCCCGGTCCCCGCCTGGAGCCTGGATCGGCCGCGGGACGCCGCCGTGTACTGCTCCTGCCGGTGCGACGGCCCCGACCGGAACGCTCGCTACTGCGACTGCCCCGAGGGCTTCACCTGCGAGCCCCTGGTCCCGGATCTCGCGACCGCCACCGATCGCCAGCTCGTCGGATCGTACTGCGTCCGGCACGGCACCCGCTTCGATCGCGCGGCGGTCAGCGGCGAGGACTGCGGCACGACCCCGGAGGACGAGCGCTGCCCGCGCCCCGCCGGCGTCAACCCATGACCCGCGGTGCTCGCCGTCGCGCGCCGCCAGCCCCCGAGAGGGCGGCCGCCGCGGGCCCCTCACCGCCCACAGCCGGCGACCAGCACCCGCGCGCGAGCTCGAATCGTCGAGTCGCTGGCGGTGGCGAGCGGGGCCGCCGCGGTAGTGGCTCGAGCACAGTCCCCCTCGGCGACGGCGAGCTGCACCAGCGAGAGTCGGGCGTGATCGCGGAGGACGGGGTCGCCGCTCGCGGCGAGCGCGGAGAGCTCCACGCGCGCCGTCGGTCGATCGCCGCGCGCGAGCGCCGCGTCCACCCGGTGCCAGGCGGCCGCCCCCACCCGATCCCCGACGGGGGCGCCACCGGCCGGCCGCACCGCGGGTGACGACGGGGTGGACGCCGATGGCGCAGCGGGCGTGGGGGCAGCCGTGGAGGTGACGGCGGGCGCGACGCTCGCGCCCGCTGCCGCCGCGGGCAGGGAGTGGCGGGCCGTGACCATGGCCGAAGCCGCCGGCGGCGACGCGCCGTCCCGAGGCACCGAGGACCCGAACGCGCGCGCCATGGCGTGAGCGATCCCCACCCCGAGCACCGCCGCGGCGAGCAGCGCGACGACGCGCGCGGGGCGCCGGCGGCGAGGCGGGCGCGCCAGCCGGCGCCGGAGGCGATCGACGGCGGCCTGCACCTCGTGGTCGTCCGGACGATCCCGCTCCCAGGCGGCGCGGGCGCGATCGAATCGGGCGTCGAGATCGTTCACGGCGCGGCCTCCTCTTCGAAGAGCGGATCGGCACGCAGGAGCGCGCCGAGGCGCTGGTGGGCGTCCCGATGACGCGACCGCACCGTCCGCTCGTTCGCGCCCACGACGGCGGCCACCTCCGCGAGGGGGAGCCCCTCGAGGTCGTGGAGCACGATCACGGCGCGCTTGGCCGGCGGGAGCTGCTCGAGGTGGGCGCGCAGGCGATCGGCGCGGATCCGCAGGCGCACCGCGAGCTCGGGGCTCACCTCGGGGCTCGGCTGGCGAGACGTCGTGGGGCTCCTGAGCGAGGGGGTGATCGTCGATC
>CAYOLF010000038.1:0-53443 GCA_964404725.1 uncultured Polyangiaceae bacterium
GCGGGTCCCTAGGTCGTTGATTTGTCGCAGCAATCAACCTGATTGCTGCTCTAGGGCACCCATCGGCCCGCCAAGGGCGCCTGGGGCGAGATCTGCTGCCCGCTCGTTGCGCTAGGTCGTTGATCTTCCGCGGCAATCAAATCGGCTGCCGCTCCGGAGTCGTCATCAGCCCCGCTGCGGGTGTGGCGCTTCGCTGGCGCGAGGGCGGGCCCCACCGCGGGCGACCGTCGTTCTCCGAGCGCGGCTCCTGTGATACAGTCGTGCCGTGGCGTGGCAGCAGAAGGCCGGGCAGGAGCGGCGTCAGTACGTGCGCGTGCGGCCGACCGCCGACTACGAGGTCCGGGCTGAGCTTCACACCGGCGAGATCACGGAGGGGATGCTGCTCGTCGATCTGAGCGTCGGCGGCATCAAGCTGCTCCTGTCCTCGACCATCGAGTCGTTGCCCGTCGGTGCCGAGGTGCAGATCCGGCTCCAGGCCCCGCGCGACCCCCCCTGCGAGATCCGCGCCGCGCTACGGTACCGGTCGGTCGCGCTCGGCACCTGCGGTCTTCAGTTCATCGAGCCGAGCGACGCGGCCTTGCGCCTGCTGCGCCACGCCGTGGGCGACCTGCTCGAGCGGGGATCGCTCGCCTGAGGCGCGTCGCGCGGCGTCGCTCACCCCACCCAGCGCCGGGCGTTCTCGAAGAGACGCAGCCACGGGGAGCGCTCGTCGGCTAGCCCGCGCGGGAACCAGGAGAGCTGGACCGTGCGAAACACCCGCTCCGGGTGGGGCATCATCAGCGTCACCCGTCCGTCCGTGCTGGTGAGGCCGGTAATGCCGCCCGGGGAGCCGTTGGGGTTCTCCGGGTAGTGAGCCGTCGCGTGGCCATGGTGGTCGACGTAGCGCAGGCACACCACGCGGTCGGCGAGGCCGGCGGCCGCCTCCGTCTCGGTGAGGCCGGCGCGGCCCTCGCCGTGCGCCACCGCGATCGGTAGCCGCGAGCCGGCCATGCTCTGGAGCAGCACCGAGGGGCTGTCGAGGATCTCGACCAGCGACAGCCGCGCCTCGAACTGCTCGGAGCGGTTGCGGACGAAGCGGGGGAAGTGCGCCGCGCCGGGGATGAGCTCCTTGAGCGCTGCGAGCATCTGGCAGCCGTTGCAGACGCCGAGCGTGAAGGTGTCCGGGCGCTCGAAGAATCGCGCCAGGGTCGCGCGGGCGCGCGCGTGGTAGCGGATCGACTTGGCCCAGCCCTGGCCCGCCCCCAGGACGTCCCCGTAGGAGAAGCCCCCGCAGGCGACCAGCCCCCGGCAGTCGGCGAGGTCCACCCTTCCTTCGAGGATGTCCGTCATGTGCACGTCGATCGCCGCGAAGCCGGCGCGGTCGAAGGCCGCGGCCATCTCGATCTGGCCGTTGACCCCCTGCTCGCGCAGGATTGCCACCCGCGGGCGCGCCGCGGCCGGCGTCGAGTACCCCGGGGGCGACGGCGCTTCGGAGGGGTCGAAGGTGAGGACCACGGAGAGCCCCGGATCGGTGGCGTCCGACAGCAGCTCCTGCTCCATCGCCACCGACTCGGGGTCGTCGCGCAGCCCCTGCATCGCGATGGTGGTTTCCGACCAGATCCGCCGCCACTCGGTCCGGGTGGCGCCCAGGATCTCCCGGTCGCCGAGGGTGAAGACGACCCGGTCGTCGTCGCGGAGCCCCCCCACCCGCCGGCAGTGCCGGCCGCGGGCGAGGCCGTGCGCTTCGAGCCGAGCGAGCACGGCCTCGACGTCGCGCGCGCGGACCTGCAGCAGCGCCCCGAGCTCCTCGGTGAAGAGGGCGGCGAGCGCGTCTCCGCCGAGTCCGTCGAGCCCGACCTCGAGCCCGACGCCGCTGGCGAAGGCCATCTCGCAGGCGGTCACGAAGAGGCCGCCGTCGCTGCGATCGTGGTACGCGAGCAGCAGTCCCGCGGCGTGGAGCGCCTGGATGGCGGCGAAGGTGCCGCCGAGGAGCGCGGGGTCGTCTACGTCGGGCGGGGTGTCGCCGACCGCCGAGTACACCTGCGCGAGCGCTGAGGCGCCGAGGCGGTTCCGTCCAGCGCCGAGGTCGACGAGGAGGAGCGCCGTGGCCTCGCCGTCCGTGACCAGCTCCGGCGTGCAGATCCGGCGCGCGTCGGGCACCCGCGCGAAGGCGGTGACGACGAGCGACAGGGGGGCGACGACGCTCCGCCGCCCGCCGTCCCACACCGTGCGCATGCTCAGGCTGTCCTTGCCGACGGGGATGGTGAGCCGGAGCGCGGGGCCGAGCTCGAGCCCCACGGCGCGGACTGCCGCGTAGAGCGCGGCGTCCTCGCCGGGGTGGCCGGCGGCCGCCATCCAGTTGGCGCTGAGCTTCACCCGCTCGAGCCCCTCGATCGAGACGGAGGCGAGGTTGGTCAGGGCCTCGCCGACGGCCAGGCGGGCGCTCGCGGCCGCGTCGAGGACGGCGACCGGGGCGCGCTCGCCCATCGCCATCGCCTCGCCGCAGAACCCGTCGTAGTCCGCCAGCGTGACCGCCGCGTCGGCCACGGGCACCTGCCACCTGCCGACCATCTGATCCCGCGCCACCAGTCCGGTCACTGTGCGATCGCCGATGGTGACCAGGAAGGTCTTGTCGCCGACCGCCGGCAGCCGCAGCACGCGCTCGGCCGCCTCGCGCAGCTCGATGCCCTCGAGCCGCAGCGGCGCGTGGGCGGGCGGGCGCGTGGTCACGTCCCGGGTCATGCGGGGAGGCTTGCCGAAGAGGACGTCGACCGGCAGATCGATCGGTGTGTCGGTGAGGTCACGGTCCGTGAGCCGCAGCCGCTCCTCGGCGGTGGCCTCGCCGACGACGGCGACCGGGCACCGCTCTCGGGCCGCGATGGCGAGGAAACGCGGCAGCCGCTCGGGGACGATCGCCGCGACGTAGCGCTCCTGGGCCTCGTTAGACCAGATCTCGAGCGGTGACAGCTCGGGCTCGGCGCTGGGAATGGCCCGGAGCTCGAAGGTCGCCCCCCGATCGCTGTCGTGGACGAGCTCGGGCAGGGCGTTCGACAGGCCGCCCGCGCCGACGTCGTGGATGGACAGGATCGGGGATGACTCACCGAGGGCGTTGGCGCGATCGATCACCTCCTGGCAGCGGCGCTGCATCTCCGGGTTGTCGCGCTGCACCGAGGCGAAATCGAGGTCGGAGGAGCTCGCTCCCTGGGCCATCGACGAGGCCGCGCCGCCGCCGAGGCCGATGAGCATCGCCGGCCCGCCGAGGACCAGGAGCGGCGAGCCGGGCGGGATCGGCAGCTTCTCGACGTGCGCCGGACGCACGGCGCCGAAGCCGCCCGCGATCATGATCGGCTTGTGGTACCCACGGACCTCCTCGCCCGCGGTCGTCGTCACCCGCTGCTCGTAGGTGCGGAAGTAGCCGGCGAGGTTGGGGCGGCCGAACTCGTTGTTGAAGGCGGCGCCGCCGAGGGGGCCGTCGATCATGATCTCGAGCGCGCTCACGATCCGGTCTGGCTTGCCGATGGGGCTCGCCTCCCAGGGGCGCTCGAGCCCCGGCAGGTGGAGGTTCGACACCGAGAAACCGGTGAGTCCCGCCTTGGGCTTGGCGCCGCGACCGGTGGCCCCCTCGTCGCGGATCTCGCCGCCGGAGCCCGTGGCCGCGCCCGGGAACGGCGAGATCGCGGTGGGGTGGTTGTGCGTCTCCACCTTGATCTGGACGTGGATCGGCTCCCGGTGACGGACGTACTCGCCCGTCTCGGGATCCGGGAAGAAGCGCGCGCCCTCGAAGCCTTCCATCACGGCGGCGTTGTCGCGGTAGGCGCCGAGCACGCCGGTCGATTCCACGGCGTACGTGTTCTGAATCATGTCGAACAGGGTGTGGTCCTGCGGTACGCCGTCGATGACGAAGCGGGCGCGGAAGATCTTGTGCCGGCAATGCTCGCTGTTCGCCTGGGCGAACATCATCAGCTCGGTGTCGGTGGGATCCCGGCCGAGCTCCTGGAAGGCGACCAGCAGGTAGTCGATCTCGTCGTCGGCGAGGGCGAGGCCGAGCTCGACGTTGGCGGCGGTCAGGGCGGCGCGGCCACCGGCGAGGACCCCGATCCGTCGGAGGGGCCGCGGCGCGCCACGCGCGAAGAGCCGCTCCGCTTCCTCGAGGCGATCGAGCACGGCCTGCGTCATCCGATCGTGAAGCTCCCGATCGAGCGCCAGCCGCGCGGCCGCGTCGAGGGGCTGCGCGCCGTTCAGCTCGAGCGCGTAGGCGGTGCCGCGCTCGATCCGCTCCACCGCGTCGAGCCCGCAGGTGCGGGCGATGTCGGTGGCCTTCGAGGACCAGGGCGAGATGGTGCCCGGGCGCGGGACGACCAGGCGGAGCAGGCCGGGCGAGGGCGCCGAGCCCGGGGGCGGCTCGAGCAGGCCTTCGAGTACCCCATGCTCGGGTGGTGTCAGGTCGCGCCGCACGGAGACGAAGTGAACGTGCGCGGCGTGCACCGCCTCGACCGTAGGGACGATCGCCTGCAGGCGCGCGAGCAACCGGGTCAGGCGGAAGGGGGAGAGGGCAAGGGCGCCGCGAAGGATGAGCATCGACTCGGACGCGTGGCAGCGGGCCGACGCGGAGCCCCACTCTTTCGCACGCCGCCTTCGGGGGCAAGCCAGGTCACGGCGATACGAGGCGGAAGGTCGGTCTGCTCGCC
This sequence comes from uncultured Polyangiaceae bacterium, assembly GCA_964404725.1. Lineage (GTDB taxonomy): Bacteria > Myxococcota_A > Polyangia > Polyangiales > Polyangiaceae > JAFGBI01. The sequence goes on from CAYOLF010000038.1 coordinate 4,668, forward strand.
GGGCCGCCGCGCCGGTCGCTGCTCGCTCGCGAGCTGGTTGCGCGAGGGCGCGCTGGGCGTCACCCTGGTCCCGCAAGATGCGCACGTCGTTCCCGTGGATCAGGGGTCCGGGGCTGGGGTTGGGGCTGGGGCTGGGGCTGGCGGTCGTGGGCTGCGGCGACCCCGACGGTGGGGTCCCGGCCGTGCCCGCAGGGAGCGGCGGGGGCGGAGCGGCGGCGGGTGGGAGCGGCGGGGGCGGCACGGTGACGGGTGGGAGCGGCGGAGGCAGCGCGACGGGGGGCGGGTCCAGCGTGAGCCTCCCGCCGGCGGTGACCTGCCCGGCCACCAGCACGCCTTGCAACCCGACCGTCCTCGACTCGGGGATCCCCTCGCCCGGCACCTTCCAGGTGCGCGACGGCTACCTCTACTGGCGCAACACGCAGGCCGCCGAGTCTGGCACCAACCGCGACGCCAATTCCGTGCTGCGCGTGCGCCTCCCGGACGGAGCGCCGGAGGTGGTGACCGCGCTCGATGTCGGTAGCCTCATTTCCATCGCGGTCGACGCGACGCATGTCTACCTCGCCGATCTCGCGCGCGGGGTGGCGCGGGTGCCGGTCGGCGGGGGCACGCCCGAGTACCTGACGGACGCGGGTGCGGTCGTCGTCACGCTCGACGAGACGCACGTGTACTTCTCGCTTGGGCAGAGCAACGGCGCGGTGGCGCGGGTGCCCAAGGCGGGTGGCGCGGCGCAGAACCTCGCTTTGGCCTCGTCGCCGACGCACGTGGCCGTGGACGCCACGCACCTGTACTGGGTGGACCGCGCCGGATCGCTCCGCGCGCTCTCGCGGGTGCCCAAGGCCGGCGGGGATGCGGAGATCCTGGTGCCAGAAGTCCCGGGGCTGCCTGAGCGTGTGATCGTCATCGGGGACGAGGTGTTCCTGTCCGTCGACTGGCCCGAGGGGACGACGGGGCCGCGGGGCGCGATCCTGCGGATCCCCAAGGCGGGCGGCGCGGTCCAGGAGATCACCTCCCACGCGCACCCCTTCGGCTCGATGGGCGTCGACGCCGACAGCTTCTACGTCGGGACCTGCCCCGGCGTGGCCGGCGAGGCTGCGGTGCTCCGGATCCCACGCACTGGCGGTAGCGGGACCGAGATCGCCCGCGGCGGGCTCTGCTACGTCGGCGTCGCCGTGGACGCCACGCGGGCGTACTTCGGCGAGTGGGGCGCGGCCGACCACCAGTCGACGGGCGACGGTAGCGTCCTGGCCGCCGACAAGTGCGGCTGCCCGTAGCGTCGCGCGGGGCCTGGAGGCACGGTAGAGAGCCCGCGCAGGGCACGCCGGCGTTGCGCTTCAGCCGGCCGGCGCCTCGGGGGTGACCTCGCCGTCGATCCACGCGAGGAAGTCCGGGTTGCCGTCGACGATGGGGAGCGCCACGACGCAGGGGCACGAGTAGCCGTGGAGCGACCGGACCGCCTCGATCAGCGCCGGCAGGCGGGCGGCCGAGGTCTTGGCGATGAGCACGGCCTCCTCCGCGGTCTCGACCGCGCCCTGCCACCAGTAGATCGAGCTCATCCCGTCGAGCACGTTGGCGCAGGCGGCCAGGCGCCGTTCGACCAGCGCGCGCCCGATGCGCAGCGCCTCGTCACGGTCGGGCGCCGTCACGTAGACGAGTCGGGGCGTGGAAGGCTCGGACAAGGGGACCTCACGAGGGCTCGAGGACGGGGCCTATCGTCGCCGCTCATCGTCGGCGGCGATCGCGAAGAACTCCTCGCCGAGCGGGTGTCCGTGCGGATCCGTCACCTCGACGCGCAGGAGCCACGGTCCCGGTCCCGGCCTCGGTGACACGGTGGTGCGGAGGACGCCCCCCGACGCGTGCCAGGTCACCGGCAGCATCTCGGGGCCGAGGAAGACGCGCGGCTCCGGCGTCGGGGACATCGCCGCGGGCGCTCCCCCGTCGTCGTGGAGTCGGACCTCGATGGTGACCGGGGTGGACGGCCAACGCGCGTGGCGCGGACCGACAGTGACGGCCGCCGCCATGCGGTGAGGGACGAGGTCGAGCGACGCGGTGGCCTCGCCGCCCCTCACCCGGAGGCGGACGCGCGTCGGCTCGTCCCGGAAGAGCTCGACCCGTGAGCCCGCCCTGACCCAGGTTTCGCCGGCGCCGTAGGTGAGCTCGAGATCCTCGGGTCCGTTCAGCCCGATCGCCTGCCCGCGGTGGAGCCGGACGCGGCCGGGCGTCTCGAGGACCGCGCCGGGGGGCAGGCTCAGGTTCACCACCGTGAGCCCGAGCTCGGGAGAGGGGGAGCCCACGAGGCCCTCGGAGTCCACCCCGATCACCGTCGCTCGGTACGACCCGGCGGGGAGCAGGACCGGCGCCGGGAGCGCCGGCGAGGCGGACCCCATCACCTGGAACGGGCGGGTTTCACCCTCGCGCTGGAGGAGGACCCGGTAGCTTCGCGCCTCTCGCGCCGCGGTCCAAGTCAGATCGCTCACTCCTGCGGCGGCGCTCGGCGTGAGCCAGAGGCGCGCGTCGGTGAGCCATCTCGGCTCCTCCGGCAGGCCGCGCTCGAACCCCACCGGGTGAGCCGGGTCGACCGTGCGCACCCGGCCGGGACCGAGCGGGCTCCAGCGCGACCCCGCGCCGGCGAGCACGGTCCCCCGACGGCTCGCGACCGCAGTGCGCAGAGCCTTGGCGAGGACCGTCATGCGACCCTCGAGCAGGATGCCGCCAAGCCGCTCGGGGACGGTCACCAGCACGGCGGGGCCTGCTGGGCGACCGGTGGCGGAGTCGACGTCCACCTTGCCCGAGCGCAGGACGACGACGTGGGCCGGTCGGGTCTTCCCGCCGACCAGCTCGACGTCCGTGGTCGGTAGCAGGCGGACCTCCGTGCTCGGTTCGAGCGTCAGGCGGGCCCCGCCGTGAAGCTCCAGGACGGCCCCCTCGGGCCCGGCGATCGCCAGGTTTCCCAGCCGCTTCGCGGCGCCTGCCACCAGCACGCCGCGTTCGGGTGTCCCGGCGCGGGCGGGTCCGAGCGTCCCCACGACGAGCACCAGCGCCAGGCGGCCGAGCAGGCGCAGCTTCATCCCGCCGTGAGTAGCGGGGATCGCCCGGGTGGGTGAAATTTCCCGCGATCGGGTCGCCGCCGCGCCGGGGACCGACGCGGCGGCTCAGCGGCAGATCAGCAGCACGAGCGACCGCCCCTGGACCGGGTAGGACTCGCCGCCGTCGATGGTGCCGCGCTGGGGGGAGCCAGCGGTGACGGTGTCGAGGACGACGTCCCAGCTCTTCCCCTCGCCGAACGAGGGCACCACGAACGGCACCGCCTCGTGGTGCGCATTGAGGAAGACCAGGAGCACGTCGTCGTGCACGACCTCGCCCTCCGCGGACCACTCGGCCATGGCCCGGCCGTTGAGGAGCATGCCGAGGCTGCGCACGTAGGCGGCGCTCCACTCGTGGTCGCTCATCTCCTCGCCGTTCGGGCGTAGCCAGACGATGTCGCGGATGTCCGCCCCGTGGACGCGCCGCCCGTGGAAGAACCGCCGCCGCCGCAGGACCGGGTGCGCGGAGCGGATCCGCACCAGGCGCCGGGTGAATTCCAGCATCTCCCGGCTCCGGTCGTCGAGCGACCAGCTGACGTACGAGAGCTCGTTGTCCTGGCAGTACGCGTTGTTGTTGCCGCGCTGCGTCCGGCCCCGCTCGTCACCGCCGAGGATCATGGGCACCCCTTGCGAGAGCAGCAGGGTCGCCATGAAGTTGCGCGCCTGCCGCGCCCGCAGCGCGAGCACCTGCGCATCGTCGGTGGGCCCCTCGATCCCGCAGTTCCAGCTGTTGTTGTGATCCTCGCCGTCGCGGCCCTCCTCGCCGTTCGCCTCGTTGTGTTTCCGGTCGTAGCTGACCAGATCGTGCAGCGTGAAGCCGTCGTGCGCGGTCACGAAATTGACGCTCGCGTAGGGGCGCCGTCCGTTGTGCTCGTACAGATCACTCGAGCCGCTCAGGCGCGACGCGAGCTCCCCGACCTGCGCCTCGTCGCCCCGCCAGAACCGGCGCACGGAGTCGCGGTACCGTCCGTTCCACTCGGACCACTGAACCGGGAACTTGCCGACGTGGTAGCCGCCGGGCCCGACGTCCCACGGCTCGGCGATGAGCTTGACCTGGGAGAGGACCGGATCCTGGCTGATCACGTCGAAGAACGCGCTCAGGCGGTCGGCGTCGTGCAGCCCGCGCATCAGCGCGGCGGCGAGGTCGAAGCGGAACCCGTCGACGTGCATCTCCAGTACCCAGTACCGGAGGCTATCCATGATGAGCTGCAGCGTCCGGGGGCTGAGGACGTTGAGGGTGTTCCCGCAGCCCGTGAAGTCCTTGTAGATGCGCGGGTTGTCGGGCTCGACGCGGTAGTAGGTGAGATTGTCGAGGCCGCGCAGCCCGAGGGTCGGGCCGAGGTGGTCGCCTTCGGCGGTGTGGTTATAGACGACGTCGAGGAACACCTCGATGCCGGCGGCGTGGAGCGCCTTCACCATCGCCTTGAATTCGCGCACCTGCTCGCCCGGGTGCTGCTGCCCGAGGCGGCTGTAGCGGATGTCGGGCGCGAGGTACGCCAGGGTGTTGTAGCCCCAGTAGTTGACCAAGCCGCGCTTGACGAGCGAGTGCTCGTTGACGTGCTGGTGGACGGGGAGTAGCTCCACGGCGGTGACGCCGAGGGATTTGAGGTGGCTGATCACCGCGGGGGTAGCGAGCGCCGAGTAGGTCCCGCGCATCGTCTCCGGGAGCCCCGGGTGGAGCTGGGTCATCCCCTTGACGTGGAGCTCGTAGATGATCGACTTGTGGAGCGGCGTGTTCGGTCGTCGATCGCCCCCCCAGGGGAAGGTCGGGTCGACGACGACGCAGCGCGGGACGAAGGGTGCGCTGTCCCGGGTGTCGATCGACAGGTCCTGGTCGGGGTGCCGGACGTCGTAGCCGTAGATCGCGTCGTCCCACGCCACGACGCCGCTCAGCGCCTTCGCGTAGGGGTCGATCAGCAGCTTGTTCGGGTTGAAGCGCAGGCCCCGCTCGGGCCGGTAGGGGCCGTGCACGCGGTAGCCGTAGAGCTGTCCCGGCATCAAGTGCGGGATGTAGACGTGCCAGATGTCGTCCGTCTGCTCCGGCATGTCGATCCGGGCCGAAGCGCGGACCGCGTCGGGCGCGTCGAAGAGGCAGAGCTCCACGCGCGTCGCGTGCCGGGAGTAGAGGGAGAAGTTGACCCCCTGGCCGTCCCAGGTGGCGCCGAGGGGGTAGGGCGAGCCTGGTCGGATCGTGGTCAGCGTGGCGGGGGCCTGGTCGTCGTCGCTGTGGACCACCCCGGCCTGCGCCGGCAGGAAGTGCTGGGGCCAGCGGGTGTGCCGGTCCACGCGCGCGCCGCGCAGATCCGCGCGGGACAGATCGGCCCCTTCCAGATCGGCGCCGCGCAGATCGGCGCCGGACAGGCGCGTGTCACGGAGCGTCGCGCCGCGCAGGTCGGCCTTCTCGAGGCTCGCCTGGCTGAGGTCGGCGTGGGCGAGATCGGCTCGGCGCAGGGTCGCGCCCTGCAGGTCGGCGCTGCGGAGGCGCGCGTGGACGAGGACGGCGTCGTCGAGCACCGCGCGCACGAGCGCGGCGTTGTCGAGCACCGCCTCGGTGAGGTCGGCGCGCTCGAGGTGGGCCCCGATGAGCGTGGCATGGTCGAGCGGGGCGCGCACCAGGCGGGTCCCCGCGAGGTTGCTCTCGCGCAGCTCGACGCCGCGCAGGTTCGCCTCGTCGAGGGTGGCCTCCCGGAGGGTGGCGCGGTCGAGGCGCGCACCCGCGAGGTTCGCTCGCACCAGCGAGGCGCGGGCGAGGTTCGCGCCGACGAGCGAGGCGCGGGCGAGGTTCGCCTCCTCGAGCGAGCTGCCCTCGAGGTTCGCCCCGTCGAGGTCCGCCTCCTCGAGGGTGGCCTTGCCGAGGTTGGCGTCGACCAGGGCGCACTCGCGGCAGCGGACGGCGCCGAGGTCGGCCCCGCGCAGATCGAGCCCGGAGAGGTCGAGGCCCGATAGATCGCGGCCGCGGAGGCCGCCGCTCGACTCCAGGCGCAGCGCTGCGAGGACTTCGTCTCTTTCCAGGTCGGCCATCTCGTCGACGCTCCGGCGCGGACCCTACCAGCGCCAGCCGGGGCCGAGAAGGCGGCCGTCCTGCGCGCACCGGTCGGTCCACCGGCGCTGCCCGTGGCGGGTCACCTTTCGTCGATCGAGCGTGACCGACCGGCGTGGCACCGATCGTGGCTGGGGTGAGGTTGTGGAAAAGCTCTCGGTCAACCTGTGCGTCGGGTGGTGGACGGCGCGGGAGTGCGTTCGACCGACGGGGATGACGCTCGGGAGCCGAGCTCACTCGGTGCGGCGTGGCTTCTCTCGGCCGCGCGTGTGTGATAGCCACCGTCAGCATGTCGCGCGATGGCTCCGGTCCCGTCACTGCTCGTCACCCGGTCGAGCGGTGCCCGCGGCTGCTCGTCGTGGACGACGCCGAGGTGAGCACGCGTAGCGTCACGCGCGTCTTGCGGCTCGCGCGGCCGCGCTGGGAGGTGACGGCGCTCGGCACGGCGACGGAGGCGGCGCGCGAGCTCGGGCGCGGCGACTACGACCTGCTGATGGTGGATCTCGCGCTGCCCGGGCTGCCCGGGACCGCGCTGCTCGAGGTCGCGCGCCTGCGTTACCCGGGGGTCGCGCGGGTCGTCTTCGCGCGGCTGGGCGACGGCGCGGAGCGGCACCCGGAGGTCCGCGGCGCCGACGCCGTGCTTGCCCGCCCCGCCACCCCGGACGAGCTCGTGAGCGCGCTCGCGCTCGCGCTGCGGACGTCGGCGACCCGGCGCGCCGTGCCGACCCGCGCGGGCGAGCGACTCGCGGGCTGACGCGCCCGGGCCACTGCCGACCGCGGCGCTCCCCGAGTCAACGGCTGGTGGCGGTGTCGCGGGTGGACGCCCGCGTCGCCGCGGATCTCGTCGCGAGCCGCGACCCCGTCGGCCGCCTGGGACCGCTCCCACCGAGCAACGGAGGGGGCGTCGGCGGCACGGAGCGATCCATGGCGGGCGTGCCCCACGCCGGCTCCAGCAGATCGCGCACGATCTCGCCGAGCAGGGACACCTGCGCGCAGTGGGCCTCCTCGTAGCGCCCATCGAAGCCCCAGACGTGCAGGCCCGCTTCGTCGGCCGACGTGAGCTGCTGCGCCAGCCCGAGCTCGCGCCGCCAGATCCTGCGCCCCAGCTCCAGCTCCGCGAGCAGGAGGTCGGCCGTGCGTCGCACGCTCGCGTAGCCCGTGGGGACGACGTTGGCGTGCGTGAGCACCAGGACCTTCTCACCGCGGACCGCCGCGGCAGCGAAGTCGAAGACGGCGCTCACCGTGCCGCGATCGATGGCGCCGAGCGAGCCGTCGTCCGGCCCGGGCCAGCGTGGGTTCTTCCCCGCGTGGAGCCCGTCGAGCAAGACGACGGCGTCGATGTCCTCCGCCCCGTTGGAGGCCAGGATCTGGTTTACGGCCCCGTACCCCGCGCTCCAGGCCGACAGCGCGAGGTGGCGGATGTGGGCGCGCTCGTCGCCCGCGTGGGCCCGGAGCGCCGCGGTGATGCCCTCCCGGAGGTGCGTCCAGGCGTCGCGTCGCACGAAGGCCTGCTGGTACGGGCCGCTTCCCACCCCCTTGTCCACGGCGGCGTAGACCGCTCCACCGACGACCTGCACGAAGGCCTTGCGCGCCGGATCGCCGCCGTGGAAGTGCAGCACCACGTCGTAGCCGAGGTCGTCGGTGTGGCCGCCCCGCTGGGGGATCGCCACGCGGGCACCCGCGACCTTGCGGTAGGGGGCGTAGGGTCCCAGACCGAGCGGGTCGGGCGCGTAGCACTCGCCGAAGCCGGCGTTGCGGTCGGCAGCCGTGATCGGCAGCGCCTCGAGGCGCGGCGGGCTCACCGGCGTCACGGTGATCCCTGGCGTCGCTGCCCCCGGTGATGCGGCCCCCCGTGATGCGAAAGGTCCCTCAACGATCTCCGGTGCTTGAACGATCGAGGGCGGGCTCGCTCGGGGCCCGGTGACGAACCCGGCGAGGCCGCCGGCGACGGCCGCGGTGACGAGGGCGGCGCCCCCGACGGCCGCCGACCAGTGGCGACCGGGGTGGGACGGCCGCCGCCCCGCGGGCTTGAAGAGGCCTCGCACGTCGCCGACCAGCAATCACCGCCCGACCTCCAATGGTCAAGAAAACGGGGTGTCCGTTCCCGACGCCTGACTGGGGAGGACCGCGGCCGAGAGCCACCCCGGTCGCGGAAACCCCGCCCCGGCGTGGGCGGGGCCGCGCCGGGGTGGCCGATCGCGGAGGCGGGCGTCTCAGATGGCGCCGGTGCCGCCGACGCCATCGCTCGACGCCCCGCCGACCGCGCCGCCGCTGGCCGCGCCCGCCTCGCCGGTGGTCCCACCCGCCGAGGGGGCTCCGCCGGATCCGCCGACGTTCGCCGCCCAGCAGTAGTCGGGCACCTCCGCCGGGTCGTCGAAGGCGACGCGCGCCACCGGCTCGGCCGGGGCGTCGAGCGGGCTCACGATGATCCCCCGCTCGCCGACGGCGTACAGGTGCTCCCCGATGGTGAGTCCGCGCTCGATGCTGCTCGCCGCGTAGGTGTCGCAGTAGTACGCGGAGCTCCGCTCGGCTGCGGAGAGGAGCACATTGCCGTCGATGGCGCCGAGGTGGGAGAACCCTTCGTCGATGCTGACGTCGAAGAGCTCGAGGGAGCTCGTGGTGCGATAGTAGCCCAGCGAGTCCCACGTCTCGCCGTAGAACGGCAGCGCCAGCAAGCCCTCCTCCGCGAAGAAGCTGAAGGCCTTGTGGTTCGACTCGGCCGCGCTGTAGCCCGCCGCCGCGAAGACGTGCTTGTGGGCGAGGATGGGGTCCGCGGGATCACCGACGTCGAAGATCTGCAGGGCGACGTTGGTGGTCCAGCCCGTCTCCGGATCGCCGTCGCGGCCGATGGTCAGGAGGTGATCGTCGCCGAGCGGGTGCATGTACTCGCTGAAGCCCGGGATCTCGAGCTCACCGAGCAGCGCGGGCGCGGTCGGATCGGAGACGTCCACGACGAAGAGGGGATCGGTCTGGCGGAAGGTCACCACGTAGGCGGTGTCGCCGACGAAGCGCACGGCGTAGACCCGCTCGGTCGGCGCGAGGCCCGTCACGGCGCCGACCACCTCGAGGTCGCGCCCGTCGGCGCGGAGCATGCGGACGGCGGTGGACGACGACCAGGCGTTCTCGGCGGTGCCGTCCTCGGTGGTGACGACGCGGAGCGCGCCGTCGCGCTCGTCGAGCGAGAACTGGTTGTGGACGGACCCGGGCACGACGCCGGACGCCTCGTAGGCAAGGCGACCCGGCTCGCTCACGTCGAACTGGTGCACCAGGGTCTGCGTCGAGGACTCCCCGGTCGCGGGCCGGTAGTCCCACCAGGTCGAGGAGAGCACGACCTTGCTCGCGTTCTCGTACAGGGTGTCGGCGAGCCCGAGGACGGCGACGTCGTCCGTGTCCGCGTCGAGCGCCGCCAGATCGAGCTCGGCGACGAAGGTGACGCCCGCGGTCGTGGAGCCGGCGGCCGGGAGGTAGAAGGCCTCACAAGAAAGCGACTCGTGCCCGAGCTCCGCCTCCTCGCGCACGAAGGTCCGCGGCAGCCAGTCGCCGTGGGTGATCTGGCGTATGCCCGCCTCCTGCTTGGCGACCAGGATGGACGCGAGCTCGTCGCGAACCATCGCGTCGAGGTCCTCGGCGGGGACGTCCGCCACGTCGCGGTCCGCCGCGGCGAGGTCCTCCAAGACGAGCAGCATCGCCTTGGTCTGGTCGGCCTCGTCGGCGTAGTAGCGCAAGGAGGGGGCGCGGCTCGGCACCTGCAGGATGGTGCGGATCGCGCTGCCGTGGCGCCGCGAAGAGAGGTAGGAGCCCTCGTAATAGAGCTCCTTGTCCACGGTGACCGCGTCGTCTGCGACCGACAGCACGGTAACCTTGGTCGCGGGCAGCCAGAAGTTGGGGTAGCAGTCCCAGCAGTCGATCATGGGCAGGCCGTAGGAGCCCGCGCTGTTCTCCGGGGTCGGTAGCCCCGCCTCCGCGTAGAGCGCCGCCCCGTCCACGTCCGAATAGACCACCACCGACGTCGGCTCCCCCGCCGCCCCGGGGACCACGAATAGCTCGCGCGGCGAGCCCTCGATCGGCTGCTTCGCCACCACGGCCAGCTCCTCGACCGGGTAGGCGTGGGCGACCGTGAGCTCCTGGTCGCGGACGACGTAGACGTTGTCGCCGTCGGTCTTGACGATGTCCGCCTCGTCGATGCCGGCGACCTGCACGTTGGTTTCGCTGTACTCCGGGATCTCGGCGTCGCCGTCGACGTCAACGAGCTCCCCACCCCCGTCCGAGCTCGGCTCCTCTGCCATCGGAGGCGCGGCCGGCCCCGAGGTCCCGCGGCCGCCCGCGCCAACGGGCACTCCCACGTCTCCGTCGTAGTAACCGGCCGCAATGGACGCGGCGAGCCGCCGCCGCGCGTCCGCCTGCAGCGCGGCGTCGAGGTCCTGGCAGCTCGTCGCGCGCTGCATCAACAGGCTCTGCCCCACCGTGCCGGGGCCACCTTCGGTTGGTTCGGCCTCGTCGGCGGCGTCGTTGCAGCCGACCAGACCGACCAGGGCGACCAGCGTGAGGGAGGTGAGCGGGTAGGTGCGATACATGTTGTTCTCCTGCCGAAGGGTGCGGAGAGGGACTGAGCAAGCGGCGTGCCACGCTCGGGTCGCGCTGCCCGTATCCATGCTTGGGTCTGGGGCGGGGATTGTGCCAGCGCTGTGCCACTCGCCGGGCACGGCTGCCCCGATCCCGGGGCAACCACGGCGGCGCGGCTGTCGCTGCGGGGGTCGCTGGCGTGCCGGCCTCGAAGCCTGGTACGCTGCCCCGGCGAACCGGAGCGGCGCGCCGCGCCGCGCAGGGAGAACCCGGCCCGATCTTGGATCCGTGACGCGCTCCACCCCATCGAACGCACCCCCGATCGGCACGGGCTCGCCGCTCTCGGCGACGAGACCCTCCTCGCCGGAGGGCAAGCGCAGGGAGCAAGGCAGCGACGCGATCCAGGACTCCGCCGTCGAGCCAGGTCCCGCGTCTGAGGTCGAGCGCTCGGCGGACCTGCCGCCCGTCTCGGCGGACGAGGGGCGCCATTGGTCGCCCCCGGTCATCTCCGTCGGGCGCTACGATTTGGTGCGGCAACTCGGCCTCGGGGGCATGGGCGCCGTGTACGAGGGGGTCCACCGGGACCTGCGCAAGCGCGCCGCCATCAAGCTCCTGCACCCCCAGCTGGCCCAGTCCCGTGGGGTGCGCACGCGCTTTCTCCGCGAGGGACAGGCGGCGTCCCGTGTCCGCCACCCGAACGTCGTGGACGTGTACGACGTGGGGCTCGAGGACGACGTCCCGTATTTGGTCATGGAGCTCTTGGTGGGCGAGAGCCTCGCGGTCCTGCTGCGCCGTCACCAGCGGCTCCCGCCGGAGCGCGTGGTGGATCTGGTGGTGCCCATCGTCGTCGCGCTCGCCGCCGCCCACGACCTTGGCGTGATCCACCGCGATCTGAAGCCCGAGAACGTCTTTCTCTGCCGCGAGCGTGGGGGCGTTCGCCCCAAGGTGCTCGATTTCGGGATCTCCAAGCTCATTGACGCCGAGGTCGGTGGCCGGCTGACGGGCACCGAGGCGTTCCTGGGGACGCCGTTCTACATGTCGCCGGAGCAGGCGCAGAACTTCGCCGAGATCGACGCGCGCACGGACCAGTACTCGCTCGGCGTGCTGATGTACGAGGCGCTCACGGGACGGCGCCCGTTCGAGGCGAGCACGCTCTATGCGCTGATGAGCGCCATCGTCGCCGGACGGTGCGAGCCCCTGCGCGCGCTCGAGCCCGCGGTCCCCGAGGCGCTCGCCGCCGTCGTCGCCCGCGCGATGGCGCCGCGGGTGGAGGCCCGCTACCCGGACGTGCGGGCGCTCGGTGCCGACCTGCTGCCGTTCGCGAGCGAGCGGGTGCGCATGCTCTACGCGCAGGAGATCACCGCGCCCGAGCTCGTCCGTCAGACGAGCAGCCGTGACCTGCCCGTCCTCGACGACGGCGTCGATGTCCTGCGCCCTGCCGCGGCCACCCTCGACCGCGGCCAGCCCGCTGCGCGGCTCCGGGCGTCGTCGGGGCGTTGGGTCTGGGTGGCCGTGGTCGGTGGGGCCTTGCCCGTGCTCGCCGTCGCCGTGCTGCTCGCGGTGCGTCCGGGAGCCTCCGCCTCGCGCGCGGCCGCTTCGGCCGCCGTCGTCGGCGCAGCGGTTCTTCCCGCGGTCGAGGCGGCGATCGAGGTCGCGCCGGCGCGCGTCGAGGACCGCAGGGTCGAGCCGCCCGCGGCCGAGGCGGTCAGCGCGGCGGCCTCCGCGTCGAGCTCGGCGCCGGTGGGGCCACGGGTGGCGCCGCGGCCGGCGGTACCGGCGAGCGCCCCCCCGTCCCCGCCGGGCCTCGCGCCGCTGTGAGGCACCGGGTCGGTGCTCTCGGTAGGCAAGGTGAAGACGGTGCGCAAGCGGATCTGGTTCCTGGCGCTGTGGCTCGGCGCGTTGGCGGCGCTCCTGGCTCCGCCGGCCCGCGCTGACGCCGCGGCCGAGGCGCGCTTCCATGACGAGCGCGCGCGGTCGGCGTTCGCCGCGCGCGACTACGAGACTGCGCTCGCGGAGTTCTTCGTCGTGCGGCGACTCATCCCGAACCCGCGTGTCGACTTCAACGTGGCGCTCTGCTTCGAGCGCTTGGGCCGAGAGGCGGAGGCGTTCACGCATTTCGACGGGTTCCTCGCCGACTCGAGCTCGCGGGCCCCGGAGCTCGCCGAGCTCCGGGGCTATGCCGAGGCGGCCTTGGCGCGCATTGCGCCCCGGGTGGCGCTGCTCGAGATCATCACGACGCCGCCCGGTGCCACCATCTACCTCGACCGGCGGGAGCTCGGCGCCTACGGCCGGTCCCCCTGCCGCCTCGCCGTCGCCCCGGGCGAGCACCGGGTCAGGGTCGAGCTCGACGGACACCGGCCCGAGGAGGCCGGGATCGTGGCCCGCGTCGGTGAGCGGCGCACGATCACGCTCGCCCCCGAGCGCGTCGTCGGGCGCCTCGAGGTCACCGCCGTCGGCGCGGGGAAGGTGCGGGTGCTCGACCCGCGTGGCGTCACCGTCGCGCGTGGGCCCGCGCCGCTCCACGCCGAGCTGCCACCGGGGCCCTACGAGATCGAGGTGACGGCCGCCGGGCACGAGCCGTGGCGCGGCGTCGCCCAGGTGGCGGCGGAGGACGTGGTGCGGCGCCAGGCGGTGCCCCTGCCGTCCCCGGACGCCCTCGGCGATCTGGCGGTGACCTCGAACGTGCCGGGCGCGATGATCGAGCTCGACGGCCGTCCCGCCGGGTTCTCGCCCGTCGTGCTCACGGGCCTGGCTCCGGGGGAGCACCGGCTCCACGTCACCAGCGAGGAGCTGGTGCCCTGGGCCGGCCCCGTCGCCGTCAACGCCGGCGAGCGGACCTGGGTCACCGTGAGCCTCGACGAGCCGGCGAGCACCGTGCGCTCGCCGCTCACCTGGGCGTTCGGGGGCGTCGCCATCGCCACTGGGCTCGTCGGTGCGACCATGGCGGTCGTCGCCGCGGACCGGCGCGCGGAGTTCGGCGACGCCGCGGAGGAGGAGCGGGCCGCGATTCGTGAGGGCGGCCGCTCCGCGAACCTGACGGCGGACGTCCTGCTCGGCGTTAGCGCGGCGTCGCTCGCCACGGCGGTGATCCTCTACGTCCGCACGGCGCGGTCGCGCGGCGGGCAGTCCGAGGCGTCGATCGCGAGGGACGCGCGATGAGGCTCCTCGCCCGGCGGCAGCCGGCGGCCTGGCGGTGGGGCCGCGTCCTGCTCGGCCTCACCGTGGTCCTGGCGGTGATCCTGGGCTCGGGCGCGGTGACGGCCCAGGCCGCCCACGAAACCCTCTTCTTCGACGGCCTGGCGCGGCGAGCCTACGCCCGCCAAGACTACGGGGAGGCGCTCCGCTGGTTCCTGCTCGCTCGGGAGACGGCTTCGGGCGCGGGGATGGCCTACAACGTCGCCGTCTCCGCCGACCTCGCCGGGGAGCCCGAGCTCGCCTACTCGAGCCTGGTCGACTACCTGGCATTCGACGATCCCGACGCCGCGCGGCGGCGAGACGCGACCGATCGGCTGTCGCGCCTCCGGGGGCAGCTCGCAGTGGTCCGGGTCGAGACGGAGCCGGCCGGCGCGGAGGTGTTCGTGGATCGACGCGACCTCGGCCGCGTCGGCCGCAGCCCGCGCGAGATCGCGGTCTTGCCGGGCGCGAGAACGCTCGAGCTCGACCTGCACGGGTTCGAGCCGGCCCGCGTCGAGCTTGCCGCCATCCGCGGGCAGGACGCCACGGTCCGCGTCGTCTTGGTGCCCCGGCGGGGCGAGCTCGTCGTGACCGCGCGGCCCGCGGCGACCGTCCTCACGCTCGAGGCCGCCGACGGGCGGCGCGCGGCGCTGCGCGCGGGTGAGGTGGTGGAGCTACCCGTTGGAACCTACTGGCTTGGCGCGGCCGCGCCGCGGCACGCGAGCGCCTCACGGCGGATCGAGATCGCGCCGGCAGAGCGGGTCGAGCTGGCCATCGCCCTCGACCGGATCCCGGTGCCGACGGGCGGGCTCCTGGTGGCGTCGGGTCGGTTGGCGGCCACGCTTTACGTCGACGGACGCCCGCGAGCGGTGACGCCGGCGCGGCTGGACGCGCTCCCCGTCGGTCAGCACGAGGTCGAGCTGCGTGCGGCCGGGCACCTGCCCTGGCGGCGAACCGTCCGGATCGAGGCCGGGGAGACGACCTACCTGAACGCGACGCCACGGCCGGCTCCCCGGCGATCCGGGGAACGGGCGAGGCGCGGGGCGGAGCGGGTCGACCCCGCGGCCCCGGCCGGCGCTACCGTGGTTCCTTGAGCATCACCAGCAGCATCTTGAACGCGGTCACCGCCTGCACTCCGTGGGGGACGTCGGCGGGCATCCGCACCAGATCGCCGGCTCGGGCGAGTACCGGCGCGCCGCCGATGGTGAGCTCCGCCTCGCCCTCGAGGATGAGGACGTAGGCGTCGAACGGTGCCGAGTGCTCACTCAGGCCCTGACCCGCGTCGAACGCGAACACGGTCAGGTTTCCGCTCGCGCCCTTGGCGATGGTGCGGCTGACGACCGCACCGGAGCCGTAGGCGACGAGCTCCGCCAGGGCGTGGGCCGCCGCGGGCTCGATCTCTCCGGGGTGGGACTGGGTCATGCTGAGGCTCCTCCTCGTTGTGGGTCAGGCTTCGTCGAGTAATCGCTTCTGGCCGGTCAGCCCCTGGATCCGGGTCACGTCCTGTACCACCTCCAGGCAGCCGAGGTACTGGCCCTCGGGGTTTCGTACCGGGAAGTAGCGGATGAGGACCTTGCGGGGGCCCAGATCGATCCAGAACTCCGCCTCGTTCCGCGTGCCGGCCTTGAAGTCCGCCAGGATGCCGTTCACCCGGTGCACGCTCTTCTGGGGGTGGCACTGCTGGACCTTGAGGCCGATCGCGCCGCGGGTGCGCGGGAAGATCTTGTCGTGGTGCTCGTGGCTGAAGTAGCGGACCGTGTCGTCAGCATCCACGAAGGAGAGCTCCACCGGCAGCGTGTCGAGCAGGGCCGCCATCACCTCGGGGGCGAGCGCGTAGGAGAGCGGCTCGAGGCCGGCGACCCCGCAGATCTCGTCGGCGAGGCGGTAGTAGCGGGCGCGGGTGTCCGGGCCGAGCGCGGCCTCCGTCGCCTCGATGCCGGCGAGCACACGGGCGTCGTCCTCGGGCTGCATCAAACGGCGCACCATCGGGTAGAGGATGTCCGTCTCCTTCCAGAAGTGCCCCTTGAGCAAGGCGGCGTAGGCCTCGACCTTCGCACCGAGCTCCGGGAGCACTCCGGCCTCTCCCCCGACGTAGCGGTCGACGAGCGGCCCGATCTCGGCGAGGAGCGCCCGGGACTGCTCATGCTCCATCAGCATCACCGCGAGCGGCCCGCCCGTGCGCGGGATGCCGCGCGCCTCGGCCAGCGGGAAGAGGTGGTTCTCCTCCTTCTTGTTGTGGCAGCCGTCGACATACTCGGTCGCGTAAGCCAGAAACTTATTCATCAGGTGCGCGCTCGGCGGCTCGGGTGCGGTAAGCGCCCGGGTGATCGCGTCGAACACGCGCTCGGTCGTCTGGTGATCGTCGATCAGGATCTCGGCCCAGGTCTTGCTCGTCATCGCCCTCGACTCTCTTGGGTGGGTCGCGGCGTCAACCGTGGGACGGACCGGGGTCTCGCGCCTTGACGCGGGTCAAGCGGAGCTCCGGATCCTGGCCCGCTCCCCGGCGTCCTGGGGCCTGCCGCTGCGGCTTCCCCTCGGCGCTCCACCCCGCCGGCCGTCTCGGTGGTGACGGGCGTCGCGGGCGACCTACTCGAACTCCGCCGGCGGCAGCCCGCGCGCGACCTCCTCGAGCGCGCTCCGCGCGAGGATCCGGATCCGCTGACCCTCGCCAGTGGCGATGAGGCCGCTGTCTTGCAGCCGGCGCAGCGTGCGGCTCAGGGTTTCGCTGGTGAGGTTGAGGCGGCTCGCGAGGTCGCGCTTGAGGATCCCTAGCTGGAAGAAGCCGTCCCCCGCGCTTCCGCTCGCCTCGAGCAGGTGCCGCGAAACGCGGCTGGTGGCGTCACGGAGGACGATGTCCTCGAGCAGTCCGACGAGCTCCTTCACCCACCCCGCCATGCCCGTTAGGAGCTGCAAGCAGAGCGCGTGGTTCTCCTGCAGCGCGGCCTGGAGTTCCCGTGCGGGGACGACCGCACAGACCGTGTCCCGCACGGCCTCGGCCGAGGCGGGCGCTGGTGAGCCCACGATGGCGGCGACCTCACCGAACGTGGTGCCGGGCTCCGACACGTGCAGGACGTGCTCCTTGCCGTTCGGAGCCACGCGATAAACCCGAACCGCCCCGGTCCCGACGCAGTACAGGCCCGGGCAGGGCCCGCCCTGGTCGAAGATCCGCGTGCCCCGCTCGAACGAGCGCACGGACGCCCGCTGCTGGAGGAGGGCCAAGGACTCGGGCGACAGTCGCGCGAAGATCCGGCAGCGCCTGAAGATCGCCTCGGCGGCGTTGGCGGCGGGCGGCATGGCGCGCCGACCGTGCCCGACGCGGCACCGACGGGCAACCGCAGCCTGGCGTGCGGAAGCCCCCGGTGGGCGGAGACGCCCCGGGGGCCATCGCTCTTGACACGCCGCCGCGGGCGACACATCGCTGCGATCTCGCGTCGCGCAGGCGGCGTGCGCCTCACCGAGGCGGCTCCCGCGGCCGGGTTGACCGCGCCCTCGAGGCCCTCGATATCCTTCGAAGATCCGGCAACCTCTGCCGATGCGGTCCGCAGGCCGATCTTCTCGTCGTCGCGCCGAGGACGCTTGACGGCGCCCATAACGGGTGTCATTGAATCGTGGTTCATTCGTGTGAACCTCTGTTCGCGATCCTATCGGTTCCGATGGCGGACCGGCTGCTCGCCTCCCCTCGGTGGCCCCCGGCCGCAACGCCCGTTCCCCTCCCGTCGCCCCTCCCTGCCTCCGCTCGCGCCACCGCGGTCCTCGCTCCGGCGACGACCGCCGAGCGCCCGCATCGCTCATGGCCCGCTCCGTTCCGAGTTCCCCCACCCTGCGCCACCTGGCGCAAGAGCAGGCGCGCGCCACCGTGCACGACGCGATCGTCTCGGCGGCGAAGCGGCTGGTCGAGCGGGTGGGCCTGCGCGACTTCAAGATGAGCGAGCTCGCCGCCGAGGCGGGGGTCGCCGTGGGGACGCTCTACAACTACTTCCCGTCGCGCGAGGCGGTGCTCCGGGATCTGGTCGCCGAAGGCCTGGCCGAGTTCCATGCCCACCTCGGAGCGCCGTTCGCCGCCCCCGATCCGGTGGGCCGCGTCGCGGAGCTCGTCCGGCGAACCTTCGGCTTCATCGACGAGCGCGGCGCGGCCCTCGCGGACCTCGTCCGGCTGGCCATCGAGCAGGAGTCGCCCCTGCGGACCCTCGCGCGGGAGGAAGTCCGTGAGACGTCGCGCGCGTTCCGTGATCTGCTCATGGCCGAGCTCGAGGCTGGCGCGGAGGCGGGGGCGATCCGCCGCGATCTTCCCCCGGCTGAGCTCGCCCTCGCGCTGCTCGGGCTCGTCAACATAACCCTCGTCTCATGGATTGAGTCCGGTCGCGGCCACTCGCTGGTGGCGCGCACGGAGTCGCTGCTCGACCTCTTCCTGAACGGAGCTACCCCCCGATGAAGCGCGTCCTGTTACTCCCGTGCGTCCTGTTGCTGCCGTTCCTCGCGGGCTGCGAGACGAGCCAGGCGAGCTCGCTGCCGCCCCCGACCGGGCCGGGCGCCGCCCCGTTGCCGTCGGTCACAAGCCGGGTCGCCGCGCTCGCCAGCGCCGCCCCCGCCGAGCGGGCGCTCTTCGTCACCGGCACCGCTAGGGCCCGACAGGAGGCCAAGCTCGGCCCCCTCTCCTCGGGCGTCATCCAGGGGATGATGGTCGAGGAGGGCGACCGGGTGAAGAAGGGACAGGTTCTGTTCCGGTTGCGCTCGTCCGCCCAGGATCTCGGCGTGCGGCAGGCCGAGGCCGCCCTCGCCACCGCGGAGGTGGCCAAGTCGAGCGCCCAGACGGAGCTCCAGCGCACCCAGGCCCTCAGCGATTCCGGGAGCATCGCCCCGGCCGTGCTCGATCAGATCCAGACGCGCTACGACGCCGCCGTCGCGCAGGCCGTCCAGGCGCAGGCGGCCATCAACAGCGCGCGGCAGGCCTCCGCCGACACCACCGTCACCGCCCCGTTCGATGGCATCATCGCCTCCCGGCGAGCGAACGTCGGGGAGACGGTGACCATGATGCCGCCGACCGTGGTGCTCGTCGTGCAGGACATCGACGCGCTCGAGGTGCGGGCGCACCTCCCCGAGTCGGCGCTCGCGACCGTGCACCAGGGTAGCCCCGTGCAGGTCCGCTTCCCCGCCGTCAACGTCACCCGTGAAGTGAGCGTCACCCGCGTGAACCCCAGCGTCGATCCGATGACGCGGACCATCGAGGTGATCGCGGAGGTGCCGAACCCGGACCACGCGCTCAAGGCCGGCATGCTCGTCGAGTGCGACTTCCGGCCGCCCCCGGCCGAGCCCGCCAGAGCCGACGCCTCGCCGGCGCCTGCGTCGAGCGGGGCGGCGTCGAGTGGGGGGCCGCGCGCGGCAGGGAGCGCCGGCAGATGAACCTCGCCGACCTGTCCATCCGGCGACCGGTGGTCGCCGTCATGATGATCGCGGCGCTCGTCGTCTTCGGGGTGCTGAGCTACCCCAAGCTCGGCATCGATCTCTGGCCGAAGGTGGAGTTCCCCGTCGTCGCGGTGGTGGTCGTCTACCCAGGCGCTGACCCGGAGACGATGGAGACCAAGGTCGCCGACCCCATCGAGGAGGAGATCAACACCCTCGGTGGGATCCGCCAGCTCCGGTCCATCAACCTCGAGGGCGTGACCCAGGTCATCGCGATGTTCGAGCTCGAGGTCGACGTCGCCGGCGCACTGCAGGACATCCGTGACCGGGTGGCCCGCATCGAGAACGACCTGCCGGACGGCATCGAGCCCCCGATCGTGCAGAGCTTCGACATGGACGCGGTGCCGGTGATCTCCGTCGCCGTCTCCGGTGATCTCGGCGACCGGGAGCTTACCGACGTCGCGGACGACGTCGTCAAGGCACGCCTGCAGCGCATCGACGGGGTCGGTGGTGTCGACGTGTTGGGCGGTCGACAGCGGGAGATCCAGGTGCTGGTCGACCCGAACCAGCTCGCCGGCGTGGGCCTCACCGTGACCGACCTGGTGGGCGCCATCAAGGCGCAGAACCTGGAGATCCCGGCGGGCTCGATCGACGTGGGCGCCGAGCAGCTCACGGTCAAGACTCGGGGCGAGGTCCGGAGCGCAGCCGAGATCGGCGCCATCTTGCTCCCCGGAACCGCCGTCCCCCTGCGCGTCCGGGATGTGGCCGAGGTCGTGGACGGCATGGAGGAGGCCGAGTCCTGGGCGTCGCTCGACGGTCAGAAGGTTGTGTCCCTGGTGGTGCGCAAGCAGTCGGGGAGCAACACGGTGGCGGTGGCCGAGGCCGTGCGCGTCGCGGTGGAGGAGCTGCGGCCGGTGGTCGCGGCACAGGGCGTGACCTTGGCGGTGCCGAAGGACAACTCGACCTTCATCGCCCAGTCGATCCACGACGTGGAGTTCGACCTGGTGTTCGGCGGTCTGCTCGCCATCGCCATCATCTACCTGATGCTGATGGACATGCGCGCGACCCTGATCAGCGCGCTCGCCCTCCCCACCAGTGTCATCGCCACCTTCGCCTTTGTCCGGGTGATGGGGTTCACCCTGAACAACCTGACGACGTTGGCACTGAGCCTCTCGATCGGCATCCTGATCGACGATGCCATCGTCGTGATCGAGAACATCTACCGTCACCTGGAGCAGGGCAAGACCGCGATGCAGGCGGCGCAGGACGGGACCCGAGAGATCTTCCTCGCCGTGCTCGCGATGACCTCGTCGATCCTGGCCGTGTTCATCCCGGTGGCGACGATGCAGGGGATGATCGGCCGGTTCTTCTACGAGTTCGGGCTCACGGTCGCCTTCGCCGTCGCCACCTCGATGCTGGTGTCCTTCACGCTGACCCCGATGCTCGCCTCCCGTTTCTTGAAGGCGGTGCACGGCAAGCGCCACAACTTCGTGTCGCGCGCGGTCGACGCGGCGATGGACGCGACCGAGGGTACCTACGGCCGCCTGGTGGCCTGGTCGCTGCGGCACCGGCTCGCCACCCTGGGGGTAGCGGCGGTCGCCCTGGCCGGGGCACTGGTGGTCGCCGGGCAGGTGCCGAGGGAGCTCATGCCCGCCTCCGATCGCAGCGAGTTCACCATCAACGTCGAGACGCCGACCGGCACCAACCTCGACGCCACCAGGGACGTGGTCGCCAAGCTCGCGGCGGATCTCCAGCAGAACGCGCCGGGCCTGAAGACGGTGCTGGCCTCGGTCGGCGGCGGCAACCAGGGCCAGGCGAACAAGGGAACGCTCGACGTCGCCCTGGTGCCCACCTCGGCGCGGGACTTCTCCCAGGAAGAGCTGATGAGCTGGATTCGGACTCGGTACGCCCCCTTCGAGGCGGCGGACGTCACGCTCGGCGAGACGCCGCTGTTCGGCGGCACCGGCCAGAAGACCCAGCAGGTCCAGTTCAATGTCCGCGGTGACGACCTCGCCGAGCTCGCGACCGTCGGGGAGGCGCTGGCGGAGCGCATGCGCGCCGACGGCCACTTCGTCGACGTCGAGACCAGCTTCCGGAGCGGCAAGCCAGAGATCTCGGTGGAGATCGACCGCGAGCGGGCGGCCTCCCTCGGCGTGAGCGTGGCTGGCATCGCCACCACCCTGCGCACCCTGGTCGCCGGGGACGCCGTCAGCGAGCTGAAGGACGGCGCTGACGTCTTCGACATCACCGTTCGCCTGAACGACGAGTACCGGAAGAACGTGGCCGCGCTGCCGAACCTCAAGGTGGGGGCGCGGGACGGGATGGGACGTCCGATCCTCGTCGATCTCGCCAACGTCGTGCGGACCGACCGGGCCGAGGGTCCCAGCCAGATCGACCGGGAGGACCGGCAGCGGCAGGTGACGATCTACGCCAACCTCGAGGGGATGGCGCTGGAGCCGGGAATGGACCGGGTGGAGGCGTTGGCGAAAGAGGTGGTGCCGCCCACCCTGCAGACCAGCTGGAGCGGGATGGCAGAGTTCATGGAAGAGGCGTTCGGCGACATGAACTCCGCCCTGGTCCTCGCGATCCTGCTCGTCTACATGATCCTCGCCTCTCAGTTCAACAGCTTCGTCCAACCCATCACCATCATGTTGAGCCTCCCGCTCGCCGTGGTGGGGGCCTTCGGAGCGCTCTACCTGACCGGTGGCACGCTCAGCATGCTCAGTATGATCGGAGTCATCATGTTGATGGGCCTGGTGACCAAGAACGCGATCCTGCTGGTGGACTTTGCCAACCAGCGTCGCGAGCAGGGGCTCGAGCGGGACGCAGCGCTGGTCGAGGCGGGCAAGCTCCGGCTGCGACCCATCCTGATGACCACCGCGGCGATGGTCTTCGGCATGCTGCCGGTAGCCATCGGGCTGAGCGAGGGCGGGGAGATGCGCTCCCCGATGGCGGTCTGCGTCATCGGTGGCCTGCTCACCTCCACCCTGCTCACCCTCGTCGTGATCCCGGTGGTCTACGCCCTCATCGACGGCGTGGTAGAGAGCCCCGCCGTGCGCCGGATCGAACGGCTCATCTTCCGGTCCGCGGCCCCGGCGGAGTCCGGGCATTGACCGAACCGCCGAACCCGCGGCAGAAGGCGCCGTCAGCGGCCCGTCTTTCCAACGCCAGCACTCTCGTCCACGGAGAATCAGCCCCCATGAAGCGCCGACTCGTCGCGACCCTCCTCCTCGCGGTGCTCACCGAAGCCGGGGCCGCGGCCGCGCAGCCTGCGGCGGCTCCGGCGCCCCCGGCCCCCGCCGCGGCGGCGCCGCCGACGGCGGCCACCCCGGAGACGCCCGGGAGCTTCACGCTGCGCGAGGCGCCCACGGGCGGCCTCGTCACCGGCAAGGACGCGCTCCGCGTCGAGCCGGGTGGGCTCACGGCGGCCGACGTCGCGGAGCGGGCCGTCGCCGAGAGCCCCGACGCGAAGGTCGCCGAGGCCAGGGTCCGCGCCGCGGCCGCGAAGGTGGACAAGACGGTGGTGATGTTCCTGCCGCGGCTCTCCGTGACGGCGAAGTACATGCGCACCTCGCCGAGCGAGGTCAACTTCGGCGGGGGCGCGATGGTCGGGGCGCTGAACGAGGGCCCGATCCTGGTCGCGGACTGCCCGGTTTCGGGCATGGACGGGCAGCAGTGCGCGGTCGACTCGGCGGGGCTCCCGCTCGGCGCCACCCCGTTCGAGATCGACACCTTCAACAACCATTACAGCCTCTCCGCCTCGCTCGCGGTGCCGATCTCGGACTACGTCCTGCGGCTCTCGAACGCCCTCGATGCGACCAAGGTGTACGAGTCGTCGACGCGGATCGGGCTCCGCGCCGCGCGGCTCGCCACTGCCGCCAACGCCAAGGTTGCCTACTACAACTGGCTCCGGGCGGTCGCCGCCGTGGCGGTGGCCGAGAGCTCGCTGACGCGCACCCAGGCGCTCCTCGGTGACACCAAGACCGCGTTCACGCTGGGCGCGGCCACCCGCGCCGACGTGATGCGGCTCGAGGCGCTGGTGGCCGGCACCGAGCAGATGATCACGGAGTCCCGGGGCTTCCGGAGTGTCGCCGCCGAGCAGCTCGCGACGTTGATGGCCGAGCCCACGCGCGACTACCGCGTCGGCGAGGACGTGCTCACGGGGAGTTCGCCGGCCTTGCCGGCCGGGACCTCCGAGGCGCTGGTCGCGGAGGCCATGCGGCAGCGGCTGGAGGTGCAGGCGCTCGACGCGGCCGCGCGCGCGATCGACCGGGGGGTGCGCGCCTCGCGGGTGTCGCAGTACCCGCGCCTCGACGCCTTCGGGCAGTTCGACTACGCGCGCCCCAACTCGACGTACTTTCCCTCGACCGACGAGTGGAAGCACAACTGGGCGGTGGGGCTGTCGCTCAGCTACACGCTGAACGATCCCCTCGACAGCCGGGCCTCGATCGCCGAGTTCGCGGCCCAGCAGGCCGAGATCGAGGCGAACCGCCTGGCGCTGGAGCGAGGGCTGCGGCTCGAGGTCACCTCCAGCCTGATCGGCGCCCAGAACGCGCGCTCCGCGGTGGAGACGGCCCGGCGGGGCGCGGAGGCGGCGGGGGAGGCCTATCGCGTGAGCCGGGAGCTCTACCGCGCGGGCCGGGCCACCACGACGGATCTCATCAACGCCGAGGGTGAGCTGGTGGCGGCCTCGCTCCGCGAGGTGAACGCCCTGCTCGACGTGAAGGTGGCCGACGTGAAGCTCGAGCACGCCCTCGGGCGGGACGCCCCCCGGAAGTAGCTCAGTACTGATCGATCCGGAGGCCTGGACGCATCAGCATCGTCGCGTCATCGACGGCGGTGCCGCGGAGATCGAGTGTCTTGAGCGCCGTGAGCCCCCGGAGGGCGCTCACGTCCTTCACCTGGGTGTTCTTCAGCACCAGGATCGTCAGCTTCTCGAGCTTGGCGAGGGGGGTGACGTCCGACACCGGCGTGTCGTCGAGTAGTAGCTCGCTGAGCTGGGTCATCCCGGCGAGCGGGGTCAGATCGCGCACTACCGTGTGGGCGAGGTCCATGCGATCCATCTTGGTCATGCCCGCGAGCGGGGACAGATCCTCGATGGGGTTCAAGGAGGCGCGGAGACTCTCGAGCGAGGTGGCCTTGGCGAGGGGGGACAGGTCCACGATCTTGCCACGACCGAGGAAGAGCTCCTTCAACCCGGTCATGCGACCGAAGAGGCAGACGTCGAGCTCCTCGAGCTCGAGCTGCGAGAGGTTCAGCGAGCGGATCCGGGCGAGCTCCGCCGTCGTCACCGGGCCCGTCGCCCGCGGCACCTTGCGGCGGACCTCGGCCTCGATCTCGCGGTTGGTGAAGGTCACGGTCGCGGACTTCGGGCAGTCCTCCAGCCGGGGCGGTGGCCGCCGCGGCGGGACCGGCACGGCGACGCTCGCCATCGGGGGGGCCGCGGGGGCGCTCGCGACGGCGGCCGCGGACGCGCTCGACCGGGGCGTCGGCGCGGGCTCGCTCTTGCAGCCGGGGCCCGCGCCAGCGAAGGCCACGAGCCCGGCGAAGAGCGCGCCGCCGGTGAGCGCTCGGCGGGGCGGGCAACCAGGGGAGGGGTGGGAGGGCGTCGTGCGCATGGCGACGGCCATGTTACCAGAGCCATGCCCCGGGAGCGGCGCGACGTGCGCAGGCGCGGGGACCGCGGCGCTCCTGCGTCCCCGTTGCCGGGGCGCGCCGCCGCGGATCGCGTGGATCGGGTGGTGAAGGAGCCGAGGATTGTGTTCACCGTGGCGGTTGCGGTCTTCGCGCCCGCGCTCGACGGGCCCTGGCTGTTCGACGATCACGGGCTGATCGTCGAGAACCCGTTCGTGCACGGGTTCTCGCACTGGACCCGGTGGTTCACCCACTCCTTTTGGTCCACCTCCTGGGCGGAAGAGCCCGAGGCGGACGCGCGCAACTTCGGGCGCCCGTTCGTGCTCGCGAGCTACGTGCTCGACTGAGCGCTCGGCAACGGATCCCCGGTCGTCTTCCACGCGACCAACCTGCTCTGCCACGGGACCGGCTCCGCGCTGGCCTTCTTCGCGCTCCGGCGCTGGATCGGCGCGACCTGGCCGGCGCTGTTCGCGGCCCTGCTCTGGGCGGTCCACCCGACCAAGGGGGAGTCGGTCGCGTGGATCGCCGGCCGTCCCGATCTTCTGCTCGGCTTGGGCCTGCTCCTCGCGCTCGCCGGCGTCGCCGCGCGGCTCGAGCGGCGACCTTGGGGCTGGCCGTTGGAGTTCTTCGGCGCGCTCGTCGCCTACGGCAGCAAGGAGCACGCGGTCGTGCTCCCGCTGCTCGCCGCGATCGAGGTGTGCGCGCACGCGGGGTGGCCCCCTCCGCGTCGGTTGCCGCGACGGACGCTGATGACGCACGTGGGACCGCAGCTCCTGCTCGCCCTCGGCTATGTCGCGTGGCGGCAGCGGTGGCTACCGATGGGGAGTGGAGGCGGCGACTGGCCGGGGCTCGGGGGGCGCCTCGGGACCGTGCTGGAGACCTACGGTCGGTACGGAGTGATGGCCCTGTGGCCCCAGGACCTGTCCTTTGGCAGCTCGCTCATCCGCTGTGCGGGCGGCGCCCGGGTGGTCGACGCCGGCTTCGCGATCACGGGGGCGCTCTGGCTCGCCGCGTGCGCGGCGGGGGCGCTGCGACGGCTCGTGGCCGAGCTCCGCGCGGGCCAAGACGCGAGCCTCGTCGGGACCGACGGCGCCGTGACGTTTCGGGTCCTGGCGCACTCCGACACGGCGGAGGAGCTCGCGCGGCACCCGATGACCCT
Source organism: uncultured Polyangiaceae bacterium (assembly GCA_964404725.1). Lineage (GTDB taxonomy): Bacteria > Myxococcota_A > Polyangia > Polyangiales > Polyangiaceae > JAFGBI01. The sequence continues at coordinate 30,718 of CAYOLF010000038.1, forward strand.
GGCGGCGCTGGAGGCGCGCCTGGCGAGCCGCCTCAGCGATGACCCCCACGCACTCGCGCTGGTGCGCGAGATCGCCGCTCGCGGACTGGGCGCTCGACATGGGCTGGATCGACCGGCTCGGCCGCCCGAGGCCGCGCCGCCACCCGCGCTCGCGGCCGTGGTGGGCTCGCCGTGAGCGGGGTCGGGCGCTCCCGACGCCGGCCTCGCGGAGCGCAGTGGACGTCGCCGCCGGCGACGGGTAGGGGCGTAGGACCGTGCATCTCGCTGCCCCGCGCGCCGGCTGGCTCCCCGCGATCGCGACGGCCCGCGCGCGGCTGGAGCGTGATCTCCAGCGGGAACTGCCGCTCGGGACCGAAGTGGAAACCCGGCTCGCCGCGCTGCTCGACCGGGTCGTCGAATGGGGCCAGCGCCTGGACCTGACCGCCGCGCGCAATTCGCAGCAGCTCGTGGAGCAGTACCTCGCGGACGCGCTGGTGATCGCTGCGCTCGAGCCCGTTGCCTCGCCTGCGTCCTGGATCGACGTCGGCAGCGGCGGCGGAGCGCCCGGGCTGGTGGTCGCGCTGCTTCGTCCTGACGCCGCCTTCACCCTCGTCGAGCCCCGGACGAAACGAGCCGCGTTCCTGCGGATCACGGCCGGCGGAGTCGGCGTCAGGCTGGCGGCGGTCGAGCGCCAGCGCAGTGAGGCGCTCCCGGCCGGGGCGTGGCGCGTGGCCCTGTCTCGGGCCACGCTGGCCCCCGACCGCTGGCTCGCGGAGGGCGCGCGGCTCTCGCGCGGCGCGGTCTGGGTCCTGCTCGGTCGCGGCGAGCCGCCTGTCATCGCCGGCACGCAGCCCACCCTCGACGTACGCTACCGGCTTCCCTTCACGGAAGCGGAGCGACGAGCGGTCCGCTATCAGGTGAGCAAGCCCTGAGCGATCACGCTCGCCGCCGTTGGCGCTCAGCCGACCGCGCCGCCGCCACCAGGGTTCGCCCCCGCCACGGGAGCGCCCGCGCTGCCCGCGGCCGGGCTGCCCGCGCTCCCCGCGCTGCCCGCGACGCCGCCGTTGGCGCTGCCCGCGCTTGCACCCGCCGCGCCCGCCGCGCCCGCTGCGCCTGCCGTCGCACCGCCCGCCCCCGCGACCACCGACACGCCGCCGGTCACGGCGCCTGCCACGCCCGCGGTGCCGCCGTCCGTGGTGGCACCCGCGGTGCCGCCCGTGGGCTCGGTGCCGCCGGTGCCGCCCGTGGGCTCGGTGCCGCCGGTGCCGCCCGTGGGCTCGGTGCCGCCGGTGCCGCCCGTGGGCGCGATGCCGCCGGTGCCGCCCGTGGGCTCGGTGCCGCCGGTGCCGCCCGTGGGCTCCGTCCCACCCTCGCCACCCTCGGCGCCGCTGCCACCACTCACCGTCCCACCGGTGCCTCCCGTGCCGCCCGCCGGAGCGACCTCCCCGCCCTCCCCACCGTCACTGCCGCCGACGGCCGTCCCCGCGGCCCCTTCGTCCTGTCCGATCTTGGATCGATCGACGTCGGTGATCAGCGTACAGGCTGCGGTCAGCATCGGAACGACGGCGATCGCGAGCAGCAGGTGGCGGAGGTGGAGCATGGCAAGTCCTTCCAGTGTGGCGCGCGGCCCTCGCGCGCCGCCCGCAAGTGTGTCCCGTGGTCACGCCGCCGAGCAAGCCCTATGGTGCCGTCCATCGCCCGAACTCGTCGCCCCTGCCACCGGACCAGGCTGCTCGGCCGAGGGGTCTGGCCCGCCCTTCGCCGCCCCGACCGGACCTGCTAGGCTCCGGCCGATGGCTAGGCTCGGGCTGATGGCAGAGCGCGCGCCGATGGCAAAGCGCGGCTGGGCGTGGCTGGGGCTCGCTGGCGCGCTCGGCTGGCCCATGACCGCCGGCGCGCAGCCGCCGCCGGCTGGCTCCGGGCAGGATGCTGGGGGGCTGGACGCTGGGGGCCTGGCGCCGCCCGGGGGCGGCGCGGCGGACCCCATCGCGCCGCCTCCGCCCACCGAGCGGGACCTGGCCGCCGCCGAGGCAAGAGACTCCGGGCGCGGACTCCAGATGTTCTGGCTCGACGCCGAGGCGGGGTTCACGCTGCTCGGGCTCCAGACCTTCAAGGCGGACGGCCTCGTCGACCCCGCGGTCGTCGAAACCCAGCAGGGTGGGCTCATGCTCGGCGGCGGCCTCGGGGTGCGCCTCGTCTTCATCACCCTCGGACCGCGCTTCCGGTTCGGCACCTTCGGCGAGTGGCAGGTCTGGACGCTGGACGGGGAGGTCGGGCTGCGGATCCCCTTCGGCAAGGTCGAGCCCTACTTCCTCCTCTCCGGTGGCTACGCCTCGGTAGGCGCCCTGGACGTGCACGACCGCGTCGACAGCGGTGACGTCGACATTCGCGGCTGGAACCTGCGGGCGGGCGGGGGCGCCGACCTGTACCTGAGCCGGGCCTTCTCGCTCGGGGGCCGGGTCACCGGCGACGCCCTCTTCCTGCGGCGGCCGGGGGTCGAACCCGACGCGCTGGGCCAGGTCGATCCCGGCGCCGCCGCCGCGCGGCTGCAGGCCGTTTACGGCAAGGACGGAGCCAGCATCGGGGCCGCCCTCACCGCGTCGGCCGTGGTCGGCCTGCACTTCTGAGCCCGCTCGGCCCACTCGGCCTCGCGCACCCGAGAGAGGCGGCCGTCGTCGATGAACCCCTGGTCCCTGGTCATCGCCGTCCCGCTGGGGCTCGTCGCTCCCGCGATGGCGGCGCTGATCTGGCGCCGAGTTAGCCTGCGACGCTCGCTCGCGCCGCGCCACGCGTGGGTGGTGGCCGCACTGGGGCTGCTCGGTGGCGTCGTCGCGACGAGGCTCGTGGACGCGATGCTCGCCCTCACTGGCCTCTCGGTCGATCCGGGTCACGCGAACGTGCTCGGCGCTCTGCTCGCCACGCTCCTCTTCGTCGCGCCCCTCGAGCATGGGCTGGGGGTGCTCAGCCTGATGTGGCTGGTGCGCCGTCGCGTGATCGACGGCCCGCACCTGGGCGTCCTCTACGCCGCCTGCGCGGGCGCCGGCTTCGCCCTGGCCGCGACGGCCCATTACGTGGTGACGGGGCCGCTCGAGCCGCTCCGGGTCGTTCGGGCCGGGCTCGGCGCTCCGGCTCACGTGTTCTTCGCCGGCGTCTGGGGCTTCGCGCTCGGCAGCGGGCACGGGGCCCGTCGAGGCCGCTGGTTCCCCGCGGCCTGGGTCGCCGCGGCCGCGCTCCACGGGCTCTACTCGCTGGTTGTTTTCGGCCTCCCGCCGGGGGCCCTCGTCGCGGTCGCGCCGCTCGTGCTCGTCATGGCTGGCACGGCGTGGGTCGGGCTCCGCGATGCCGGTCTGCTCCCGTCGTCGAACCGGTCGCTGCTCGGCGGCATCGAGCCGCCCTCGATCGAGGCCGTGCGTCGCGCCTTCAGTCACCGTGATCGCCCGCTCATGCCCCACTGGATCGCGCTCGCCACGCTGGTGACCCTCGGGCTCATGATCACCCTGCTCGCCGGCTCCGTCCTCTTCGGGCACCGGATCGGGATCGACTTTGCCCTCGCGGAGCAAGGCGATTTCCGGGCCACGGCGCCGCTCACCCTGCTCGGCGCGGGCGTGCTCGTGGCGTTCCCGACCGCGGGCTTCCTCGTCGCGCGCGCCACCGCCACGACCAGCGTGCTAGAGCCGGCGCTCGGCGCTCTGGTCGCCGTCGCTCTCACTGTCGCCGGCCTCAGCATGACCGCGCCGATCACCGTCGTGTTCGCGCTCGCGGCGGCGCCCGTGGCGCTCGCGCTCGCCTGCGTCGGTGCCTGGCTCGGGCTTTCCTCGTGAAGCCCTCGCCGCGGACGCCGCCGCCAGCGGGGTCGGCGGCTACCGCGGCCCGGCTCGGCTGGCGATGATCTGTTGGTAATGGACGGCGAGGAAGCCGAGTGCCTCGAGGCTATACTGCTCGGCGGCGGCTCCCCCATAGTCCACCGCGCGCCACGCGGTCCGCACGCCGAACGACACCACCGTCGTGCGGTGGAGTTGGTGGGTCGCTGAGGCCTGCCCCGACACCGAAGACTCCGCCCGCTCGCCGGTGCCAGCGGTCCGCCGGAGGCCGGTGAAGGCCGACCCAGCCACGGCGAACGACCAGGGGGTGTCGCGCGCGTCGACACCGACCTGGACGCCCACGGCCTCGCGCGGCTGGCCCGTGAAAGGGTCGAGGGTGGAGGTCAGCGTCAACGACACCCTGCCCGTGGTGTGGAGCGTCCCGACGGTCCCGAGGAACGACTGTGCACTGCCGGTGGCCGTCGGGCTGGTCAGCCAGTCCCCGCCGTCGTCCAGGTAGACGGCGAGCCCCGCGCCCACCGTGGTCGAAGCCGTGGGCGACAGCGCGTGACCCCAGGTCATCAGGCCGTTGCCGAACGAGTAGTCCAGCCCGGGGTCGTACTCGGTCTGCCCCACGCTGGTGGTGAGCGAGAGGGAGTCGACTCGGGAGAGCGTCAGCGCCTGCGACAGGTGGAGCGAACCGGTTTCGGAGGTGGGGAAGGTCGTCGACTCGGTGTCCCCGATCAGCTCCTGACGAGACCAGCCGGCGCCGAGGGACAGCCGGTAGCGCCGCGTGACGGCGCGGGTGAGCTGCGTCTGCGCGCTGGTCCCGAGGACGCCCAGGCGCGCCGTGGTCACCGCGCGGGCCTCCTCGGACTCGAGGATCTCCGCGAGGTCGACGTAGTCGACCTCGCCGTAGTTGACCGCGGCCGAGTTCTGCCAATCCGTGCGGGGCGTGAGGCGATAGGTCTGGGTCGCCGTGGCCTGGTGCAGCAGCGTGGGCGTCGTCGAATCGACGTAGCTCGGCCTCCGCAGCGAGAGGCGCGGCCCGTAGGTCAACTCGAACGAGAAGCGCCGCGTGTACACCCGCCCGGCGAGGCTCGGCGCGAGCGTCGTCAGGAGGGTGGGCTCGGCCGGCTCCAGCGGGCGGACCGGCGCGACGCCGCTGGCGACCTCCGCGGTCGCCTGGGCGGTCGCCTCCAGTCCCGCTGCCCCGACGCTCACCAGGAGCGCCGCGCTGAGCGCCAGCACCGCCACGTGACGCTACTCGGCCACGATGACGTCGCCGTCGAGGAGCACGAAGCGGCTGCTCGCGACCTCGCCGCTCAGGACCTCCCCGTATCGGAAGCGGATCCTTCCGGACGAGCTCCCCTGCCGCACGACGAACACCCGCCGCCGGTTGGCGAACTCATTCAGGCCCCCGGCGAGCGCGAGGGCGTCGACCATGCGGGTCCCCGCGGGGACCTCGAAGCGGCCCGGGTTGCGGACTTCGCCGATCACCACGATTTCGGCTGGGCGTCGGCTGACCAGGGAGACGTTGACCACCGGCTTCTCGAGGACGCCGGTGAGCCCCTTCGTCACCGACTGGGCGACCTGCTCGGGGCTGGAGCCACCCACGCGGATCTGCCCGACCACCGGCAGGGCGATGGTGGAGTCCTCGGCCACCACGACCTCCGCGGACAGGGTCGGCTGGTCGCGGACGAAGACGAAGAGCCGGTCGCCGGGCGCGAGCGCGGCCGACTGGCCCGTGAGCACCGAGTCGGGCAGATCGTAGACCCAGACGTAGGGGGCCCTCGCGCAGCCCACCAGGGCCAGTAGCGCCGCCACCCCGCACCACCATCGCACCGAGGAGCACATGGACCCCAGCATGCCGCCCCGGCCTGGCCGCGCCAAGCGCCAGGTGGCCCCCCGTGAGCCCCGGCCCCGGGCAGCCGGGAAAAACCTCCCTTACCTGGTGCCTCCCGAGGCCCGCGGGTGGGGCGAGGCCTACCGAATGCACTATTCGTGATGGATCGGGACCCGGGCGGTCACTCATGAGCGTGAGCGCCGTCGCCACGCCTCGCGCGCCGATCTGCCCCGAGAGCCCGCGCTTACCCGCGTTGAACCCCATCCCCGAGCCGCCGTAGCCTAGAGCACCGATCAGGTTGCCAATGGCAACAGCGCCGCTGAAGACGCACCCCCCAGGGCGAGGGTGCGTCTTCAGCGGCGCCTGGGGCGGGATCTGCTCCCGGTTCGGTGCTCTAGGTCGTTGATTTGTCGCAGCAATCAACCTGATTGCTGCTCTAGGTCGTTGATTCTTCGCAGCAATCAACCTGATTGCTGCTCTAGCCGGGGCCCCCGGCGCTCGCGGCGCCGGTTGCGGGGCCGCCGCCGGGCGCGCTAACACGCGCAGCGTGTCCTCCGGCTCCTCGCGACCTCCCGGCGCGATCCTCGCCGATCTCGCCCTGGAAGCGGCAGAGCTCGCGACCCTGCGGACCGAGGCGAAGCGGACGCTGCGCGGGCGCCTCCGCGCCTTGCGCGGCGCGTTGCCTACCGCGGCCGTGGCCGCGCGCAGTCGGGCCGCCTGTGAGCGCCTGGCCGACCTCCCCGTCGTCGCTCGGGCGCGCTCGGTGGCGCTCTACGCCGCCATCCAGCCGCGGCACGAGCTCGACCTGACCGAGTTCGACGCGGTGCTCCGGGCGCGCGGCGTCACCCTATACTACCCCTTCGTCGAGCCGCACGGGGCCGGGTCGCGTACCGGGTTTCGCGTCGCGGCGCGGGCGAGCGACCTCGCCGATCGCGGGCATCGCTTCCCGGAGCCCCCGCCGGGCGCCCCCGAGGCGGTTCCGGGTGCCCTCGACGTGGTGGTGGCGCCGGCGCTCGGGATCTCTCCGGACGGGCACCGCCTCGGGCACGGCGCCGGCTGGTACGATGCTACCCTCCCCGAGCACTGCCCGCCCGCCGTTGCCGTGGTGGTCGGGTTCGACTTCCAGCTCCTGGTCGAGCTTCCGGTCGAGGCACACGACGTGCGCTGCGCCTGGGTGGTGACCGATGCGCGGACCCTCGCGGTCGAGGCGGGCGCCGACGCTGGGGGGCGCTGACGTCTGCCGTCCGCCGGGTGGCTTATTTGACGCGCGGTCGGTGGGGGCAATCGGCGTCCAAGCACGCGCAGTAGAGCTCGTGCTTGTGGTACCGCACGGCAAACCCCAGTTCGCGGGCGATCTGGTCTTGCAGCGCCTCGATCCGCGGCTCCGCGTACTCGATGATGCGCCCGCAGTCGAGGCAGATGAGGTGATCGTGGTGCGTCTCCGCGACCGCGAGCTCGTAGCGGGTGAACCCGTCACTGAAACGTCGCTCGTGCGCGACCCCCGCCGCGGTGAGCATCTTCATCGTGCGATAGACCGTCGCGTAGCCGATCCGCGGATCGTCGGCCTTCACCAGCGCGAGGAGCTGGTCGATGGTGATGTGCTCCCGCGTCTGCAAGAAGGTTTCCACGATCTGGCGTCGCTGTTCGGTCGAGCGCAGACCCTGGGTGGCCATATGGACCCGCACCTGCTCGCGGAGTCGCTCCATGTCCGGCTCGGTGGCGGCGCGTGGCTCCGGGACGGACCAGTTCGGCGCCGAGCGCTCGGCCGCCGCTGGCGATGGCCTCGACCCGGACCTCGCGGAGTCTCCCGGCACCGACTCGCTATCACCCCGCGGTCGCGAGCGGTCAAGGGACGAGCCGAGCCCGGGGCGCTCCGCGCGTGTCCGCTCCGCCGGCGCCAGCGGGGCGAGGCCCGCCCCTCGTCCCCCTCGGATCCGACGCTGCGGCGCCCGTGATCGAGCGCCGGGCGCGGGCCCTCAGGCCACGACGCTGCGCAGCCGCCAGTAGGCCGCCAGCGTCCCTCCCAGGGCGAGCAGAGGGGCGATCACGGGGCTGGCAAGCCCGAAGGCGATGGCGAGCGCGCCGGTCACGCCCGTCGCCATCGTGATCCCGATCCCGAGCTTCGCCTCGCGCCGGCACTCGTGCGCGAGGCGAAGGGAGAGCGCCGCGTCGCGCACGTCGTCGTTGGTCAGCTGCACGCTCCACTCCGCGGCGCTGGAGCCCGCCGCGCCGAGCGCGACGGAGACGGCGCCGGCGGCGAGGGCGGCGTCGTCGATCGGGCTCCGCCCGATGACGGCAATCACGGCGCCGCCGTCGGTCAGGCGGCGCACCTCGTCACCGCGCTCCTGCGGGAGCACCTCCGGACGGACATGGTCCACGTCGAGCGCTCGGCCGAGCGTTTCGCACGTCTCGCGGGCATCCCCCGAGAGGAGCACCGGCTCCACGCCGACGTCGAGCAGGTGCTGCACAGCGGCGCGCGCTCCGGCGCGGAGGCCGTCTTGCAGGCCCAGGATGCCCACGAGCCGCCCCGCGAGCGCCACCAGGAGCACGGAACGGCCCAGCGACTCGAGCTCGGCGATCCTCGGCTCGGCGCGGGCGACGCTGATGCGCTCGCGGAGCATCAGCGCCCGGTTGCCGACCACCAGGGGCTGGCCGTTCGAGGCGACCGCGGTGACGCCGAGCCCGGGCTGGAGGCTGGGGCTCCGGACCCCGTCCGGGCGCACGCCGCGCGCGCGCGCGGTGCGCACCACCGCGGCCGCGACCGGGTGGACGGCGCCGCCCTCGGCGCCGGCGACGAGCGCGAGGACGCCCTCGGCGTCGTGCTCACCGAAGGCCTCGATGCTCGCGATCTCCGGCTCGCCGAGCAGCAGGGTGCCCCGGGCGCAGAAAACGGCGGTCGACACCTTTCCGGTCTGGTCGAGGGCCTCCGCTGTGCGAAACACGATGCCGCGCCGCAGTGCCGCGAGCACGGACTGGCCCACGTGCAGCGCCCCGATCTGCGTGAGCCCGGCGCTGGCGAGGGCGGCGTGGGCGCCGACCGCGACCAGGGCCACCTCGAAGAGGTTCGGGGTGTTGGCGTAGGCCGCTACCGCGGCGAGCAGCGCGCCGAGCGGGGCGCCGCGCTCCGCCGCCAGCCGACCGAAGCGGGCGAGGGGAGCGATGAGGTCTGCGCGCCGGCGCGGGTCGGCGGTCAAACGCAGCCACGCCCGATCGTTGCCCGCCCAACCCACGACCGCGCGCGCGCGACCCTCCCGCACGCGCGCGCCGGCCACGACGGGTTCGCCTTCGCCCCGCAGCGCGTTGGTGAGGGCGCCGTGCCACGGCTTCACCTCGACGCTGCCCGCGACGACGGTGGCGTCCACGGGGACCACGTCGCCCGGGCCCAGCACGACCTCCTCGCCAGGGCGGAGCTCCCGCGCTGGCGTCGAGAGGATGTCGTCGGCGATCACGCGGGCGGCGGAGCCATCGAGGGTCGCCGCAATGCGCCGGCGCTCCGCCTCCTGCGGGCCTCGCGCGTGGCGCATCAACCAGAGCCCTGCGGCAAGGGTCATCACGACGACAGCGGCGAGCGAAACTGCCCGGGGCGCCTCCGCGACGCCGGTCAGGGTGGCCACGATGGCGACCAGTGCCCCCGCGACCGGAGCCGCCAGCATCGCCAGCGGCGATCCCCGGACCGGATCGCGGTCGCCGAGCACGCTGCCCACCACCAGCGCGCCGGCGGCAACCGCCGCCAGCAACAGGCGCGCGTGGAGGGCGACGCCGCTGCTCCCCGCGAGGGTCAGCGCCACGGAGAGCGCTCCCCCGAGCAGCGCCAGCGCGAGGAGCAGGCCGCCGACGTCGGCCGCCTCGTTGGGCGCCGGGAGCATCGTGGCGGTGCTCACCCGGTCGACCTCGGCAGCGTCGGCGGGGGCCGGCGCCGGGGCGGGGCCCTCCAGTCGCTCAAGGTCGTCCGCTGCCACGGCCGCGAGCGCCTCGGCTGCGTGCCGGCGCCGGTCGAACCCGTCCACGTCGCTGCGGACGGCGACGACCGCCCCCGGCCCGAGCGCCCCCGCCCCACGGCGCGGGGGTAGCGGCAGCGGGGTCAGGCGGGGGTCGGTGGCGAAGGCCTCCCGGCAGTGGGGCGAACAGAAGTAGCGGAAGCGAGTCCCGAAGCAGGCCACGCGAGAGGCTCGTAGCGGATCCACCATGACGCCGCAGGTGGAGCAGGGGATGGTCCCCGTGGGGCCGTGGCTCGCGGGCGGGCGCGCCGGGACGGGCGTTCCCGCCGGCACGTCACCCATCACGCTCCAGCGCCCACGTCAGCGCTGCCTTGGCCGAGTGCAGCCTGTCCTCAGCCTGCTCCCAGACGTGGCTGTCTGGTCCTTCGAGCACGTCCTCGTCGATCTCCTCCCCCCGGTGCGCTGGCAGGCAGTGCAGCACGACGCGGTCGGAGGCCGCGCGCGCCAGCAGTTCGCGGGTCAGGCGATACCCGGCGAAGGCCCGGAGCCGTGCCTGCTGCTCCTCCTCCTGCCCCATGCTCGCGAATACGTCCGTGCTGACGACGTGGGCTCCCTCGACCGCCGCCCGGGGATCATCGACGACGCGCACGACGCCGCCCACCTCGCACGCGCGGGCGACGCGGTCGGCGGCGGGGCGGTAGCCCTCCGGGCAGGCGAGCACGAGCTCGAGCCCGAGCAGCCCGGCTGCCTCGATCCAGGAGTTTGCCATGTTGTTGCCGTCACCGATCCACGCGAACTTGAGGCCGCCGAGGCGGCCGCGCACACGGAGCACCGTCTGCAGGTCGGCGAGCAGCTGCATGGGGTGATCCTGATCCGTCAGGGCGTTGAGCACCGGCACCGTGCTGTGGGCGACCATCTCGTGCAGGCGCTCCACGCTGCTGGTGCGGAAGGTGATGGCGTGGACCATCCGGGTGAGCACGCGGGTGGTGTCCTTGACCGGCTCGCCGCGGTCCATCTGCGAGCCTGACTTGGTCAGGACGAGCGGGTGGCCGCCGAGTTCATGCACGGCGACCTCGAGGGAGATCCGAGTCCGCGTCGATGGCTTCTCGAAGACGAGCGCGACGGTCTTGTCAGCCAGCGGCCGCTCGACGTCCGGACGGCCCCGCCGAGCGCGGTGGCGCTCGGCCAGGTCGAGCACGCGGATCAGGCCGTCGCGGCCCAGGTCGGACAGGGTAAGAAGGTGTCTCGCCACCCCGTGGTTATTACCCGGCCCGCGGGAAAAACGCACGTCCCTCCGGGGCCGGCCCCCGGCGGTGCCCGCGCGGTGAGCTAGAGGGCGCCGAGGGCGCGGTCGATCGCGGCGACGCCGCGGTCGAGCTGCTCGGTCGTGACGACGAGCGGCGGCGAGATGCGGAGCGCCCCGCCGGCGAGCGTCAGCAGGACCCCCTCGGCCCGGGTCGCGGCCAGGGCCCGGCCCGCGTCCACCTCCGGCCGCAGCACGACGGCGTGGAGCAGCCCGACGCCGCGCGTGGTGGTGACCTTGGTCGGGTGGCGCCGCGGGAGCTCCGCGAGGGCGTGCGCCAGGTGCTCGCCCTTGGTTCGGGCGCCTTCGACCAGCCGCTCCTCTTCCATGACCTGTAGGACGGTGAGCGCCGTCGCGCTCGCCAGGGCGTTGCCGCCGAAGGTGGAGCCATGGCTGCCCGGCGGCAGGGCCCCGAGGAGGGCATCGCTCGCGGCCATCGCCCCGATCGGGAAGCCGCCACCGAGGGCCTTGGCCAGCGCGACCGCGTCGGGGCGTACGTTCTCCCGCTGGAAGCCGAGGAACGCCCCCGTGCGCCCGAGTCCGGTCTGCACCTCGTCACCGAGGAGGAGCGCGCCGTGCGCGTCGGCGATCTCGCGGAGCGCGGCCAGGAACCCCGGCGGCGCCGGGACCACGCCGCCCTCGCCCTGGACCGGCTCGACCAGGATCGCCGCCACGTCTGGCCCCATCGCGGCGCGCACGGCGTCCGCGTCACCGAAGGGGACGTGGGTCACCCCGAGCAGCGGCCCGAAGCCGTCGCGATACTTGGGCTGCCCCGTCACGGCGAGCGCCCCGAGCGTGCGGCCGTGGAACGCGTTCTGGAAGGCCACGACGCGGTAACGATCCAACTCGCCGCGCGCGAAGAAGTGCCGTCGGGCGAGCTTCAGCATCGCCTCGATCGCCTCCGTCCCGGAGTTGCAGAAGAGCACCCGACCGAGCCCCGTCAGCTCCCGCAGGCGCGCCGCGAGCCGGATGTTCGGCTCGTTGTAGAAGTAGTTCGAGACGTGGATCAGGGTCCCGGCCTGCTCCGCGATGGCGGCCACCAGGCGCGGGTGCGCGTGGCCCAAGGTGCTGACCGCGATGCCCGCGCAGAGATCGAGGTACTGGTGGCCGGACGCGTCCCAGAGCTCGCAGCCGCGCCCGCGCACCAGGACGAAGGGCGGCTGCGCGTAGTTCGGATAGAGGCTCGCCTTCGCGAGCTCGACCAACTGGGCTTCGGTGGGGGACGACATGGCGGCGCACCGTAGCACCGAGTTTGGCCGGGGCCAGCAGGGTCAGCCGTCCCGCCGCGCTGCCAGAACGGCCGCCGCTTCCGCGAATCCCGCCCCCATCGGCCGGGTGGTAATGAAGCGCGGAGGCGCTGCCGGGCAGCCGCTGAGGTTCGCGACCGCGATGGTGGTCCGGAACGCAGCGAAGCAGCTGGCGTCGTTGTCGCTGTCGCCGACGAAAGCGAAGCGCGCGCGCGCCACCGCCGGCTCCACCCCGAGGATCCGTCGCACGGCGCGCAGGGTGCCGGAGGCCTTGTCGTCGTCGTCGTGGGTCACGTGCAGGTGGATGCTCGATCGGACGGCCCGCGCGCCGCGGTCCCGCACGAGCGCAGTGGCGGCGGCGACGATCCCCGGACCTACCGCGCGGTGCTCCCCCACGTCGAGGGTGAGATCGCTCACGCGGGCGGGGGCGTCGTCCGCCAGCTCGAGCTCGGGCCAGCGAGCGCGGATCTCGTCCACCAGGTGGGCGACGGCGCGTCGCCTCCGCCGTCGCTCCTCGGCGTCGACGGCGTCGAGCCGCTCGACGCGGCGTCCGACGCGGTAGAGCGCGACGGCCCCGTTCTCGGTCACCACGGCGTCGACCGGCCACTGCGCGGCCAGCACCTCGCCCCAGCCCGCCGGGCGCCCGGTGGTGGCGACCAGCCGCAGCCCGGTGTCACGCAGTCGGAAGAGCGCGGCGTAGGCCGTCTCGGTGAGCTCCCCGCGCGTGAGCAACGTGTCGTCGAGATCGAACAGGAGCCCGACCAAGGAGCGGGCCTCCTCTACCCCGAGCGTGGCGATGGGTCGCACGGTGCGAAGGGTGCGTGCCCGCTCGGCCACGCGCAACGCCGCACCGGCGCGAGCGGTCCTGGTCGGTCAGGGTGGGGGGATCTCCGCGATCACCGTGCTGAGGTAGAGCCCCTCGGGGAACGCGGCCGGGACCGGGTGGTCCGGGCCCTGGAAGAGGCGCTCGACGACCACCGGACGCACCCCCACCTCGGCGCCGCCCGTGGCGACGGCCCGGGTGACCTCGTCGATGCCGAGCGCGGCCGAGCAGGAGGACAGGACGAGCAACCCGCCCGGGCGGGTCGCGCGGCAGGCCGCCGCGGCGATCTCGCGGAGGTAGCTCGCCGCGCGTCGCCGCGCGCCGGCGGAGGGGGCGAGCTTCGGCGGATCGCAGACGACCAGATCGTAGCCCCCGCGGCGGCCGGCCTGCGCGAGGGCTTCTCGGGCGTCGCCGTGGACGAACCGCAGGCGGTCGTTCAGCCCGTTCAGTCGCGCGAGCTCCGCCCCGACCTCGAGCGCCAGCGCGTTGCGCTCCACGACGACCACCTCGCTCGCCCCGCCGCGCGCCGCGCGCAGGCCGATGGCGCCGACGTAGGCATAGGCGTCGAGGACCCGCCGCCCCGCCGCGAGCGCCTCCACCCGATCGCGGAGCGGACGCTGGTCGAAGTAGAAGCCCGTCTTCTGGCCGAGCTCGAGCGGGATCCGAAGCTCGAGGCCGCGCTCGTGAAACCGTAGCTCCGGTACCGCGGGATCGCCGCGGACGATCCCGCTGCCGGCGACGAAGCCCTCGAGGCGCGCCACCGTGGGCGAGGTGCGATCGATCAGCGTCGAGCCCCCGATGACGTGCTCGAGCGCCTCGATGACAGAGGCCTCGCGCTGCTTCATCCCGATGGTGCCCAGCTGCACCACGAGCGCCCCGTCGAAGCGGTCGACGACGAGGCCCGGGAGCGCGTCCCCCTCGGCGTGCACGAGGCGGTAGCCGGTGGTTTCCGGCCCGCCGAGCCCCATCGCGGCGCGCCGCCGTGCGGCCTCCGCGATCCGCTGCTCGAGCAGGGCGCGGTCGAGCGCGACGCCCGGCTGACGAGAGTACAGGCGGACCGCGATCGCGGAGCCCGGGCTGTACAGGCCTCGACCGAGGACGTGGCCGTGGGCGTCGAGCACGTCGACCTCGTCGCCCGCGGTGGCCCCGCCCTCCACGCGCTCGATCGCCTGGGCGAATACCCAGGGGTGCCCGGCCCAAACCGGTCGGACGTGTCCCGCTCTCAGGCGAACGACGGCCATCGCTGAGTCCATGCAGTACCCCTGACCCTACGGGGCTGTAAACTCCGCGCCGCGGCGGGCGCGCCAGGGGGGCCAGCACCCCGGGACCCCGGGTGGCTGGCGCTGGGCATCGGGATTGCTACCTTGAGCTCCGTCACGAGAGCCCGGCGGTGGTCGGGAAGGGAGCCCCTGTCGATGCGTCGAACGGTCGTCCTGGTCACCCTCTTCGGCGCCGGCCTGCTGCCTCGCCCCGCCGCCGCGCAGCCGCTGCCGGAAGCGGGCGAGTGTCCCCCGGGCAGCTGGTTCTGCGAGGAGGCCGAGCCGCCTCCGGTCGAGGCGCCCGACGGCGCGGAGGCGGCGCCCGAGGGCGACCCGGACGGTGCTGGCGGGTACGCTCGCGTCACCGTGCTCGACGAGGACGAAGGCGCCGCGGAGCCGGAACCTGCGCCGCCGCCCGTCGTCGGGCCCCCTCCGCCCGGGCCGCCGTCGCCGCCGCTGGTCGTCGTCGGCGCTGCGACCGATCCACCGCCGCCGCCCGAGCCGGTTCGCCGCGTGCCCGACGAGACGTGGGGCTTTTCCATGCGGCTGGAGTCGGCGCTGCTCGGCGATGATCCGAGCCGAGCGGGCACCTCGGGGATGGGGGGCGTCGGTCTCGGCCTCCGCTACCGCGCGGTCCCGCACTTCGCGCTGGAGCTCGGGGCCGATCTGGTCGGCGGCCGGGACTGGCACGGTGACCGCCGCGAGGAGACGGCGCTGACCGTCGGCGGCCTCCTGTTCGTCAACCCGCAGGACCCGGTGCAATTCTACCTGCTCGGGGGCTTCGGTTGGAGCGGCGCCGTGGTGAAGGTCACCCGGACCGAGCCCCTCGGCGACGGGGTGGTGACGGTGCGCGACACCCGCTACTACGGGTACCTTGGCGCCCAGCTCGGCGCGGGGCTCGAGGTGTGGCTCGGCAAGCGCACCGCCCTCGACCTCGATCTCGTGGGCTTCCTGCGCGGCCGGATGGATCGCCGCGCCGAGGAGGAGCCCGAGTTCATCGACCCCGACGATCCGACGATCACCACCAACAGCTCCGGCGGAGGGCTGCTCCGCGCCGGGTTCGTCCTCTACTGGTAGAGGGTGCGGCGACGGCCGCCGTGCCCCCACAAAAAGACGAATCCCCGACCGGCGGCCGGGGACCCGTCGTGCGCTTGGAGATGCGCGCTACTGGACCAGATCCTTCAGCGACTTCAGCGCCGTCGCACGGACCTTCTTGCTCGCCGGCTTCGCCGGGATCGTGATCGGCTCCTTGGTGAACGGGTTGATGCCGGGGCGCTCCTTGGTCGCCGGCTTCTTCACCACGCGGAGCTTGACGAGGCTCGGGATGACGAACTCGCCCGGGCCACGCCCCGACAGCTGCTTGCGGATGAGCTCCTGCAGCGCCTCGAACACGCGGTTCACACTCTTCTTCTCCACCTCGGCGATGGAGGCGATCTCGCTGATCACCTGCGCCTTGGTCAGCCTCTTGCCTGCCATGGGAATCCTCCTGTCGAAGACCTTCTTCTGTTGACGCCGTGTCCCGCCCTCTCGGTCGGTTCGTCGGGCTTTCGCCCTCCGTTCGTACCAAACGAAGGCTCACCGACCGATATCAGGGGTTTTTTCGGCAAGCAAGAAAACGCTCGCCCCAAACCCGCTTTTTTTCTGCCGTGTGGGGGGCGGGGGGCGCTGGGATGGCGTCGTTCGGGGTGCTATCGCCGCGGGGTCGGCGCGTTCAGCAGCCTTTCCGCCGTTCCGTGGCCAGGGGTGGGAGAAACCCGGACCCGGTCCGTCATTATCTTGTAATGACTAGTACTTGCGACTCACAGTTCACTCACTGGTTGGGGCTCGCCACGCGGATCAGCCGGGCTGTTTCGCGATCCATCTCGGACTGTCCGGCGGCGTCGGCGTGGTCGAACCCGACCAGGTGTAGCAAGCCGTGGGCGAGGAGGAATACGGCCTCCCGGTCGAGGGGGTGCCCGGCCGCCAGGGCCTGCCGCGCGGCGGTCGGCACCGAAATGACCACGTCGCCCAGCAGCCGACCCGCCTCGGGCGGGGCGGTCACTTCGCCGGTGTCGTCGGCGAAGTCCATCGGGAACGCCAGCACGTCCGTCGGCTCGTCGATGCCCCGGTGCGCCCGGTTGAGGGTTCGGATGGCGTCGTCATCGACGAGCACGACGCTGAGCTCCGCGTCCTCGAGGGCGAGCGCCGCGAGCATCCGCTGGCCGGCGGCGGTCACCCGTTCGACGAGCGCGCCGGTGACTGACGGCTCCAGCTCGGAATCGACGACGACGGGCATGAGGGTTCCTCGGCGGCGGCTCGCCTTCCACCGTCGGCGGCGCCGACGGTAGTCGTTACCACTGCGCGTCGAAGGCGGCACCCGGATCCTCTCCGGTCGGAGGGGCCTGCCCCCGCCCCACCGGAGCGGAGGCGACGTGCCGATGGGGCCCGGGCGCCCGGCCCCGCGCCGGTCCCGCGCCGCTTTCCAAGCCGCGGTGCGGTCGCTACGTTTCAGCTCCGTGGCCCGCCCGTCTCGCCCCCCCGGGTTCGACATGACCTATCGCCCGACCGAGGCGGTCTTTGGCCCTCCCCTCGCAGTCTGGCTCCCGTCGATCCTCTACGTCCTGCTCGCGGTGGTCGCCTTCGTCGTGGTCCTCGTCGGCGAGGCCAGCCCCTACGGCTCCGCGCTGCACCGTTACACGGTGGAGCAGAACGCCCTGCGCTTCATCAGCGCCCGGTCCTTCGCTGCGTTCCTCGCGCTCGGCGCCGTCGCGTCCGTGCTCCGGACCGGGATGCGCGGGGTGCGGGTCCGCGGCGACGGCCTCGAGTACCGCGACGTGGTGTCGATGCTCTGGCCCCAGGTGCGTCGCTACCGCTGGGCTCAGATCGATCGGGTGCAGTTCGACAAGACAGGGATCGTCGCCCTCGATCTCTGGGACGGGTCCAAGGTGATTCTGCCGCCCGTGTGGAATCACGATGGCCTCGCTACCTCGCTCGAGAAGGTGGCGCTGGCGCGGGCGATCCCGGTGACCGGGGCGCGCGGGGTGGACGAGATCCCGGATCCGGAGGAGTACGACGGGACGTGAGCCGAGCGGCGCGGGTTGTCGGCCGCCCCACGTCGGCGGGGCGGCGCCGCCAGCCGATGGCCGCGAGCCAGTTCGCAGCGCTGCTCGCGCCGTGACCGAGTGAGAGGGCTCCGTGGCGACGACGCTCACTGCCGAGGTCGAACGGGTCACGTTCGAGAACGAGGAGACCGGCTTCCGCGTGCTCCGCGTCTCGGGGGTGGAGGGGCTCACCGGCTACCAGGGGCCGCTCACCATCGTCGGGGCCTTCGCCCCCGTCGGGCCAGGGACTCGCGTGCGGGTCACCGGTGAGCTCGTGCGCGATCCTCGCCACGGCGAGCAGTTTCGCGCCAGCGTTCTGGTCCCGCTCGATCCGAGCACCATCGACGGGCTCGAGAAGTACCTCGGCTCGGGCATCATCCCCGGGATCGGGCCCGGCTTCGCCCGCCGAATCGTCGAGCGATTCGGGCTCGCGACCCTGGAGGTCCTCGACCGAGAGCCCGGTCGCCTCGCCGAGGTGCCCGGGCTCGGGGCCCGCCGGATAGAGGAGGTCAAGCGCGCGTGGAGCGCGAAGCGGGCGATGGCGGACGTGATGCTGCTGTTGCAGGCCCACGGCGCCTCAGCGAGCCTCGCCTCGCGCATCTTCGCTACCTACGGCGATCAGGCGGCGACCGTGGTCCAGCGATCTCCCTACCGACTGGCGATGGACGTCCGCGGGGTGGGGTTCAAGACAGCGGACGGCCTGGCCCGCTCGCTCGGGATCCGCGGCGACCACCCGGAGCGGGCGCAGGCGGGTGTTCTACACGTCCTCGAGACGCGCGCCGATGCCGGACACGTCATCACGCTACGCGCTGCGCTCGCGGACCAGACCGCCGCGCTGCTCTCGATCGACGCCGCGCACCCCGACTCGGCGATCGGCGCGCTGTGGGGACAGGGGCGGGTCGTCGTCGAGGACGACGCCGTGTCCCTCGCGCGCCTGCACCGGGCCGAGGTGGAGCTGGCGAGCGGGCTGCTGCGCCTGCTCGGCGCCCCCGTCGTCGAGCCGCTGCCGTTCGAGGCGGCGATCGCGGACTTCGCGCGAGAGGCCCGGGTCGAGCTCGCACCGGAGCAGCGCGCGGCGATCGCGGCCGCCGCCCGCCACCGGGTGGTCGTCGTCACTGGTGGCCCCGGGGTCGGCAAGACGACGATCGTGCGCGCCATCCTGCTCTTGCTCCGGCGCGCTCGCCTCCCGGTGGCGCTCGCCGCCCCCACCGGGCGGGCGGCGAAGCGCCTCGCCGAGGCCACCGCCACCGAGGCGAGCACGCTGCACCGGCTGCTCGAGGTGGACCCGCAGACGCAGCGCTTCCAGCGCGACGCGGCGCACCCGCTGGACGTCGGTGCGGTGATCGTCGACGAGCTCTCGATGGTCGACGTCGGGCTCGCCGCGGCGCTCGTCGCCGCGATCCCGACCAGCGCGCGCCTGATCGCCGTCGGCGACGCCGACCAGCTCCCCAGCGTCGGGCCGGGGGCGGTGCTCCGGGACCTCGTCCAGAGTGGCGTAGTGCCGGTTGTGCGCCTCGAGCACGTCTTCCGCCAGGCGGCGGAGAGCGGCATCGTCGCCAACGCCCATCGGATCCACGCCGGCCTCGCGCCGGTGGGGGCGACCGACGCCGGCGGGGACTTCTTCGTGATCACCCGCTCCGATCCGGCGGCGGCGGCCGCGCTCGTCCGCGAGCTCGTGGTCGAGCGCATCCCGCAGCGTTTTCGACTCGCGGCTCCCGCCGACGTGCAGGTGCTGACGCCGATGCACCGCGGCCCGCTCGGCACCCAGGCGCTCAACGCCGCGCTGCAGGCGGCGCTGAACCCGCGGGGCGCGGCGCTCACCGCCCACGGTCAGACGCTCCGCGTCGGCGACAAGGTGATGCAGACGCGGAACGACTACACGCGCGACGTCTTCAACGGCGATCTCGGGCGCATCGAGGCGGTCGACCCGGAGTCCCGCGCGGTGGTCGTCGCCTTCGAGGGACGGTCCGTCAGCTACGAGGACGCCGACCTGGACGAGCTCGTCCTGGCCTACGCAACGACCATCCACAAGAGCCAGGGCAGCGAGTACCCCGCCGTGGTCATCCCGCTTCTTGCCACCCATTTCGTCATGCTGTCTCGTAACCTCGTCTACACGGCCGTCACGCGCGCGCGTCGCCTCTGCGTGCTGGTCGTCGACCCGCGTGCGATCGGAATCGCCCTCGCTGAGACGCGGCGCGACGACCGCGCGACGCGCCTCGCGGAGCGACTGCGAGGCGCGCGCCCCCCGCCTCGCTCCCGGGGTGAAGCGCCGTGACGCCGGGCTTCACGGGATGTTGAAGCTCTTGGACACCGTCACCGGCGAACCCTCGAAGGGGGGTACGCGGGCGCTCCGGAACACGCTCGCCACGCAGCCACCGACCGAGGTCCCCCCGAAGCTGCCGCCGGTGACGTTGGCGGTCGTCACGCGACCGCTCGGCGCGAAGGTGACCAGGACCTTCCCGGTGCCGGTGGGACCGTCGGCGCGCTTGCAGGAGGTGGCCGCGGAGGCGGCCGACGACAGCGCCGCCGAGGCTGCGCCCTTGTCGAAGCCCGAGGCCACCGCGGCGGCCTCCTTCTTCTCGGCCTCCTTCTTCTTGGCCTCGGCGGTGGCGGCGTCGGCCGCCTCCTTCTTCTTGGCGTCCTCCGCGCGCCTCTGGGCGAGCGCCTCCTCGAGCTTCCGCTTCTCTTCGGCCGTCAACGGCTTCTGCGGCTCGGCTGTCGCCGTGTCCGTGCCCGTTGCAGTGTCGCTCGCGGGCTCGGTCGCGGCGGCGACAGCGGCGCTCGTGGGGGTGTCCGTGGCGGTGTCCGTCGCCGTCGTGCCTGCCGCCGACTTCGCGCTCTCCGCGGCCGGAGCGCTCGCCGAGGTCGCCTGGGCGACCTCCTCACCCGAGCCGCGCCCGAGGACGACGACGAGCACGACGCCCATGATCGCGAGCATGACGACGGCCGTCCCCGCCACCGCGAGCAGGAGCGTGCGCTTGCTCGGGCCCGCGGGTGCGACGCCGTCCGTGGCGGCCGCCTCCACCACCCGCGGGCGCT
Organism: uncultured Polyangiaceae bacterium; assembly: GCA_964404725.1. Lineage (GTDB taxonomy): Bacteria > Myxococcota_A > Polyangia > Polyangiales > Polyangiaceae > JAFGBI01. The sequence continues at coordinate 51,032 of CAYOLF010000038.1, forward strand.
TCGGCTCCGGCTTCGGCTCGGGCGGCGGCGGCGCGTTCATCAGGGCCAGGTTCGCGCTCGGGTCGAAGGCGGGCAGGGGCGCCGCGGCGCCGAGCCCGAAGGGGTCGTCGCTCGCGGCGGGCGCCCGCGCTCCCAACTCGGAGCGGCCGGGTGCCCTGGGCGCCGCGTGCCCCGCGGCGGCAGCGGGGGCCGCTGCGGCGGTGACCCCGGCCCGCAGCGCATCGAGCGAGAAGAGCACTGAGTTCTCGTTGCGCGCGCCGACGGGGCGCTGGTGCTCCTCCTCCGGGGGCGGTGCCCGCCGGGCGTCCTCCTCGCTGCCAGCCTGGGCGACGCTGCCGAACAGATCGGGCGTCTGCTTCGGGCGGGTCGCGGCGGCACGCGTCGCCCCGAGGTTGCCCGTCGCGGGAGTGGCGGCGGGTCCGCCGAAGAACGGGGAGGCCTCGGCGGTGCGCGTCGGGGCCGCGGCTGGAACCGAGGGGGCGCGCTGCGCCGCCTCCACGGCCGTCGCGAGCTCGGGGACGGCCAGCAGGGGCGCCCAGTCCTCCATGCCGTCCCTCCAGACGTAGGCGTCGGTGAGCTCACCGAGCCGGTGGGCGGCGACGATCTCGGCGAGGGTCATCGTCCGCGAGTCGTTCTCGGAGAGGTTCACGGACCAGGTGTCGGCGGCCGCGTCGGGGGCGCCCGCCGCCGCGGGATCCTGAGCGGCGGGCGCGGGCGTGCTCGGCGCCGCCGCCTCAGTCGCCGTCGCCGGGGCCTGCACCCTCGCGTCCACCACGATGGCAGCCCCGCAGCTCTTGCAGCGGACCTTGACGAGGCGGCCGGAAACCTTCTCGTCCGCGATCGCGTAGTTCGATCCGCACGCGTTGCAGGTGATCTTCATCGCGAGAACCTTACCAAATCCCATCGAGATTCCGAAGGTTCCAACCTCCCTAGAACGGAGCCGTCCCGGTTCGCCGTGTGTTCGTGCCCGCGCTCGGGCGACCGCAGGCGTGCGCCGCGCGTCCGCACGCGCCGGAGGCCCGCGAAAAGGCACCTCGCGGGTGGCCGGCCCCCCGCCGGCTTCGCGTGGCGCACTGGACAAATGCCACCGTGGAGCCGAAGGCTCGTCCGGCCGAGTGAGGCCGTGCCCCCGGGCACGCCTGCCGCCGGCCGGCGAGCGTGCGCGGTCGCCGGCCAAGACACCGCGCCGCCTGGTGCGGGCCGCGGCCGGCGGCTATCGTGGCCGTCGAGCGGCAAATGACGGCGGGCGAGGAGAGCGGACATGGTGGCGGCGGTGTGGTGAGCGACGGGCGAGCCGCGGCGCGTCCCGCCCGAGCGCGGGCGTGGTGCGCTCCCGGCCCGGGGCGGCCGACTTCGTGAGGTCGGCGAAATGAGTCGGATTGGCCAGGTCGTCGCCAAGCGGTACCGGCTCGAGGGGCTGATCGACACGGGCGGGCAGAGCGAGGTCTACCGCGCCCGCGACCTCGTGGATGGGGAAGCGGTCGCCGTCAAGGTCCTGACCGACGGCGGAGGAGGGGACCCCGAGCTCCGGGAGCGGTTGCTCCGCGAGGCCCACGCGCTTGCCCAGCTCGGGCGCAGCGCCGCCGTGCGCGTGATGGACCAGGGGTTCGCGCCCGACGGGGCGCTCTGCACGGTGATGGAGCTGCTCCACGGGGTCAATTTCGAGACGTACCTCATCCGGCTCGAGCAGGGCGGGGTCCGGCTCCCCGTCGTCGATCTGGTGCGGCTGATGACCCCGGTCGTCGACACCCTCGACCGCGCGCACGCTCTCGGGATCGTGCACCGGGATGTGAAGCCGAAGAACGTCTTCGTGGTCGAGCCCGCGCACGGCGGGGGGGTCAAGCTCCTCGACTTCGGCTTCGCCAAGTTCCTGCGCATGCGCAGCGTCACCGCTCAGGGGATGATCGCCGGCTCGCCGAGCTACATCGCCCCCGAGCAGTGGCTCGGACAGAGCGCGACCCTCGACGGCCGCGTCGACGTCTACGGCCTGGCGGCGGTGATGTTCCGGGCGCTCACCGGGCAGCCGCCGTTCCTGGCGCCGGATCTGCAGCAGCTGCTCGTTCAGGTGACCTCGGCGCCGCGCCCGAGCTTGCACGCGCTGCGGCCCGATCTGCCGCACGACGTGGACGACTGGGTGGGCCAGGCGCTCGCCATCGCGCGCGAGGAGCGATTCACCACCGTGCGGGCGTTGCTGCTCGCCTTCGAGCATGCGTCCGGCGTGCGGGCGTAGCGCCGCCACCTGCCGTCCTGCGCACTGGAGCGGCAATCATTGATTGCCGCGGAGAATCAACGACCTAGAGCAACGAGCGAGCAGCAGATCTCGCCCCAGGCGCCGCTGAAGACGCACCCTCGCCCTGGGGGGTGCGTCTTCAGCGGCGCTGTTGCCATTGGCAACCTGATCGGTGCTCCAGA
>CAYOLF010000039.1:0-12491 GCA_964404725.1 uncultured Polyangiaceae bacterium
GAGCGGGAGAAGGGATTTGAACCCTCGACGTCCACCTTGGCAAGGTGGCACTCTGCCGCTGAGTTACTCCCGCAGACCTCGTTCGAGGGACCGGGGTTTTATCGGCAGGGGGTGGCGCTGTCAAGGACAGGCGCGGCGGCCGGGCGCCGATGGACCTCGCGCAGACCGCGGCCGCCATGCCCAGGGGGGCGCCGTCACCCGAGGCGGTGCCAGGCCGCCGCGACACCCCTCGCTCCGGGGCTCGAGGTCGCGCGCCACCTTCCGAGGAACGGGTCCCCTGCCACGGAACCGCGCCGCGCCGGTGGCCGACCGAGCCACATGGCGTTCGTGCACCTGGTCGCCCGCGCCCGAGAGGGCGCGCGGCCGCTCGCCGCGCCGGGGCAGGCCTGGCGGCTCTGGCGACGGCTCCGCGCCGTGTTCCCCTTGGTGACCGCCGCCGCGCTGATGCCCGATCACCTCCACCTGTTGCTCCCCGCGGACGTCCACCGGCCGTTGCTCCCCGTGCTCCGGGGCGTGCTCGGAGGCGCGACTCGCCAGCTCGGCGCGGCTGCGCGGTGGACCATCGCGGCACCGGCACCCGTGGCCGACACCAAGCACCTTCGCCGCACCGTCCGGTACCTGCACCTCAACGCGCCGCGCGCTGGCCTCGTCGCCGATCCGCTCGCCTGGCCCTGGTCGACCCATCGGGGTGCGCTGGGCGCGGAGGCCGATCCCTGGGTACGCGCGGAGGAGCTGGCGGCCGCCCTGGGACGCCCCACGCGCGCGGCCTCACTCCCCGCTCAGGTCCGGTGGCGCACGTTTCCGGGCCGATTCTTGACGGGATCGCTGCCCACAGGGCAATCCTGTGCAAGCCTGCGGCGCCCTGTGGCGGCCCGATGGACCTGAGAGCACGCTGAAGCGACGTCTCCGGACCTGAGCGGCGAATGAAGCCGGTGAAGGGACCCGCGACTGCCCGCCACCCCCCCGCGACCGACCACCGCCGACCGCGACCCCCCGCGACCCCCCGCGACCGACCGCGCCTCCGCGCGCCTCCGCGACCCCGCGCGTGGTCGCGGGGGCGGCGGCGGGGGGCGCGTCACACCCGGTCGACCTGAACGACCCCCTCGATGCGGCCGAGCGCCTTCATCACGTTCTTCAGCTGGGCGAGGTCGGCCACCTGGAACGCGAAGACGTTGCAGGCGCGCCCGTCGTCACCGGCGCGACAGTTCGCCTCGCTGATGTTGATCTTCAGCGAGCTGAAGGTCTGGCTCACGTGGGCGAGGATCCCTGGCTTGTTCTGCGTCATCACCTTGACCTGGACCGGCCGGGTCATGCGGGCGCGGGTGTCCCAGGCGACGTCGATGCGCCGGTCGGGATCGTTGTCGAAGGCCTTGGTGCAGTCGCGCCGGTGCACGGTGACGCCGCGCCCGCGGGTGATGAACCCGACGATCGCGTCGCCCGGCAGCGGGCTGCAGCACTTGGCGTAGCGGACGAGCACGTTCTCGATGCCGTTGACGCGGATGCCGCCCTGGTCCCGCCCGGTGACCTTCCGCACGATCTGCTCGATGCGGCTCGCCCGGAACTCCCGCGGCGGCTCGGGGCTCTCGGGCTCGCGCGCCCGGACCGTGCGCACCACCTCCTCCGCGTCGAGCTTGCCGTAGCCGACGGCGAGGAGCATCTCGTCGCGGTTGCCGAACTTCAGCGCGGAGACCACGCGCCGGACCTCGGCCTCGTTCTTGAGGAACTTGGTCAGGCTCATGCCGGCGGCGTGCATCTCGCCCTCGAGCAGCTCACGCCCGAGGTTGATGCTCTTGGTGCGCTGCTCCGCCCGCAGAAACGACCGGACCCGCGTGCGGGCGCGCGTCGTCACGCAGTACTCCAGCCAGTCCTTGCTCGGCTGCTGCTGCGGCGACGTCATGATCTCGAGGACGTCACCGCTCTGGAGCTTGTGCCGCAACGGGACGATCTGGCCGTTGGCCCGCGCCCCCGAGCAGTGGTGCCCCACCTCGGAGTGGATGGCGAAGGCGAAATCGATCGGGGTGGCGCCGCGCGGGAACACCTGCACGTCCCCCTTGGGGGTGAAGACGTAGACCTCGTCCGGGAAGAGGTCGATCTTTACCCCGTCGAAGAACTCCGCCGGGTCCTTCACGTTGCGCTCGAAGTCCGCCAGTTCGCGCAACCAGCTGAATTTCTCCGCGTCCCGGGGGTCGATCCCGCCGCCGATGCGCTCCTTGTACTTCCAGTGCGCGGCCACGCCCTGCTCGGCGACGCGGTGCATCTCGTGGGTCCGGATCTGGATCTCGATCCGCTGCCGCCCCGGCCCGATCACCGTGGTGTGCAGCGACTGGTACATGTTGGGCTTGGGCAGCGCGATGTAGTCCTTGAACCGCCCGGGGATAGGCGTCCACTTCGAGTGCACGACGCCCAGCGCCGCGTAGCAGTCGGCGACGCTCTCGACGCAGACGCGGAACGCGATGACGTCGTACACCTGCTCGAAGTCGCACTGGTTCTCCTTCATCTTGCGGTGGATGGAGTAACCGTGCTTGGCGCGCCCGGTGACCTGGACGGCGAACCCGTGCTCGGCGAGCCGTGACGTCAGCGTCTTGCTCACCTGCTCGATGTACCGTTCGCGGTCCCGCTGCGTCCGCGACATCTGCTGCTGGACGTACCGCGACGCCTCGGGCTCCAGGTACTGGAAGGCGAGATCCTCGAGCTCACCCTTGATGGACTGGATGCCGAGGCGGCTCGCCAGCGGCGCGTAGATCTCCATCGTCTCGCGGGCGATCCGCTCCTGCGCCTCCGGGCTCATGTGCGCCAGGGTCCGCATGTTGTCCAGGCGATCGCAGAGCTTGATGAGCAGCACGCGGATGTCAGCCGCCATCGCGACCACCATCTTGCGGAAGGTCTCCGCCTGGCGGTCCTCGCGAGAGACGAAGTTGATCTTGCCGAGCTTGGTGACCCCGTCCACGAGCCCGGACACCTCGCCGCCAAACTCGCGGGTCACCTCGGTGAGAGTCGCGTGGGTGTCCTCGACGGTGTCGTGCAGGAGCGCGGCGCAGACGCTGGCAACGTCGAGCCTGAGCTCGGTGATGATCTCGGCGACGTGCGCCGGGTGCACGAAGTACGGGTCACCGCTCTTGCGCACCTGCTCCCGGTGCGCCTTCTGGGAGAAGGCGAACGCCTTGCGCAACAGGTCCGTGTCCGCGTTGGCGTGGTAGGCCTGAACGCGGCGTATGACCTGCTCTATGTCCAAGTGTGGGCTAGCCAAGCGGTAAGCACCTGCCCTGGGGAGGGTATCATCGGGGATCCGGCGTCGCAAAGCGAGGAACGCGACCGGCCGGCCCGTGGTGCGGCCGCGACGCGACGGCGGCAGCGGCGGTAGTCTTCGGCACCGCCTCCGATGCGCCACGCCGCACCGTTCGAGCCCAACCCCGCCCGTGAGATCGGTGTCTACGTTCATTTCCCCTGGTGCCTGCGCAAGTGCGGTTACTGCGATTTCGCGAGCGAGGCGATTCGGCGCGAGGCGATCCCGCACGCGGCCTACGCCGACGCCGTGCTCGCCGAGCTCGCGTCCCACGCCGCCCACCTCGCCGCCCACCTCGCCGAGCACCCGCCCGCGACCGCCGGCGGCGTGGCGCGCGCCCGCGCCCCGGCCGGCACCATCGGCGGCGCGGGCGGGCTTCGGGTAGCGAGCGTCTACTTTGGGGGCGGCACGCCGTCGCTCTGGGAGCCGGCGGAGCTCGCGCGCGTGCTGGCCGGGATCTCCGCGACGTTCGACCGCGCGACCGACGTGGAGGTGACCATAGAGTGTAACCCGACCAGCGTCGACGCTCGACGCGCGGAGGCTTGGCTCCGCCTGGGCGTCAACCGCGCCAGCATCGGGGTGCAAGGGCTCGACCCCGCGCGGCTCGCGCTCCTCGAGCGGCTGCACGACCCCGCGGCGGCCGTCGCCGCCGTCCGGGCGGTGGCCGCCGCCGGCTTCCCCCGCATCGGGGCCGATCTCATCTTCGGCCTGCCGGACGAGCCGCCCGAGGCCGCCGCCGCCGAGGCGCGCGCGCTCGCCGCGCTGCCACTCACCCACGTCAGCGCGTACGCCCTCACCCTGGAGCCGGGCACGCCCCTCGGCGACCGGGCCCGGGCCGGACGCGTGCCGCTCGCGAGCGAGGACGCCGTCGCCGACTCCTTCCTGGCGGTGTCCGAGGCCCTCGCGGCGGAGGGCTTCGAGCACTACGAGGTGAGTAACCATGCCCGCGACGGGCACCGATCGCGCCACAACCTCGGCTACTGGCGGGGGCGCGACTACCTCGGCCTCGGGTGCGGGGCGTGGGGCACCCTCAACGACGCCCACGGCCGGCTGCGGTACCGCAACACGCCGTCGCCGACGCAGTACCTGGCCGGCTGGACCGCGCCGCCGAGCGCCGCCAGGCACGAGGCCGCGGCCCCGCCTGCCTGGCCTATGGTCTTCCCCGGCGCGGTCGTCGAGCAGGAGTCGATCGACGCCCACACCGCCTTCCGCGAGCGATTGATGCTGGGCCTGCGACTCGCGGAGGGGCTCGACGTCGCCGCTGCGGCCACCGAGCTCGGTGTCGAGCCGCCGGCGCCCTCGCGGACGCGGGCGCTCGCCCGCCTCGTGGCGCAGGCGCGCCTGGTGGTGGAGGGCGACCGCTGGAGGATCCCCCGCTCCGCGTGGCTGCTCGCCGACGGGACCATCGCCGCGCTGCTCTGACCCGCCGGACGCGCACCCCGCCCGCGCGCGGACCCCGTCGAGGCCCCGACGCCGAGGGCGCGAGCGTCACACGGCATAGAGGCGCGCGATGAAGAACAGCGCCACCAGCGCCAAGACGAGCACGACCAGCCAGAACTCCAGCGGGAGCCGGAACGCTGGCCCCGCGTCGGGCTTGCCCCTGCGCCGGTCGGCGCGTGGCGGGATGGCCGGCGTGGGCCGCGGCTTGGGCCGCTCCGCGCGCATGGTCCCGTCGACATCCTTCACGACGAAGTCGGCGGGCATCTCGACGGAAAGCGCGACGTCCGCCTCGGGACCGTCGAACCCGGGCGGCGGAAGGTTGAGCAGCATCGCGACGCGAGACGAGGGCGAGCGGCCGTCGGGGCGCCGCGAAGGCCCCACGCTGGGTCGCTGCGAGCGCGGCTCGCCCGTCGCGGAAGGTGGCGGCGCGCTCGAGCCGGACGCGCCACTCCGGCGGCCGTTCGGCGGCGGGCGCGCCACGGCATCGACGGACACCGTCGGGATCGCGGCGGCGAGAACGACCTCGGCGGCGCTCCGGGGCCCGCTGGGCGCGCCCGACGGCGACGGCGACGGCGACGGCGACGGAGGCCGCGGCTCCGCCAATGCCCGCTGCGACTGGGACGGGAGCCCCAGCAGGAGCTGGGCGCCGTCGGCGTCGCGGAGCAGCACGCCATCGATGGGGAGCGCGGCGCGCACGAGCCGCACCGACGGGGGCTCCTCCTCCTCCCATGGCTCCTCGACGGCGGCCCCGGCGCCCGCGGCCCTCCCGGACCCGCGGTCCGCCGGCGGGCTCTCCTCGGGTGGATACTCGGAGCCCAGGAGCGTGCCGCAAGCGGCGCAAGGCATCCCTGCCGCGGCGTCCGGAGCGAGAGCACCACAGCGAACGCAACGCATTCAGTGCTCGGTCTTACACCGGGGGCCCCGGGCTGTAAACGCGACCCCCGGCGAGCCCACACCAGCCCTCGAGGTCGACGAGCGCACGCTCGGCCATCGCCGCGTACCTCGCGCGCCGGGCGTGCCGCGGCCCCTCCCAGGGCGCGAGGTGCGCATAGGTGAGGTTCGAGGGCTGGAACGGGACGTCAGTCCGACCGAGGTGCGAGAGCAACCCTCCGTGCGCGGTCGTGGCGGGGGGCGGCAGCGGCTCGCGTCCCGCGAGGCGCTCCGCCACGAAGTGCGCCGCGAGCCAACCCCCCGCCGCGCTCTCGACGTAGCCCTCCGTGCCGGTGAGCTGTCCGGCGAGGTAGAGCTCCCCCGCGCCCCGCAGCCGGAGCGTGCCGTCGAGCAGGCGCGGCGCGTCGATGAAGGTGTTGCGGTGCACGGCGCCGTACCGCAGGAACTCCGCCCGCGCGAGCCCCGGGATCGTGCGCAGCACGCGGGCCTGCTCGGGCCAGGTCATTCGCGTCTGAAAGCCGACGAGGTTGTACGCCGTCCCGGCCTCGTCCTCGCGCCGCAGCTGCACGACGGCGTGCGGCCGCCGACCGGTGCGCGGATCGACCAGCCCCACCGGCTTCATCGGCCCGAAGGCGAGCGTCCGCGGGCCGCGGGCCGCCATCACCTCGATGGGCAGGCACCCCTCGAAATAGCGGGGCTCCTCGAACTGTCGGGGCGGCACCTTGTCGGCGGCCAGCACCGCGGCGACGAACGCGGCGTACTCCTCGGCGTCAAGCGGACAGTTGACGTAGGCCGCGCGATCCTCGGGCGTGTCGCCCTTGTCCCACCGCGACGCGACGAACACCCGCTCCCAGTCGATCGACTCGGCGGCCACGATGGGCGCGATCGCGTCGTAGTAAGCGAGCGCGTCGGCGCCGGCGAAGCGCGCGAGGTCCGCCGCCAGCGCGTCGCCGGTGAGGGGCCCGGTCGCGACGATGGCGGGGCGCGCCTCCGGCAGCTCGTCCAGCGTCGCGCAATGGAGGGTGACGCGAGCGTCGCCGCGGAGCCGCTCGGTCAGATCGCGGCTGAAGGAGTCGCGGTCGACGGCGAGCGCCCCGCCCGCCGGGATCCGGTGCCGATCCGCCGCCAGAATGACCGCGTTCCCGAGGCGCCGCATCTCCTCCTTGAGCAGCCCGACCGCGTTGGTGAGCGCGGCGCCGCGCAGCGAGTTGGAGCAGACGAGTTCGCACAGCAGGTCGCTCGACTGCGCCGGCGTGCGCGCGCGCGGCTTCTGCTCCACGAGGACGACGGAGACGCCACGCCGCGTGAGCTCCAGCGCGGCGGCGGTCCCCGCCAGCCCCGCCCCCACGACAGTGACAGGACCGTCTCCGCTCGCGGCCCCGGCGTTCACGCGCGGCCCCCGACGCGGACCCGCGCCCCGGGCAACGCCGGGGCCCCGACAGCGGGCCCCCGGCCGCCGGCGAGCGCGCGACGGAGGGGCGAAGACGAGGGCACGGCGGTTCCGGGGGCGCCCCCTTCAGGCGCGGGTCGGAGGCTTAACCCGCCGGCGGCGCCGCGCAACCGGCGATTCGTCCGGCGGGGGAGTCAGCGCGAAGACGGGGGCGTCGAGCGCCGGAATCCCGCCCCGCGGTGAGACGGGGAGCGGCGGCGGGGCGAAGTCCGGAGCGCTCGAGCGGTCCCCCGGCGGCGTCCCCTCCCTCGGCGCGCGCTGCACGAGCAGCGCCGCGCCGGGCAACGCGATCGCGTGGAGACGCTGCTGGTCGAGGGCGTCGAGGACGTCGCGGGCGCGCACCAGCAGCCGCGCCCCGAGCCGGAGCTCCTCGAGCGAGCCCAGGGCGCGCTCGTTCCACGGCGGGCCGGGCACGGCGAAGAGCCAGCGGCCGAGGCGACGCGCGATCCCGGCCGTGTGCCGCGCACCGCTCCGCAGCGGCGCCTCCACGACGATGACGACGTGGGCGAGCGCAGCCAGCACCTCATTGCGCTGGTGGAAGCGCGGCAGCTCGACTCTCGCGTCGGGGGCGACCAGCGACAGGTAGGCCCCCCCGCGCTCGATCGCCTCGCGAAAGAGGGCCGCGTGCTCGGGCGGGTACGGCCGCTCGAGGCCGCACGGCGCCACCACCACGGTCGCTCCACCCACGTCGAGCGCGCCACGGTGGGCCTGCGCGTCGATCCCGCGCGCCCCTCCGGAAATGACGGCCAGGCCGGCGGCCGCGAGCTCCCCCGCGAGCTCCCGCGCGTAGCGCGCCCCCGCCTCCGTCGGCCATCGCGTGCCCACGATGGCGACGACGGGCCCCCCCGGCAGCTCGCCGTGCACGAAGAGGACGGGCGGTGGGCGCGCCAGATCCAGCACGCGCACCGGCCGCGCCCCCCCTTCGAGCCGGCGCCACGGGGGACAGGACATGGCGCTCAGTCGGCCGCGCGGGGCGCCCAGTTTCCGGCGACCCGCGCTCGCTCGACCGACGCCAGACGCTCACTTCGCGTAGATGCGGGCGGCGACCGGGCCGGAGCCGCCGCGCGCCACCAGCGCCACCTTCGCCGGGCCGCCGATGAGCGGCTTCCAGCAGGGCGTGATGGCCGCCGTCGCGCCGGCGGTGTTGTCCACGGCGAGCGTCGGCTCGAGGCCCGCCGGCACGAGGCCGGCGCCGCCGAGCAGCTTGATGTCGAGCTCGGTCACGCCGAGGCCGCCCTGGGCGAGCACGACGTAGCACTTGGCCTGTTCGACCATGAACACCGGCGAGTCGACCTGCCCGCCCGCCGCCGCCGAGCCACCGAACGGCTCGCCGATGGGCTTCATCCCCGCCGCCTCCTTCGGGGCTCGCGCCTCGATCATGGCGGCGAGCGCGAGCTTGGTGGCGTCATCCAGCGCAGCCGCCGTGGCCGTCGGCGGCGCCGCGGTGGCGGTCGCCGTGGCCGTGGCCGTGGCCGTGGCCGTCGGGGCGATATTCCCCGTGTAGGCCGGAGGCGGGGCAGCGACCGCCTGCTGCTTCTTCTGGCAGCCACCGGCGACCACGGCCACCCCGACCCCGAAAGCCACCGTGAGCCCCAGCGCGCGACCCCGTCGCCAGCCCGGGCGATGCCCCACTCGCTCCACATCCGTTCGCACTGTGTTCATGTTCGCTCCTCGATCTCCCTTAGCCATCGGTCGCCGTGTCCCGCCGACGACCGCCGCCGCGACCAGGCGCGGACCCGCGGTCACCCGCGGGCGCGGCAGAGAGTCTCGTGATAAACCGGCCCCGGTGCAAGTCGTCGTCGCGACCCACGGCCACTGCTTCGACGGGCTCGCCAGCGCCGTCCTGTTCGTCCGCTTCTTCGCCGCCACCCGCGACCCGCGCGCGAGGTTCACCTACCGCTGCTGCGGCTATGGCGCCAAGCAGCCGCGTCCGGAGGGACACCTGGTGGGCGACGAGAACGCGGTCCTCGACTACCGCTACACCCAGGATCCCAGTCTGGGCTGGTTCTTCGACCACCACCTCACCGCGTTCCCCGCCCCCGGCGACCTCGCGTCGTTCACGGCGCGGAGCGCCAGTGGACAGCTGTTCCACGACCCAGCGGCCCCCTCCTGCGCTCGGCTGCTGGCCACCGTCGCCGAGGAGCGGTTCGGGTTCCGCGCCCCCGAGCTCGACGAGCTGGTCGCCTGGGCGGACCGGGTGGACTCGGCGCGCTTCGACTCGCCCCAGGCCGCGACCGACCGAACCGACCCGGTGATGCGCCTGGTGACCGTGGTCGAGCACTTCGGTGACGCCCGGTTCCTCACCCGCACCGCGCCGCTCCTGCTCGAGCGACCGCTGGAGGAGCTGGCACGCTCCGCCGAGATCACGGAGCGTTACGGCCCGCTCGGCGCGCGGCACGAGCGCATCGTCGAGCAGATCCGGACGGTCGCCGAGCGCCTGGGGCGGGTCGTCCTCGTCGATCTGACGCAGGCCGTCTCCGAGGGGATCACGAAATTCGTGACCTACGCCCTCTTCCCCGACTCCGTGTACTCCGTCGTCATCGGCCTCCGCCGCACCGACGTGAACGTCTCGGTCGGCTACAACCCCTGGTCGGGGGCCGCGCGGGACGCGGACATCAGCGCCATCTGCGCGCGGCACGGCGGCGGCGGTCACGCGGTGGTGGGGGCAGTGTCCTTCGCGCGCCGGGAGCTCGAGCACGCGCGCGCGGTGGCGCGCTCGATCGCCGTCGAGCTCGCGGGATAGCGCCCATGCCGCTCCCGTCGCTCCGCCGGACCGCCCCTGCCCCGGGCCTCGTCGACGCGGACTTTTGCCGCCGAAAGGGCGCCCGCCCCTTGGTGCTGGGCCACCGCGGGGCACGCCAACGGGCGCCGGAGAACACGCTCGCGGCCTTCGCGCTCGCCCTGGACGAGGGCGCGGACGGGGTCGAGCTCGACGTGCGCCTCGACGGCTCCGGCGACGTGGTGGTCCTGCACGATCGGACGCTCACGCGGGTCAGCGCGGGCGGGGATCCCCGTGACGTCGAGACCCTCTCGAGCGCCGAGCTCGGCGCGGTGGACCTGGCCGACGGCCAGCGCGTGCCGCGGCTGGCGGAGGTGCTCGCCTGGGCCGCGCGACGGGGCGCGCTGGTCAACGTCGAGCTGAAGCAGGACGTCTCGGATCGGGCGCTCCTGGTCGCCCGCGTGTCCGCCCTGCTGCGCGCCGCGTCCAGCGCTCGTCCGCGCGTCCTCTGCTCCAGCTTCCACCCGGGGATGGTCCAGCGGATCGCCCGTCGTCTCCCGGCGGTGCCCGCCGCGCTGCTGGTGGAGAACCCGACCCCCGGCGCGATCCGGAGCGCCTACTGGCGCGCGCTCGGCGCTCGGGGTCTCAACCCCGCCGCGCGCGCGACCACCCCTGCCCTGGTGGCCGCCGTCCAGGCGCGCGGCGATCGGGTGTGCGTCTGGACCGTCAACGACGGGGAGCGGGCGCGGGCCTTGGCGGGGCTCGGCGTCGACGGCCTGATCACCGACGACCCTCGCGGCGTCCTGGCCGCGCTCGACTGAGCTCCGCGAGGGCGGCGGGCGGCGGCTACTCGCAGGTCGCGTACACCGTCCTCACGTCGGAGCGCGGCTCCTGGAGGAAGGCGCCGTCGCCGTAGGGTGGATTGTGCACCACCTCGGTGCCAATCCGCCCGTTGGCGACGATGAGCTCCTGGCCGCTGTCGGGCACGAAGAGCCGGAGCCGGCCCGGCAAGGGCGCCGCGCAAGGCGGCCCGCTCGGCGGGCGGTCGGGAAGCAGCCCGTCGGGGTCGACGCGCGGAGCGGCGGTGCGGCCCGCCCGGTGGCCGCGCATCTCGGCGGAGTAGAGGACCACGCCGTGCTGGCGCACGACCACCTTCACGACCTCCACGCGCTGCTGCTGCCAGGGCAGGGCGAGATCCTCGGCGAGGGGGCGGAGGAGGATCTCCTGCTCGGCATCGTGCTCGCTCGCGATCCGGATCTGGTAGGCGCCCGGCCCCCCCAGCGGCTGGCGCCAGCGGATCCTCACCGACTCCGGCTGGTGCACGAGCACCGGCGCCTCGCCACGGAGCAGCTGCACGAGCGCGAACGGGGGGACGGGCACCTGGGTGAAGCGGGCAACGTTGCAGGTGGTGGCCGGCCCCCGGAGGACCACCCCCTCGGAGACGTCGTAGAGCGAGAAATCGCGTCCGTCGGCGGTCAGCGTGGCGAGCACGACGCCGAACGGGCTGACCACGTCGAAGCGCAGCTGCTCGGGGAGGACGGCGAGGTAGTAGATCCCGCCGCGCACCCGCCCGTCCCGCCCGGAGTAGTCGACGTCCGCTTCCCCCTCGATGCCGCGGCTGCACTCGTAGGTGGCGTGCATCCGCTCGAGGGCGTCGTCCGCCGTGGGGATGCGCGACGCCGGAGCGCGCGCGCAGCTCACTCCGAGCAGGACTGCGCCCCCGCCCAGGGCCCGGCGCAGCCGCGCCGCCGCGCGCGGCGCCGGCGTCGGACCCTGGCGGTGGGCACCGGCCATGTCAGCTGCCGCGCAGCGCCTCGAGCAGCTCCCCGTCGAGCACGGGCAGCGAAACCCGCGTCGCCACGAAGCCGACCCCGAGCTCCTCGCAGAGCTGCGCGAGCCGAGCGCCGTCGATGAGCGTCACTGGCGCCGCACCGGGCACGGTCGCCTCCTCCCGCGCGCCGCTCAGGATCTGCCCGGTCGCGACCAGGATCGCGGCCGCCGCTGGGCCGTAGTGGTGGAGCGAGCCGCGGAGCTCGTTGACCCGCTCGCGCCCGACCTCGCGCCCGTCACGCTTGATGACGATGGCGACCCGCGCGTCGCCGGCAGGGCCACTCTGCAACCCGGTGAAGTGCACCTCGCCGCCAGGCAGACCCGTCCGCCGAGTGGGGGCGACGGCGCTGACGCCGGCGCGCTCGAGCACCAGCAGCACGAGCTCCGCGAAGGCCCGCGCCGGCAGATCGCCGAGGCGGCGCAGCAGGGCGCGGCGCGCGCCCTCCCGGTAGCGCTCCGCGGCGGCGAGCGCGTCCCGCTCGAGGCGCAGGAGATCCCCGTCGAGCGACCACTCCGTCAGGCCGATGCGCCCCCCACTGAGACGGAAGCGCGCGCGCTGGTCGGCGGCGACCCTCCGCAGATTGTCGGCCCGCGCCACCGTGAGCAAGAGCGCCTGAAGCTGGGCGAGATCGGAGGTGGTGCGCCCGCGACGCTGGAGCGCCTCGGCGAGCCGGTGCGCGGGCACGGGCCCGCCGCTGCGGTCGAACGTCGCGAGCAGCCCCGCCAGCGCGTCCGCGAGCTCACGACCCGCTAGCAGATCCGTCGAGGGACCACCGTTTCCACCCCGGTCCCGATCCCGATCCCGGTCCCGGTCCCGGCCCTGGTCCCGGTCCCGGCCCTGGTCCCGGTCCCGGCCCTGGTCCCGGTCCCGGTCCCGG
>CAYOLF010000039.1:12591-52983 GCA_964404725.1 uncultured Polyangiaceae bacterium
GTCCCGGTCCCGGCCCTGGTCCCGGTCCCGGCCCTGGTCCCGGTCCCGGTCCCGGCCCTGGTCCCGGTCCCGGCTCTGGTCCCGGTCCCGATCCCGATCCCGATCCCGATCCCGGCTCTGGTCCCGATCCCGGTCCCGACTCGGATCCCGGTCCCGACTCCGCTCGCGCGGCGCCTCCCCATCCGCCTCCCGGACCTCGACCACTGCCGCGCTCCCGTTCGCGGGCGCGTCGGACACGGTGTAGGTCGGAAGATCATCGCTTTTCTCGTCGAGCCCGGTTCGACCGCGCTTGCGGCGACGGCGGCGACGGGGACCCCGCGCGTCGGCGTCCCCGTCGAGCGGCTCTCCGTCTACCGCCTCCCCTTCCGCGCGCTCCACCGGCGCCGAGATGCCGAAGATCGGCTCGTCGTCGTCGTCCTCGGGCTCGAAGAGATCGGTGGCTGCCGCGGCGATCTTCGCGCGCTCTGCCTCCCGCACGTCGGAGCGGGCCTGCTCCTCGACGTCGACGTCCTCCTCGGCGATGGTCGCCTCCTCCTCGGCGTCGAGCTCCGGATCCTCGAGGTGGGTCGTCTCGACCGGCGGCAGCTCCACGCCCTTCGCGGCGAGGATGTCGAGCGCGGGGGTACGATCAGCGAGCCCCTGATCGACGGTGCGCTGGTCCCAGTCGCGCAGCGCGAAGACCCCGGGCTTGACCCGCACCAGGGGGTTGTCCTTCTCCCCCTTCTTCACCAGCGCCGCCAGGCGCGCTCCCATGGTCACATCCGGGCTCTTCCCGACGTGACTCAGGAGGTTCTTCTCGATGGCGACGTCAGTGATCTCTTTGTAGTGTAGGGGCTTTCCAACGAGGCGCAGCACCTGCGCCGCAGCTTCCGTGAAGGTCATTCCGCTTCGTCCTTCTGGGCGAGAACGGCGCAAGGTCCCTCGCGCTTCGCCGCCCGGTGGCGCTCGGCGCGCCGCCCTCGCGCCGACCAGGGGCACGAAGACCGGGCGCGCACGCCACGACCGTCCACCCCGCCACCCCAAGTGGCAGCCGGCAGCCGAACCGCGGCTCGACGAGCGCGAACATCCGGCGGCCAATAGCACGGCCACGGGGCCAGGGACAGCTTCCAGCGCGGCCGAATGGCCCATCGGCCGCAAGGCCGACGCGCCGCTGACACCGAACCTCCCGAACGGGGGGCCAGTCGGGCATACTACGGGGGTGGCGACGCGTGAGCTCTTCCGCTCGCTCCTCGGGCTCGCCGAGAGCCTCGGCATCGAGGTTCGCCTGGAGCCCTTCGGGCGCCGGGCCCTCCGGGACGGCGGCCTCTGCAGCGTCCGCGGGCGACAGGTCATCCTGCTCGACGCGAACGCGCCGACGGTCGATCGGGTGGCAGCCCTCGCGGACGCGCTGAGCCGGCTCGACCTGTCGACCACGACCCTCGACCCGGGCCTGCTGCTCGCGCTCGCCGACGCTCGCTCGCGTCGCCGCTGGGAAGACGACCAGCGGCCGGGTGCGCGCCGCCGCCGGGCCCAGCCGAGCGTGCGACGCCTGTCACCGTCCGCCCCCGGCGTGCGCTCGGCGCGACCTCGCCGCCCCTCCTGACGCCCGTTGGTCCGTACGATCGAGCGGCGCCGCCGCGGGATCCACGCTCGCGCTGGGTGAGCGCGGTCGCGGGGTGGTATGCGAGCAGCCATGGAGCCGTGCTCTGCCGTCCCCCTCGGGCCCCACACCACACTGGGCGTCGGCGGCCCGGCGCGGTTCTGGGTGGAGGCACGGGACGTGGAGACCCTCCGCGAGGCCCTGGACTGGGCCGCGCGCGCGGGCCAGCCGGTGGCCCTGCTCGGCGGCGGGAGCAACGTCCTGGTCGCCGACGAGGGGTATCCGGGGCTCGTGGTCGCGGTCGCGCTGCGCGGCGTCGAGGTCGAGCGCGACGGGGTGGAGGCGCTGGTCACGGCCGCGGCCGGCGAGCCCTGGGACGCGCTGGTGGCTCGCGTGGTCGAGGACGGCCTCGCTGGCCTCGAGTGCTTGAGCGGCATCCCGGGGAACGTCGGCGCCACCCCGGTCCAGAACGTCGGCGCCTACGGCCGCGAGGTGGGCGAGGTCGTCGCGCGGGTCCGCGTGCTCGATCGCCAGGACTCGACGCTATTCGATCTGGGCCCCGCCGACTGCGCCTTCGGCTACCGCGACAGTCGGCTGAAGCGCGAGGACGCCGGCCGCTTCGTCGTGCTCTCCGTGACCTACCGCCTGCGCGTCGGCGGCGCGCCGAGCGCCCGCTACCCCGAGCTCGACCGGCACCTCGCCGCCGCGGGGATCACCCGGCCGTCGCTTGCGGACGTGCGCGCGGCGGTGCTCGCGGTCCGGCGCCGAAAGTCGATGCTCTTCGACCCGGCCGACCCGAACGCGCGAAGCTGCGGCTCCTTCTTCGTCAACCCCGTGGTGTCGCCGACGGCGGCGGCGGCCATCGCCGACCGTTGCCCGCCGGGCAGCGCGGCGATGCCGCGCTACGCCCTGCCCGACGGGCGCGTGAAGCTCGCTGCCGCGTGGCTGATCGAGCAGGCGGGGCTGGCGCGCGGGACGCGGGACGGTAACGTCGGGCTCTCGGACCACCACACGCTCGCCATCGTCGCCCACCCCGGCGCCACGGCGCGGGAGGTGGTGCGCTTCGCCTGGCGTGTCCGCGGGGCCGTGCGCGATCGCTTCGGCATCGAGCTGGTGCCGGAACCGGTGGCCTGGGGCTTCACTCGCCTGGTCGATGGGCTCCCCGCGCTGGACGACTGAGGCATCCACCCCCGGCGCGCGCGGCGGCGGGCGGCGCCCGGCGCGGGTGAGCGCTTCGCTAGAGCCGCGGGGCGGCCGGGCGCAGGGGGGCCAGCGGCAGCTGCTCTACAGCGAGTTGCCCCTGCCCGGCGTCCGCCACCCACACGACCCGATCGGGAGCGGCGGCGAGGGAGGTCACAGAGCCGCGCAGCCGCTCGATGAGCGCCCGGGGCCGGGGCTCGTCCTTCCGTAGCTCGAAGAGCCCCTCCACCCTGGCACAGAGGACGCGATCGGACACGGCGATCGGCGAACAGATGAAGTCGCGGGCCAGGGTCACCTCCTCCTGGAGGTCCGGTGACAGCCGGCGCACCGTGCGGGTGGGCCCGTCGTAAAAGAAGAGATCGCTCGCGGCCGCCAGCATCGCGGGGGTGCGGCCCGACCTCGCGGCGGTGAACGCGGGCGCGCCGCCGTCCAGGGAGACGCCGCCGAGGCGCCAGGACGAGGGAGCGACCTGCTCGACGAAGAACACCCAGTCGTGCAGCATCGTCACGGTCGCGACGGAGCTCGCCGGCGCGTGCACGACCCGCGCCCGCTTTCCGTCGAGGGTCTGGATGGTGAACCGCCCGTCGTCGCCCCGATCCAGCCAGGCGAAGCGATCCCCGGAGGTCACCAGGTACTGCGGCTGGTGCGGCACCACCCCCAGGACGCGGGCAGGGCCGCCGCGCTTCGGCGCCGCGAAGATCGAGCCCTTGGACCAGAAAACGATCGAGGTTCGCGTGAGCACCGGACCGAGCCCGAGATCGAGCGGCATTCGCTGCGGGGCCTGGCCCGCCACCAGCCGGTGCGCCGCGTCCGCGGTGAAGAGGTACGCGGCCTCCTCGTCGAGCGCGACGCTCGCCCCGTAGGCGGACGCGCCGAGGGTGAGGAGCGTCTCCGGCCGGGTCGGGGGCGGCGCCTCCTCGGGCGCCGTGGCAGTGGCGCGGTTCGAGGCGCTGACCGAGGGGGTCGCGGCGGCGGGCGCGGGCGCGCCCGGCGCGTCACCCGGTGGCTGCCGGCCGCAGCCGATGACCGCGCCGAGGCAGGTCATCGCGATGGCCCGACCGGCGGCGCGGAGGCTTGGGCGAGCAACGGTCATCGAATCACGTGCGCGGATTCAGAAATCCAGCCGACGGAACCAGAGGTACGCGGTGGCGAGCAGCAACAGGAGCCACGCCGTCCCCACCAGGAGCGGCTGCCCGTCGAAGACGGGGACGTCGAGCACAGCCGCCTGCGCGGCGAGGCGCAGCCGCCCGAACCCGGGGAACGCCCAGCGCGAGCCCTCGCTCAGGACCGTCACCCAGCGGTTCTCCACCCCGCCCCGCGCGAGCACCTGGTCGAGCACCTGGAGGCCCGACACGAACCACTCGAAGATCACGTAGTAGACGTAGCCGACGATGACCGCGAGCGCGGTGCTGCGGGTGAAGACGCCGATCCAGGCGACCAGCGCGTAGAGCAGCGCCGCCGAGAAGACGATCACCGGCATCGCCGCGAAGAACTGGACGTGCCACACGCCGGTCCTAAAGCCGATCCCCACGAAAATCACCACGAACGCGGCCGCGAGCGCCGCCGTGAACAGCACCAGCCCCCCGACGTATTTGCCCAAGAAGATCTCGACCCGCCGGATCGGCTTGGACACCAGCACGTCGACCGCGCCGGCGGCCAGCATCGCGGGGAAGTAGCCGGCGCAGGCGGCGATGAACCCGAACATGGTGAGCCACACCAGGATCATCACCCCGGTGCTCAGCCAGACCTGCACCCCCTTGTCGAGCGCGCTCACTCCGGGGCTGCGCGCGTCGACCGTCTGCTGGGCGGCGTCGTCGATCTCCTTGACCAACGCCTGCAGCGCCTGGTCCTTCCCCTCGAAGTCCTGCTTGGCCGCCTCGTACTCCGCCTCCAGCGGCTGCTTGACCTCCGGGGCGGCCTCCCGCGCCCGGGCGAGCAGCAGGCGCTCCTCCGCGCGACCCTTGCGCTCGCCAGCCTGCCGCCACTCGCGCTCGGGTCCCCGCAGCCGGTCGCGGGCCTGCTCGCCCGACAAGGCGTCCTTGTACTGGTTGTCCCAGTCGACCTCGAAGCCCGCCTCCGCCGGCCCGCCGACGGCGAGGGTGAGCACGTAGGTGCCGTCCGGCGTCACCTGCACGCGGCACAGGAGCACCCACGCGACGGAGAAGAGCAGCATCGCCCCGATCAGGAGCAGGAACACCACCTGCTGCTTGGACTGCCGCCAGGTGTCGCCCACGATGGCGAGGAAGGCGCCCATCAGCGGGTTCCTCCCACGCCCTGATCCTCCTGCTGGTCGATGAGCGAGATGAAGGCCTCCTCGAGGTTGGCGCGCTGCGGCTCGATGGCGGTGATGCGCACGGAGCGCGCACGCAGCGCGTCGATGACCGCGGAGATCTCGTCCTCGCCCCGGAGCGCCACGCTGAACCCGCCGTCCTCCCGGTCCGTCACCGCGCCGAGGGCGGCCACGGCCACGCGCGCAGCGTCGTCGAGGGGCCCCGTCGCGAAGCGAACGTCGAGCAGGGGGCGATCCGCCCGCACCGCATCCCGCACCGCGTCGGTGGTCCCCTGCTGCAGGATGCGGCCGTGGTGCATGATGGCGACGTAGTCGCAGATCTGCTCGACCTCGAGCAGAAGGTGAGAGTTGAGGAACACCGTGGTGCCCCGGCGGCGCAGATCCTTGATGATCTCGCGGATCTGGTGCCGACCGATCGGGTCCACGCCATCGGTCGGCTCGTCTAGGAAGACCAGCTCGGGTCGCCCCAGCATCGCCTGCGCCAGCCCGATCCGCTGCAACATGCCCTTGGAGTACTTGGTGACGCGGGTGCTGCCCCACTCCGCCATCCCCACCAGGGTCATCAGCTCCTCGACCTGCTCGTCGAGCTCCTCGCCGCCGAGCCCGCCCAGACGGCCGAAGTACTCGAGGACCCCGCGACCGGTGAGGTAGCCGGGGAAGCGGTGCCCCTCGGGCAGGTAGCCGACCCCCCGCCGCGCCTGGGCGAGCGCCGAGTCCTGTCCGAGCAACGTCGCGGCCCCCGCCGTCGGGGCCACGATCGAGAGCAGCGTCTTGACCAGCGTGGTCTTCCCCGCGCCGTTCGGACCGAGCAGCCCGAAGGCGCAGCCGACCGGCACTCTGAGGTCGACCGCCTTCAGCGCCTGGACCTTGCCGCGGTAGACCTTGGTGAGCCCGAAGGTCTCTACCGCGTACCGGAGGTGCTGATCGCGCCGCGCGCGCCGAGCGGGGGCGCGCGCCCCCGCGGTCGCCGTCCGTGGCGGGCGCCGCGGCGCGGCCTCGACGGAGGACGGGGCGGCGCCCACGGCGTCGTCCCAACGAGTCTCGTCGCCCCGCTCCTCCTCGCCCCGATCCTCTTCGTCCTCGTCGTTCACGCTGGTCACCGTTCTACCGGGTCGCCCGCGCGAGCGGTGCGGCGGCTCTGCTTATCACTCGGAGCGAACGCTGGCGAGGGGAAGGGGCCAACGCCCCGCGCCGGCTCACAGCGCGGCGGCGATCCTCTCGGCGAGCGCGCGCCCGGCGTCGACGTCGAGCTTGCCGGGGCTCCAGCGGATCCCGAGCCCGGCGTCGGGGCCCGGCTTGGGGATGACGTGGAAGTGGACGTGCATCACCTCCTGGTGCGCCGGCTTCCCGTTGTTCTGCAGGACGTTGTAGTCCCGGCAGCCGGTGGCCGCGCACACCGCGCGGCAGATCCGCGGGAGCGCCGCGCCGATCGCCGCTGACGCCGCGTCCGAGAGCTGGTCCAGCGTCTCCGCCGGCTCCTTGGGGATCACCAGCGTGTGTCCCGTGCTGAGCGGCCCGATGTCGAGGAAGGCGAGGACGTGCTCGTCCTCGTACACCCGGTGGCAGGGGATCTCGCCGGACAGGATGCGGGTGAAGATGGTCGTGGCCATGGTGGGGCGGAGGATAGCGTGATCCTGGGCTATCGTGGGGGGCGATGCCGCCCCCCCAACCGACCCCGCCGGCCACCCCCGAGGGGCGGCCGACCTGCGCGGTCTGCCGCCAGCCCCTGGTGCGCTGCGTGTGCGCCGTCCTGCCGCGCGTAGCGACCCGGACCCGCGTCGTCATCGTGCAGCACCCGCGCGAGCGGCACCACCCGTTCGGCACGGCGGCGCTCGCGGCGCGCGCCCTCACCCGCGCCGAGCTCGTCATCGCCTGGCGCCGCGACCAGGCCCTGCCCCTGCCCGACCCCGCGGGGCGCACGTGGCTGCTCTTTCCCGGGCCCGGGTCGATCCCGATCGACGCGGCCCTCGCGACGGGGCGCCCGGACACCCTCGTCGCGGTGGACGGCACCTGGCACACGGCCCCGTCGCTGCTCGCCAGGCACGGCGCGCTCGCCGCGCTCCCCCGCGTCCACCTCGCGCCGACCTGCCCCGGCCGCTACCGGATCCGCGCGGAGCCGGCGCCGCACTGCCTCTCCACGCTGGAGTCGCTGGTCTCGGCGCTGACGGCGATCGAGCCGGAAACCGAGGGGCTCGGGGCGCTCCTCGCCGCCTTCGACGCGATGGTGGAGGGCCAGCTGGCACTGCTGGGAGAGCGGATGGGCTCGGGGGTGCGCCGTCGCGCCCGCCCGCGGCCCGATCGCGCGGTGCCGCGCGAGCTCGTGGAGGACCTCGAGCGGTGCCTGTGCGTGTACGGAGAGTCCGCCGCCGCCCCCGACGCACGCGCCGCCGTCGCCGCGCTCGGGCGCCGCGCGGGAGCGGCGCCCGTCACCCTGCAGTGGGTCGCCGTCCGTCCCGCGACGGGCGAGCACTTCGAGCGCCTGGTGGGACCCGCGCACGCCGCGCCCGAGGACTGGCACCTGGCTCACCTCGGGCTCACGCGCGCCGAGCTCGCGCCGGGCGTCGCGCCAGCCGAGCTCGCGCGGGACTTCGCCGCCTTCGCGGGCCGAGACGCCGTCCTGTTCGCGTGGAATCAGAGCACGATCGACCTCGCGCACGGCCTGCGCGCCGCGACGGGCGAGCGTGCCTTCACCGTCGCGCCCCCGCTCAAGGCGATCGCCGCGGGCGTCACCCACCGGCGCCCAGGCACGCTGGAGGCGCTGGTGGCCACGCTGGGCTTGCCCGTCCACCCGGCCCCGGTGCACGGCCGCGCCGCCGAGCGCATCGCGCGCTGCGTGGCCGTCGCGCGGTGGCTCCACGCACGCCGCGCCGCACCGTAGCCGCACGGCGACGCCGCGCCCCCACACCGACGGCGACGCTGCCCCGCCCGGTGGGCGTCAACC
Source organism: uncultured Polyangiaceae bacterium (assembly GCA_964404725.1). Classification (GTDB taxonomy): domain Bacteria; phylum Myxococcota_A; class Polyangia; order Polyangiales; family Polyangiaceae; genus JAFGBI01. The sequence continues at coordinate 20,602 of CAYOLF010000039.1, forward strand.
GGCGGCGCTGGTGCGGTCCGCTTGGGGACCGCCACGCACGACGGCGAGCCCCGGCCGCACCGAGTCGACGAGGCGACGTTGCACGACGTCCATCACCGCGGTCTGCACGTCGAGGTGCCGCTCGGCCGCGAGGCGCGTGCCGTCGCGCTCGGAGAGCCGGAGCCGCTCCAGCACCGAGCCGGGGCGGACCCGAACCTCCACGGCCTCGATGTGCACGCCGATGGAGAAAAGCGCCTGGTGAATGTCGGCGACGACCGGCTCGGTCCGCGGGATCTCGAGCTCGAGCACGGAGAGCACCCCCTCGTCGTCGTCGACGAAGCGAATCCGCACGACACCGCGTCCCTCGAGCCCCTCGACCTCGTGCATCAGTCCCCCTGACCCGAACCCGCCGAGGATAACACGCTCTTGTGGCAGGTCCACCGGCGTCCATCGCATCGAGTGAAATATCGAGGGCGCGATTGTTGAACCACTTGGAGCGGGGACACGGAGCTCCCCGGACGCCCCGGTTCGCACCGCAAATCACGACCCGTGCCACGGCCCCGCTCCAGTATGGGAGAGAACCGGGAATTCTGAGGGAGCCGAGCGCTAGGCGAGCCGCTCTATTGAGGCGCTGGCGGACGTTTCGCGCGCGGCTCGCCCCGACGACGGCCGAGCGAGCCGCGAGAGGCCCCACAGTCAGTCTCCTGGCCGGGCGAATTCCGTCTTCCGGAAGCCACGCGGCTGCGCAGCGCGCGCGTGGATCCCCGGGAGCGACGCTGTGTTATCGTGCGGCATGGATCCATCGACGGGGATGGCACGGGGGGCCGCGCTCCTGGCGCTCGCGCTGGCGCTCGGCTGCGGGGGCAAGACATCCGGGTCTGAGGGCGACTCGACGGGCGGCGCTGACGCCGGCGAGGGGGGCGCCATCGATCCCGGGGCGGGCGGCGAGCCCGAGGGAGAGGCCGCCGCGGGCGGCGACGACGGGACCGGCGCGGCGGCGAGGGGCGGAGCTGCCGGCGAAGGTGGTGGCGCCAGCGACGCGGGCGGCGCCGCGGGACTGCTGCCAGGCGCCGCGGGACTGTCGCCGGGCGGCGCGGACGGTGGCGGCGCCGCGGGACTACTGCAGGGCGGCACGGACGGCGGCCGCGAGGGCGTCGGGGGCGCGAGCACCGGTGGCTCCGTGGCCACCGGCGGCGCGGGCGAAGGCGGCGAGTCCGGCGGCCTCTGCGGGAACGGCTGGATCGAGCGCGCGCTCGGCGAGGCGTGCGATCCCGGCCTGGACCTCGACCCCTTCAACGGCTGCACCCCGTCGTGCACGCTCCGTCCCTACTGCGGTGACGGGATCGTTGACCCGGGAACCGAGCAGTGCGACGACGGCAACGACGACGACAGCGACGCCTGCACCAGCACCTGCATCCTGGCCCGCTGCGGCGACGGACAGCGCCAGGGCGACGAGGAGTGCGACGACGGCAACGCGGTGGACGACGACGGCTGCCGCGACGACTGCACCGTCAAGCCCGCCCGCTGCGGCGATGGCGTCATCGACCCGGGCGAGGACTGCGATGACGGCGACGCGGACGACGATGACGGCTGCTCGAACGCGTGCGTCGCCGCCGCGACCGGCTGCGGCAACGGCGTCCGCGACGGCTGCGAAGACTGCGACGACGGCGACGGCGACGACGCGGATCTTTGTCACAACGACTGCACCCGCGGCCCCTGCGGCGACGGCGTGCTCGACCCCGGCGAGGAGTGCGACAACGGCGACGGGCACGACAGGGACACCTGCCGCAACGACTGCACCGTCCCCCGCTGCGGCGACGGCCGCCGCGACTGGGACGAGGAGTGCGACGACGGCAACGCGAGTGATCTCGACGCATGCTCGAGCGAGTGCCGCGCGACGAGCTGCGGCGACGGGCTCCGGCAGCCGGGCGAGGAGTGCGACGACGGCAACCGGAGCCCGAGCGACGGCTGCTCCCCGACCTGCCGCCTGGAGTACTGCGGCGACAGGCGAGTGCAGCGACCGGAGGCCTGCGACGACGGCAACGACGACGACGACGATGGCTGCACGAACGCCTGCCAGCTGCCCTCCTGCGGGAACGGCGTGGTCGACCCGGGCGAGGACTGCGACCTCGGCGGTGGAACCGGCGCCGGTGACGTCTACTGCCCGGTGACCTGCGTGCTCCCGATCTGTGGCGACGGGAAGATCGGCCCCGGCGAGGAGTGCGACGACGGCAACCTCGACCCCTTCGACACCTGCACCGCCGACTGCATGGACCCTTACTGCGGGGACGGGATCGTGGGACCCGGCGAGTCGTGCGACGACGGCAACGACTCGAACTGGGACGAGTGCGTCAACGTATGCGCGATGGTGGACTGCGGCTCGGGCATGGTGTTCCCGGGCGTCGAGTGCGACGACGGCAACCTCGACGACACGGACGGGTGCCTCAGCAACTGCGTCGCCGCCAGGTGCGGCGACGGTGTCGTCTGGGAGGGCTTCGAGATCTGCGACGACGGCAACACCGTGGACGGCGACGGCTGCGACGTCGACTGCGCCCCCTCGTCGTGCGGGTAGCGCCCCCGCGCGGTCACTCCGGGATGACGAGCTTCTGGCCGGGGCGGATGGGGCGCTTGGGATCGAGCCCGTTCGCGCGGGCGAGCGCCGTCGTGGTCACGCCGTAGCGCTTCGCGATGCCGCTCAGCGTATCTCCGGAGCGCACGACGTGGATCCGCGGGGCCGGCGCCGCCCCTGAGCTCGTCGGCGCGGTCGCGCCCGGCTTGGCTCCGTCCTTCGCCCCCGGCTTGGCTCCGTCCTTCGCCCCCGGCTTGGCTCCGTCCTTCGCGCCCGACTTGGCTCCGTCCTTCGCGCCCGCGCTCGCCGGCGCGGTCGCCCCCGCCTTCGAGCCCTCCTTAGCCCCGGCGCCAGCGGGCGCGCGTGCGCCCGGCTTCGCTCCCGCGCTCGCCGGCGCGGTCGTGCCCGGTTTCGCGCCGTCCTGCGCCCCCGCGCTCGGGGCGGGTGTGACGCTCGGTAGCGTCAGCTTCTGCCCGATGCGCAGCGGGCGCTTGGGATCGAGCCCGTTCGCGCGGGCAAGCGCCGTCGTGGTCACGCCGTGGCGCCGCGCGATGGCGCCGAGGGTGTCGCCCTGGCGCACCGCGTACACCCGCGGCGCCGCGTCCTTGCCCCGGGCGCCCGAGGGTGCGGCCCGCTGGCGGTCCTTGGCCCCGGACGGGAGCCGCAGCTTCTGGCCCGGGAAGATGGGCTTGCTGCGCTGGATCGAGTTTTCCTTCGTCAGCGCCTCTACGGTCACCCCGTAGCGAGCGGCGATCCCGATCAGCGTCTCGCCCGGCTCCACGAGGTGGTAGCTGCGCGCGGCCCGCGCGGGTCCGCCCGTCGGCCACCCCGGCGGATAGACCTCGACCACGCTCCGCCCCGTCGACGTGAGGCGCGCGGCGACGACGCGCCTCACGTCCGCTGCCGTCACCGCGCGGTAGCGCGCCGGCTCCTGCTCCAGGCTGCCGAGATCGCCCGTCGCGAGCTCGCGCGCGGCGAGCTCGAGCGCGCGCGAGGGGCCCCCATCGAGACGCACCAGCAGCTCCCCGAGCCGCGCCGCGCGGGCCCGCGCGAGCTCCACCGCGGTCGGCCCGTTGGCGGCGAGTCGGCGCATCGCGTTGGTCACCGCCGTCTCCACCGCCAGGAGCGGCGCCTTCGCGGTGAGCTCGACCTCGATCACCAGCAGCCCCTCGCCGCGGTGCTCGGTGGTGAAGGCGCGCACGGAGCGCGCACGCCCGGCGCGGGTGACGAGCTCGTCGTGGAGCGGCGTGCCCGGTCCGCTGGCGAGCAGGGCGGCGGCGACCTCGAACGCCGCCTGATCCGGCGAGCGGTAGGCGGGGGTGACCCAGCCGAAGAGCACGAGCGGCGTGGTGAGCTCCTCCTCGCGCAGCGACGAGAACCGCTCGCTGAGCTGGCGCGCGGGGACGCCGACGCCGGCGCCGCGGGGCGCGGGACCGCGGGCGGGCGCGGGCGGCAGGGCGCGGCCGAGCGCCGTGAGCAGGGCCGCGGGGTCGAACGCCCCCGAGACGGCGAGCACCCCGCGCTCCGGGCGGAAGCCGGCGCGGACGAACCGCTCGACCTCGTCCCGCTGCGCGGCCGAGACGCCGCGGATGGAGGCGAGCGCCGAGCGCTCCGTCCGGAGCGCCCCCCGCAGCGCGAGCCCCTCGAGGCGCGCCTCGCCGCGGAGCCGCGCGCCGCTCGGGGCGGGCGGGCGCGCGTCGCGCTCGGCGTGGCGGCGCGCCGCCTCGAGCCGCTCGGGCGTCAGCGGCCACTCGTGCAGCCGCCGTGCCTCGGCCCACACGCCCAGGGCGAGCTCCCGCGCCGGCACCGTCGTGCAGAAGCTCGTACGGTCGAGCCCCACCGTCGTCGCGGTGACGCCGCCGCGCTCGGCGACGACCGCGACAGCGTGATCGAGATCGCCGAGCCAGCCGGCGGCGATCCGCGCGAAGCCGAGCTCAGCCTCCGTCTCGCTCGCCGTCCCCACGTCGTACACGGAGCAGAGCGTCACCGTCCCGGTGCCCGGGCGCGGATCGAGCACGACCCGGAGCCCGCTCGGCAGGGTGCGGACGTCGAGCGCGGGCCTCAGGGCCCGGGCCGCAAGCGGGTCGAGGGTCGTCCCGTCCTCGACCGGGACGGCCACGCGCGGCGCCGCGGGCAACGGCTGCGCCGCCGCCGCCGCGGCGATCGAGAGCCACGCGAGCAGGATCCCGGGGTGGAGCGGGGGGCGGCACCGCACCCGACTGCCCGTATCACGGATGACCCGCAGCGCCAGGTTTTCGGCACGAGAAGCGGGGGCTGGGGCCGGGCCGAGCCCTCACGCACGGTGGCTCAGCGCGCGCCGGGCCAGGCGTCCGGGGGCGGCGACCGCCGCACGGGGTTGCGGGGCGCCTCGTAGCGCGAGCAGTAGCGATCCCAGAGCCCGAGCACGCGCCGGACCTCGGGATCGTCGTCGATGCCCCGCGCCATCGCGCCGAGCTCGTCGCGCCCCCGCCCACACTCCGCGTGGGCCTCCGGGTGATCCACAGAGCCGGGCGCGGCCGCACCGTAGCCGTAGCCGCCGGGCGCCCCCCGCCCGGCCATCCAGGCGAGCCCGTCGATGAAGCGCATCAAGAGGCGCCCCTTCTCCACGTTGCGCTGCCCGACCCTCAGCTCACCGAGGGTGAACGCATACTCCTCCTCCTGCGCCTGACCCGACTCCGGATCCTGGTACTCGATGGTGAGCATGATCTGATCCTCCGCGAGCCCGGGCCCGCCGCGCGCCATCAGATCCTGCAGGAAGAGCTGCGACGTGCCGGCAAAGTAGTGGATCGCCTGCACGTCCTCCTTGTAGACGCTGCTCTCCTCGCCGTAGAAGACGTTCATGCGGAGCGAGGGCGGCAGGTGCAGGCGGAAGTGCACGTCCTCCGCCGTCGTCTCGATCAGCGAGACGAAGCGCGACCCGAAGACGGCGTCCACCTCGGCCGCGCTGCCCAGGAACACGTAGGCGCCACGCCCGCGCTCGGTGAGCCGGTCGAGGAGCGAGTCGTTGAAATCGCTCCCGACGCCGACCCCGCTCAGGCGGATCTTGCGCGCGTCGTAGTACTTGCCAATGGTGGCGATCAGGCGCTCGTCGGTCTGGCCGGTGTTGGTGAGCGCGTCGGTGATCATCACCACGCGGTTGGTGTAGGTGGGCTGGTAGGCGCGGTCCGCGAGCTCGTAGCCGCGGGTGAGCCCGGCGTGCAGATCGGTGGCACCCTCCGGCCGCAGGCGCTCGATGGTGCGCCGGAGCACCCCCATGTCGTCGCGCCCGACCACGAAGTTCTGGAGGGGCACGCAGACGCGGTGGTCGAAGACGGTGACGTGCACGATGTCGCCGGTCTTGAGCTGATCCGTCATCTGGAGCAGGCCCCGGCGCAGGTAGTCCATGCGCCCCTCGTCGGCCATGGAGCCCGATCGATCGACGACGATCGAGAGCTGCGCGTTGCGCCGCGTGGTCGTGTCCATCGCCCGTCCGCTGACGGCGAGCGCGAGCGTGAAGAGCCCCGGCTCCCCGGGCTTGGGCGCCAAGCCCGCGAGCACCCCGAAGTCGTTCGCCTCCGGGACCTCGGCGCGGTCGAAGGAGAAGTAGTTCAGTAGCTCGTGCGGGCGGATGTGCTCGGCCGGGAGCGGCAGGAACCGGTCAATGGCGTAGAGCACCCGCTGCGCCGACGACAGGCTCATGGTGTCGTCGTTCGACAGGTAGATCGACTGGCCCCAGTCGTAGTACCCACCGGGATCGCCGTAGGGGTCCGTCACGGCCACCAGCGGCTCGTCGGACGCCGCGAGCTGGTCGGCGTCGGCCTTCAGCGGCGCGGACGGGGACTGCGAGGTCGCCTTCGCCCGCCGCTGCTCCTCGCGCTTCGCCGCCCGATCCCGCGCCGGAACCGGGCCCGTCGAGGTCTGCATCGACTCGGCCGCCGGCGAGGAATACTCGGCGTCCGCGGAGAAGGCCGGCGCGCTCGCCGGGGCGGGCGGCGCGCTCGCCGGGCCTGGCGGCGCCGCGGTCGCTGGCTTCGGCTGCCCGGCGCCGGTCGCCCCGTAGCCGCCGCTCGCCGCGGACTTGGCGGGCGCGCTGCGCGGCACCGCGCCGCCACCCTTGCCGTACGGGACCGCGCCGCCGACGGCGCCGGACGGGGCGCTTCGCGCCCAGGGCGTCGGCTGCGCGATCTCGACGCGCTCGGGCGCGAAGCACGCGCTCGAGCCGTCCACCAGCCGCGGCAGCGTGTCGAGGGCGGGCGGCGGGGGCGGCAGCGGGTGGCGCCGCGGCGAGTGCGGCCGGGGAGAGAAGCGGAACGGCGCCCGCGCCCCCGCGGCGCCGGACTGTCCGGTGTAGACGGGCGTGGTCTGCGTCAGCGGTTCCTTCGGTCTTCCGCCCCGGCACCCGGTGGCGAGCAGCAGGGCAGCGATCGAACCCAGGACGTGGCAGGTGTTCACTCGGATCATGGCTCTCCTCGGGTGGCGCCGCGACGACGGCCGCGCGCGGCCTCGCCAGTGAGAACGGCGGTCCCGGGGAGAGCTTACGCGAGAGCACGTCGAGAGATCTCCGCCGCGCTCCGTCCGGGCCCATTTTCCCGCGATGCGGCGCGCGCACGGCCAACGGCCCGGTCCGCAACCGGTGCCGTCGAGCTGCGGCGAGCTCTTCGGCGCGCCGCTTCCCCGCCCTGCCCGCTTCACCTATATCCCGCCCCCATGACCCTGGACCGGGCCCGGCGCTCGCTCGAACGGCTCCAGCGCACGCTCGAGGCGCTCGCCGCGGAGACGCCCGCGAGCCCCGTCGTGGCCGCCGAGCGCCCGCCCTTCCCCGTCGCGCCCCTCGACCCCGCGATGGCGCGCGATCTGTTCGAGTCCATCGCGCTCGCCCGCCACCTCGATCTGGCCGCGCTCGAGCTCCGCGCCGAGGGGCTCGGCCATTACACGATCACTAGCGCGGGGCACGAGGGCAACGTCGTTCTCGGGCGCCTCACGCGCCCGACCGACCCCTCGCTGGTCCACTACCGCAGCGCCGCGCTCGTGATCGAGCGCTCCCGGCAGGTGCCGGGGCTGGATCCGATCGCCGATCTGATGCTGTCGCTGGTGGCGGCGCGCGACGATCCCGGCGCCGGCGGCCGGCACAAGGTCTTCGGCCGGCGCGAGCTCGGCGTCATCCCGCAGACGAGCACCATCGCGTCGCACCTGCCGCGCGCCGTCGGCCTCGCCTACGCGCTCGAGCACCGGCGGCGCCTGCGACTCGCCCCCGCCGCGCCCCCCGACGCGATCGTCGTCGCGTCCTTCGGGGACGCGGCCGTCAACCACAGCACGTTCCTCGGGGCCACTGGCGCCGCGGGCTGGGCGGTCCAGCGGGGCCTGTTGATGCCGCTGCTGCTGGTCTGCGAGGACAACGGGCTCGGCCTCAGCGTTCGCCAACCGCGCGGCTGGATCGAGGCGCGCCTCGCCGCGCTGCCCAACGTCGCCTACCTCGCCGCCGACGGCTGGGACCTGCCGGGGACCTGGGACGCGGTTCACCGCGCGGTCCTCCAGTGCCGCATCTCGCGGCGCCCGGTCGTGCTGCACCTGCGCTGCGAGCGGCTGCTCCCGCATGCGGGCTCGGACCTGGACACCACCTACCGATCGGCGGCGGAGCTCGCCCGCGCCGAGGAGCGCGACCCGCTGGTCACGGCCGCCGTCGCGTTCGCGCGCAGCGGGCTCGTCACGGCCGCGGAGCTCGGGCGGATCGCCGCCGCCACCGCCGAGCGCGTGGGACGGGCCAAGGTCGAGCTCGGCAGCCGCCCCCCGCTCGGATCCCGGGCCGAGATCCTCGCGCCCCTCGCGCGCCCCCTCGGCGAAGTCACGCTCGGGCCCGCGCCGACCCCGGCCGCGACGGCGGACGAGCCCCCGCGCGGCCTCACCCTGGCGCAGGGGATCCGCACGGCACTCGCGGAGGCGCTCGCCGGCGACCCGGAGCTGCTCGTCTTCGGAGAGGACGTGGCGCGGAAGGGCGGCGTGCACGGCGTCACCGCGGGCCTCGCCGCGCGGTTCGGCCGCGCGCGCGTCTTCGACACGCTCCTCGACGAGCAGTCGATCCTGGGGCTCGCCCTCGGCGCAGCCACGCTCGGGCTGCTACCGGTCGCCGAGATCCAGTACCTCGCCTTCCTGCACCACGCCGCCGATCAGCTCCGGGGCGAGGCGGCCACCCTGCCCTTCCTCTCGAGCGGCGCCTGGGACAATCCCCTGCTCGTTCGCGTCGCGGGCTTCGCCGACGCGCGCGGGCTGGGCGGGCATTTCCACAACGACGCCTCGCTCGGCGGCCTGCGTGACGTCCCCGGGCTCGTGATCGCCGTTCCCGCGCGCGGCGACGACGCGCTGGCGCTCTACCGGGCGGCCTTCGCGCTGGCGCGCCGCGCCCGGCGGGTCGTGCTCGTCGTCGAGCCGACCGCGCTCTACCACGAGCGGGATCTCGCCGCGCCCGGCGACGGGCGCTGGGTGGCCCCGCCCACCTTCGAAACCGCCGCGCCGGGCGCCGCCCGCGTCTACCACGCCGAGCACGGCGATCTCACCCTGGCGAGTTACGGCCCCGGCGTCCGCACCGCGCTCGCCGCGGCGGAGACGCTGCTCCACGAGCACGCCGTGCGGGCGCGCGTGCTCGACCTGCGCTGGCTGGCGCCCCTGCCCGAGGCGGATCTCTGCGACCACGCGCGGGCGACGGGCCGCCTGCTCCTCGTCGACGAGGGACGTCGCACCGGCGGCGTCTCGGAGGCCGTCGCGGCGCTCGTCCTCGATCAGGACCTCCCGACCGCGGGCGTCCGCACCGCGCGCGTCACCGGCGCCGACTGCCCGATCCCCCTCGGCCCCGCCGCCCGCCACGTCCTGCCGAGCCGGGACGAGGTCGTGGCGGCTGCGCTCCGGCTGGTGGGGCGATAGGGGGCGCGCCGGGCTCCGCGCGCGGCCTCCGCGGCGCGCGCGCCGTCCGCAAAGAGGCACTCCAGGCCGTCCCGGAGCTCGGTGCGCAGGGCGCGCCCCCGCCCCACCGGCGCCGGGGGCGGCGCCGGCTTGCGCGAAGAAACGTGGGGCGCCTCCTGCGCTACCATCGCCGGGTCTGGCCGTGCTACGAAGCCGCGTCGAGCAGGATCCGTCGGATGTCGAGGCTCTCGAGCGCCTCGACGCCGCGCTGCTGGAGCGGCGACCAATGGCAGCGACGATCCGGAGGCGCTGCTCGGTCGGGCGTACGCGCTCGACGTGCGAGAGCAAGCCCTCTTTCCCGCCGATCCGCTCCCCACGCTCGGCGACTGCCTCAGCCGTCGAGCGCGGGGCTGCTCGGGGCCGGCGGGGCCTCGTCGTGAGAGGACGATGCTGATCCCATGAGCGAGCCCGACGTCCCCTGGCGCGCCTTCGCCCTGGCCGTGGGCGCCATCGTGTCGCTCCGCAACGGGGCTGACCCGCGGCGGCTCGGCGGCTTCGCGCAGCCCGAGGACGCCGCCGCGCACCTGCGCGGTCCCTGCGAGCTCGCGGACCGCGACGCCGTGATCGAGCGGCTGAGGTTCCTGTTCGAGAAGGGGCACAGCGCGCTCTGGATCGATCTCGCGGCGGTCCTGGCCAGCAAGGCGCACGTGCCGACCGCCAACCTCCGCTTCGAGCAGGATCCGGGGGAGTGGACCCAGAGCCATGAACAGGTCGAGCTCGTGCGCCACCACCCCGAGCTCGCGGACGTGGGGCTCGTCGCCTGGGACATGGCGCGGCTCAGCAACATCGCCGTGTGGGCGCTGACCGCGGGCTGGCTGGACGAGCGGGACGCGGCGCGGTGGTGCACGCGTGCGGCGCTCCGGATCCAGCGCACCTACGCGGGCTTCGCGGCCTTCGGCCAGAGCTTCCGGCTCGGGCTCGAGTTCTGGCGGCGACACAGCACCAAGGACGATGACCACCACTACGCCTGGCTCCTGCAGAACCCGGAGAGCCCCTGGCAGCGCTGCGAGTTCGAGCGCCCGCTCGAGTTCGCGACGACGCTCGATGGGACCTACGTCAAGGCGGTGAGCTGCGCGAGCTGCGGCGCACGAAAACTGCGGGTGTCGGAGACGGCGTTCGTGTACTGCGACGGCTGCGGCCGGCTGCTCGACGTCGACGTCGCGATTGCGCTGCGGCAGGGCGAGGCGCCGGGCCCGGTGTACGAGGGGCTGCGGCGAGAGCTCGCGCCCGAGCTCGAGCGGCTGCGAGCCGCCGGCGATCGCGCCGGCTACACGGCGGTGCAGGAGCAGCTGATGGAGCGGTACGTCTCGACGTGCCCGGCGGGGGTCCCCGCGCGCTGCCGCGACCCGAGCTACCGGCGGCGCTACGTCGCGCACGAGGCCGCGTGCGCGAGCTCACGCGACTTCTCGCCCGAGTGCGAGGAGCTCCGCCGTGCGCGCGACGTCCTCGTCGAGCGGCTGCGTTGGGTGCGCGAGGCCGGCGGGTTGCGGGTGCAGCCGACCGCCTTCTGGGCCATGACGAGCCTCGCCCTGCTGCACATCCAGGCCTGCCTCCGGCAATATGACGCGGACCGGCTTGCCGCCGAGGACCCCGACGAGGGCTCACGGGAGACGCGGCTTCGCCTCGCACTCTCCACGTTCGCGCTCGGATGGCTGCCGTACCTCGTTGACGAGGACCGCGACTACCTGGTCGACCGCTGTGGACTCGACGAATACGTGCCCGCCTTCGAGATCGCCATCGCCCGCAGGACCTGCCCGCGCTGCTCGGCGTCGATCGAGGTCGCCCAGGGCAACCGGAGCTACCCCTGCCCGACCTGTGGGGAGCTCTCGGAAGCGAGCCGCTCGCTCCCCTGCACGAGCTGCGGAGCGATCATCGGCGTCGACGCCGACGTGACGCACGGGGTGTGCCCGTTCTGCCGGGCAACGAGCCGAGCGGTGTGAGTCCCGGCCCGGTCACGTGATCGCTACCGCGCGGTCCAGGCGCCGCAGTGAGGTTGAGATTGCAGCCGTGGTGGCTTGTCGGGGGAAGCGTTGGCATGGCGAATGGGGGTACCGCGGGTGGAACCACCGACGCGGGTAGACCATCCAGTTCCGGCGGGACCCTCACCCTTGGCACCATCGACAGCCCGTGATCGAGGGGTACTGGGCCGATCCGCAGATCGCGCTCTCTGGTTCCACGTTCTACATCACCGGGCGATCCCAGACGGGGACGTGAATCATCGTGAAACCTGCATCGACAAGCTGAGCTTCGACGCCGACGGTTCCATCGTCCCGGTGGTGCCGACGCTCTGAGGGGCTAGGGCAACCACCCGTCCTCGCCCGGCGGCCAGGCTACGTGATGCAGGAAGAGCACGGGCGAAGGCTTACCGTGGCGGGGTCGTGAGGGACCAATGGGACTGCACGATGCGCCACCCCTCGGGGTCGTGCCGGTAGACCTCCGTGCAGTTCCAGCGGCACGCTTCGGCGCCGGCGCGCTCGGCACGGAAGTGGAACGTCAGCACGGCCATCGCCCCTCCCGCCTGTACGACGGGGTCGACGATCTCGAAGCGCTCGGCCTGGATCTTCCCGCGCAGCGCTTCGTAGTATTGCTCGAGGGCGGAGCGCCCGTCGATGCGGTGCTCGACGAAGGGGTCGAAGTAGACCACGTCTTTCGCCGAGAGCTCGAGGAACCCCGAGGGATCCCCGCGGCACCAACGGTCGAGGGCGCGACCCTCGAGGTCGATGAGGTGGCGGTCCACGTCGTTCGTGGGGGCGTCCATGGTGGCTCCGACGGGGTCAGTTCCCCGAGCAGGAACACGACCCGCTGTTCCCGGTCGAGGCACAGGAGCATGCCCATGACGCAGCTGATACGGGCCTCGTCGACGAGGAGCGTCGTCTCCGGGGAGTCGCCTCGCTCCGCCGCGAGGTCGGCGTCTGGGGCTCGGTCGAGGTAGTCCGCGTAGCAGCCAAACCCCGTGATCACCTGCTCGGGACGGCTGCGACGGAAATCGAGCACGTGGTGGACGGCGACGCTCCTCGCCCAGGTTCGGAATGAGCTGTCTTGCCGAAAGGATCCGAGGCCGGTCGCCACCTTCACCAGGATCTCTTGGGTGGCGTCCTCGGCGTCCGGACGACTGTGCAACATGTAGAGCGCGAGGTTGTAGATCCAAGTCTGGTGACGACCGAGCAGAGTCTGCAGCGCACCGGAGTCGCCGGCGGTCGTGCGCGCGACGAGGTCGGCGTCGCTCGGCGGGGGGAAAGGGGCGTCGGAGTCGGGGTGCTTCTGCCTGCTCATCGGGTCTTCTCTGCCATAGACGTCGCGGCCGGGGGGCGTGTGACGGTTCCGGCGTCGGATTTCTCGGCGCCGCTCACAGCCGGCGGTGGGCCGCCCCGATCGCGGCCGTGGTCGCCGGGAGCACGCCCGCGGTCGCGGCGAAGGTGGGCCAGCGCTGGACGGCGTCGGTGACGCGCTCGAGCACGGTCGCGGCGCGGCGGCGGCTGAGGCCCGCGACCTCACCGCACGCCAGGAGATCGTCACGGGTGAAGTCGTCGCTCCTTCCGTTGACGAGCATCTGGTGGCGACGGGTCCACGGGCCGTCGGGGTGGTAGGCGAAGGTCAGATCGTAGGCCGGAGCGAGCCGCCAGGCGCCGTCGCGCCCCATGAGGAAGGAGATGTTCTTCACGTGGTCGTCCTGGTTGCGGGCGACGACGTTGAAGCAAGCGCGACGGAAGAGCTCCTCGAGCGCGGGTGCGGGGAGGCGCAGGCGCCGCATCGTCTGCAAGGCCTGCTCGTAGGAGTGGGCCCCCGCGGCGTTGAAGTCGTAGTGCGCGAGTCCCGCCAGGGAGACGAGGTGGAGCTTGTGCCCGTCGTCGGTCCGATCGAAGCGCCGGGTCATGAAATGGCTGCGCCCCCCCTCGTGGTGGAGCCGGCAGGCGGACATCCTGACCCCCGCCGCGACCGCCATCAGGTGATAGGCGTACTCGACCAGCCCGAACCCCTGCGACTCCGCCCCCTCCCCTTCGCCGCTGCTGCCGACGCCGTCGAACTTCAACAACCAGTAGGTGAAGCCGGTCCCCGCCGGCACCTGTCCGGACCTGAACTCCCCGGTCGCCTGGTCGTAGGCGAGCACCGCCTTGGCCCGAGCGCCGCCGGCAGAGGTGCCGACCCGCAGGATGTCCTCCAGCGCCGCGCGATCATCTACGCCCGCGAGCTCGCCCCGCAGCGCGCGACGCTCCCCGAGGACCGTGTTGGCGAGCGTCACCAGATCGGCGACCTCGAGCCGGCGCTCGGAGGTGGGGGCGCCGACCACGGTCGGCTCGAACTCGAGCGCCCCCATGCCGCGGCGGCCGACGTAGCAGAGGCGCTGCACGGGGTTGAACGCCCACGGATCTCGCCCGGTGCGCGCGCACCACTCGTCGATCAGGCGGTGACCGAAGCGATCGGGCAGCGAGTCAGCGAGCAGGCCGGGCAGCCCGCGGAACGACTCGCGGGCGAGCGCGGGGAACTCGTAGGGATCCTCGCGCAGCGGCATCGTCAGCGGCGCCACCTCGATGCCGCTCGGCACGAACGCGGGATCGTACTGGAAGACCCCGAGGGCGCGCGACTCGTCCCAGGTCACCGCGCCGATCCGCGTCCCCCAGAGCAGCACCGAGGCATCGGTCACGACTCGTCACCCCAGGTCCACTTGGAGCGGCCCCGCGCCTTGACCGGCCGTGGGCGCGCCCGCTGCCGCACCTTGCCGCCGGCATCGACGCGCTCGATGGGGCGCAGCGTCGGCTGCGGGAACAGCAGGTGCAGGTTCGCGGTGAGCTCGAGCGCGCTCATCACGCGGATCAGGGTGTCGAGCGTCGCGTGACCCGTCGTCTCCAGCCGCGAGAGCGTCCGCAGCGAGATCCCGGCCGCCGCCGCGAGATCCGCGCGGCGCAGGTTACGCGCGAGGCGGAGCCGTTCCAGTCGCCGCCCCAGATCGGCTGCGATCTGGCCCGGCGAGGCCAGCGAGTAGTCCACGGAAGCAGCCACCTTTGTCCCTTTATTCGGTCTTATTGCCGATAAGAAGACCTTCTTGGTACTTTATCACCCGAGGCGAGCCCCGCAATAGGTCAAAACAGGCTTCTTATCCCATTCGGGCGGGCGCAAGAGGCCATTTTTGTCCCTCACGCGGCGCTCTGGCTCGCGGCGGCCGGGCCGCGGTCCAAAAGAGCCGGCGGCCGTTCGCCCGGAGCCTGGCGGCGTCGCCCGAAGGTCGGTGGGCGTCGTCATCGCCGCCGCGCGGCGGCCGGGCGCGCGGTCCTGGGGAGGCAGTGGATCAGCACGTCACCGGTAGGAAAGACCTCCCGAAGGCGGACGTCGCAGCGTGCCTCGACGTGCTCGGGGAGCCACTCCGCGAAGCTGGGCTTCGCCGTCAGCAGCCAGAACTCACTGCGTTGGCGGCTGGCGATCGCGCGACGAACGGCCTTTGCCGTGTACTCGAGGCACCGCGGCACCACTCGTCGCTCGAGCTTCGCGGCGCGCAGCGCAACCGAGTGTCGCGGGTGCCACTTCGAATAATACTCGAAGTTCTTGCAGGCCTGTCCGTCCAGGACGAGCGGGGGACGAGCCTTACCTCGCCTGAGCGGTGCCTCACGGACGATCGTCTGCAGCGCGAGCTGAGTGGACGAGCCAGGAGCACTCGTGCGCGGGTCCTTCTGGCGGAAGTAGGCCAGATCCACGGGAAGGAGCAGGACGACCCACGCGAGCCCCACGGCCGTGAGCGTCCATCGCAACGACCTCGAGCGACGGCGCGCCCATTCCGCGAGCGAGCGCGCGCCGTAGCAGCCGAGCCAGGTCGGGTAGACGAGGAGGAAGAGGTTGGTGCGAAAGGCGCCGTAGGGCCAGTAGCCGAGGACATTGACGGCGGCGGTCGCCAGCCAGGGGGAGGCTCCGAGCAACAGCACGTCCCAGCGACGCTGGCGAGTCGCGACGACGAGCCCGCAGAGGACCAGGAGCGCGAACCACGGTGTCGCATGAGCGTCCCAGGCCTCGGGCGCGACGCCCAGCACGTGGGTGGACGCCGGGCGCCGGGCGATGGCGAAGGTCTGCTCCCCGAGCCAGCGGAGGTGATCCCAAGCCGAGTCGCCGACGAAGAAGACGCCGTACTTCTCGCCCCAGTAGGTGGTGCGCGGGGTGCGGCCGTGCAGCTTGGTGACGTAGATCCAGAACAGCACTCCGCTCCCAACCAGCGCCGTGCCCGCCAGGCCGGCCAGCTGCCGGTGCTGGCGCCGTCGAAGCTGAGCGAGCGCCACCGCGAGGAGCACGCCCGGCAAGAAGAACACGGCGTTCCACGCGAACAGCGGCCCCGCGAGGGTCGGCAAGGCGACGGTCGCCAAGCGCCACCAGGTTGGCCGCTGGTAGTAGCGGAGGGCAAGCCAGCTCACGCTCACGTGCACGAAGAGCTCGAGCGCGTAGGGCTTGAACTCGTTCGAGTAGGCGACGCCCCAGGGGTGCACCGCCCCAATCAGGAGCCCGAGAAGCGAGACGGAGCGTCCGCAACCGGCGGTGCGCAGCAACGCCCAGAGGGCAGGCAGGGTCAGGCACCCCGCGAGCAACGACGGGGAGCGCAACCAGAACTCGGTCGGCCGCCACGCGATGATCCACCGCGCCAGCGCCGCATACGCGAGCGGGCGCTGGCCGTCCTCTCCCGCCGCGAGCTTGCCGACCCAGACCGACTCGTCGTTCCAGAACCCGAGCTGCTGGTCGAACCAGCCGGAGAGGCGCAGAAACACCCCGAGCAAGCAGATCAGCACGGCAACCCCGGTGGCGAGGGGAGAGGCGTGCTCGATCGCCCATCTCCGGAGCCGCTTCAGCTGCAACGTCATCGCCAGTCGCTTTCGGGCACGAGCCCCACAGGGGCGTGGAGCATCCCATCGGGGTGCGGCGCCTCTCGGACCACGTCGGGCGCCGTCCGAGGAAACGGAGGATACCCTCCAAGTCCGCTGCGTGGGACCGCGCGTTCGTGAACGCCTCGGCGGTCGGCTCGATGGAAATGGTGTACTGCACCGACTTGCTGTCGCAGGGGCTGGGGCGACCAACCGTCCAGGCCGTCGGGACCGGGGAAGATCACGCGGCGGGGGCGCCGCTCGAGCCCGGCGCGGCCCCCTCCGCCCCGAACCCCGCGCGGAACGCCGCCACCAGGCCCCAGCGCGCCAGCGTGGCCAGCGAGGGGTCCCCCTCGGCGTCGCGAGCGAGCCGGGCCATCCCGCGCTCACAGACGGCGAGCACGCGCTCGGCCGCCTCCGCCGCGCCAGGGACGCCCGCGGGTGGTGTCGCCGGCGACGACCACGTTCGCGAGGTACGCGAGCTCGTCGAGGGCACGCGCGTGGGCGCCCGGAGCGCTCGCCGCGCCGATCAGGGGCGCGCGGCCGCCAGCGCGCGCTGCCGCTCGGCGAAGTCCACCACCGCGGAGCGCGGCAGGATCGCGGCGGCGCGGGCGAACTCCCGCTCGGCCAGCGCGGGCTGCCGGCGCCGGAGCGCGATGGCGCCGCGCTGGTTGGCGATCCACCCCGCCATCCAGGGCTCGAAGAGCGCGGGCTCCTCGTCGAGGGCAGCGGCGCGCTCGAGGTGGGCGAGGGCCGCGCGCAGGTTGCCCTCCGGCATGTCCACCTCCACGGCCCAGGCGTAGTGCGAGACGGGATCCCGGTCGTCCTCGGCGAGGAGGGGCTCGAAATGGCGGCGGGCCGCCGCCGGGGTCGTGCGCGGGACGGCGGTGGAGAGGTGCCAGAGCCGGGCCCGCCGGTGCACGGATCGCCCAAGCTCGCTGGCCGCGGCGTCGACGAGCGCGGCGAGCGCGGGGGGCGCCGGGCCGAGCACCGTCTCGCCGCCGTCGTTCTCGGAGGCGTAGAGGGCGCCCGACCAGGGCTTCCCCTCGGGGCTGCAGCGCAGCTCGCCGCTCGGGCGACGGGTGAAGCCCGCGTCGTCGCCGATCTCCTGGGTGACGAGCCCCGCGATCTCCAGCGTCGGCGGCACGCCGCCCCCGTCGATGACCCCGCGGTGAAGGCTGAAGTGCAGGTGCCGGTCGCCGGCCAGGCCGGTGCGGCCCATGGTGCCGAGCCGTTGCCCGACACGCACCGCGTCCCCGACGTTCACCTCGATGCGGTCGAGGTGCGCGTACGCGGTGAACAGGCCGCCGTCGTGCAGGACGCGAACCTGGTTGCCGTAGCCGCTGCCCCCGTCGGGATCCTCGCCCGCGTCGCGGAGGACGTAGGCGACGACCCCGGGCGCGGCGGCCACGATCGGCACCGTCTCCAGGGTGCGGTTGGCGAGGTCGAGCGCGTGCAGGTTCTGGGGGAAGGAGTGGGTGCGCCCCTCGGCGGAGCGATTGCCCTGCATGCAGAGGACCAACACGCCCGCGGGGACCGGCATCCGGAGCGTGAGCCACTCCGCGGCGGCCTCTGCCACCTGATCCTCGACCCATGGCGTGCCGAACGCGACTCCCTCCCGCGGTCCGCCGCGCGCTCCCGCAGCACTGGGCGCAGCAGCCTCGACGCCGTCCGCGCCCGCTGCGGTGGCCGGCGTTCGCCGGGTGGTCCACGCCGCCGCCGCGACCAGCGCCGCGGCGAGCAGCGGCCATGGCACCCCGCGTTCGCGGAAGGCCCTAGAGCAGCAATCAGGTTGATTGCTGCGAAAAATCAACGACCTAGAGCACCGAACGGAGAGCAGATCTCGCCAAAGGCGCCGCAGAAGACGCACCCTCGCCCTGAGGGGGTGCGTCTTCTGCGGCGCTGTTGCCATTGGCAACCTGATCGGTGCTCTAGGGATGCCGGCCCGACGTCGCATGCCAGAGGTACGACGCCCGGCGACCCACGGAGCTTGGGCGATGGGGGTCCGGGGCCCCCCCCCGCCCGCCGGCCTCAAGACAGGCAGCTCTGCTCCAGGACGCAGGGACCCCAGCAACGGTCGACAACCGACGGCAGGTAGCCCTCGGGACAGGTCGGGCCGATCCTCTCGCAGAGCACGTCCGTGACGTCGCAGTTGCCCTCGGCGCCGGCGACGGCACATTGGCCCGCCCAGCAGACCACGTCTTCCTCGGAGATGAGCAGACCCGTGCACTGGTCCTGGTCGCACACCGTGACGCAGTCGTCCGTCATCGGCGTGCCCACGAGGGTGACCGTGCAGGTGCAGCAGTCCGCGATGAGAACGCAGTCCGCCGCGGTTTCGCAACGAGTGAACGCGCCGCCGCTGCCGCCCGCGCCGCCGGGCCCGAAGCCGCCGCTCGCCCCCGCCACGCCACCGGTCGAACCGCCGCCCGTCGCGCCGCCCGCGCCGCCGCCACCGCCGCTCGCGACCCCACCGGCACCGCCGGTCATCGCTCCACCGGTGAGTTGCAGACCGGCGCCGCCGCCCGCACCACCGGTCCCCATCCCCCCGGCACCGCCGGAGAGCGCACCGCCCCCGTCACCACCGCCCCCGTCACCACCGCCCCCGTCACCGCCGGTCGCCGGGTTGCCGCCGGTCGTGGGGTTGCCGCCGGTCGTGGGGTTGCCGCCCGTCGTGGGGTTGCCGCCGGTCGTGGGGTTGCCGCCGGTCGTGGGGTTGCCGCCGGTCGTGGGGTTGCCGCCCGTCGTGGGGTTGCCGCCCGTCGCCGGCACCCCCCCAACGCCGCCCGGAGCGGCACCGCCCGCGCTCTCTTCGCCCGCCTCGCCGCGGCCGCCCGTCGTCGCGCCGCCGCTGCTGGCACCGCCCGTTGCCAGGCCACCCGAGGCGGCGTCGTCGCCGCCGTCGTCGTCGCCGCCGCAAGCCGCGACGAGCAAGAGGCCCAGGAGGCCGAGTGGACAGGACAGCCCCAGGTAACGATGAAACAGGATCATTATTGCCTCCGATCTCGGATCACTCAGCCTCCGGACAGGCAGCTCTGCTCCAGGACACAGGGCCCCCAGCAACGGTCGACGACCGAGGGCAGGTAGCCCTCGGGACAGGTCGGGCCGATCCTCTCGCAGAGCACGTCCGTGACGTCGCAGTTGCCCTCGGCGCCGGCGACGGCACATTGGCCCGCCCAGCAGACCACGTCTTCCTCGGAGATGAGCAGACCCGTGCACTGGTCCTGGTCGCACACCGTGACGCAGTCGTCCGTCATCGGCGTGCCCACGAGGGTGACCGTGCAGGTGCAGCAGTCCGCGATGAGAACGCAGTCCGCCGCGGACTCGCAGCGGGTGAGCGCCGCGCCCGTCCCGACTGCGCCGCCCGTCGCTGCACCCGCGCCGCCGAGGGTCGCCCCGCCGGTGTCGCCGGTCACCGAGCCGCCCTGCCCACCGCTGCCCGGCACCGTGGCGCTGCCCGCGACCAACCGGCGCTCCGCCGCATCGACGCAGTAGCCCTCCGCACAGCGGACCGCGTCGGGGATCGATGCGCAGTCGCTGTCCTCGCGGCAGGTGATCCAGTGCGAAGAGCTCGAGGCGCTCCCGCCGCCGCTGCTGCCGCACGCGCCCGCCGCGGCCACGACGGCCAGGCCCAGAAACCCCGTGAACACCCGCCACCGAGTCATTTCGAGCTACTCCTCCTCCGCCGCGGGCTCCCCCCCGAGGGGCCCCGCGTCGGTCACCACGTACTGGCCCGTATAACAGACGACGCGCTGGCGCGGGCCCCGCTGACCGCTCCGATTGTTGTGCTCGTCCACGCGGCGCCGCAGGTCCTCGACCTGCTCGCGGAGGCGCTGCAAGGTCCCGAGCGCCTCGGCCTGCAGCGGGTGGCCGTCCCCGACGTCGAGCGACCAGGTCGATCCGCCGATCACGTCCGCGGCATCGGACCGCGAGGCTCCCCGCGCGAGCTTGGCCCCGACGGCGGCCACCATGGCCTGAAAATGATCGAGCACGGCCGCCTCCCACCCGTGGGAGGTCCCGAGCGGCACCTGAAACTGCCGGCTCTCGTAGGCGAGCTTCCCGCCCCGCTCGGCGCCGTGGATACGATCCTGGCTCACCAGCGCGGCGAGCGCGCGCTCGCAGGCGTCGGCGGGGAGCCGCGTGGCCTCGGCCACGCCCGCGGCCGTGATGGGCCCGCTCCGGTACACCGCGAGCCACACCAGATACCGGTCGGCCTCCAGGCGCTGCTCGGCGTCGAGCTCGGCGAAATCCGCCTGATCGGCGGCGCGGTAGACGGCCGCGTCCCCGAACCCGCTGCGGTAGACGAGCCCGGTGCCGGTCAGATCGTTCAGCACCCCCGTGAGGATCTCGGGATCGTCGCGGCAGAACCGCCGCTGGATCTCGCGCGTACAGATCGGCTCCCGCTCGCGGATGACGGCGAGCACCACCTCCCAGAGCGTGCGGCCCGCCACGGTGCGGCTGGAGCGGAGCTCACGGACCCGCCGGTGGTAGGTGCGCAGGGCCATCCCGAACATGTCCGCGATGATCCGCTTGCGCACGCCCTGGGCCTCGAGCTCGCGGCTGAGCTCCAGGAAGACCTGATCCGCCACCCCGACCAACGGCGTGCGCACCCCCCCGGCCGTGGCTAGCTGCGCGATGAACACGGTGGTCTGCTGGACGACCGCGTCGATGAGCGCGTGGGTGTTCATGGCCACCCGAGGATGGTGCGGGCTGCCCGGCGCTCGCGCCACTGTCAGATCTGGCAGGCCCGCCGCGACCCCCGGCGAGCCGGTCTCGATGCTCAAGAACGGCTGCGCGGGCCCACGCCGAGGAAGGTCTGGGTGATGCCCCGCCGAGTCGGCCGCGGCTGGGACAGTGGAGATTCGACCCCGAGCCCGGACACCCCTCCGGAGACGATGAGCGCCAGCACCTCGGTGCTGGTCGTCGCCAGCGGCTCGACCTGCGCGCGCGGCACGACCACGAGGTTGCCCGCGAAGTTGTAGCTCTGCGGCACGTAGACGGCGACGTGATCGGGCATGCCGAGGGCGCCGAGCCCGTCGCGGGTCAGAAAGCCGAGCACGCGCGCGCTGCCCGGCAACAGCGAGACCGCCACCGGTCGGTCGAAGCCCGGCCGGTTGCCGACGAAGGCCTGCAACAGGTCCCGGATCGAGCCATAGACTAGGCGCACGAAGGGCAGCTTGGTCAGCGCCCCCTCCGCGTAGCCCACCACCGCGCGCCCCATCACGTTCGAGCTCATGAACCCCACGAAGGTGATGAGGAGCACGGCGACGAGGAAGCCGAGCCCCGGGATCCCCAGCGGCACCAGGCGATCGAAGGTCGTCACCACGACGTAGCCCGCGTACAGGATCACCACGATCGGCACTAGAACGAGGCAGCCGCGCCAGAACCACCCGAGCAGCGTGTTCATGACGCGAACCCTATCGCGACCGACGGGGGAGCGCAGCCGGGCCGCGACCGGGCCCCAGCGGGGCCCCCGGCTGGCGCCGCCGCTCAGGGGGTGCGGCTGCGGTCGATGACCGTGCCTTGCGCGTCGTAGACGAACACCGGCCGGTCGAGCCCGGCGAGGGTCGGCTCGACGACGGCGCGGTCGCCCACCACGAACAGGTCCATCCGCCGCGGGTCGCAGTAACGCCCGCCGACGGCCCGCGCGGCCTCCAGGGTCACCCCCTTGACCCGCCCGGGCCACTGCGGCAGCCAATCCTCCGTCCGCCCCTGCACCGGCAGGTTGGCGATCTCAGCCGCGACGCTGCCCGTGCGCTCGAAGCGCCCCGGCAGCCCGAGCAGCAGGCCGCTCACCGCCTCGTCGAGCTCCTGCGGGGTGAGCGGCCGCGCGCCGCACATCTCGCCGAGCTCCCGCAGCGTCTCGTCTATGCTCTCGCGCGTGTGCTCGGTCTTGACCGCCGCCAGGGCGGCGAACATCCCCACCCGCCGAAAGCGGAAGAACAGGCTCCGTGCCCCGTAGGTGTACCCCTTCTCCTCCCGCAGGTTCAGATTGAGGCGGCTGGAGAAGGCGCCGCCGAAGGCGCGGTTGAAGACGAGCGCCGGGAAGTAGTCCGGGTCGTCGGCGCCGGGAGTGCGCGCGGCGACGGCGATGGTGGACTGCGCCGCCGCGGGGAAGTCGACCAGGTGCACCGCCGGCGCCGTCACCGACGCCGCGAGCGGCAGCTCGCGCGCCGTCGACCTGCCCTGCCAGGCGCCGAAGTGGCGCTCGGCCACCGCGGCCACCGCCGCCTGCGTCACGCCGCCCACGATCACGAGCTCGGCGCGATCCGGGGCCACCACCTTGCGATACTGGGCCTTCACGTCCGCCACCGTGAGCCCGGCCAGCGAGCGCCGGGTCCCCCGCGGGATCTCACCGGCGTACCCGTCGCCGAAGAGGCCGCGGCGGAGCACGATCGAGCGGGCCGTCTCCGGCTCTGACTCCCCCGCGAGCGCCTGCGCGATGCGGTGATCGCGCCGCCGCTTCACCTCCTCGGGATCGAGCGCGGGGCGCTGCGCGACGTCGGCGAGGAGCGCGAGCGACGGATCGAGGGTGTCCGCCATCAGATCCATCGACAGCAGGGTCGCGTCGACGTCCGCCGCGGTGGTCAGCTCCGTCGCCAGGCGCTTCAGCTCGTCGGCGAGCTCGAGCGCGGAGCGATCCCCGGCGCCCTCGTCGAGCATGTCCGCCATCAGCGCCGTGAGCCCCGCCTTGCCGACGGGATCGGTGCCCGAGCCGCCCGGGAGCACCAGGGTCGCGGACACCAGCGGCGCCGGCCCCTGCTCGAGGAACCAGACGCGCAGTCCGTTCGAGAGGCGGAAGGTCGCGGGCCGACGCGGGATCCAGTCGGGCATCGGGGCGGGCTGGGGCAAGGAGGATCGATCGGGCATGGGCAGGCTCGGTGCAGGAGGGCGGGAGGCGGAAGCTGGCGGCGCGGGCGCCGCGGGCGGGGGGACGCTCGGCCCGCGACAGCCCGCGACCACCGCGAGGAGCGCGACGGCGCGCGCGAGGCGTGGGGCGGAGCGCGGCGCGCGACTCACTGCGCGCCCCCGGCCTTGACGCCGGGCACGAGGTCGACGCGGACGTGCCGCTCGAGGTCGAGGTGACGCCGCGCCGCCGCCAGCACCTCATCGGGCGTGGCGCGCTCGTAGCGGGCGAGGTCCTGGGCGAGGTACTCCGCCGTGCCCACCGTGTGCAGGTACGTGCTGAGCAGGCCCGCGCGCTCGATGACGCTCTCGAGCCGCGCGTAGTAGTCCTTCTTGTAGGCGTTGACCGCGGCGACGAGCTCCGCCTCGCGGGGCGGGACGGCGAGCGCGGCGCGGAGGGCGGCCATCAGCTCGGCGTGGAGCTCCTCCACCTCGATCCCGGGGGCGGCGGTCGCCTGCACGACGAAGTAGCTCGAGAGCTGCTGCGAGGCCTGGTAGGCGGCGACGTCCTTGGCCACCTTCTTCTCGTAGACGAGCGGCTGGAAGAGCCGGCTGGTCTTGCCGTGCGAGAGGGTGGTGGCCAACAGATCGAGCTCGGCGTCGTCGGGCGCGTACAGCGCCGGGGTGTGCCAGGCGAGGTAGACCCGCGCGAGCTTCACGTCGTCGGTCTGCCGAACATGGCGTAGCTCGCCCACCCGGAGCGGCGCCGGCCGCGACAGCTCCGCGCGCTTGCCGCCGGGGATATGCCCGAAATAGAGCTCGACGAGGGAGCGGAGGCGCGCCGGCTCGAAGTCCCCGACCACGGTGAGCACGGCGTTGGCCGGCACGTAGTACTCGGCGAAGAAGCCGCGGACGTCCTCGAGGGTGGCCGCGCGCACGTCCTCCGGATCGCCGATGGTGGTGTGCCGGTAGGGGTGCCCGGCGGGGTAGAGCGCCTCCTGGAGATACTGGTGGGCCAGGCCGTAGGGCTGGTCGATGTAGCGCTGGCGGCGCTCGTTCAGCACGACGTCGCGCTGGTTGTCGAGCTTTTCCTGGCTCAGGACCGGGAGGAAGTTCTCCATGCGGTCCGACTCCATGAAGAGCGCGAGCTCGAGGTAGTTGGACGGGACCCGCTCGAAGAAGTTGGTGCGGTCCTGGCTGGTGGTCCCGTTGACGGAGCCGCCGATCGGCTCGAACGGCTTGAAGTACTCGTGATCGTAAGAGCCGCTCCCCTGGAACATCAGGTGCTCGAAGAGGTGCGCGAAGCCGGTGCGCCCGGGGCGCTCGTTGCCCGAGCCGACGAGGTAGCGCACCTCGACCGCGACCACCGGGAGCCGGTCATCGCGGCTGGTGATGACGGTGAGCCCGTTCGGCAGCGAGTACTGCTCGACCGGGATCCGGGGCGCCGCGGTCGGGGCACCGGCGGCGGCGGGGGCGGGAGCGGCGAGGGCGGCGGCGAGCGTGGTGGCGGCGATCACGGCGGTCACGAGGCGGTGGGGGTGCGACATGGGGAGCCAGACGAACGACTCGTCACCAACCTTTGGGCAGCCCCCTCGGGTTGTCAAACACCTCGTAAACGCAGCGAACCCGGGCGCCGTCCCGGCTCGGATCGAGCAAATTTCCGCCGATCCGAGGTTGACAAGCGCGCGGGTCTGAGGGACTCCGGGGTCGAGCATGGCCTCGCTGCCGCCGGAGCACGGCGTCTTCATCACCGGCGCCGGATCGATCTCCGCCATCGGCTGGGACGCCCAGTCCGTCATCGAGGGCTACCGCACGCCCGGCACGCGGCTCCGGCCGCGAGAGCAGGGCGGTCGCCTCACGCCCGTCGGCGCGCTGTCCGACTCCGCGGAGCGCCACCTCTCCGCCTTCCTGGCCGCGCGCCCGCGCTACGCCGACCTCGACCGCAGCGTGCAGCTCGCCACCTACGCGGCGCACCAGGCGGCCGAGCGCGCCGGCTGGCAGATGACGTCGGATGCGTGCGTGCTGGTCGGCTCCTCGCGCGGCGCGACCGGGCTGTTCGAGCGCTTCCACACCGACTTCCTCGCCAACGCCGAAGGGAAGACCGCTCCCCTCACCTCCCCGACCACCACGCTCGGCAACATCAGCAACTGGGTGGCCCAGGAGCTGCACACCGAGGGGCCCGCGTGCGAGCTGTCGAGCACCTGCAGCAGCTCGTCCTACGCCATCGGCACCGGCATGGCGTGGCTCGAGTCGGGCATGGCGCGACGGGCCCTGGTCGGGGGCGCGGAGGCCCCGCTCACGGACTTCACCATCGCGCAGATGCGGGCGCTGCGGATCCTCTCCAACGACGCCGAGGCCGAGTACCCCTGCCGGCCCTGCGACGAGGAGCAGCCCACGCGAAACACCATGGTCCTCGGCGAGGGGGCGGCGCTGCTGGCGCTCGAGCGGCTCGAGCCCGACGAGCTCGCGTACCGCGAGGACCGCTATCGCGCGCAGCGCGGCGAGGCGCCGGCGGGGAGCGTCCTCGCGCGCATCATCGGCGGCGGCTTCTCGGTGGAGGCCATCGAGACGAACACCTCCGTGAGCGAGGAGGGCACCGCCCTCCGGCGCTCGATGCGGCAGGCGCTCGCCCGCGCCGGCCTCGACACGGTGGATGTCATCGTCACCCACACGCCGGGCACGGCGCTCGGGGATCGGGCCGAGCTCACCGCCATCCGGCGCCTGTTCGGCAGCCGGATGCCGGTGCTCACCTCGAACAAGTGGCTGCTCGGCCACACGCTGGGCGCCTCCGCCGTCCTCGGTGTGGAGTACGCCCTGTACATCCTGCGCTCGCAGCGCTGGGTGGACTACCCATACCGGGTGCCGTTCACCAACACCCCCCGCCAGGTGCGGACGGTGATGGTCAATTCGGTCGGCTTCGGCGGCAACGCGGCCTCGCTCATCCTGACGCGGTGACCGCGGCCGCCGCGGCGACGCGGCCCCGCGAGCGCCCGCACCGGTGCGGGCGGGCGGGCTCAGCGCACGCTCGGGGGATCCTGATCGTCCACGCCGCGCTCCTCGTAGAAGTCCACGAGGTGCAGCGGAGTGACCAGGCTCGACACGATGTTCATCAGCTGGCGCTGGATCCGCGAGTACGTGTGGGCTCCGAGCCCGATCTTGAGCACGACCCCCGGCGAGTAGCGCCCGACGCTGGTCCGCTCCACCACCAGATCCAGCCGCGCGATGGCCTCCCGCCCACGCGTCTCCACGAGCTGGGCCTGACGCACGTCGTTGTTCTGCACGACGGCGCAGACCTCCCCGAGCTGCTCCTCGATCCCGCGGCGGATCTGCCGGAACTCCCGCACCACGTCGTCGTCCGGGAGCGGCGCGGGGACCATCCGGGTCAGCTCCACGAGGTTCTTGGCGCGCTCCACCAGCCGCTCCACCTCGCGGATGAGGTTGATCATCCCGAGGAAGTGGGCGCGATCGGTGGAGGTGGGGAGCGGCGAGTGGACGACGAGGAGGTTACGGATGGCGCGGTGCGTATCGGCCACCACCTCCGCCTTGCCGTAGAGCCGGAGGCGGTCCTCCGGCGACATCGCCTTGCCCCAGTAGTGCGACCCGCCCTCGACCACGAGCGCCGTGGCCTGCTCCATCATCACCTGCAGATCGGCGGCGAGGTGCTCCTCCAGCTCGCGGTTCCGCAACGTGCCCAAGAGGTCGGCGAAGATGGCCATGCAGCGCTCCCGGCGCCCTCCGGGGTGGGGCGCCACCCCTGCTTCTACCACAGCGCCGCGCGCCTCGCGGGGCTCGACGGCCCGGCGTCCCTCCCCGCGCGACGGTCCGTCACACGGCGGAGGGCTCGACCCGCACCACCGCGCCGGCCAGGGTGAGCTTCTCTGCCAGGGCGTCCGCGACGCGGCGATTGCTGGTGCGCGTGATCACCCAGGGCAGCTTGCTGACCGAGGCCCGCGCCGTCATGAAGCTCATCGGCAGCTCCTTGCGCAGCTCCGAGACGACCCCGATCGGCCGCTCGCCGGCGTGCACCAGCACCACCTGCCAGCCGGCGCCGGCCGGGCTCTCCCCCGACGGCATCGGCGCGCGGTACGTCCCCGGGTCCGGGGTCACGCGCACCTCGTGCGCCTGGGGCACGTCGGCGAGCGCGAGCGGGTGGTCCATGAAGACCTCGACCAGCCCACAGCGGACGCAGGCCACCAGCGTCCCCTCCAGCGCCACCTCCACGGGGCCACCCTCCGACCGATGCCGCACGAGCCACTCCACCGGCCCCGTCTCCACGAAATGGTCCGAGCCGCAGGAGCGGCAGGTGCGAACGGGGGTGGTCATGGGCGCGCCGCGACCGGCCCGCCCTACCTCGGCCCCGCACGGACGGCAATCGTCCCCCCCTCGTGCCCGGTTCCGCGCCGCGAGCCCCGCCCGAGGTGACGCCCCCCGGACCCGCGTGCTACGACCCGGCCACCGGCGCGGCAGCCCGCCGCCGGCGTTCCATGAGCCGTCCCCGGCCCCTGACGGGACCACGGGGCGGCGAGAGCCCGGCGTCCTCGACGCCCGCTCGGCCCCCGTAGCGCAGTGGATAGCGCAGCGGTTTCCTAAACCGTTGGTCGGGTGTTCGACTCACCCCGGGGGCGCCGCAGAAAAGACGCTCGATTCGCGATCGGCGCCCGAGGGGGTGGGCAACTCCTGGGCAACCCGGATCGGGCCCCCGAGCCTCCCGATCGCGCTGCTCGAGGCCGTCGCCGACGGCGATGACGAGGTCGCCTGGGCGCTCGCCCGGCGGCTCGCGACGCTCGTGCTCGACGCCGAGATCCACGACTTGGCGGAGCAGGTTCTCGGCGCCGGGCCGTTCGCGATCATTCGCGCCGTCGAGCTGGCGCGAAGGCTCGTAGCTGGCGCGGGTGATGCCGGCGCCCACGCCCGATCGGGCGACGACGCTGAGGACGACATCTCCTCGCGCGCCGCCCGGCAAGACAGGAGGACTACGTGACAACCGAGACCGTGGACCCGCTCTCCACCTCCGCAGAGGTGGGCGCTGACGATCCAGAAGCCCCCAAGCCGAAGCGCGGCCGCGGTGGGAGCGGCTTCTTCGCCCTAGACAGGAAGACATGGACCCGTGCTGCCGAACTGGGAATGAACGCTGCCGTGGCGGTTCTGGTGATGGCGCGGTTCTCCGCCCGCGACAACCGAACGACGCGCGCAAGCGTTGCTGCCATAGAGCGGTACACCGGGATCTCCCGTGGCCGTGCTCGTGAGGCGATCGGGCGCCTCGAGAAGGCCAAGCTCGTCTCCGCCGCCAGACCGCACACGCGCCCCGTCTACACGATCGTGGCGGACTCCTGCCCCGTGCTCTCCGAGGCCGAAGGCGCGGTTCTGGCGAAGGTCCGCAAGGGCGAGGACCTCGCTCAGGGGGATTTGGGCACCGCGCGCTCGTTGAACACGCGGGGGGTACTGCGCCTCGACGGGTCCGAGTTTGCGGTCGCTCGTCTCGACGACTGGATCTGGCTTCCGAACACCATGGTCACTGGTGCTGCCGGCGAAGTGCCGCCGCTGGAACTCCTCCGCCAAACCCGGGACGTCATGTGCCTTCGGCTTCTCGTCGACCTCTATTATCTGCACAACCTACGCGACGACGGCGGCGTCAGTCGGCGACATGTCTTCTTGGAGCACAGCCGCCGCCAGGTGGGACAGCAAGGCCAGTACGTCGTCTGGGGGTTCGAACCAACAAGCGAAGTCGCACGCCTGGGCGGTGTCCTCAAGCACCATGCTCGGCAGCTAACCAAGGCAGAACAGGAAGAGGGATGGGGTATCGGCGTTGACTTCTTTCGTCGTCTGGCGTTGATCCGCAGGCTCGGGCTCCTGGAGATCGTGCCTTACCTCTACGAGGGTAGCGACGTCGACGCGGAGCCGTTGTTCCCAGTTGGGCTCTCTGCCGAGCATGGGGAACTTGAGCATGCGCTCGGGCAGGCGGCGCACCGGGCCGGACTCGCCCTGCTGACCGGGGCGCAGCAGGACGGGGCCGAATACCGAGGCATCATCCTCGTACCCCTCCCGGCGCACCTGGCCGATGCTCAGCTCGTCGGAGTGGTGCGCCTCCGCTATCGGCCTCACACCCGACAGACGCGGGCATGGTACGCCAAACTCCACGAGCAGTCAGGCAAATGGCTGAACGCCCTCAGGAAGCTGGCGGGAGAAGACCCGCCCGACCCCAACCATGCAACATCAAGGTCAACTCAAGGTACCTAGATCAAGGGTAGCTCAAAGTACGCTCAAGGGCTTGTTCAATGCCTGATCAAAGAAAAAGTAAGCACCCTCTACTAGCACGCCGCCACATAGTGACGGCCCCCCCCAAGAAAGGGACCAGGAAGACCTTCTCGAAGACGATCAGCATCGTCGGGCCCGCACAGCACAGCGCCGGCACATGCCGCCCGTGCAGGTCGCATTCGTGGCCGCGTCGATGGCCCCGACCTACGAGGAGGCACCAGAGAAAGCCCAGCAGGAGGGGGCTCGTCTTGGTGGAGAAGCCGCCGGCATGGGGCGGCCAATAGGGGTGAGGTCACGTGACCCCAAGCCTATGCCCAAAGTTCGCGCCCCCCGGTCCCGTGAAAAGGTCACCAAAGGGTTGGGGGTGTCGCGTCGCGACGAGGCTGCCCTACCAGCGCGGACGCGCGCCACGCTCCCCGCCAGCGCCGCCACGAAGACGGCCGAGAGATCGGCCTGCTCGGCCCCGGCCCCCGCGTGCGACCTCGTCGGTCGGCGTCGCGGTGATTCCTGCTGGGGCACGCCGCCCCCCCCCGCTCAGCCGTACGTCGCCGCGAGATGGTAGGCGAGGAGCCCCAGCCGGGGGTCGCCCGTGCGTGCGGTGACCGCGATGGCGACCACCTCCGCCAGCTCGTTACGGGCTCGCTGGGCCGCGATCTCGCGATCTAGCCTATCGATCTCCACGCGCTCGCGGATCAGCGGCGCCAAGATCTCGGCCACCGCGGTCGCCTGCTCTTCGTCGTCTGCGCCGCGCGGGAGGATCTTGGCCGCGTCCTCGGCGACCTCGCGGGCGAGCCGGAGCGGAGCATCTACGGCGCGAAGCTGGTGTCGGATGACGGCTAGGGCCATGCGGGTCAGGTCGTCCACTAGGCGCTGCTGCCTCCCGCCCTCCTCCGCTGCGACCATCATCCGCCGCACCTCCGCCTCCCGGCGGTGGGCCTCCGCGGCCGCCCGCCGCTCGGCCGCCACCCGCTCCTCCTGGGCGCGCCACCGAGCGTTCTCGACCTCGATCTCCGCCGTGGCGCGTGCCAGCTCGCGGTCACGCTGCGCCTCCGCCAGTCGCTGGTCGGCGTCGAGCTGGTCGACGGCCAGCCGCGCGGCCTCGAGTGCCACCGCACGTTCACGCAGCTCGGGCGTCCGCAGTGCCTGCGCCATCGTGACGCCCGTGCCGCTCCTGGTGCCGTCACCGCCGCTGTCACTGTCACGCGCCCCGTCACTGCTGGCACGATCGAGGTCCGCCACGCGAACGCGCTGGTTGCCCTTCGCTCCCCTTGTTGGGACCTTGCCGCCGGCGGCCAGTCTGTAGGCCTTTCGACGGGAGATCCCCGCGCGAGCGGCCGCTTCGGGGATGGGCAGCCATCCTTCTTCGGAGCCCTTCTCGTCCTTGAGCGTGTCGGTATCCCTCAATGCCATGGGTGACAGTGTGCACTCGACCTTGGCACTACGCCAGAACCTCTGCATGACGACCTCGACATCCTGGATCCCCTGCTCATTCGAGCCCCGTTCCGGTCCAGAGACCGGATCGTCGACATCAATTTCGGTCCATGGACCAAACTGCGGTTCTTCGCGCTCGATTTGTTGCACGCCTGCTGAGGATGGATAACCTGAGATCACCCAGACTGGAGGGGTAAACATGGCAGAGCTGAATGTTGCGGAGTTGGTAGATGAGATCCTCGACGACGCGGACTGCGTCAGCGCAGGCGCGCTCGCGCGAGACCTGAGCGAGACGCTCGGCACAACGATCCGGGCCGCGGAGGTCGCGGAGCTGGCGGACGACCTGGAGGTGCCCAGGATGCGCGGCGGGGCGTACGTGATCGATCGCGACGCCGCCACGGAGATCGTGGAGACGTTGCTCGACGGCGACGAGAGCGAAACCGAGAGCGACGAGGACGAGAGCGTGGAAGGAAACGAGGACGACGAGGAGTGGGAGGACGAGTAGCTCCGAGCCCTGGTGGCGCTGATCATCACGACGACGTGGGTCAGCGCCACCTCCACGGGGAGGCACAGACGCGGAGGGCGGCGCGCATCCACCTGCCCATAGGGGGACCTTCGGAGTGGACACTGTCGATCTTGCCCCCTCGGGCGACCCTGCCGGTGCCCTATGCTTGCTGCGTGGACTCGACCCTGGCGTCGTGCGGCGCGTGCTCGCCTCGCGACAGGCATCGACGTGGCGGGTCTACCTCGCGCACCTGCGGGACCTTCAGGCTTGGCTGGCTGCCCGTGGGGAGGTACTCGGCCTACCCCTCGACCCGAAGCTCTTGATGCGGTGGCTGTCGACCCTCGCGGACCGGGGACGCGCCGCGAGCACCATCCGGGTGGCTGCGGCGGCCGTCTCGGCGCTCCACACGGCGAACGGCCACGAGACCCCAACTCGCGAGCCCCTCGTGCGGTCGTTCCTCGCCGGCACGACACGGGAGCTGCGGGCCAGCCGCGCCGTCGTCCAGGCCGACCCGATCCTGCCCGACGACCTGCGAGCAATGGTCGCCCATGCGCTGGAGGGACCCGAGAGCTACCACCAGGAGCCGCTGCTGCTGACCAGGGACCTGGCGATGGTGCTGGTCGGCTTCGCCGGGGGCTTTCGCCGGTCCGAGCTGGCGCGGCTGCAGGTCGACAACCTGAAGTTCGAGGGGCGCGACGCGGTGGTGGTGCGGCTGGCCTGGTTGAAAGCTCGATACACGGACGAGCCCCACGAGCGGCGGATCTGCGCTGCCGAGCACCCGGAGCTGTGCCCGGTGTCGGCGCTGCTGACCTGGCTCGCCGGCGCCCACATCACCGAGGGGCCGGTCTATCGGGGGTTCGTCAAGACGCGCGAGGGCTACTTGCTCACCGACTCGGCGCTCAACGGGGTCGCCGTCGACCGCGCCGTGCGCAAGCTCTCGGCCCATTTGATCGAGCAGATCGCAGGGCGGCGCCCGCGGTGGAGCGCGCACTCCCTGCGTGCGGGGCTCGCGACCGCGGCGGCGCTCGCTGGCC
>CAYOLF010000040.1:0-39359 GCA_964404725.1 uncultured Polyangiaceae bacterium
CCGGAGGACGCGGGTCCCTAGGTCGTTGATTTGTCGCAGCAATCAACCTGATTGCCGCTCTAGCTCGCGATAGCCCCTCGCGGACGAGGGCGCGACCCGGCCTGTGGGCGCGGCTCCCGTTCCGAACCGACGGCCGTGCCGGGCGGTGGGATGGCCGGACGGGCCCCCGCGGCGCGGAGCGACGCTTGGGGGCCCGCGGCGCGGGCGACCGAAGGGAGCGCGCGCCGCTCGCGCGGGCGCCGTGCGCCGCGGGGGGCATCCCTGCCCATGGCGCTCGCGGTTGACGCCGGCGCGCCGAGCGCGTCTCGCGGTACCCGTCCGCGGTTCGCTGTGCGAGACAGGGGCAGCGCTTCGGCGCCGGAGCCCCGCTTTGGCCAGCGTCCCCCTGCTCGACGAGCTCGCCGTCATCGCGGTCATCGCGGTCGTCGTCACCGTGGTGCTGTCGCGGCTGCGCCTGCCCACCGTCGCGGGGTTGCTCCTGGCGGGCGCGCTGCTCGGCCCCTTCGGCTTCGGCCTGGTGCACTCGGTGGAGGCCATCGAGGTGCTCGCCGAGGTGGGCGTCGTGCTGCTGATGTTCACCATCGGGCTCGAGTACTCGTTCTCGCGGATGCGCTCCGTCTTCCAGCGGGTCGCGGTCGGGGGGGTGCTCCAGGTGGGGCTGACCACGACGGCGGTCGCGGCCGTGGCCCTGATCGCGGGCGAGCAGCCACCGCAGGCGGTCACGCTGGGGTTCGTCTTCGCCCTCTCGAGCACCGCGATCGTGCTGCGCGCGCTCGCCGACCGCAACGAGCTCGACGCGCCCCACGGGCGGATCATCTTCGGCACGCTGGTCTTCCAGGACCTCTGCGTGGTCCCCATGGTGCTGGTGATCCCGCTGCTCGGCACGGGTGTGCAGGCGGAGAACGTGGCCACGGAGATCGCGTTCGCCGTCGTCAAGGCGGCGGCGGTGGTGGTGGCGACCATCGTGGCCGCGCGCGTCCTGGTGCCGCGCGCCCTCGGCTGGGTGGACGCGAGCCGGAGCCGCGAGGTCTTCTTGCTCGCCATCCTCGCGCTCTGCATCGGGACGGCCTGGCTCACCGCGAGCGCGGGGCTGTCGCTGGCGCTCGGCGCGCTGCTCGGCGGCATGGTGGTCGCCGACACCCAGTACGGGCACCGGGCGATGGGGGACATCCTGCCCCTGCGGGACGCCTTCGTGAGCGTCTTCTTCATCTCGCTCGGCATGCTGTTCGACGTGCGGGTCGTCGTCTCGGCTCCGGTGGAGGTCACGGCGTTGACGGTCGGCTTCGTCGCGGGCAAGGGCGTGCTGGCGACGCTGGCGACGCTGACCATGCGCTTCCCGGCGCGTGTCGCCTGGCTGGCCGGGGTCGGCCTGGCCCAGTTCAGCGAGTTCGGCTTCGTCCTGGTGCGGCTGGCGGAGGACGAGGGCGTCCTCGACCAGACGCAGATCGGGCCGCTCCTCGCGGCGGGCATCGTGAGCATGTTCCTGACCCCGCTGCTGGTCCGGGTGGCCCCGCACATCACCGCAGGCGAGCGGCTCCTCGCGCCGCTCGAGCGCCTGATCGGGGTCCGGGGCATCGACGAGGCCACCGAGGACGCGACGGGGCTCAGCGGGCACGTCGTGATCGTGGGCTTCGGCCTGGCCGGGCGCTTCGCGGCGCGCGCGCTCGCGGCCGGCAAGGTCCCCTACGTGGTGCTGGAGTTGAACGCCGACAACGTGAAGCACGGGAAGGACGAGGGCCTGCCGGTCTACTACGGCGACGCCACCAGCGCCGAGGCCCTCGGCCACGCCCACGTCCAGGAGGCCCGTCTGCTGGTCCTGCTCATCAATGATCCGCAGGCCGCGATGCGGGTGGCGGACACCCTCCGGCGGGTGGCGCCCCAGGTGCCCGTCCTGATGCGCACCCGTTACCTCGCCGAGCGCGAGCCGCTGCTCCGGATCGGCGCCCACGACGTGGTGGCCGAGGAGGTCGAGAGCGCCGTGGAGGTGATCGCCCGGATGCTGCGCCGCCTGGAGACGCCGCGGAACGTCATCAACGACCGCCTGCGCTGCGTGCGCACGGAGACCCGGACGAGCGAGCGCAAGCTCACCCTGCCGCGCACCGCGCTGCGCGACGTCCGCGGCCTCGACGAGCTGAAGATCGAGACGGCGCTGGTGCGCCCGGGCAGCCCCATGGACGGCCGCTCGCTGGTCGAGGTGGAGCTCCGCAGCACGACCGGGGCGCTGGTGGTGGGGCTCCGCCGCGGCGACGAGCTGCTCGAGCGGCCCGACCCGACGCTGCCGCTCCAGGCCGGCGACGTCGCCTACCTGGTCGGCACGGCGGCGGCCATCCACCGCGCCCTGAATCACTTCGATCCAGACGGCTCGACGCGCCCCCCGCCGGAAGACCTGGAAACGCCGATCTTCGCCGTGGAGGCGGTGCCGCGTCGCGACGACAGGTAGACGGCACTGCCGTCGCGCCCGCGCCCGTCCTCGCGCTCAGCCGCCCCGGAACGCGGGGTGAGGGCTCGCGCCCGCCACCACCGCCTCTCGAGGGATGACGAAGGGGAGCGCAACCGAGCGCCACGATCCATGCGGGAGCGTCGCCCTGAGGAAGTTGGTCATGCTCCCCTCGCCGATCAGGGAGCCGCCCTCCTCGGCGGACTCGGTGAGGAGGACGGC
This sequence comes from uncultured Polyangiaceae bacterium, assembly GCA_964404725.1. Taxonomy (GTDB): domain Bacteria; phylum Myxococcota_A; class Polyangia; order Polyangiales; family Polyangiaceae; genus JAFGBI01. The sequence continues at coordinate 2,660 of CAYOLF010000040.1, forward strand.
CCGTGCGCGCGCCGCGTCCACGACCAGCTCCGCCTCGATGTCCCAGCCGATCTCGAGCAGCGGCGTGAGGAGGCGCTCCTCCCGCTTCACGCACAGGCTTGCCACGCGCACCTTCGGCAGGTCCCAGCGCTCGTACTGGCGCACGGCGAATACCGAGAATCTCGCGTCTTCGGCCGCGGCCAAGACCCGGGCCGCCGGGCAGCCGAGCAGGGCGGCGACCGCCCAGTAGTCGTGGTCGGAGCCGCACAGCCGAGCAACGCAGCGCTCGCTCCAGGCGAGCTCCTGGGTCCCGAACTCCGTCCAGTACGGCTGCAAGGAGTTCTTGAGGCTGCCGACCTCGTGCAGCGCACCCACGAGATCAATCTGGCGATCGACGTCGTCGAGCTCCCGTGAGAGGTGGTCTGCCGCCGCTGCCACCGCGAAATGCCCCTTCGACGCTGCGGTCCCGGCGAGCTTGGTGAGCTTCTGCAGGAGCTTGCTCGACATGGGGTTCCCTCCGGGAGTTGAGCCCGGAGCATAGTCGCGTCCACGGGCCGCGGTCGACTTGCGCGTCGCCGGCGAGGTGCGACCATGCCGCCGATGCGAGCCGCCCCCTGCGCCCCCGACGCCCTGCGCCCCACCGGCACCGCCCTCGGGGTGCCGTTCGCGCTCCTGCTCGCCTGCAGCGCCTGCGCGGCCTGCCGCGAGCAGGCGCCCCCGGCCGGATCGCCCCCAGCGGCGGCCGCGACCTCGGCGCCGGCAGCGCTGCCGACCGCCAGCGCGTCGGTAGCCGCCGTCCCGACGCTGCCCCCGCCGGTGGCCCCGCTGCCGCCGGGCGCGCGGGTAGAGGACGAGCAGAACACGATCGACGTCTTCGCGCGCGTGGCCCCGTCCACCGTGTTCGTCACCCAGAAGCGGGTCGTCATCGACTACTTCCGCCGCCGCGCGGTCGAGCTCGAGTCGGGGTCGGGCTCCGGGTTCGTGTGGGACCAGCAGGGCCACGTCGTCACCAACTGGCACGTCATCCAGGGCGCCCGCTCCCTGACCGTCACCCTGCGCAACCGCGAAACCTACCCGGCAACGGTGGTGGGCGCCGAGCCGCGCAAGGACGTCGCGGTGCTGCGGATCCAGGCGCCAGCCGCCTCGCTGGTGCCCGTCGTCCTGCCCCCCGAGGGCACCCGCGTCGAGGTGGGACAGAAAGCGATCGCGATCGGCAACCCCTTCGGCCTCGATCACACCCTGACCACCGGCGTCGTCAGCGCGCTCGGGCGCGAGGTGGACGGCGCCGGCGGCGTGACCATCCGCGGGATGGTCCAGACCGACGCGGCGATCAACCCCGGCAACTCCGGCGGGCCGCTGCTCGACAGCGCCGGCCGCCTGATGGGGATGAACGCCGTGATCTACTCCCGGAGCGGGACATGGGCCGGGATCGGCTTCGCCGTCCCCATCGACACCGTACGCCGGGTGGTCCCCCAGCTCATCCAGTTCGGTCGCGTGCAGGAGGTGGGGCTCGGCGTCGTCATCGATCCCGCGGGGCGCATCGAGCGCGCGGCGGGGGTGCGCGGCGTGGCGGTGATCGTCGTCCCCCCCGGCAGCCCCGCCGAGCAGGCCGGCGTCCGCGGCATCGCCGAGACGCCGAGCGGGTTCCTGCTCGGCGACGTGATCGTCGCCGTCGGCGGCGAGCGGATCGAGGACTACGACGACCTCTACAACTACCTCGACGGCCACGGCCCGGGCGAGCGCGTCAAGGTCACGCTCTTCCGCGAGAACCGCACCCGTGAGGTCGAGCTCGACCTCGTCCTCGCCGAGTGAGCCGGGCCACCGGCGCTCCCCATCCAGGATCCCATGCTCACCCTCGTCGACTACGGCGCCGGCAACGTTCGCAGTGTGATCAACGCCATCGAGCGCCTCGGCGAGTCGGTCGCGGTGGCGCGGACGCCGGCGGACATCGCCGCGGCCGAGCGCCTCGTCTTCCCGGGCGTGGGCAGCTTCGGCAGCATGATGCAGACACTGGAGGCCCGCGGCTTCACCGAGCCGCTCCGGGCCTACCTCGCCGCCAACCGTCCCTTCCTCGGGATCTGCCTGGGGCTGCAGGCGCTCTTCGAGGGGAGCGAGGAGGCGCCGGGCGTCCCCGGCCTCGGGGTCCTGCCGGGCACGGTGCGCCGCTTCACCGGCGACCTCAGCGTGCCGCACATCGGGTGGAACGGCCTGCGCGCGCTCCAGCCGTCACCCCTCTTCGCCGGCCTGCGCGGGGACGAACCGGCGTACTTCGTGCACTCGTACCACGTCGTCCCCCGCGACCCCGCGGTGGTCCTGACCCTGACCGACTACGGCGCTCCCTTCGTCAGCAGCGTCCAGCGCGGCGCCCTGGTCGCGACCCAGTTTCACCCGGAGAAGAGCGGGGCGGTGGGCCTCGCCATGCTGCGCGGCTTCCTCGACCGCGCCGCGGTCCCCGCGCTCCCGGCGCGATGCCCGGCGCAGACCCGCCTCACCAAGCGCATCATCGCCTGCCTCGACGTGCGCACCAACGACTCGGGCGAGGTCGTCGTCACCAAGGGCGACCAGTACGACGTCCGGGAGGCGGGCGAGGTCCGTAACCTCGGCGACCCCGTCGAGCTCGCGCGGCGCTACTACGAGGAGGGCGCCGACGAGATCACCTTCCTCAACATCACCGGGTTCCGGCAGCCCCCGCTCGAGGACCTGCCGATGCTGGACGTCCTGCGCCGGACCTCCCGCGACGTCTTCGTCCCGCTCACCATCGGCGGCGGGATCCGCCCCACCGCGGACGCGGCCGGCCGCCAGCGCTCGGCGCTGGAAGTCGCGGGCGAGTACTTCCGCTCCGGCGCCGACAAGGTTTCGATCGGCAGCGACGCGGTGGCGGTCGTGGAGGCGTTCCTCGCCTCCGGGGTGGCGACGGGCGAGAGCGCCATCGAGCAGATCGCGCGCGCCTACGGGAGCCAGGCCGTCGTCGTCTCCATCGATCCGCGGCGCCGGTACGTCGCCCGCCCGGAGGACGTGCCCCCGCCCGCGCGGGCCATGCCGACGGCGCGCCCGGGGCCCGCGGGCGAGCGCTACTGCTGGTACGAGTGCACGGTGCGAGGTGGCCGCGAGGGGCGCCCGGTCGACGCCATCACCCTCGCGATCGCGTGCGAGCGGCTCGGCGCGGGCGAACTCCTGCTCAACTGCATCGACCGCGACGGCACCAGCGCCGGCTTCGACCTCGAGCTCGTCGCGGCCGTGAGCCAGGCGGTGTCGATCCCGGTGATCGCCTCGAGCGGCGCGGGCACGGTCGAGCACTTCTCGGAGGTGTTCGCCGCGACCGACGTCGAGGCCGCGCTCGCCGCCGGGATCTTCCACCGTCGCGAGGTGCCGATCGAGGCGGTCAAGGCGCACCTCGAGGGCCGAGTCCCGGTGCGTCGCTGATATCCGGTGGCCGCCGCCGAGGCCGACGTCCGACCGCGCCAGCGGCCGCCCGACACAGCGAAGCCGCGGCGGAGTAACCCCCGCCGCGGCTCACGCGCGACTCACCTCGGAACGAGCGTCAGCCCGCGAGGCAGTCGTAGTAGGCTTCGCTCTCGTCCACGCAAACCAACGCGGTGGCGATCTCGAAGTCCTCGGTTTCGCTGCAGAACCAGTCGTCCGCCGAGGTCCCGGCGAGACACGCGGCCCAGGCTGCGTACTCCGTGGCGCAGGGCTCGGCACCGCTCGCCACGCAGTTGGTCACGCAGGCCTCCTCGGTCCCCTCGTCGGGGCACTCCAGCTCCTGGATGACCGCGCACTCTGCCGCGCAGTCGACCTCGAGCGCGGTCGGGCCAGCGCCGCCGGCGCCGCCCTCGGCCACCGGAGCGCCCGCCGCGCCGCCGACGACCACCGGTGCGCCCGCCGCGCCGCCGACGACCACCGGCGCGCCCGCCGCGCCGCCGACGACCACCGGCGCACCCGCCGCGCCGCCAACGACCACCAGCGCGCCCGCCGCACCGCCGACGACCACCGGCGCGCCCGCCGCGCCGCCGACGACCACCGGCGCACCCGCCGCGCCGCCGGTCTCGCTGGTCTCGCCCGCCGTGCCGCCGGTTTCGCCGGTCTCGCCCGCCGTGCCGCCGGTTTCGCCGGTCTCGCCCGCCGTGCCGCCGGTGAGGCCGCCCGTTCCGCCCGTGCTCCCGCCGGTGCCGGGGGTGCCACCGGTTTCGCCGGTTTCGCCCGCGGTGCCGCCCGTCTCAACGGCCGATTCACCAGCGTTGCCGCCGCCTTCACCCGCCGCGCCGCCCTGTGCCGTAACGCTCGGCTTGCTGTCGTCGTCGTCATTGCAACCGACGACGCCCGCGAACGCGAGACAGGACGCAAAGCACCAAGTCATTGCTCTCTTCATTTTTTCACTCCTCCAGAAGGAATCCACGTACCTACATCGGCCCCGAAACGCAAGTCCCGAAGCTGACACAGCCTCAAGTGATGCACGCATCGCGGCCGCCGTCCACCTCACACCCCTCCGCCGTCTCCACCGCCCCGGGCCTCCACCGTCCTAGACTCGGATTGCAGCGGCTGGCACCGTCCGCACCCGGAAACCGGACGCGTAGCACCATCGCGCCATGGTAACGGGCGCGCCGCTGGTCGGCTCGAGCGGGCGTGGTAGGGTCGCGCCCGCGCCCGCGCCGGCCCGCGCCGGCCCCGTCGAGAGCCCTGACGAGCGATGGTCCTCGAGCTCCCCGCGCTCGCCGTCGCGTTGGCGATGGACGCCACGGCCGCCGCCGCGACGCGCGGCCTCGTCGCCAAGCGCGTCCGCGCCCGCGACGTCGCCGTGACGATGCTCGCCTTCGGCGGCGCGCAGGCGCTGATGCCACTCATCGGGTGGCTGCTCGGCAAGGCGCTGAGCGGCCATGTCTCGACCTGGGACCATTGGATCGCGTTCGCTCTGCTCGTGAGCATCGGCGCGCACATGGTCGTCGAGGGGGCTGCTGGCGATGGGCCCGGCGAGGACGACGGGGAGGCTCCCTTCGCGCTCGGGACCATCCTCTGGCTCGCCCTCGCGACCAGCATCGACGCGTTCGCGGCGGGCGTCACCCTCCCCCTGCTCGGAGCGCCGCTGCTCGTCTCGGTGGCGGTCATCGGCGCGACGACGGCCGTGCTGAGCGGCGCGGGCTTGCTGCTCGGGTGCCGCCTCGGCTGCCTGATGAAGGCGCGTCTGACGATCGGCGGCGGGCTCCTGCTGATCGCACTCGGCGTGAAAATACTGCTCGAGCACACGCTCGGGGGCTGACCGTTCGCGGTGGGTGCGGCCCTCGAATGAGAGATCCCGCGATTCGCGAATGCGATGACGAGGCCCCCCCTCCGTGCCAAGGTTGCGCTACGGCAGGCGTGAGGGGTACCCGATCCCCACCACGGGCAGCGTCGGGACAACCGTCAGCTCTGGAGCCACTCATGCGAAAGCTCTCGATTCCTCTCGCTATTGTCGTACTGGTGGGGTGCGGGGACGGGGACCCGGCGACCGACTCGACCGCGGGCATGGGCCCCGAATCCGGGGGCAGCGCCGCGACGGGGGGGCTTTCCGGCAGCGGCGGCCTCGCTACTTCGGGAGGGACCGCGGGGACCGGCGGCTTCCTGCCCTCGGGGGGATCGCCCGGGACCGGTGGCCTGCAGCCGACGGGGGGATCGCCCGGGACCGGCGGCCTTCAGCCGACGGGTGGAACGCCAGCAACGGGCGGCTTCGCGCCCACGGGAGGGTCCGCAGGCACCGGCGGCTGGCAGCCGACCGGGGGCGTGCAGCCCACGGGCGGCGTGCAGCCCACGGGGGGTGTGCCAAGCACGGGTGGCCTCCAGCCCACGGGCGGTACCCCCGGGACCGGCGGACTCTGGCCCACGGGCGGCACGCCCGGGACCGGCGGTTTCGGGCCCACCGGGGGGACGGCGGGCAGCGGCGGCAACCCGCCGACGGGAGGCGTCGCCGGAACGGGCGGCACCGATCCGACGGGGGGCACCCCCGGGACGGGCGGCAGCTCCGGCGGCATCACCTACGACTGCGACCTGCCGCCGGTGGGCTCGGGCGGCAAACCGCGACCCTCTGGCTCCAGCGCCAACCTCAAGGTGCTCGACTGGGCGGGCTTCAGCAGCGCCGTCTCCTACAGCTTCGACGACGCCAACTCCTCGCAGATCAGCCATTACGACCAGATGAACGCCCTGGGCGTTCGCTTCACGTTCTACCTGCAGACCGGCAAGCCGGAGGCGGCCAACGCCATCTGGCAGACGGCCTACGATGACGGTCACGAGCTCGGCAACCACACGCAGAACCACACCTGCGGCGGCTCCGACGTGGACTCGGCGCAGAGCTTCATCCAAGAGCATTTCGGCGTCACCGCCTACACGATGGCCGCGCCCAACGGCGACGATACTTGCCGGAACAGCGCCTCCAAGTTCCTCATCATCCGGAGCGTCAACGGCGGCGACATCGGCGCCAAGGACAGCACCGCCGCGGACTGGATCCCTTCCTACATCCCGGGCTCGATGGGCACCACCGGCGGCAAGTGGAAGGTCTACTGCATCCACGGCTTCACCGGCGGCACCGACGGGGCCTACCAGCCCATCGCCTTCGAGTCGTTCACGTCCGCCGTGGAGCAGGCCGTCTCCAGCGGCGCCTGGGTCGACAGCGTCGTCAACGTCGGCTCGTATTGGCTCGCGCAGAGGGCGTTCTCTGGCGCCGGCGACAGCTGGACTTGGGATCTCCCCGACCACTTCCCGCCCAACCAATGCCTCCGCGTCACGGTCGATGGCGGCACCCTCTCCCAGGACGGCCAGGCCATCGCCTGGGACGAGCACGGGTACTACGAGATCTCGCTCGACGCCGGGCCGCTCACCTGGACGCCGTAGTCAGGGATCGGACTCCCACGGGTCGGCGCCGCCGCCCCTTCGGCGCGGCTCGCTGCGGTCCCGATCGGCGGGCCGCTCGGGACTGCCCGCGAGCCCGCTCGTCTTTCCCGCGGGTTTCGCGGCCGCCGCCCATCTGCTAATCAGCGCCGTCCCGGGCGGCGCTCGCCGGCCCTGCCCCGGGGAGGAGCGACTCGGAGCATGAAGGGCAACGCGATCATCGGTCAGTCGGGCGGGCCTACCGCCGTCATCAACGCGAGCCTCGTCGGGGTGGTCGACGGGTGCCTCGAGGCCAGCGACGTCCGAAGCGTGTACGGGATGCGCTTCGGCATCGAGGGCTTCATGCAGGATCTCCTGGTGGATCTCGGCGCCCAGAGCCGCGCGACGCTCGACCGCGTCCGCGCAACGCCCTCCTCCGCGCTCGGCTCGACCCGCCACAAGCTGCGTGACGACGATCTGCCACGCATCCTCGAGCAGCTCGAGCGGTACGACGTCCGCTACTTGTTCCTCATCGGCGGCAACGACACGATGGAAACCATCCACCGCGTCGAGCAACACTGCCACGCGCAGGGCTACCCCCTGCGCGGCGTCGGCGTGCCGAAGACCGTCGACAACGATCTCAACGGCACCGATCACACGCCCGGCTTTCCGAGCGCAGCCCAGTACGTCGCGCGGTCGATCGCCCAGGGGGGGATCCTGGCCCGCGACATGCAGCGCGTCGACAAGTTCAGTATCTTCCAGACGGTGGGCCGCGAGGCGGGCTGGCTCCCCGCGTCGGGAGCGCTGGGGAAGCGTCACGAGGCCGAACCGCCACACCTCATCTACTTCCCGGAGCGCCCGTTCGACCCGGAGCGCTGCCTGGCGGACGTCGACGACGCGATCCGGCGACACAACTTCTGTTCCATCGTGGTCGGCGAGGGCCTGCGCTACGCCGATGGGCGACCCGTCTCGGGCTCTACCACCAAGGATGACTTCCAGAACGTCGAGTTCGGCGCCATGGGCGGCGCGAGCGTCGCGATGGTAATCCACCGCATGCTGAGCGACCGGCTCGGGGTGCGCGGGGAGTTCCAGGTGGTCCAGTCGCTGCAGATGGCGGCCTCGGATCGCCGGAGCCGGCTCGACGAGGAGGAGGCGTACCGCTGCGGGCGCGAGGCCGCGCGGCTCGCCGCCGGCGGCGTCACCGGCGTCATGGTGAACCTGGTCCGCCCCGAGGGGCCGTACCGCACCACCCTCGGCACCGTGCCGTTGCTCGAGGTCGCGGGCACCCCCAAGCCCATGCGCGCCGACTTCATCAACGCAGCGGGGAACTTCGTCACACCCGCCTTCTTCGAGTACGCGAAGCCCCTCGTCGACCCGATGGAGGATTTCGGGGACCTCGATTTCGCCAAGGTCGCCGCGCCCCGGTGAGCGGCCGCGACGGCCCGAGGCGCCGATGGAGCACGTCGAGCTCGCCAGCCGGACGGGCGCGCGGGACGACCTGGAGCGGCGGCTCACCGGCGCTTACTACACGCCGCCGGTCATCGCCGAGCGACTGGCGGCGCGCGCGGTGGCGGCCGGCGGCGCGCCAGAGTCGGTCGGGGATCCGTTCTGCGGTGACGGGCGCCTCGTGGTCGCCTGGCTCCACGCGGCGGCGCGCGCCGGCGCGCTCGGTCGACTGCGGCGGCTCCTGCTCCGGGATTGCGATCCGGACGCGGTCCGCGCCGCCCGCGCCGCCGTCGCCGCGGCGCTTGGCGCGCTCGGTCACGACAACATCGTCTCGGTGACCGCCGCGACGGGGGACACCTTCGCGGTCGCGGACGAGCTCCGGGGCAGCCTCGACGTCATCGTCACCAACCCCCCCTGGGCGCTGCTCAAGCCGGATGCGCGGGACGGGCTCGCCGGGGCCGACGCGAGCGCGTTCCGCGCCGAGCTCCGGGCCTACGCGGCGGGGCTCGGCCGAGCCTTCCCCGCCGCGGTGAGCGCGCGGGGCAAGGCGATGATGGGGTCCGCCGTCAACCTGGCGCGTGCCGGTGCGCTCGCGGCCGCCGACGCGGTCCGCCCGGGTGGCGTCGTAGCGCTGGTCCTCCCCGCGGCGCTCCTCTCCGATCAGGCCTCGTCGCCCTTCCGGACCGCGCTCTTCACGCAGCGCTCGGTCCTGGAGCTCGACGCCTACCCGGCGGAGGCGCGGGCGTTCGCGGGGGTCGATCAGCCCTTCGTGACGCTCACGGCCATCGCTGGCGCGCCCACGCGACGCCTTCGCCTCTGCCGCCGCACCCGCGAGCTCGGCGTCCTCGACGTCCGTGACGTCGCGGTCGACGCCGACCCGAGCGAGCCGTTAGCGCTCGGGGTTTCCGCGGCGCAAGCGGCGCTGATCGCCGACTGGCGCCAGCGCCACCCTCCCCTCTCCGCGCTGGAGACGGACCCCGAGCGCCAGCTCTGGCTCGGGCGCGAGCTCGACGAGACGCGGATCGCCGCCGCCCTCACCGACGAACCGGGGGGCGTCCCCCTGCTCCGCGGGCGCCACGTGCTGCCGTTCCGGATCGCCCGGGCGGCACCCGAGCGGGTCGATCCCAGGCTCCGCCCCATCCCGGCCACCGTTCGCGCGGCGCGCCTCGCCTGGCGCGACGTCTCGCGGCCGACTCAGCGGCGGCGGATGCACGTGGCGCTGGTGCCCCCGGGCAACGTCACCGGCAACTCGCTCGGGGTCGCCGGTTTCCGCGCCGCGCGCCCCGGGGATCTCGAGCTCCTGATGGCGATCCTCAACGGGCTCGTGCTCGAGCTCCAGGTCCGCGCCCGGCTCGCCACGGCGCACGTGTCGCAGGGGGTGCTCCGCACTTGCGCGGTCGCAGCCGGGTGCTTCACCGATCCGCGGCAGCGCGCGGCGCTGCTCGAGCAGATCGCCGAACGCGTCCGCGATGAGCGAGCCGCCGCGCGGCTAGAAGTTGCCGTCGCGCGCGCCCACGGACTGACGCGGGACGAGCTCGCCTGCGTGCTCGAGGCGTTCCCCAAGCTCACCGCGGCCGAGCGGGCAGCGCACCTCGAAGCCGGGCTCTGGGCATGATCGCGAACCATTTGGCCGCCGCCATGAGCGCGCTCGACCTGGAGCTGGCACGCGCGGTGCCGCCGGGCGGCAACTGGCGGCAGGTCCCCGAGTCGTTCCCCTCGCGGCGCCTCCGGCAGATCCGGCAGAGCGCCGCCCGTGGCGAGGGCAGCCGTTCGAGCTACTACGGCAGGCTCTGCGCCAGCGAGCCCGCGCGCACCATCTCGACCTACTTCACGCGGCCCGGCAATGGTCGGCACCTGCACTTCGATCCCGCGCAGGACCGCACCCTGTCGTACCGGGAGGCGGCGCGGCTCCAGAGCTTCCCGGACGGGTTCGTCTTCACCGGACCACGCTCGTCCGTCGCGCGGCAGATCGGCAACGCGGTTCCCCCGCTGCTCGCCTTCGCGCTGGCGCGCGCCTTCGGCCGCCCGGGCCTCTTGGTGGATCTCTTCGCCGGCGCCGGGGGGCTGTCGCTCGGGTTCCACTGGGCCGGGTGGCGCACGCTGGTCGCCTCCGATCTCGACGCGCACGCGCTCGCCACCTACGCGAACAACCTCTGCCCGCGCGTCGTCCTCGGCGACGTGCGCGACCCCGGCGTCCGCACCGCGATCGTCGGGGAGGCCACGCGCGGGCCCCGTCGACGGCCGGTGGTCGTGGTCGGCGGACCACCGTGCCAGGGCTTCTCCACGGCCGGCAACCGCCGCTCGCGCGCCGACTCCCGCAACGGTCTGTTCCGCGACTACTGCGCCCTGGTCGCGGCGATCGCGCCAGACGCCTTCTTGTTCGAGAACGTCCCCGGCCTGCTCGACATGGAGCGCGGCGCCGTCTTCACCGAGGTCGCGGCGGCCCTCGGCGGGGTGGCGAAGGAGCTCCGCGTGCTGCGCGTGTCCGCCGAGGCATACGGCGTCCCGCAGCGACGGCGTCGGGTCATCGTGGTCGGCTGCCGCGGCCTGGTGCCCGCGCCGCTCCCCGCCGGTCCCTGCGCTCCCGATGAGGCCAGCAGCGCCCCCGTCACGGTCGCTGACGCGCTCGACGATCTCCCCCCGCTCGCCGCAGGCGAGGACGGCACCGCGCTCGCCTACCGCACGGCACCGCGCACCGCCTACCAGCGCCTGATGCGCGGCGAACTCGACGCGCCGGCGTTCGTCCGGGGCCTCTCGGCCCGAGGTTGACACGCGCGGCGCCACCCTCGGGCGCGCACCCGCGCCGGCGACCCCGACGCCGTTGACGGGCGGCCGGGCCGGCGGCGGCTCGTCCCCGTGCCCCCCCGGGTGCCGCTACACGACCTCCATCGTGGAGGGGGGCTTCGAGGCGATGTGGTAGGTGACGCTGACCACCCCCGGGACGCCGTCCAGCAGCCGCGCTGCCAGGGTCTTGAGCGTCCCCCAAGGCAGCGGCGTGGGCTCGGCCGTGCGAGCGTCCACGCTGTCCCAGCAGCGCACCTCGAGCTGCAGCCCGAACTCTCGCCGGCCGTCCTTGATCCCGGTCACGCGGTCCTCGTGCAGGATGGTCATGTTCTGGAACGCATCGACCGACGCCAGCACCTCCTCGGTGATCGCCGTGGCCTTGCGCACGAGCTCGATCTTGTCCCGCGTGACGGCGCCGATCACGCGCGCGGCCAGGGCCGGCCCCGGGAACGGTGGGCGGGCGTAGATGGACCGCGGCAGGGAGAGCGCGCGGGCGACGAGCCGCACGCCGTCCTTGCGGAGCCTCACCACCGGCTCGATGATCTTGTAACCGAACGCCTCCTGGGGATCGATGCCGAGCTGCTCGAAGACGTTGTGCTGGCGCTTGATCCCCGCGACCGTCTCGTCGATGTCCGTCAGGATCGTGCCCTGGAGCAGGTGCTTGGCGCCGCTCTCGCGGACCAGGCGCGCGAAGACCCGCTTGTAGAAGGTCTGGGTGATCGCCTCGCGCTTCGCCTCCGGATCGGTGATGCCCTCGAGAGCCTGGAAGAACTCGTCGCGGGCGTCGACGAGCTCCACCTTGACGCCGAGGCTGGCAAAGAGCTCGACCACCTGCTCGGGCTCCCCCTGCCGCATCAGCCCGTTCTCGACCATGTAGGTCTTGAGCCGACTGCCGAGGGCCCGGTGCCCGAGGAGCGTGACCACGCAGGAGTCGACGCCGCCGGAGAGGGCGTTGACCGCCGTCCCGTCGCCCACGGCCGCGGCGATGCGGGCGACCTCTGCGTCGATGAACTGCTGCGCGTCGAGCTCCGATGCCTTGATCTCGCTGGCGGTCATGCTGCCTCCTGATGCACTAGTCCGAGGGCGGTCGCGCGGTGCCTTGCCGCGGCCCGGCCCCGGCCTTTCTAGCCGCGCAGCGAGCCCGCCGCCAGGCCGCTCGGCCACCGCCCCTCGGGCCGACCCGACGACGCTCCCGAGGCGACGCCGCGGCCCCCCCCGAGAGCGTGCGGCGCCGAAGGCGGACGGACGCGCTACCAAGCGGGTCGACAGCACCCCGAAGTGGAGCTACCTGTCGCGGCTCCGACGCGGGGCCGCACGACATCGCGACGTGATGAGCGCACCGAACAATCCCGTGACACCGGTTCCCGCCGCCACCTCCCCCCATGCCGAGGCCCCTGACGCCGAGGCCCTCGGGGCGCGGAGGCGGGCGTGGTTCAACCGAGGCGCGGGGCTGCTCGCGAGCGTCACGCTGTACGTCGCCGCGTTCCTTCCCCTCCACGACCTCTTCGGACGCCCCGCCTTCTCGCTCAGCGTCGTCCCCGCCGTGGTGGGCGGTTTCCTGCTCGGGCCCGGGGGCGTCGTCGCCGCCGTGGTCCTGGTGGACCTCGCGAACTCCCAGTTCGCGGCCATCGTCCAGATCCCGCCGGAGGAGATCCTGCCCTCCGCGGTGCTCTCCACTGCGGCCTCCGTCGGCCTCGGGATGGGCGTCGCGATGCTGGTCCGCCTGCTCGCCGTGCGCCGAGAGACCAACCGAAAGCTGGAGGCGGAGGTCGCGGCGCGCCGCGCGACCGAGCTCGCGCTCGGGCGCTCCGCGCACCTGCACCAGGCGCTGGTGGAGACGCTCGGCGAGGGGGTCGCCCTCTTCGACGCCACCGAGCGGTGCGTGTTCGCCAACCAAGAGGTCGCCCGGGTGATGGGCGTCCCGCTCAAGGAGTTCCTGGGCCAGCCCTTCGAACGGTGGTGGGATCCGGAGACGCGCGAGCGCCTCTTCGAGCAGGGGCCCCCGAGCCGATCGGGTCGCCAGTGCTACGAGGTAACGCTGGCTCCCCCCGGCCGGCGCACGCTGCTCGTCACCGAGACACGCTGGTCGTCCGACGACGACACGGGCGCGCGGACCCTGCGCGTCCTGCGCGACGTCACCGAACGCGTGGAGCTCGAGCAGCAGCGCCGCCGGATCGAGGTCGAGCTCGAGCGCGGCCAGGCCCTGCAGAGCCTCGCGGTCCTCGCGGGCGGCGTAGCTCACGACTTCAACAACCTGCTCGGCGGCGTGGTCGGCAACGCGGAGCTGGCCCTGCTGAAGCTGCCGCCGGACACCCCGCCGGTCGTGCGCGCGATCCTGCGTGAGCTCAGCGAGTTCGCCCTCGAGGCGGGTCAGCTGAGCCAGCGGATGCTGGCCTACGCCGGCCGGCGCGCAGCCTCGCCGGAGCCCCTCGACCTCAACCGGGAGGTGGAGGAGTCGCTCCGCCTGCTGCGCGCGACGATCGAGGCGAAGGCGCGGCTCGAGCGGAACCTCGATCCCGAGCTGCCGCTCCTGTTCGCCGACCAGATCCAGCTCCGCCAGCTGGTGACCAACCTGGTGCTCAACGCCCTGGAGGCGATGCGCGGCCAGCGGGGCCGGCTGCGCCTCGCCTCCACCCGCCTCCCGCTCGACGCCCCCGCGCTCGCCGCGCGGGGCGCGCCCAGCGGCAGCGTGCCTGGTGAGTACGCGATCCTCACCGTGTCCGACACGGGCCACGGGATCGCCTCCGAGGATCTGCCGCGGATCTTCGAACCGTTCTACTCGACCAAGGCGCAGGGCCGCGGCCTCGGGCTCGCAGCGTGCATGGGGATCGCCCGCGCGCACCGGGGCTGGCTCGAGGTGGCCTCCGAGCGCGGTGTCGGCACGACCTTCAGCCTCCTGCTCCCGCTGCCGCACGAGCCGCTCCGCCGCCCCAGCCGTCCGCCGCCAGCGACCCCCGCGACTTTCGCGGGGGCGACCGTGCTGCTCATCGACGACGAGCCCGCGGTGCGCGCCGGCAGCACCCGGCTGCTGAAGGAGCTCGGGTGTCGGGTGCTCGTCTGCCCGGACGGTGCGACCGGGGCGGCGTGCTTCGCGCGCGAGCACGCCGCCGTGGACGTGGTGCTCCTCGACCTCACGATGCCGGAGCAGTCGGGGACGGAGACGCTCACTCGGCTCCGGGACGTCGACCCCGGGGTGCGGGTCGTGTTCACCAGCGGGTTCCACCCGCAGGACGTCGCGGACCTGCTACGAGAGCCCGGTGTCACGGGTTTTCTGGAGAAACCGCACCGCCTCGCCACCCTGACGGCCGCGCTGCAGCGGGCCCTGCAGACGCCCCGCGGCGCGCCCACTGCCCGGTGACCTTCACCATCACCACGCCGTGACCCGGGACGGCGGCCGCGGAGCCCTCGGGGCCCCGGAGCGGCGCCCCCCGGACGCGGGCTACTCCGGAGCGGGGACGGCGCCGGAGGTCGCCGGCGCGCCGGCCGTCGCGACCGGGGGCAGGAAGACGCGGAAATTCCCGCTCACGTGCAGCATCGCCATCAGGTAGAGCAGGCCATCGTAGTACCGCCACTGTCCGACGGGAGGCTTCGCCTCGTACAACCGCTCGAGGAACCGAGGCGCGCTGGGGTGCGTGGCCACGAGCGCGGCGACGGCGTTGGTCGCGACCAACCCCAGCGACGGGTCCTTGCCCGTGGGCTGACCATCGAGCGTGAAGGTGCTCGGGTAGTCCGGCCCGAGCGCGTCGAAGAAGCCGAGCAGCCGATCGCTGAGCTCGACCTCGCGGGGATCGTTGGCCCACCAGACGGCGTCGACCGCCCAGTTCATCGCCGTGCGCCAGGCGTCCCAGCGGAAGTCCGCCGTGTGTGCGTCCCAGGAGGCGGCCTTGGGGGTGCCGTCGAAGTCGGCGTAGTCGGGGCAGAGCCCCGTCCTCGGGTGCGCGGCCTTCACGAAGAAGTCGCGGCTCGCGCGCGCGGCGTCCGCCCAGAAGGCGCGATCCGGCTCGGGCCCCCAGAGCGCCCAGAGCTCGTAGAAGGCGGGCAGGTGGTACGACGGATCGGTGTGGTCGCCGTTCTTGGCGAAGTTGTCGCTGTCGGGGGTGAAGCGGACCATCCTGTGCTCAGGGTTGAAGAGCGCAAGGCCCGTCGTCTGCCGGGTGCCGTTCACCGTACCGGTGACGGCGGCGCGGTTCTTCATGGCGTCGAGCAGCTCCCGGGCCTCGCGCCCGTACTGGTAGATCCCCGCGCCATCGCCCCAGCGGTGGGAGGCGAAGAAGAGCGCGGTGACCAAGTACTCCTCGCCGTCGGGGGCCGGCATCTCATCCATCGGCGTTCCGTCCGGGCGGAGCTGCCAGGAGAAGTAGCGGTGCGCCGGGTGGGCGGGATCGCCGCGGTGCATGTAGGTCTTGGCCCAGTTCCACAGGGCATCAAAATCCGCCCGCCGGTCGAGCTCGACCGCGATGATCATCCCGTAGGACATCCCCTCCGAGCGGACGTCGTCGTGGCCGATGTCCTTGACGTAGGCGAGCGGACCTCGCTCGTTCTTCCCGGCGCGGAACACCACGGCCTCGCTGGTGGGGTCGCCGTGGAAGAGCTGCTGGTAGGCGGCGTCCACCTTGGCGGCGACCTCCGCGGCGGGCTTGCCCAGCTCGACGAAGCGGTTGCGGTACCGCCCAGCCGCGACGGCGCCCGCCGTGCGGACCGCAGGCGCAGCCGCGACGGAGGACGGCGCCGCGGTCGCCGCCGAGGCGGGCGACGACGGCGCCGGCGTGCGGGTGGTGCAGGCCACGGCTCCGGCGACGAGGCAGGATACTACGGTGTGGATGACGATCCGGTGCTTCATGGCGACTCGATGGGGCGCCACGGAGACGGGGCTCCCCCGACCGCGATCTACCGGAACTCCACGCCCGCGTCCCCGCCATTTCGAGCGTCCGCCTCCCGCTCGGCCGCCCCCCGGGTGAGAGCCGTCAGCGGAACGGGGCCGCCGGCACGTCGTCGTAGTTCGTCAGGAGCCGGTCCCCCACGCGACTCCGCGGGGCCTTCACCGCCGGAGCAGCTCCTCGGCCTGATCGAACAGCCCGAGCCCCAACGCCAGCAGGGCGAGCAGGAGCGCGAGCGCGTTGAAGCCCACGTGGACCGCGATGCAGGTCCAGAGGCGCCGCCGCCAGAGGTAGATGACGCCGAGCCCGAGGCCCACCCCGGCGGTCTGCACCGTGGCGAGCGCGCCCTCGTAGGCGTGACCGAGCCCGAAGCTGATCGCGCCGAGCAGGAGCGCCGGTCCCCAGCTCCCCACCACCACGCGTAGCCGCGGTAGCATGAACCCGCGGAACACGATCTCCTCCGTCGCGCTCGCGACCACGATCAGCGGCAGCGTGAGCCCGAACCGCTCGACGAGCGAGCCCACCATCTCGGTCCGCGCGCCGATCTCGGCGTCGAGCACGTCACCGCCCACCGCGAGCGCCGCCAGGGTGACCAGTAGGCTCAGCACGAAGTGCGCCACCATGAGCCCGGCCAGTGCGGGCACGGCCGCGCGGAGCTCCCCGCCGAGGTGGCCCGACGCGAGCCCGAGGTGATCGAGCCTTTGACCATCGGCGAGGACCAGCGCGGCGAGCAGCAGCAGCAGCGCGACATCGCGGATCAGCGTGGCCCAGAGGGCGCCCCGGAGCCCCGCGGCGCTCGCCGGCGGCGGCAGCGGCAGCACCACCGTGCGCTCGACGCCGCCCCGGAGGACCGTGAAGCGCGCGTCGCCGGCCGGGAGACGCTCGGCGCGCTGGGCGCGCTCGACGAGATCGCTCGCGGGGCCGTCCGACGCGAGCGGCTCATCGTTCACCGCCACCACCAGGTCCCCGCTCACGAGCCGCCCCTCGGCGGGGCTGCCCGGCTGGACGCGCCCCACCGCGGCGCCGGCGCGCCCGTCGCCAGCGCGCCCGTCGGCGAGCTCCACGCCGATCCGGGGCGGGGGCCCGCTCGCGCGCAGCATCGGCCCGAGCGCCGTCGTCGCCGCGATGGGGGCTAGCGTGAGCCCGAGCACCACGCCGACCCAGGGCCGCCCGCGCCGCGCGAGGCGGAGCGGCCGCACCAAGGCGTAGGCCGCGACGACCAGCGCCGTCACCGCGCCGTACACCACGAGCGCGCGGGCGCCCGCGTCGAGCGACAACCGGCCGAGGAGCGCCTCGAGCCAGCCGACGCCGAGCAGCGCGGCAAGCAACCACGCGATCTGCGCCAGCGCACGCCCTCGCCCTGGCATGCCGGCGGTGAGCTCCGCGAGCGAGCGCGTCGGCGGCGGCGGGGCGAATCGCTCCAGCATCCGCCCGAGGCTAGGCAACCACTCGCCCCGGGTAAAGGCGCCCCCCGCCCCGCGCCCACTAGTCCGCGGTGAGCAGGACGCTCACGAGGCTCCGGGGGGCGAGGGTGAGCCCGATTCGGGCCGGCTCGCCCGCGGAACCGTCCACCGCGGCGCTCCCGTCGTGCTCCGCCTCGGTCGTCGCCCAGGCGTCCGCGGGCGCGTAACCGCGACCCGCCACCGAGACGAGGTCGACCGATTTCTCGGCGTCCCCCTGGTTGATGAGCAGGACCGCGACGTCGCCGTTCGGGTGTAGGAACGCCAGCGGGAGTAGCTCCGCGTCGCCGGCAGCGACCTCGAGCATGCGCGCGCCCCGCGGGATGCGGTTGGTGAAGTGGCGGAGCACGAAGTACGACGGATACCGCTCGCCCGTCGTGCCCACGGCGGCGTCGTGGCCCACCAGGGTCCAATGGTAGCTGCGGCTCGCGTGACTCCACGCGAACGCGCGGTAGTGGCTCAGGGCGTAATCCCAGGCGGTCCCCCAAGTGGCGGGCAGCAGGAAGTTCTGCCCGTCGAAGCAGCCGTCGGTCAGGGCGCAGTAGCCGACCTCGGTGGCCCAGATCGGCAGCCCGTACTCCTCCCCGAGCGCGCGGATCCCGTCGAATAGCTCGAAGTCGTCCTGCCACCAGGTGTGATAGCTGATGGCCGCGGTGCGCTCGCGCAGGCGCTCGTTCTCGAGCCAGGGGCGCGCCCACTGTACCGTTGGCTCCGGCATGTGCACGTTCGGACCGTGAAGCAGGACGTCATCGAGCCCCTGCGCGTCGAGCTGATCGAGCAGCGCGAGAGCCGCGTCGCGCAGCGCCTCCGGGGAGGGGTACTGGATCGAGGCGTCGATGGTCGGCTCGTTCTGCACCTCCGCCACGGGGACCGGGACGCCGTTGTCGGTGAGCCAGCGGACGTAGGTGGCGATCGACTCACCGAGCTCCGGGTAATTCTCCGGCGGGATCTGGGGCGGGTCCCCCTCGATCATCCAGTCCGCCACGCCCCAGATGCCGGGCATGACCTCGATCCCCTGCTCGGTCAGGTACGTCGCGTAGGGCAGATCGTGCCAAGCCGGGATGGCGTCCGCCGTACCGAACGCGTCCCAGGTCACCTGCCGGGGATCCGCGTCGTCGTTCTCCGGCTCCCAGAAGCCGAACCACGGCGCCGTGCGCACGTAAGCGACGTCGAGCTCGACGTGGGTGAAGGCGACGCTCGCCCAGTCCCACTCCTGGTCGCCCGCGAAGGGGAAGTTATAGACGTTGGCGCCCACCCCATCGACGGTCTGCAGCCGGACGGTTTCGTTGAAGAGGACCTCGTCTTCGGCCGGCGTCCCCGTGGGGATCGGCTCGAGGTCGTCGCCCCCGGCGCCGCCAGTGGGACTGCCTGCCGCGCCGCCGCTTGGCGCAGCGCCGCCCGTGCCGGCGCCGCCCCCACCGGTCGCTGCCCCGCCGGTCGCGGCCCCACCGCTCGCCGCGGCTCCGGCCGCGCCGCCGCTCGGCGCGTCGCCGCCGCTGCCGTCCCCGCCCGCCTCGTCGCCGCCGCTCCCCTCCCCCGCCGCGCCGACTCCGCCGCTGGCCGGCGTCGCCCCAGCGCCGCCCGTCTCCATCGGACCGTCCCCGCCCGGCGCCGGCCCCCCGCCGGTCGCGTCCGCGCCGCCGGGTCCCATGTCCGCGCCGCCGGTCGTGCCGGCGCCGCCCGTCAACGCGCCGTCCCCACCGGCGGCGTCGCCGCTGCCCCCCCCGGGATTCGAGTCCTTGCCGCAACCGGCAGCGAGCACGACGAGCAACGCAGCGAGCGACGGGGCCTGCTTCATGGCGATCTCCTCCCTCGAACGGGCGCAGTCTACCCGCAGGAGGCCAGGTGCGACAGCGGCGGCGGGCGTCCAGAGGGTCGTCGCTTGGTTCGCTACTCCTTCCCCCCCTTGAAGCGCCGCAGCCGCGCGAGCTCGTCGGCGAGCTGATTCCAGCGGCGCGCCTCTTGCCGGCGCCGGCGCGGGTCGTGGCGGAGCTCGAAGGCCCGGGCCTCCCGCGCGAGCTGCTGGTGATGCTCCACCTGCTCGGGGTCGAGCGCGCCCGACTCCACCGCCGCCCGCACCGCGCAGCCCGGCTCCGCCTCATGACGGCAGTCGCGGTACCGACAGCGAGCGGCGAGCGCCGTGAGGTCCGCGAAGGCCAGGTCGAGCCCGTCCTCGTCGGACAGGGCGAGCTCGCGCATCCCCGGGGTGTCGAGCAGCAGGCCACCCCCGGGCAGCAGGACGAGCTGGCGATGGGTGGTGACGTGCCGGCCCCGCCCGTCGCTCGCACGAATGGGGCCGGTCGGGAGCCGCTCCTCGCCGAGCAGGGCGTTCACCAGCGTCGATTTTCCGGCCCCGGAGGAGCCGACCAGCGCGACCGTCGCACCGGCGGGGACGCGCGCGCGCACCGCCTCGAGCCCCTCGCGGCCGAGCGCGCTGGTCACTAGGACGGGGACCCCGCCGACGCGGCGCTCGAGCTCCGCGACTCGATCGGCGACGTCAGCGCAGAGATCGGCCTTGCTGAGGATCGCGACCGGCTCCGCACCGCTGGCGCCGACGCGGGCGAGGTAGCGCTCGAGCCGGCGGAGGTTGAAGTCCTCGTCGAGGCCGCACACCACGAACACGAGATCGACGTTGGCCGCCACCACCTGCACGCGCGCTGCGCGACCCGCCGCGCCCCGCGTGAACAGGGTGCGCCGCTCGAGCACGCGTTCGATGACGACAGGCTCGTCCGCTCGGGGCGCGCCCGCAAGGATGACCCAGTCGCCGACGCCGGGGAGCGCCCGGCCCTCGAGCTCCCGTCGGAGCCGCCCGGCGAGCCGCGCAGGACTGGCACCGGCTCGGGACCATACCTCGTAGGCGCCGCGGTGCTCGGCGGCGATCCGGGCGGGGACGGTGTCACCACCGTCCCCTGACTCTAACTGACTGACGAAGAACGGGCCGAAGCCCAAGCTCGATGGCTCGTACACGATGGGTTCCTCCCGCGCGCCTGGCGAGGCGCGCAAACAACCGCGCGAACGACCCGCCGAGGCGGGGCGCGCGAAACCGGGATCAGCGACCGACCAAGGCGCGCCGCAGCGACCAGCGCCGCTAGCGCGCCCTCAGGCGAGATCCAGCTGGAGGAACGAGTAGACCATCCAATGCCGGGCGGGGCGCCAAGCCCCGACCGCTGGGCGCATTCTAGCACCGTCTTGGCCAGAAGACAGCGCCCTCGACTTCGTAGGACCGCCGGGGCGGTCGCCGTCCAACCAAGCACCATGACGGACCACGGCGAGCAGCAGCCCTCACCGGCCTCAGAGCCCAACACCCCAACCGCGCCAGCCAACGATCAGGAAGAGGCGCCCTGCGCCGGCGAGCCGACGGTCGATGAGCCCAACGGAAGGGTCGCACCGAGCCCGGGCGAGGGCCGCGGCCGCTCACGGTTCTGGCTGGACGTCGCGACGGCGCTGGTCTTCTCGGCCATGGTCGGGTCAGGAACGCTCCTCGCGATGGTGCTGCCCCCTCGTGGCGGCGGCACCTGGCTCGGGTGGACCCGCCACGAGTGGGGTGACGTGCACCTCTGGCTCGGGATCGCCCTCTTCGCGCTGGTGGTGCTGCACCTGGTCCAGCATCGCCAGTGGTTCACACGCTGCTGGGCGCGTTTCGTGGGGACACGGCGTTCACCCCTTTCCTGGGCGCTCCTGCTGGCCGCGCTGGCGCTGATGGCCGCTCCCCTGCTGATCCCGCCCGGGCCCGGCGGAGGCGGCCGGCAACAGCGGGGCGCCGGTGCACGAGCCGCCGACGGCGCCGCGGCGCGCGCGGACGGTCACGGGCCGCGTCGCGGAGGGGCCGGCCGGGCGACGCCGCGCGGCGAGCGGCGCTGGCAGACGACCCGGTGATCCCTCATCGTCGAAGCGGCGCCGCGGCGCGGTGATCGCTGGCCCGCGGCGAGCTCTGGCGCCGCCCTACCCCACCGGGCCGAGGAAGAGCAGCCAGATCGCGCCCACGGCTATCAGCAGGAAGATCAGGGTCATCGCCCCGCCAGCCACCAGGTAGTCCCGGTTCCGGTAACCCCCGGGCGCCATGAACAGGGCGTTGACCTGGTGGGTGGGCAGGGCGAACGAATTCGACGCGGCCACGGCGACCAGGAGCGCCAGGGCGCGCGGGTCGATGCCCGTCTCTTGCCCGATAACCAGTGCCAGCGGGACGACCAGGACCGTCGCAGCGACGTTGGAGAGGAAGAGCGAGAACAGCGTGGTCAGGGTCGCGACGGCCAGCAGCACCAGCAGCGGCGAAGCGCCCGCGACCGCACCGGTCAGCCCGCGCGCGATCAGGGCGGCCGCGCCGCTCTTCTCCATCGCCGTACCGAGGGGGATCAGCCCCGCGATGAGGAACACCGTTCGCCAGTCCACCGCGCAGTAGGCGGCGTCGATCGGCACGATCCGCAGCAGCACCATGGCCACGGCGCCGCTCAGCAGGCTGATCGACAGCGGCAGGCCGCTCAGGGCGAGCCCGATGGAAGCCACGAAGACCACCAGCGCCAGGGTGCCCTTCCCCGCCTGGACCGACTCGGTCTCGATCGGCGTGACCAGGAGGAAGCTCGGGTCCCGCCCTAGCTCCCGCTGCCGATCCCACGCGCCGTACACGAGCAACGCGCTGCCCGGCCGCAGCGGCACGTCGGAGAAGTCCCGCGACGGTGCCCCGTCCCCGGACAGCAGGACCAGCGGCTCGAGCCGATGGTGCTTGCGGAGCGCGAGCTGGCGTAGGGTCTTCCCGACGACCGCGGCGCGCGGCCGGACGACGAACTCGGCGAACCCGTGACTCTGCGCTGCCGCCAGCGCCGCGCGCCACCGCTCTGCCTCGGCGGACCGCCTGAGCCCCTGGTCGGCGACGAAGCGCTCGAAGTCCTCCGCGCTCCCGAGCAGCAGGAGCTCCTGCCCGACAGCGAAGCGGGTCTGGCGCCAGGGGGCGTCCTGGACGTCCCCACCCTCGCGCAGGGCGACCAGATTGAGCGCGTAGTCCTGCCACAAACGCGCCTCCTCGACGGTCATGCCCACCAGGCGACTACGGTCGTCGACGGCGCAACCGTGAACCGTGGCGGCGATGCGCCAGGCCTCGCAGAGCCGCCGCTGCGGGTCCTCGGGCGTGTCCGCTGGTGCGCGGTCGGGCAACACCCAGCGACCGGCCACCAGGAAGTACGCTACCCCGGCCCCGAGCAGCAGCGCGCCGATCGGCGTGACCGCGAACAGCCCGAAGGGACGCTCCCCGCCCTGCCGCAACAGATCGTTGAGGACGATGAGGGGCCCCGAGGCGACCAGGGTGAGCGAGCCGCCGAGGATGGCGGCGAAGCCCACCGGCATGAGCAGGCGCGACGCCGGGATCCGGCGTTCGCGCGAGGTGCGCAGCAGCACGGGGAGGAAGAGCGCGGCGGCCCCGATGTTCTGCATGAAGGCGGAGAGGGACCCGACGGCCACCATGACGAGCCCGAGCAGACGGCGCTCGCTCCGCCCCGCCAGGGCCAGCAGCGGCCGCGCGAGACGGCTGGTGACCCCGGAGCGCTCCAGCCCGTAGGCCAGGATCATCACCCCGATGATCGAGATCACGGCCCCGCTCGAGAAGCCGGCCAGCGCCTCCTCCGGCTCCACGAGACCCAGCCAGGCGAGCGCCAGCAGCGCCAGCAGCGCCACCAGATCCACGCGGAGCCGATCGCTGACGAAGAGGACGATGGTCGCCGCGAGCACCACGAGGACGAGGGTGATCTCGATCGTCACCTGTCGCTCCCTCCGCCGGGGACTCCGCTCAGCCCTGACCGTGCGCCGGCGGCCAGGCGCCGCAGTCGTCGACCCGAGGCGCCGGCGCCGCCGCGCGCGACCTGAAGGCGTTGAGGGGGATCTTCAGGTAGGCGAGCTCCCCCTCGGGGCGCGGGAGTCGCCCAGCGTCGATGTTGACCTGTACGCTCTGGAAGAGCAGTTTCGGCGCGGAAAGCGTCGCGTCGCGCGCCTCGCGGAAGGCGATGAACTGCTCGCGCGTGGTGCTGGCCGACAGCGCCACGTTGTGGCGCTTCTGCTCCCCCACCGTGGTTTCATAGCGAAGCTCGCGCCCGCCGGGCTGGTAGTCGTGTCCGACAAGGATGCGGGTCGCGTCCGGCTCGGTGTAGAGGCGCTGGGTGATGGATGCGAACAGGTCGGCGGCGCTGCCGCCCGGGAAGTCGCAGCGACCCGTGCCCGAGTCGGGCATGAAGAGGGCGTCGCCGGTGAAGAGCGCGTCGCCGATCCGGTGGGTCGTGCAGGCGGGGGTGTGCCCGGGCGTGAAGCGGGTGTCGACGGTGAGCGAGCCGGCGCGCAGGGGCCGCCCCTCGTCGAGGAGCAGGTCGAACTGGCGGCCGTCGGTGGGGAAGTCCTCGCCAAGGTGAAAGAGCCGCTTGAAGGTCGCCTGGACCAGGGTGATGCGGTGGCCGATGGCGACCCGGACGGCGGGGCAGCCCTCCTTGAAGCGCTGGGAGCCGGAGAGGTGATCGGCGTGGGCGTGGGTTTCGAGCACAAAGTGCGGCCGGAGCCGCAGCTCGGCGACGAAGCCGAGGACCGCGTCGACCGACTCGGTGAAGGTGGCCGAAGCGGGCGCGTCGTAGTCCAGGACGGGGTCGATCACGACGGCGTCCCGGGTGTCCGGATCCCAGACGACGTAGGTCAGAGTGCTGGTCCGGGGATCGAAGAAGGCCTTGATCTGCATCGGTTCCTCCCTGTTCTGGCGCCGGCGTAGCGCTGCGGCCTGGCGCCCGCGCGCTGGCCGCTCACTCGAGCATGAGCTCGTAGAGGTTGATGGACCGCGACCGGACGTCGACCTCGAATTCGTCGCCCATCCCGTCGATGGGCGACACCTCGCCGAGCGTGGCCTGTCCCTCGTCGCCGCCCTCGGCCACCCCGTAGGTGCGCCGCGTTCCCTCCGGACCGATGGCGCCGCCGGTGATGGTGACGGGGAGCGCCGTGACGTCCTCGTCGTTGACGTTGACGACCATCAGTCCGAGCGTCCCGTCGTCGCGCAACGCGGCGTGGGCGTAGACCCCCGGGGTGCCCGACGCGGCCTGTACGTAGCGATCGCCCGGCCCCGCGAGCAGCCGGGCTAGGCGGATCCCGTCGTAGGCGGGCCCGGTCCTCCCGGTCCGCTCGTCGATGAAGCTCGGCTTGTGGAGCTCGAGCCAGTCGAGGTTATGGGCGCCCGCCTCGAGGAAGGTCGCGTGGGCCTCGGCCGCGAAGATCCCGACGGCCACCGGCGAGACGTCCCCGGTGTTGGGCCCGAGCTCGGTGATCGCCACCTCGATGTCGCCCGCGTCCTCGCCCGCCGCCTCGGCGAGCGTGTCGTCGAGCTCGCGCATGATCTCGTCGATGTCGGCGTGGGACGCGCGCATCACGCTGTGATCGTCGCTACCCCGATAGAAATGGACGACGACGAAGTCGATGACGTCGACGCACTCCGCCAGGACCCGCTCGTTCCAGTCCGGGCCCCACTCGTAGTCCTTGGGCGGCGTGTTGAGCACGGCGCCGATGGCGATGCTCGGGTCAACGGCGCGCATGGCCTCGGCGTAGTCGACCACCCCGCGGCCGTAGGTGGTGGGGCTGAGGTCTTTGTGGCCCACCCGGTCCTCCTCGTCCCCCGTGTAGGGGAGGTGGAGATCCAGCTCGTAGTTGCTGCCGTAATAGCCGTTGCCGAAGACCTCGTTGCCGATCTCGAAGTACCGGATCCCGAGCGGAGCCGGGCGCTCGATGCGCAGGAAGTTGTACCCGTCGTCGGTGACGAGCGGAGCGCTCGCGCGCAGCCGCGCCCAGTGGGCCACCGTCAGCCAGTCGACCCCGGTGCCATCCTCGCCGATGACGGTTTCGTCGTCGACGTCACCGTTGGCGTAGGCGACCCACGCCGCCGCCTCCCTGGGCTCCCCGGGCCCGTCGCCGGCGAGGTTGGAGCCGTAGTTGACGGTGATCATCGCTTCCGTCCCCGTCGCGTCCAGCACCGCCGCGAACCCGCCGAAGTCGTTGCCCGCCGCCAGATAACCGGCGTTGCCGTCCGACCAAGGCGTCATCGAGTAGGTCGACCAGTGGTAGTTGTCCGAGTAGCCGCCGCCCGGGTAGCGAAGCAGCGCGATCCCGGACTCGGCGAGCTGCTCCGGCAGGCGTGGATCCCGGAGCGCGTTGTCGTAGACCGAGCTGTGCATGCCGAAGGCGACGGGCGACACGGTGGCGCGAATCGCGCCGAGATCGACGGCGATGGCCGGATCCTGCGCGGCGAGCCGCTCCGGCGCCAGATCCTCCTCGATGCACCCCGAGAGCGGAAGCAGGACGAACGGAGCGAGGGCGAGCCGGAAGGCAGTGAGGTGGGACATAGAGTGATGGCGCGCGGGCGAGGAAGCGGGGAAAGCGAGCAATAGCCAAGGAGTCTGGGCCTGTCGACCTGCCTTCGACCGGACGCCGGCCCCGGCGGCGCCGGGCAGGACCAGACCGACGGTCCCCATGCGTCCCGACTCGCGGTAGGATCGGACGCGGCCCGGCGGCGCGACTCCGGTGCGGGCAACGCCGATCACCCGAAGGCGAACCATGACCCAGCGTGCAGCAGTCCCGAGAGCGGCGGCGTTCGGCCTGGCCTGGGGGCTCGTCGCCTGCGGTGGCGGGGCCGACGACATCGACTCCACGACGACCGGGGGCCAGGGCAGCGCCGCGCAGAGCGGCGGCGCGACGACCACGGGCGGCAACCGGACCGGCGGCGCCGACGTGGGCGGCGCCAGCACGGGCGGCGCCAGCACCGGCGGCGTGACCACGGGAGGGGGCCCTTCGAGCGGGGGCGCGCCAGCGGGCGGGAGCGGCGGCGGCGCCGGCGAGCTCGCCTGGCGTCTGGCCAACCTCACCAACTACGAGTCGTACCCCGACCCGAACAGCGAGGAGTGCCTCGAGTACAACGGGTGCACCTGGGCCGGTCAGTTCGCGGCGCTCGACGGCGTCATGCCCGAAGAGTGGGTGATGGAGCACGACATCGCCGCCGTCCACAGCGACGATTTCGACACCTACCGGCTGCAGACGCTCCGGCTGCGCCAGGGCGACCGCGAGATCGACGTCGTCGTCTACGACTACTGCTCCGACGACGACTGCGACGGCTGCTGCACGGCGAACAGCGCCGAGACGGGCTTCCTCATCGACCTCGAGAAGTTCACCATGCAGCGCTTCGGCTCCGGCGACGGCATCGTCGAGTGGGCCTGCCTCGACTGCTGAGCCGCGGGCGCCGAACCGCCCGAGGGCGAGCAGGCCCGCGAGGATCCCGGCGCCCCGGCCCTCCCCGCAGCGTCGGCTCAGTTGGCTGGCGCTCGCCGGGCTGCTGCTGGCGACGTCCGGCGACCCCGGCGACCGCGACGTCCCGTGACGGCTCACGGCCTGCGCCGCCGCCTGCGGGCGGTTCGTTGGTTCCGCCCGGCGGCCCATGAGCAGGTACCGGCGCTGGACGCGCCAGCGGCCCCGCACGAAATGGCGCGCTGGCGCAGTGCGTCTCGGCCAATAGTCCCCTCGATTGCGCCCTGGCGAACCCCGAGCGTGTTGGCTATGTTCCCGCCTGCTTCACTGGACGGCATCGAGCCTCCGCCACGCCGCCGGCGCGCCCCCGCGCCGGGCGGGGTGCCGTCATCGAGGACCGAATGACGAGAGCCGAGATCGAAGACGTCCTTTTGAAGGTCCTCGAGGAGAAGTTCAAGATCCAGGATCCGGACCGGGACCAGAGCCTCTTCGAGCACTACGACTTCGACAGCATCGACGCGCTCGAGATGCTCGAGACCCTCGAGACGCGGCACGGCATGCGCCTGTCGCTCGAGCAGAAGAAGCAGCTCTTCGAGCACCGCACCATCAACCAGCTCACCGGGTACCTCGAGACGGCGCTGCGACGCGACTCGTAGCGCCTCGAGGCGAGATCGAACGACGACATGGAACGGCGAGTCGTTATCACCGCTGCGTCTGCCATCACGCCGGTGGGGCGGACCGAGGCGGACATCGTGGAGGGGCTGACGGCCGGCCGCTCGGGGGTCAAGCCGCTCAGGGAGGACAAGCTCCTCGCGGGCCTCCTCAACTCGAAGGTCTTCGGCACCGTCGACTACGACATCGCCTTTGATTTCCCGCGAAAGTACGCCAAGACCATGGGGCCGGTCGCGTTCTACGCCTGCCAGGTCGCCAAGGAGGTCATCGAGGCGACGGGGCTCGACGCGGAGTTTCGCGCCAGCGGCCGCATGGGGCTGGCCTTCGGCTCCACCCAGGGCAGCCCCACGGTCCAGCGCGAGGTGCTGCAGGCCCTGTTCACGGAGGACCGGGCCGCCGTGCTCCGCGTCAACGCGGCCGCCTACCTCAAGTCGATGACCCACACGGCCGCGGCGAACATCGCCCGCATGTTCTCCATCACGGGACGGACCATCGCCTCCTGTACGGCCTGCACCACCAGCAGCCAGTCGATCGGTTTTGGCTACGAGGCGATCAAGTTCGGGCTGGCAGACGTGATGCTGTGCGGCGGCGCCGACGAGTACGACACCACCGCCGTCGCCGTCTTCGACCAGCTCCTGGTCGCCTCCCACGCCTTCAACGCCACCCCGGAGCAGACCCCCCGGCCCTTCGATCGGCGCCGCGACGGGCTGGTCATCGGCGAGGGCGCCGGCGCGGTCATGCTGGAGGAGCTCGACTTCGCCCGGCGCCGCGGCGCGGAGATACTGGGGGAGGTCGTGGGCTTCGCCAACTGCAACAACGGCGGCGACATGATCCTGCCCAGCGCGGCCGGCATCGAGCTCACTCTGCGCACGGGCTTCGCGGCGGCAGGGGTAGCCCCGTCCGACGTGGATCTGGTGAGCGCCCACGCGACGGCGACGCGGTTCGGCGACGTCATCGAGGCGCAAGCGATGCACGCGATCTACGGGGACCGGCCCTGGGTGACCGGGCTCAAGAGCTACGTCGGCCACACCATGGGCACCTGCGGCGTGATGGAAACCATCTTCTGCCTGTACCTGATGAGGCGCGGCGTCCTGGTCCCAACGCTGAACCTCGAGGAGGTGGACCCGGACTGCGCCATGCTCCGCCACGTGCCGGAGGTCCATGACGCCGTGGTGAACACGGTGGCCGTCCAGAACTTCGCCTTTGGCGGCGTCAACACGGTGCTGATCCTGCGCCGCGTCTGACCGGCACAGCCCACCGACCGGCCGCGCCGGCAGCGATCGGGCGTCGGGGTCCCGGCCACGCCGCCGCTCGGGTAGGATGGTGTGATGGCAACGCCCCGACGATTCGTCCCCCTCCTCGCCGCCGCCGCCTGCCTGCTCGGCGCGCTGCTGGCGTGCAAGCTGCCGGGCGGCTCCCGCGACGCGCCCGCCGGGGGCTCCGCGTCCCCGCCCCTGGCGCCGGACGGACCCGCCCCCGATCTCGGCACCGCTTCGGGCATCACGGTCCACGCCGATCGGATCGACTGCGCGGTGGGCAAGGGATCCGTACGCGTCACCGAGGCGCACAACGCCGAGGGCATGGGCTCGAGCGTGATCGTGTTCGAGATCGAGGAGAAGATCGTGAAGATCCTGCGCCGAACCGAGCTGGGGCCGCCGACCGTCACCACGGGCTTCTACTTCGCCAACGACGCCCTGGTGCTCGCGGAAACCCGGATCACCGATCAGCTCGCCGGCAGCCCCGTCCCCGCCCCCGATCGTCGCTACTACGCCGCAGGCAGGCTCCTGCATCGAGCGGGGAAGCCGGCCTCGGACACCGATCCCGACACGAAGCGCACCAGCGAGGATCACGTCGTCGCCCAGGCGCTCCTCGCGGGGGCCCGCGAGCGTCTCCCCGGGGTGCGCCTCCCCGAGGGAGTCTGGTAGTCGCTCGCCGGAGTCCAGAACCCACGGGCCACGCCCGCGCGCGGGGCTCGCCGGCAACTCAGTCCTGGAGATGCCCGGCCTCCAGACACAGGCCGTCCTGGGTCTTCGGGCAGGCAACGCGGACGTGGAAGTGGTCGTCGTGCGCGCTGGAGTTTCGGGGCTGCACCAACAGCTTGGCCGCGGCGTCGCCGTACTGGCGGAAGGCGGGGCGCTCCCGCGCGAAGTCGAGCAGGCGCTGGCGCAGCGGGCTCGACACGAAGACCCACCTGACGACCGCCCGCTGATCGCGGAGCCACATCTGCACCAGGAGCCAGTTGCGGTAGTCGTCGAATCGGAGCCCGCTCCCGTCTTTGGCCTTCCCCTCCCCGTCGAAGGCGATGAGGCGGTCCAGCTGCCGCGAACGACCGCGCGCATCGAGCGCGAAGAATCCGACGTCCGCGTCCCGGCCGCTCTGGTGGGAACGGTGCCCGGCGAGCGCACCCCCGAACTCCGTCGAGAGATCGCCGACCAGGAGCGCCGCTCCTCCCGCTTCGCGCCCCATCTGCTCTCCCGTGCGCTGCAGCATCAGCACCAGCGCGGGGTGACCGTAGACGGCGTTTCGCTCCGGGTTCTTGAGGCGGAGGCGCGAACTCGCCCGCAGCTTCTTCGCGCGAAGCTGCCACCCGTCCCCCGGTGAGCCCACCGAGAGCGACATCTGCGTGTATGGGTAGACGCGGAAGCGCTCCGGCAGATCCGCGTCGGACCGCGCGCGGACGGACGCAACGCCGAGCCCGGTGATGAGGCAGCCGAAGATGAGCAGGGCCAGTGAGAACCCCCGAAATCGCGAGAAAAGCATGCCCCGATCCCCCTAGCGCAGGCCGCTTCCCCGCGCCACCGAGCGCGGCCCGCGTCCGCGGCCGCCTCCGTGAGCAACGCGCCCATGTTCCTCCCCATCGGGGGTGGACAAGGCGGGCCCGGCGGTGCTAGCCCGTCAAGGGACAGAGCGTTCGGTCGTGTCGTCGCGCTCACGCGCGATGGCCTTGCGAGTCGGAGCGCTTCACGAGCGACGCCGTCGGATACGGGGGCGCCGGCTCGAACACGCGGGAGGCAGGTCAGGGAGCTGAGGTTGAGGATTTCTTCGAAGAAATTGGGACAAG
Organism: uncultured Polyangiaceae bacterium; assembly: GCA_964404725.1. GTDB lineage: Bacteria > Myxococcota_A > Polyangia > Polyangiales > Polyangiaceae > JAFGBI01. Next base: position 33,019 of record CAYOLF010000040.1, read on the forward strand.
CCCTCGTCGCGGGAGCCGTGCTCACGTCTGCGTCGCTCAACGCGCGCGCCATTACCGCGCTGATCGAGCTCGAGCTCCTCTCGCTACCGTTACCCGAGCCCCCGGCGTCGCCCCCGCCCCCAACGCCCACGGCGAGCTCGGTGGGACGCGATGCTCGCGCGGAGGTGATCCTGCGACGAAACCCCTTCGACTCCGCTACGGGGCCGCTGCTGGGGAGCAATCCCTCGGCGGCCAGCGCCGTCCCCCCCGTTCACCCGCTCGCCGCGCCGGTCTGCGACGATCTCGTGGTGCTGAGCACGGCGGTCGCGATGGATCCGCGTTGGTCTAGCGCCGTGGTCAAGACCAAGGACGAGCAACATGGCGAACTCCGTCGCGTGGGCGACAGCGTCTCCGGGCAAGAGATCCGCTACATCGGCCACAACCCGTCCCGTGGGTCGCCGGCCGTCTGGGTCGTCGCGGACGACCAGCTCTGCCAGGCCCTCGTCTTCGGGAAGCCGGCGCCGCCCCCCGCCAAGAAGAAGGCCAAACGCGCGCCAGCTCCCGCTCGCGACAAGCCCGCTCGCGCCTCGCGCGGCCGACGACGCCGTTGACGAAGCTGAAGCTCAGGTAGGCAGCGACGATCGCCCAGGTCAACCAGGCCGAGGACAACGGCGTCCTCCGCCCCGGATGTTGCCGTAGCGGCGAAAGAACTCCGCCAGCAGGCCGCTGCCGTCCAGAAACGCCAGCTGCGCGGGCCTGCCACGCAGCGCGTCGAGCGCGGCCCCGCGGACGTGGTGCGTCTGCACCCCGGCCCAGTGCTCTGCGATCCAGCGATCGAGCTGCCGGAAGGAGTACCACCGCGACTCGTAGTCGGAGTGCGTCCGGATGTGCCCGGTGCGGATGGTCGCGCGAACCAGCTTGGCGTCGCGGGTCAGGACGTGTCCGGCCTCGACGAGCCGCTCGGACCGATCGAAGACGTCCACCGCGATGGTGGGGGATGGGTCGTGCGCTCGCTTGTAGTGCCGCGGGACCTGGAGGTGCGAGCTCGTCGCGTAGTCCGCCGGGGTCAACCACCGGGGCTGCCCGGAGACGTCCAGGGTCGATTCGTAGTTCCCTAGCGCGAATCCCTCGACGGCCTCGCGCTGGTAGCAGCTCACGAGGGCGATCCCACCAGCCCCTACGGCCCGTCGCAGCGCCGCGAAGAGGCGTCCGGCCCCCGTCGGCCCCTGCATGACGCCGATCGTGTTGCAGAGGGTCACGGCCACGGGCAGCGGGTCGGCGGGGAGCGCCGCGAGATCGAACGCGGAGCCCTCCTCGAGCAGCAGACGAGAACCCAGCAGCGGCTCCAGCCCCGCCGCGACGAGCTTGCGCCGCGCCAGCTCCAGCATCCGCGCCGAGAAGTCCACGCCACAGACGGCATCGAGACCGGTCGCGAGGGCCGGCTCCGTGCGCGCCTCGTCCCCCGGCGCGAGCTGGCGGCCGTAACGCAGATGGAGCCGCCCAGAGCCGCAGCCCACGTCGTGGAGCCGGACCCTCCGGCCGCAGTCCCGAACCAAGTAGATCAGCAGCCGGTCGATCAGATCGTCCTCGAAGCCGAGGTAAGCCTGCACGTCGGGGTGACCGTGAACGATCCGGTCCTCGTAGCTCGGGGCGCAGGCGTCCCAGACCTCGCGGTCCCGTCGCACCAGCGTCTCCAGGCCAGGGCCCGAGCTCGGCGTGAGCGCGGTCATTGGGCGCTCCTCAGCCGGACCCCGGCGCCCCGCGGGGACGACGGCACCGGTAGCACGGCCCGGGCCAGCTTGGTCGGGAGGAGCGCCGGGCGCGCGACGTCACCGTCGTCTGCCGCCTGCCCCCGCTCCAGCTCGACGGGCCCCGGAACGATGACCTTGGGGACGTAGGCGCTGGACATCAACCGCAGCATCGCCGCGTAGTTGAGCCGGAAGCGGATGGAGCCGCCCACCCGGAGCGCCCCCGGGTCGTCGCCCACGTTGAGCACGGTGATGTCGCTGCTCGCCCCCGCGATCAAGAACGACGGATCCTCGGGCTGCAGGCCCGCCGTGTCCGTGTCCAGCTGTCCGACGTTGACGAGGACCCGGTACCCGCGCTGCCCGGGCGCCACGTCCTGCTGGGCGACGGCGCCAAAAGGCGCCACGGCGCCCCCCGAGCCCACGGCCACCAGGCTCTTGTTCTTGATCTCCACGATCTCCGCCTCGAGCACCGCCGCGTCCGTGCGCAGGCCGGGGAGCGCTGCCCCGGAGATTAGATCGCTGCCCAGGAACAACGACTCCCCGATCCGGAAGTGGTTGATGGCCCTGGGGAGCTCCCGGGCGAGCAGCATCGGCAGCGTCACGCTCGAGCCCGCCGAAATGAGCGGGAGCTTGCGGCCAAACTTGAGCTCGAGCAGCTCTCGGTAGAGCACCAGCTGCATGTACTGATCCACGGTGGGCACCTGGCCGCTGATGCAGCCCAAGTTGCAGCCGATGCCCACGACGTCTACGTGCGGCAGCTCGAAGATCTGCTCGTAGAAACGGATGAGCGACCCGGGGAGGATCCCTTCCCGAAGGTCGCCCAGCTCGATCATGATGACCACGCGGTGGACCACGCCCCGGCGCCCGGCCTCCTCGTTGAGGGCCTCGATGATCTTCGTCTCGCTGTTGAGGCTGACGTCGGCGAGCCGCACGACCTCCTCGAGCGACCCCAGGTTGGGAACCCGCAGGTACCAGGTCTGCGACCACGACCGCGGCATGATCTCCCCGAGGGAGCTGAGGTTCCGCAGCCGCGAGTCCCCGATCGACCGGACGCCCATCGTGGAGAGCGCCCGGAGCGTCTCCGTGTGGCCGCAGAGGACCTTGGTCACGACCGTCCAGGTGGCCCCGTGATCGCGCATCCAGCCGTCGATGACCCCGAGGTTGTGCCGAAGCGCGTCGAGGTTGAGGATGAGGCGGTTCACGGTGCCTCGCCGGGGACAAGACGCATCTCTGCGTACTTGTTGCTAAAGCCGAGCCGCTGGTAGAGTCGCTGCGCCGGGTTGTCGTACTCGACGTGCAGCTTCACGCTCCCCTCGCAGCGCTCCACGGCGGCCCGGATCAGCGCACCCCCGATGCCGTGCCCCCGCAGGCGGTCGTCGACCGCCACGAAGAGCAGGAGGTTCTCCGGAACGTAGCCCTTCATGCCCGTGCGGAGCATGACCAACGCCCCGGCCAGGCGTCGGTCGACCCGCGCCAGCACGACGAAACCGCCCGCTTCGGGTCGGCTTCCGAGCGCATCGTCCACGCCCCTCCGCGTGTCGGGCAGCGTGTCCTCGTAGGGCTTCATGAACTCGTGAATGAAGGCCGCCAGGGCCTCCCGACTGGTCCACTCCGGGAGCTCTTGCCCGGACGTGACGATCGTGATCTCGGGGGTCTCCCGAGCCACCAGCGCTTCTTTGCGGTCGTAGGGTTCCATCCTGGTGCCTCCAGCAGCGTCGGCGTCGACGGCCTTTCGCTCGCGGATCGCGAGACGAGTTCTTGGCACGCGAGGCGCCGGCGTCGCGTCACGACGCGGAGGCCCAGCGTGTCAGACGTCACCGAGGACGCGCTGGATTAGCCCGGAGCGGCCGGTTCACGCCGCGAGAAGCGGGCGAGCCCGCGACGCCCCGGACCCTGGGTGGGGTGAGGGCCCACGGCGCCCTGGCGCCGCGAAGACACGCCGGAGTACCCGGCGCTTCGCCCCGCCTTCGTCACCACCCACGACATGGCGCCCACGTTACCGTCGACCTTCGGCCCTGTCCACCGCGGGGGGCTCGCGGCGCCCACGGACGCTCCACCCGGTCCGGGGGGCGCGGGCGCCGTCGCCGCCATCCTCGGGGCCGTCGCGGGCAAGTAGCGCCGTCTGCGGCGCCCGCCGCCGCCGTTCTCCCGTTGTGTAACCACGCGGCGCTCCTTACGCTGGCCCGGGCCCGACCCAGCGCGGAGGATACGGAGTCATCGATGCAGCACGCCACCCTCGCCCTCGCCGTCGTCGCCTCGGCCGGGCTCGCCGCCCAGGGCTGCGGCGGGGCCCAGCAGTCCAGCACCGAGCCGAGCACGGCCGCCGATCGCACCGACCCGGCGCCCGCGGCCGAGCCAGCGGCCGAGGCGGAAGCGCCGATGGAATCGCCGTTCGCCGAGGCAGCGACCGCCGAGCCCTCGAGCCCCCCCCGCACCGAGTCGGAGTCCCTCCAGCAGGACGAGGAGGGCGCCGGCGAGTGTCGCGAGAGCGACGCCAAGCTGAAGCTAATGATCGACCGCAAGCTCGTCAGCATCGAGGAGGGGCGACTCGAAGCGGAGATGGACGGTCCCATCTGCCAGCTCGGCATGAAGATCACCCTCAAGGACGGGGAGACTACGGTGGAGAAGGCGTTCCGCTACGCCGGCCCGACGCGGGAGATGCGCTGGGATCCCATCCCCCGCGACGAGATCGAGAAGATCGAGATCCGCGTCACCGGCGACGACGGCGGCTACCAGAGCGTCTTCCTCATCCCCTGGACGGTCCGCATCGAGCACAGGGAGGTGGAGTTCGACACCGATCGGGCCATCATCCGCCAGAGCGAGGTGCCGAGCCTGGAGGACAGCTACGACAAGATCAAGGCGGTCCTCGCCAAGGTCGAGAGCAAGCAGCTCGGCAAGGTCACGCTGTTCATCGCGGGGCACACGGACACCCGCGGGAGCGACGGGCACAACCTGAACCTGTCGAGGGACCGCGCGCGAGCCATCGCCGCCTGGTTCATGAAACGCGGCCTGTGCACCCCGATCGCCTACGAGGGGTTCGGCGAGACCGCCCTCAAGAAGCTCACGGCCGACGAGGTGGACGAGCAGGCCAACCGCCGGGTCGACTACATCCTGGCGGTCGAGCCGCCCATGGTGACCAAGGGCCGGACCCCGGCCTGGAAGTATCTCACCCAGGGCTGCTGAGCGCGCCAGAAGCCGGGGACGCGCCTATCTCGCCGGGGTCGCTCCGGTGATCTGGACCTCGTAGTGGAGCTCCGTGTTGGCGGGGTCCGAGGACGGCTCCGCGTCGATGAACTCGGGATCGAACAGGTAGAGCTCGTCGGGTGCGTTCACCACCACCAGGCTCACTTCCTCGTCGCCCCCCACGGTCGCCTGCCCAGCGCCGTCCGGCAGGTCCACGTAACGCACGGAGCCGCCCGCCGCGCGAACGGACAGGGTGGCGACGAAGTCGCTCTCCGGCAGCCCGTTGCCGAGGTTCGTGACCTGGACGCTCACGGTCCCGTTTCCGGTCACCTCCAGCGGGACGATGTTCGCGCCGCCGTAGCGCGGCGCGCGGCCCGCGACCGGCGAGTAGGTCTGATCGCCGACCGACGTCAGGTTGTCGAAGTCCAGCCTGCTCCGAGCGTCGAAGAACAGGCTCTGGGCCTGCGGGTGCCCGATGTCGAGGTAGGCCATGCGCGCCCAGTAGCGCCCCAGGATCGTCGGCACGGTGACCGGCGACGCCAGCCGCTCGAGCACGTGCAGGGGCGTCTCGTTGTTGCCCAGGTGGTTGCGGAACAGATCGGGCAGCACCATCCGACCGAGCCCTGGGTAGCCGTCCGGATTGTTGGTCAGGTACGTCAAGAACGGCCAGGCCTGGTAGTAGTTCTGGTTCATGCAAATGGTCCAGTAGGAGTGCCCGATGACCGTGTCGAGTTCGATGAGGGTCCGACCCTCCGCGATCCCGTGGGCGTCCCTGGCGTCCTCGCAGAAGGGCGAGGTCATGAAGGTGTCCGCCACGAAGTTGGCGACGCTCTCCCACCAGAAGCCGGTGTTCTTCTGATCCACCCAGCCGTACTCGGTCAGGGTGAGCGCGTGACCGTACTCGTGGACCGTCACCCCGGCGTTGTCGATGAGGCTCGCCAGCACCTCGATGTAGGCGATGCCGGCGGCGTAGTCGTACTGCATGTAGCCGCCGGCGCTCAGGCTGGGCTCCGCGTAGACGTTGAACTTGTAGTAGGGGCCATCGTCAGCGTGCACGGACAGCCCCGGGGAACGCCAGCACCAGTCCTCGACGAAGCACTGGTGGGCCGCCTCCAGGGTGTTCAGCGCGCTGTCAGCTTCGGCCAGCCCGAAGAGGAGGAAATGGTCGGACTCGTCGTAGGGCGATCCGCCCCCGCCCACGCTCGGGTTGGGCTGGTGCTCGCTCGCGGGCGGGACTTCGCAGACCGGATCCGCCGGTTCGCCGCCGCCGGTCCCCGGCGAGCCGCCCGTCGATGGCTCGCTGCCGCCCGTGCCCGGCGCCGCGCCGCCGGTCCCCGACGACCCGCCCGTCGACGGCTCGCTGCCGCCCGTTCCGGGCGCCGTGCCGCCGGTCCCCGACGATCCGCCTGTCGACGGCTCGCTGCCGCCCGT
>CAYOLF010000040.1:39459-52798 GCA_964404725.1 uncultured Polyangiaceae bacterium
GCGCCGTGCCGCCGGTCCCCGACGATCCGCCTGTCGACGGCTCGCTGCCGCCCGTGCCGGGCGCCGTGCCGCCGGTCCCCGGCGACCCGCCCGTCGACGGTACGTTGCCGCCCGTCCCCGACGACCCGCCCGTCGACGGCTCGCTACCGCCCGTGCCGGTCCCGATCCCGCCCGTGCCGGTCCCGATCCCGCCCGTGCCGGCGACGGTCCCGCCCGTGCCGGCCACGGTCCCGCCCGTGCCGGCCACGGTCCCGCCCGTACCGACCCCGTTGCCCCCTACCCCGGACCCTTCCCCCTGTGATGGCGTCGGCACGTCATCGCCACCACCACAGGCGGTGACCAGCAGGGCGGCCAGGGCAGAGAGGAGGGCGGCGGCGGGTCGCGTCATCGGTGGCTCCAGGCGAAGTGTGGATCGGAGCGGGACGGCCGTGGTCCCCGGGGGCGTGAATGGCCAGGCGCGGCGCTTTTCGTGGGTCGAACCGCGGCCGCACGGCGAAAGGACGAGAATGGCAGCGGGGAGCGCTCGGCCCGTGACCGGCCTCCGAACGGGCGCTATCCTCTCGGGCGAGAGGACGGCCCGTCCGTCCTCCGCGCTTCGCAGGCAGGTCGCGGCCAGGGTGTGCCGCGGATGGGGACCGGGGCGCTGGACAATCCACGTCCACGCTTTCATTCCAGAGGTACCTCCCCATGCATCGATCCCAGCTCCCGGCGCTCGCGCTCGCCTCGCTCTCCCTCGGATTGCTCGCCGCCCCCCCTGCGCGGGCGGCATCCCTGACGCCGGTGGACCGCGGCACCTGGGGGGCGAGCGGCGTCCCGAGCTACGTCAGCATGTACATCTACGTCCCGGACACGCAGGCCGAGCACCCGCCAATCGTGGTCGGATGCCACTCCTGCGGGACGCCAGCCGAAGGGTACTTCGGCAGCATCTCGGGCGTCGTGTCCGCGGCCGATCGCAACGGCTTCATCCTCATCCTCCCGGAGGCCACCGGCCGCAACTGCTGGGACGTCGGCACGACCCAGTCGCTGACCCACGACGGCGGCGGCGACACGCAGGCCGTCGTGCAGATGGTGGACTACGTGCTCGCGCAATACGGCGCCGACGCGAACCGCGTGTACGTGATGGGGGGCTCGTCGGGGGCGATGATGACGCAGGCGCTGCTCGCCGTGTACCCCGACGTATTCAAGGCGGGCGCCGCGCGGGCGGGGGTGGCGGCGGGGTGCTGGGCGGACGGTTACGACCAGAGCAACCAGTGGAGCGGCAACTGCGCGGGCGGTAGGACGACCAAGACTGCCGCGCAGTGGGGCGACCTCGTCCGCGGCATGTACGGGGGCTACTCCGGTCCCCGCCCGCGCGTCCAGCTCTTCCACGGCACGGCCGACGCGACCATCAACTTCAACAACTTCAACGAGTCCATCAAGGAGTGGACGAACGTCCTCGGCCTCGACACGACGCCGACGTCGACCGACTCGCTCACCACCTCGAACGCCACCTACGACCGCCAGTTCTGGGAGGACGACTGCGGCTACGTCGTGTTCGAGGCCTGGGCCGGCCAGAACGGCGCGCACTCGATGCCCTACGAGCAGGACGCGATCCTCGAATTCTTCGGCCTCGACGAGGCCGGCGGCCTCGATCCGCAGGTCGAGGCCTGCTCGGGCGCGGGCGGCAGCGGCGGCACCGGCGGCGAGCCCGGAACGGGCGGCGCGGTGCCGGCCGGTGGCGGCTTCACCACCGGTGGTGCGGGCGGCATCCCAGCTACGGGCGGCGTCCCAGCTACGGGCGGCGTCCCGGCCACGGGCGGCATCCCAGCTACGGGCGGCATCCCAGCCACGGGCGGCATCCCAACTACGGGCGGTATCCCGGCCACCGGCGGCGTCCCGGCCACCGGCGGCGTCCCGGCCACCGGTGGCGTTTCGGCCACGGGCGGCGTCCCGACCACGGGCGGCGTTCCGGCCACGGGCGGCGTCCCATCCACCGGCGGCACCAGCCCGACCGGTGGCGTCCCCGGCACCGGCGGCGCCACCACGACCGGGGGAAACCCGGGCCTCGCCAGCGGCGGAGCCCCCACGGGCGGCGCCCTCGGCACCGGCGCCACTGCCGTGGGCGGCGCAGCGACCAGCGGCGGAGCCCTCACCGGCGGCATCCCGGCCGGCCCCGCTTCGACCAAGAGCGACGCCGCTGACGATCCGAGCTGCGGCTGCCGCGTCGCCTCACCGTCAGGCGCGCGAACCACGGGCCTGCTGCTCGGGCTCCTGGCGCTCGGCGCGCTCGGCGCGCGGCGCCGACGTGGACCGAACGCCCGCTGAGGCATGGGCTCAGGCCCGGATCTTGGAGGGGCGCGCGCGGCGGCGCGTGCTCACCGTGCGCCGGCTTGCAGCGCCACCTCGAGCACCCGCGCGGGATGGGCGTCGCTCTGGCGGGCTACCTCGGCCAAGGTGAGCTGGTCCGAGTCGACCACGACGCCGTTGCGAGCGAGGCCCTCGCGCACCTGCTCGGACGTGCATCCGGTGAGCTCCGCCACCGTGGAGACGCGGGCACCGAGCAGGGCCTCCGCGGCCCGGCGTCCCAGCTCCTCCTGACCGTGCCCGTGTGCTCGTGCGATCTCGGATACCTCCTCCACGGGTAGGAGCGAGAGGACGAGCAGCCCCGCGAACGACCCCACGACGACGATCCCGCGCGCGCGCGACAGGTGTGCGCGCACAGCACCCCAGTTCAGCCACGTGTGCAGGGCAGCGACGACCACGAACACCAGGCTCAGCCACTCGTGAACGATCACGATGAGGCCGCCACGCACCTTGAAGAACATCAACAGACCCGTGACCCCGATCAGCAGAAATGCGCCGATGGTCAGGGGCGTCACCCAAGCACGGACCCCCTGGTTCGACCGGGAGCACGTAGACTTCGCTGACACGTTCCCGCGCTCCTCGGCTCCGTCGTCCGCCTGCGTACCCGACCTCATCCGCCGCCCTCCTCTCGACCAGAGCCCCGGCCCTCGACCAGCGCCCGCAGCCGCCCGAGCACCGCCGCCGCGCTGCGCATCTCCTCCTCACCGAGCACCGCCGCCAGCGCCCGCTCGAGCTCGTGCGTGCGCGCGTGGATCTCGACGAACACCCGCCGCCCCTTCGGTGTAAGGCCAACGTAGCTGCGTCGCCCATCCCGGCGATCGGGCCGCCGGCGGACGAGCCCCTCGCGCTCGAGCTCCTGCACCTGCCGCGTGACCGCGGCCGCGTTGACGCCGAGCTCCCGGGCGAGATCCATGACGCCGAGATCCTGCGGGGCCAAGGCCAGAACCCGCAGCAGCCCGAACCGCGCCGCCGGCATCCCCGTCCGCTGCGCGAACCCCGCCGTGAGCACCTGGTAGGTACGGACGATCTCGCGGAGCAGGTGCGGCTCGTCGCCCCGGTGGTGCTGCGCCGTGAGCTGATCGCCCCGCCCAACTGCCATTCCGAGCATTGTGGCCCCTATCATTGACCGCGTCAATGACCTTTCAATGACTCGCCGCGACGAGTCCTCGGCGCCGCGCCGGAGCACGGGCGTCCTCTCCCGGCCGCGCTCAGCGGGTCCAGACCCAGGGCGTGAAGAGGACGACCACCGAGAAGAGCTCCAGCCGTCCCATCAGCATCAACAGGCTCATCACCCATTTGGCGATGGCGGGCAGGTGCGCCCAGGTCTGCATCGGGCCGACCGCGCCGAGCCCGGGTCCGATGTTTCCCAGCGCCGCGGCCGCAGCCGACACCGAGGTCGCGATGTCGTAGCCGCAAGCCGCCATCACCATCGCGCCGACCAGGAGGCAGGCCGCGTAGAGGGTGCCGAACGCCTGGATGTTGGCCACGATCCCGGGCTCGAGGAGCTTCGTGCCGCTGCGAAGCGGGCGGACCGCGCGCGGGTAGATCAGAAAATGCAGCTGGCGCACCAGCGCCTTGGCGTAGACGAGCAGGCGGGCGGCCTTGATGCCGCCAGCGGTCGAGCCCATGCAGCCGCCGGTGAGCATCAGCAGGAGCAACACCAGGCGCATGAGCTGGGGCCAGGCGTCGTAATCCTTGGTGGCGAACCCGGTCGTCGTGGTGATGGTGACCACCTGGAACACCACGTCCCGGACCCGCTCTTCGACGTTCGCGCCGGTCGGCGTTATCGCGACACCCAGCACCGCGCAGCCCAGCACGATTGCCCCGTAGAGGCGAAGCTCCGGGTTCTGCAGCGCCAGGGCGAGCCGGCCCCGAACCAGCTGGGCGTGCAGCGAGAAGTTGGCGCCCGCGACCAACATGAACACGATGAGGATCCACTGCACGTGCGGGGCGAAGAAGGCGGCCGACTCCCCGTGCGGGGAGAATCCCCCGGTGGACATGGTGGTGAACGTGTGACAGAGCGCGTCGTAGATGGTGGTGCCCGCGAGCACGAGCAGGACCACCTGGACCGCCGAGATCCCGAGGTAGAGCTGCCACAATTCCTTGGCGGCGTCGGTGATCCGCGGCTGCTCGCGCTCGTAGGCCATGCCGCCCGGGGATTCCGCCCTGAGCAGGCGATACCCCCCGATCCCGAGGGAGGACAGGATCGCCACGCTCAGCACGACGATGCCCATCCCGCCCAACCACTGGGTCATGCAGCGCCAGAACATCAACCCGCGGGGCATGGCGTCCAGCTCCGCCGCGGCGAAGACGGAGGCCCCGGTGGTGGTGAACCCGCTCATCGTCTCGAAGAAGGCATCGGTGACGCTGGTGGTCGCCCCGCCGGCCAAGAAGGGGATCATCCCGACCAGCACGGCGACGAGCCACGACGCCGTGACGATGACGAACCCCTCCCGTCGCCCCACGGAATCCGTGCTCCCCCCGAAGCGACGCCGCAGCATCACGCCGGCGCCCACACAGAACGCCAGCGTCGCGGCGAACGCCACGACCTGCCGGAGCCCGCCCGGGGCAGCCAGGTCGTAGACGATCGTCACCACGAGCGGGGCCGTGAAGCACGCCCCCAGGATGAGCAGGAGGGACCCCAGGACGGAGAGGACGACGCGCCAGCTCATGACGACGAACCACGGGCTGAACAAGAACGGGGGGATCTCCCACATCGAGCGGCCGCCGCCTGCCCGCGGGCCCACGCGGCGCGGCGCGGCGCAGAGCTACGGAGGCGCGTCATACTGGCCACTGGAACCACCGGCGACGGCTGAACAGCTTCTCGATCCCCGGGATCGCATCCGGCAACGCAAAGACCACGACGGTGTCGCCGGGCTCGATAGTGCTGTCGCCATCCGGGATGCGCATCACCCCGTTGTGCACGATCGCACCGAGCAGTGCGTGCTCCGGGAACCGGAGGTCCCTGAGCTTGGCGCGCGCCGCGGGGGCCGCCTCAGGCACCTCGAGCTCGAGGATCTCGGCTCGCCCTTGTGCCAAGCGGGTGACGGATTGGACGTGGCCGCGGCGGACGTGCATCAGGATCTCACCGACCGTGATCAATCGGGGGTTGATCACGATCTCCATGCCGAGGTTGCTGAGCACCGGGACGTATTCGGGCTGGTGCACCAGCGCCGCCACCACGGCCCGTCCGTGCTTCTTGGCGAGCAGCACGGACATGACGTTGGCCTGGTCGTCGTCCGACAGGGCGCAGAATAGGTCGCACTGGTCGAGTGACGCCTCCTCGAGGACGTCGAGGTCGGTGGGCGAGCCGTTCAGGACCAGGGTGCCGGGCAGGCGTTCCGCGGCCTCCTCGGCGGCGGCCGGATCGGGCTCTATCAGCACCACCCGCGCCACGCGCCCCTGGATCGCCTCGGCGAGCTGCACTCCGATGCGGCTGGCGCCAGCGATGATCACCACCTCGACCGCGGGCGGCTCGGCGTGCAGGATCGGCGTCACCAGCTTCAGCGTGCGCGCGGAGCACAGGACGTGCACCGAGTCCCCGGGCTCGATGGTGTCGGGGCCGCGCGGGACGATGACCTGGTCGCCCCGGTTGATGTCGAGGACCAGGAAGGACTCAATGTTGCCGATCTCCCGCAGCTCGGCCATCGTCAGGCCGGCCGCGGGGCTGTCCTTGGCGATGTTGAACCCCAGGATCACCATCTGTCCGCCGGCGAGCGTGGCCAGGTGGTAGGTGCCCGGGTTCTCGATGGTGCGCACCATCGCGTCCACGATGGACCGGGCGGGATCGATCACCTGATCGATGCCCATCTGCTCCATCGACAGCGGCGACGACTCGCTGAAGTACTCGAGGTTTCTCACCCGGGCGATGGTGTGCTTCACGCCCAGTCGATCGGCCACCATGCCCGCGACCAGGTTGACCTCGTCGAGATCGGTGACGGCGATGACCATCTGCGCCTTCTCGACGCCGGCGCGCTTGAGCACGGACGGCGTGCTGGCGTTACCGCGGACGCAGAGCACGTCGAGCTTCTCGCCGATGGCGCGCAGCTTGCTCCGGTCCCGGTCCACGATCGAGATCCGGTGCCCCTCGACGGAGAGCTGCTCGGCGAGCGATTGACCCACCACCCCGGCGCCGACGACGACGATGTTCATTGAGCCTCCCTGCCCGCGTCCGTCGCCTGGATCGTCGACCGTCGCCACGCCGCGAGGCCGGTCACGGGCTGCTCATAGTCGAGCCGGCCCCCGCCACGCAAGCGGCGGGGGGGATCCGACGGGACCGCCGTCCCCACTCGCGGCCCCCAGGGGTCGGCTCTCGGTTCTGCCGCGGGGGCAATCAGTGCGTCACCGCCGCGCCGACCCCCTCGGCCGAGAGGTCACGGCACGTGCGTCGCGCCCTGCTCCCGTCTCCGAGGCGGCGCCGAGCCAGCACTCGCGGACCGCTCCTGGCAGCGGGCGGGGCCGCCCGTCCCCCCGCCCACGGTCCCGGCGCCGGGCGTTCCCCGCGGCGGCGACCGGTCGGGTCAGTCGTTCAGGAACCACTTCGTGGTGCGGTCCGCCGTCGAGCTCACGCCCTCCACCATGTCGACGGAGTAGTCGTACTTCGTCCCGCGAATCTCGTCACCCGTGTACACGTAGTCGGTGTTGCTGACGACCGCGATCACCACGCCGTCCTTGGGGGCCTGGTCGAGGCGCAGACAGAGCTCGCCGCTCGCCACCGGCCGACTGTACACGGCGGTCCCGTCCTCCGCCCAGTAGGCGAGTTGCATCCGCATGTTGGCGCCCTCCGGCTTGAAGTCGAGCCTCACTTGGCTGCCGCTCACGGCGAGCGGGATCTGGTTCGAGCCCGACCAGCCCGGCAGGGTGTACTCGTCCGGCACGATGGTCGATCCATTCGTGGTGGTCGGCGCATAGGCGACCGCCAGGTAGTCCGGTATGTCGGCGGTCCCGATCTCCCTACGGATGGTGCTCCCCCACTCACCATTGATCGCCCGGAGGAGGGCGTCACGCCACGGACCGAGGTCGACCAGCGCCAGTCGAGCCCGATACTCCATGACGAGGTGCCGCGTTTGTTCGTCGCCGAGCCCCGTGGCGAGGGTTTCGAGGATGTTGCGGGGCTCGGCCTGCTGCCAGATCCAGGCATTGGCGCCCGGCGACAGGTACTGGTGGAGGAAGTGCGAGAAGACGGAGTTATACTGGGTCCCGCCCAGGTATCGGCGCCAGTTCTCGCCGCCGACGCCCTCCGCGTCCGGACCGCCGAAGGTGCCGTCGATGAGCCAGCCGCTGTAGCACTCGACGGGTTGGTGCGGAGCGATGAAGGGCACTCCGTCGAGGAAGCCGACCCCGTAGCTGCCGTCCCGCTGGGCGTAGAGCTGCTGCTGGATCCAGGTGTTGCCGCCCTCGTTGAACCAGTGCGCCTTGTTGTCACCCCCTGGCGCGCCCTTGACCATGGCATGGATCGCCTCGTGCGTGATCCCGCCCCGATCGTAGTCCACGATTGGCGCCCAAGAGAGCAGGACCATGGCGTAGGGGCCGATGTTCGACTGCCAGCCGCCCGTCGCCGTGTTCGAGGCGTTGTCCGTGCAGAGGCCCGAGCCGTACAGATAGACCGAGCTGAAGTAGCCATTCTGGGCCAGATCGTCGGGCGGCCACCCCATCGCGTCGCGGATGTAGCCGAGATCCTCGTTGAGGCCAGCGAGGACCTGGTGGATCTGATCGTCGGTGATCTGCGGGTTGCGATCGGGACCCCAGATGAACGACCACCACCCCGACGTGATGGTGCCCGCCACCTCGCTTTCGTCGCACCCCTGGTAGACGGTGAACTGGCTCGGGTCGAGGTCGGTGGCGTCGAACTGGAGGTCGAGGTCGGGGTCGTAGCCGGGCCAAACGTACGGATCGCACTCGCCGAGCGGGGCGCCGCCCGTGCCCGGGGCAACGCCGCCCGTGCCCGGGTCAGCACCGCCCGTGCTCGGGTCAGCACCGCCCGTTCCGGGACTCGTGCCGCCAGTACCGGAGGCCGCGCCGCCCGTTCCGAGGCTGTCGCCGCCGCTGCCGGGGGCCACGCCGCCCGACCCGGGCCCCGTCCCGCCGGTGCCCGCGCCCCCCGAGCCGGGGCTGGTGCCGCCGGTGCCGGGAGCCACACCCCCGGTCGCGGGTGCGACCCCACCCGTGCCCGGGGCCGTTCCCCCCGAAATGGGGCTGCTACCACCGGTGCCGGGAGCCACACCCCCAGTCGCGGGTGCGACCCCGCCCGTGCCCGGAGCAGCGCCCCCGGACCCGAGGGAGGCCCCACCGTCGGAGCCGGCGGCTGCGCCCCCGGTCGCGGGCTCCGACGGCTCGCCCCCTTCGCCCTCCCCCCCGCACGAAACCGCCACGAGCGAGCCAAGGCCGAGTAGGAGGAGCGGCAAGCGGGAGATTCGGGGCATGGGGAGACCCTTTCGGGGGACCACGGGCTCGCAGCGCCAGATTGGGAGCCTCTCCCTTAGTCGCCGACCCCCTCGTCCAGGGCTCACGAGCCCCTGGACGCCCTTGCCCCGGCCCCGTGAGTGACCCCGCCCTCAAGCTCCCTGCGAGGGCGCCACGGTGATGGGCATGACGTTCCCCGGGTCGACGATGTTGATGGGGGACTGGATCTCCGCCTCGACGCGCTCGCGGCGGTTGAAACCGCGCACGACGGTCCGCATCAGGATGCGGCCCATCTCCCGCGGGTTGGTGTTCAGAGTGGCGGTGAGCGCCCCCTCCCGGATGGCCTGCAACGCTGCGCGGGTACCGTCGAGTCCGACGACGAAGATCTCTCCCCGGCGCCCCGCCGCGGCCACCGCGTCGCTCGCGCCCAGCGCCATCTCGTCGCTGACCGCGTAGATCGCGTCGAGCGAACGCTTCTCGAGCACCCGCTCGACGGCGCGGCGCGCCCGGTCGCGCTCCCAGTCGGCTTGCCGAGTCGCCACGACGCGCAGCTTCGGGCATCGGGCGATCTCGGCCCTGAACCCGGCGACCCGATCGAGGGAGGTGGTGGTGGGCAGGCCCTTGAGCACGAGGACCGATCCACGACCCCTGAGCACGCGCACGAGGTAGCGGCCCACCTCGCGCCCCGCCTCCTCTTGCCGAAAGCCGATGTAGGAGACGACGTCGGCACCGTCGAACTGGCGCGGGGCGTTGAAGAAGAACACCGGCACCCGCGCCCGGTTGAACTCGCGCACCATGGGCAGGACCGCGTCGGACTGCGGCGCGAGGGCGACGGCTTCGACACCACTGCGGATGAGCGAGCGGCAGATCTGCGAGAATCCTCGGTAATTCGCCTCCCGGTCGGGAGCGCGCGCGATCAGCTCGATGCCGCCCAGCTGCTCGATGACGTCGCGCACACCGGTGAGGATGTCGGCGTAATAGGAGCTAGTGAACGCCGGGGGACAGAACGCGAAGCGAATGGACTTGCGCGAGCGGACGAGCGAGACGACGACGCGGTCACGGCCCTCCTCCTTGGCCAGGTAGAGCGCCTGGTCAGCGCGCTCGATGAGCTCGGACTTGGTCTTGGCGTGGGCGGGCAGCCCGGCGACGCCGATGGAGACGGTGAGCTGCACGCGGTGCGCGTCGTTCGCACCGCGGAAGCGCTGCTCGGCGATGGCGGTGCGGATGCGCTCGGCCAGCGGCAGCACTCGGTGCGGCGAGGTCTGCGGCAGCACCAGCACCAGCTCCTCGCCGCCGTAGCGCGCCGCCAGATCGTAGCTGCGAATGCTCCGCCTGACGACGCCGGCGATCTCCTTCAGGGCGGCGTCACCCTGCGGATGGCCATAGGCGTCGTTGTACTGCTTGAAGTGATCGATATCGATCATCATCAAGCTGACCGGGTGCCCGAGCCGCTGAGCGCGGGCGATCTCGCGGGCGAGCGTCTCCTGGAAGAAGCGGTGGGTGTGGAGACCGGTGAGGCCGTCGAAGTTCGCGACATCGGAGTAGACGGAGATCGTCTCGACATGGACGACCTGCTCGACGAGCAGGGTGAGGCTCGTGCGCACCGGCTCGATGGCGCGAGCGGTCGCGGCCCCGAGGCTCGCGGCGCGCCGGGCGAGGAGGAGCAGCCCCAGGGGCCTCCCCGCCTTGTGCAGCGGGATGACGAACAGCCCGCCGATCTTGGCAGCGCGAAGCTCGTCGGGGAGGGCGGCGAGCGCGGTTCGGTCGAGAGCAGTGAGCGGAGCGTCCGAGCGCAGACACGCCGCGCGGAAGGGGGCGAGCGCGGCGCAGAGCTTCTCGGCCAGTGGAGCGCTCAGCCCCGGATGGGCGAGCGGCGACGCGCCTCGCTCCTCGTCCTCCCAGCGCGCGAGCAGCGCGACCGGCGAGCGAGTTCTCTGGCAAAGGAGCGCCGTGATCTCCCGCAACGCCTGCGCTGCGTCGGCGGTGGACAGGACTGCCTCGTCGACCTCGGTCTGTAGCTTCTTGGCCCCACCCATGGCGGCTTCCGCTCACGCCCCCGACCCATCGTCGAGCCTGGTCGAACGGCCCGAGGCCGTTGCCAGCGTGTTCGTGCATCGTACAACCCTTGCGCCTCCTGCCGGCAGCAGGCAAGGGACGGTGCGGCCGGCGGTCCAGTCCATTTCAGTCGTAGAAGAATTTTACACGAGACAGGGGAGGAACTCTTTGCCTGGTCGCTGCGTTCGCGCTCGCACATCCTTACTCGAAGACGCCCTTCGGTGACGGCCTTGGACGGCGTGCTTCGACGCCTCGCTTCGTGGAGCTCTCGCCGTCGTCGCCCCGCGCGGTGCAGCAGCCCCGGCCCCCCCTGACTTCGCCGATTCCTCGCCTCCGTCCCAGTCCGAGCGACCCCTGAAGCTGGAGATTTCACGATGAAGAAGACCTGCACCGCCCTACCCGTCGTGCTGCTCGCCCTTCCCCTGTCGCTCGGCGCCTTGGCCTGTGGGTCCTACGACGCGACGGGCGGCAACACCGGCGGAGCGGGCGCCGGGACCGGCGGCGCCGGGACCGGCGGTAACGGCGGGGCTACCGCCTTCACTGGGCGTCTGCCTTGCGACGTCCTGGAGGATGCCGGCCTCCCCTGCGTCTCGGCGCACAGCACGGTGCGAGCCGTCGTCGCCGGCTACAGCGGGCCGCTCTACCAGGTCTGCAAGGGCACCGCGACGCCCGGACCGGCCTCCTGCCAGGGGGAGCCCCTGGATATCGGGATCGTGGGCGGCTACGCCGACGCCGCGGCGCAGGACGCCTTCTGCTCCGCGGGCGGCTGCACCATCACGAAGGTCTACGATCAGTCCCCGATGCAGAATGACCTCGAGCCCGCGCCGCCGGGCGGTGCCAAGCCGACTCCCGGCAACCCGGTCAACGCCGCGGACCTGCCCGTCACGATCAACGGCCACGCCGCCTACGGCATGCTCTTCCGGCCCGGCATGGGCTACCGGAAGCTGTTCGGCAACGGGACCGCCATCAACGACGACCCCCAGACCATGTACATGGTCACCAGCCAACACGACCTGATCAACGGGTGCTGCTTCGACTACGGCAACGCCGAGACGAGCGCCAACGACGACGGCAACGGCACCATGGAAGCCGTCTACTTCGGCATGGGCGTCATCTGGGGTACCGGCGTCGAGGGCGGGCCGTGGGTCATGGCGGACCTCGAGAACGGGCTCTATCCCGGCTGGGAGAACGGACAGGACCGGAATATCTCGACCAACAAGCCGCTGAAGCACGATTTCGTGACGGCCATCGTGGTCGGCGACACCGCGGAGAAGAACGACGGCAAGGGCCGCTTCGCGCTCTACGGCGGCGACGCAACGGCCGGTCCCCTGCAGACCATGTACGACGGGATCCGCCCCGAGAAGCCCGGCTACGTCCCCATGCAGAAGCAGGGATCCATCATCCTCGGGATCGGCGGGGACAACAGCGATGGCGACGGCGGGCGCTTCTACGAGGGCGTCATGACGAACGGCGTGGCGTCGAAGGACACGGTCGACATCCTGCAGGCCGCCATCGTCTCCGCGGGATACGGGAGATAGCGGTGCTCGGCGGCGCGCCCCTGCCGGCCTGCGAAGGCCCCCGGCGCGGCCGGGCGTGGTCCCCTCGCTGGCCCCGGCGCGCTGGGGATGTGAGCGCTGCCACGAAATCCGGCGACGCCTGCGATCTCGCGGCCTTCGCGCCAAAAATCGGTTTACCTGAGGCGGAAGATTTCGGTGGCGGGGGGAGAGAGAGGCCCTCTGCCGACCCCGGTAATCCCCTGCCACCCTGAGTAGTGAGCCTTGGCGGCCCGGGCGCTCCGCGCCGAAGCCCCTAGTTGGTCGTTTCGACCCCAGCTTCCAGAAGGAGAAGCCAAAAATGCAGACCCATCGCCACATTGCCACGCGGCCTGTCGGTTTCGCGAGGACTCCCGGCGCGTTGCGCCGGTGCTCCCTCCCCGCCCTCCTCCTCCTGGTCCTGGCTGGGTGCAGCGACGCCGAGGAGCAGTCAACCACCGGAACCGGTGGCATTGCCCCTGGCGCGGGTGGCGCCACCGGCGGCGCCACCCCCGGCAGCGGCGGGGCCTCGACCGGTGGCGGTGGCACCGGCGGCGTCGCGACCGGCGGGGTGAGCGGCGGCGGCGTGAGTCCGACGGGCGGCGTCAGCCCGACCGGCGGCTTCAATCCGACGGGCGGTGTGAACCCAACCGGCGGCGTGAACCCAACGGGCGGCGTCAGCCCGACAGGGGGCGTGAACCCGACCGGCGGCGTCAGCCCGACGGGCGGCGTCAACCCCACCGGCGGTGTCAACCCAGCGGGCGGCGTCAACCCCACCGGCGGTTTCGGTCCAACCGGTGGCGTCAACCCGACGGGCGGCGTCAACCCCACCGGCGGCGTGGAGCAGACCGGTGGCGTCAGCCCGACCGGGGGCACGGAAACCGGCGGCGCAGAGACGGGTGGGCAGGCGACGGGTGGCTCCTCGCCCAACGAGGGTCCTTGCGACATCTACGCGGACTCGGGCACCCCCTGCGTCGCGGCCTACAGCATGATTCGGGCCCTCTCGA
>CAYOLF010000041.1:0-26775 GCA_964404725.1 uncultured Polyangiaceae bacterium
TCGCCGAGACGAGGACGATGGCCAGGCCTTTCAGGCGCGAGTTGCGGCGAAGTACCTCGACCAGCTTGTCTCCGGAGAGGCCCGGCATGCTCACGTCAACGACCACCGCGTCGATCCCGTTCTGGAGGATGGCTCGGGTCGCTCCGATCGCCGACGCCAAGTCGAATACATCGATCGCGGCGTGCTCGAGGTGCTGTCGGAGAGCGCTTCGTGCGACGGGGGAGTCGTCGATCACCAGTACCCTCATTCAGGCAATCCTCCTGCCACCATCGACCGGATTCAAGCGAACAACTCCCCGATTCATCGCGCACGAGGCGCGACTCGCACCAGCGCACCATTGACCCCATTGTAGGGGGGGCGGGGCGTGCGCTCCGATGGCTCGAAGCCGCGGGGACGGGGCCGCGGGGACGATGCGGTCGGTGCGGCGGGGACCACGCTGGCGCGCAGGGCAGCCTCGGCCGATCCTTCGGCCCAGACGGGATGCCGCGATACCGGGACTCGCGAGCGAACCGGAGCGCAGGAACCGGAACGCGACGAAGCGCTCGCGGAGACGCTTGGGGGTCGTGACCGCGTCGTTATCCCCGCCGAGCCCGGCCCCAGGGCTCGCGGCTCCCCGGCGCGGCCAATCCGCTCGAGGGGTCCTCAGTCGTCGTCGCGCGCCTTCGCGCGGCGTGCCCGCGAATCGCCTGCGGGCGCGGCGTGGCGGGAGCGGCCGCCACCCCTCGGTCCGCGCTGGGCCAGGGCGCGCTGGAGGACGCCCGCGTAGGCGCGCTGCGTCAGCGTCTCCTTGCCGCGCACCCACTCGCGCATGGCTGGCGCGATCTCTCCCTCCCAAAGCGCGGAGAGGCGGAGCAGGATGAACTCGTCGTACAGGGTCACGATCGCCTGGTCGAGCTGCTCGAGCAGGCGCATCCGCTCGTAGAGCTGGTCGTCGGTCGTTTCGGTGAGCACGGCGGGGATCTTCACCCCCGATACCGAGAAGGTCCGCCCGTTGAAGGACAGGACGTACTCCTCGCTCCCGCCCACGATGAGCCGCAGGGACACGCGATGCGGGACCTTGCCCTGGCGCAGGGCCTCGGTCGCCTCCGGCGTGCTGCTCGGGGCCGCCCCGCGCAGCGTCATCTTCTCGCCCTCGTCCACCCAGCCGGCGAGCGAGAGCGTGGTGTCGAGCCACACCTCGCAGGCGCCGAGCTCACCCACCTCGAGGGTCCCCTCGAAGAGCTCGATCTTGAACCACAGCCAGGTGAGAAACTCGCTGCCGAGGAAGCGCGTCGTCTCGATCCGATCAACCAGATCCATGGCTCAGCTGCTCCTCTCGTCGCTCGCCTGGGCCTCGGCGCGGGCCTGCTCCTCGGCGCGCGCCCGGTCGCGGGCCCGGGCGCGGTCGCGCTCGGCCAGCTTCGCTGCGTGGAAGGGGGTCACCTCGGCGGCGGCCAGGGCCCGGGCCTCCCCCTCGGTCAGGCCGAGCTCGGTCGCGGCGACGTAGGGGCTGTGCAGCACCAGCTCGAGGCCGAAGGTCTGCTCGAAGAGCACGGAGAGCTGCTCCTGGGTCTTCGCGCTCTGGCTCCAGAACCAGAGGACCGCTTGGTCCAGGTTCCACACCAGATCGAACTGCCGCATGCTGGGGATGACGCGCTTCTTCAGCCGGGTCGCGATGCGGTCCTTGAGCTCGTCCGTTTCGGTCTTGCCCAGCCGCTCCTTGCCCGTCTTGAGTAGTCGCTCGCCGATCGCCTGCTCTAGCTCGGCCTTGAGCAGTGTCGCCGGGAGGCGCCAGCGATCGATGCGCAGGCCGAGGGCGAGGTACGAGTTGTAGTAGACGCTCTCGTGCGTCAGCTCGAGATCGAGCGGCGCGGCGACGACGCACCACCCGAGCCGCTCCTCCGCCTCGTCGTCGGGCGTCAGCGGCTTGAAGGCGCGGTGGCGGATCGCCTTGAGGTAGGTGTTGCGAAAGTCCTCGGGGACTTCGCCCCGAACGGAGAACTTGGCTACGGAAAGCGGTCCGGAGAGCGCGCCCAAGGGGATCCTCCTCTGGAAAGGGGGAACCGCGGGGTACCGGGCCCAGGGGGGGAGGTCAAGGGTCGTCGCACCAGGCGCGACGGATCGGCCGTCGGGACGTGCCCGGTCGAGTCCGCCGGCGGGTGCGCGCCGCCGCCCCTGGCATCGTCAGTTCACGTCGACCTGGTACGAGTCCACGCGCGCGCCCTGGCCGCCTTGCCAGATCTCGTAGCCGGCCTCGACGCCGAGCAGGTACCAGCTCTCCGAGATCTTCTTGGTGACGGCGTTGCGCGTCATCGCGTCATCCATGAAGTACTTGAGGTCGAGCTCGGCCGAGGTGACGTTCGTCTCGCGCATGTACGAGATCACCGACCAGCTGTTGACCGTGCCCTCGTTCACTCGCCACCAGGAGCCCTGGTACTGGAAGCGGTCCACCGCCTCGCCGATGGGCCACACGTCCCCCTCACGGTAGAGCCACACCATCAGCTCCACGCCGCCGGAGGGATCCTGGTTGCCGAGGCTTCCGTTGGTGGGGTGGAGCCAGACGTCGTACGAGACGTTGAACTTTCCGCTCGAGGGCGGGGAGAAGCAGATGAGGCTGTCGATGGACCCGATGCTCGACAGCTGCCGGCCCATCTCGTGGCCCTGCGTCTTGAACCCCCAGTGCCAGCCCTTGACGATCGACGGGTAGGCCGCCGGGGAGTCGCTGGTGACGGTGTGGCTCGCTGAGGTGACCTCGAGCCCGACGTACTCGCCGTGCGCGCGCCCGCTGACGCACTGGCTCGAGCCCTGCTGGTTCCAGATGTTGTTTTGGACCATGTAGGCGCTGCCGCTGCTGAAGATCTCCCCCAGGCGGTCGCAGGTGCTACCGAACTCCGTCGCGCCCGAGGCGCTCGGGCAGGTCACGACCGGGGCCGGCTCGGTGCCGCCGGTGCCGGGGGCGCCGCCCGTGCCCGGAGCGCCGCCGGTGCCGCCGCCGTCCTCGTGGGGCACCAGCCCGACCAGCGCGATGTCCGCGATGCCCTCGCTCTCCCCGCCGGCGATTTGGATCTGGATCGCGTGGGGCGTGGTCGTGGTGACGCAGCCTTGCTCCACGGCCCAGCTCGGGCAGGTCGCGTCGTCGACGCAGACCGTGCCCGTCCAGCCGTTGGAGAAGGAGCCGATGGGGTAGAAGGGGGCGACCTCTCCGCTCGACATGTCCGCCGCCTGGGTGAAGCCGACCCGCACGGCCGCGCCGTCCGTGTTGCCTGCCAGGGTGAGATCGAAGCACTTGGCTGCACCCGTGTAGGGGCTCAGCACTCCCTCGCAGGTCGCGTTCAGCTGCAGCCCGATGCCGCAGCCCCAGGCCGCGTAGGTGTTGTCCTCGACGATGTTGCCGGCGACGTGGCACCCGCGCGAGTCGCAGGGGTTGCCGGCCGGCGGCGTGCACTGGACGCCGTCGCCGTAGGCGAAGAACGCGCCCTGGATGCCGTGCGCATTGCCGCTCACCCAGCCCGAGGTGTTGACGAGGTTCCCGGCGATGCGCGTCGGATCGCCGGCCGCGTTGCCGACGATCGCCGCCGCCTCGAGGATGCACTCGGTCGGCGAGGCGCCGCCCGTGCCCGCCGGTTCGGTGCCGCCGCCGGGGCCCGCAGCGCCGGTCCCGGGCGCTCCGCCGACCCCCGGGGTGGCGCCGCCGGCGACCAGGGGTCCGTTGTCGTCGCTCGAGGAGCAGCCGATCGAGAGCGCCCAGACGACCCAGGCCACCAAAGAAAGCGAGATCCGATTCTGCATGCGCGCCTCCAGCGCGGCGCCGCGGGCGCCGGGAGCGATGGGCCCCTGATCTTGGCAGCCTGGGCCCGGGCCCCGCAACCGCGCGCGGTCCGGCGCAGCCGCGTTTCCATGAGGACCGGTGAAAAAGCCGGGGGATCGCGCGGCGGCCGCCGCGTCGTCGCTGTGGGCGCCTCGGCGCGGATGTGCGCGTCGCCGGCGGCTCGCGCGCGCTCAGCGCGGCGCGGCCGTGGGCGGCGCGGGCGTGCGCGCGAACACCAGGACGTAGGAGCGGGGCTGGACGCGCAGGAGCGTCACCTGCTCGGGGTGCGCCGTCGGGTCGAAGTGGTCGTACCAGGGGAGCGAGCGCCAGGCCTCCGAGTCCACGATGAACTCTGGCACGATGAGGTCGAGCTCGACGTAACGCTCGCCCGTGTGCGCCGAGACGCTCGGTCCGAAGCTGAAGGCCTCGCGCCCCTCCCGCGGGGCCAGATCGTTGTGCATGGCGCCGCCGTAGGCGACCACCATGCGCTCGATCCCCTGGGTGCGGTTCCGCCGCAGCGTGGCGGCGATCAGCGCCTCCGTGTCGCGGGCGATCAGGGTCAGCATCTCGAGCACGCCGTCCGGGCCCGCGGCGACGACGCGGTCGTAGTCCGCGCAGCTCGGGCGCAGCACGTGCGGGCGCACGCCCAGCTCGCTGGCGCGGTTGCCGAGGAGCACGAACTCGTTCTGGTTCGACTCGCGCTGGGGCTCCGTGACCGGCCGCTGCGCCTCGGCGACTCGGGTTTCCTGCTTGCCGCAGCTCCCATCGGCGACCCAGAGCTCGAGCACCAGGTCCGACGCCTCGCCGCCGAGCAGCGGGAGCAGCGCGCCCGTGAATCGGGAGGTCGCCGACGGGATCCCCGCGGTCCCGGCCTGGGCGTGGGTCTCACCGACGGCGAGCACCAGCGGGCGCTCGGCCAGCACCGCTTTGAACGCCGCCTCCGGCGTCGCGAACCGCCCGCACTCGAGCGCCCCGCAGCGCTCGGCGAGGGGTCCGCCGCCGCGGTCGGCCGGCGGGGTCGCGGCCGTCGTCGCGGGCACCCCGCTGGGGCCCGGTGCGGCGCGCGGGCTTGGCGCCTCGGCCGGCCGGACCACGGGCGCGGTCCCGGCTCGCGGCGAGCAGCCCGCGAGGGCGAGGGCCAGGACCAGCCACCAGCGCGGCGGGGCACGCACCGACATCGTTGGGGGGACACCTCGCGACGCCTCGGCTTGGGTGACCATGGGCAGCGGCCCGAGCCTACCCGAGGGCGGTGGCCCGCGCAGCCGCCCGCCGCCGCCGCGGGGCCCCCGGGCCGAGCGACCCCCGGACGCGTCGCCGCCGCTCACCTCGCGGGGAGGGAGCGGCGGCGGAGGGGGCACCCGGCCGCGACGCCCACGGGGGGCGCCTCGGCCGGCGGTCATCGGGTCACTTCTGCTGCTTGGAGCGGATGGTGGCCTGGGCGGCCGCCACGCGCGCTATGGGCACGCGGAACGGCGAGCAGGACACGTAGCCGAGGCCCACGCTGTCGCAGAAGGCGATGGAGGCCGGATCGCCGCCGTGCTCGCCGCAGATGCCGATGCTGATGTCGGGGCGCACCTTGCGCCCCTTCTCGGCGGCCATGCGGATGAGCTGGCCGACGCCCGCAGTGTCGAGGGACACGAACGGATCGTGCGGCAGGATCTTCTGATCCTTGTACGCCGGCAGGAAGCTGCCGGAGTCGTCGCGCGAGAGGCCCATGGTCGTCTGGGTCAGATCGTTGGTGCCGAAGGAGAAGAACTCCGCCTCCTCAGCGAGCTCATCGGCGAGCAGCGCTGCGCGCGGCAGCTCGATCATGGTCCCGAACTTGAACTTCACCGTGAGCCCCTGCTGGGCGAAGACCTCCGCGCTCACCCGGTTCACGATTTCGTGCATGATGGTGAGCTCGGCCTTGCTGAGGGCGAGCGGGATCATGATCTCCGGTAGGACCTCGACGCCCTCCTTCTTCACGGTGCAGGCCGCCGTCAGGATGGCGCGCACCTGCATGGCCGCGACCTCGGGGTAGCAGATGGCGAGGCGGACGCCGCGATTGCCGAGCATCGGGTTGAACTCGTGCAGCTCGGAGATCTTGGCCTCCAGCGCGGCGACGGTGACGCTCATGGTCTTGGCGAGGTCCTCGATCTGCTTCTTCTCCTGGGGGAGGAACTCGTGCAGCGGCGGATCGAGCAGCCGGATGTTCACCGGCAGTCCCTTCATCGCGCGGAACAGGCCGGTGAAGTCCGCCGTCTGGAACGGCAGCAGCTTCTCCAGCGCCTTCTCGCGCGCGGGCTTGTCGCTCGACAGGATCATCTCGCGCACCGCCGGGATCCGCTCGTCCTCGAAGAACATGTGTTCGGTCCGGCAGAGCCCGATCCCCTGGGCGCCGAACTCGATCGCCTTCTGGGCGTCCTTCGGCGTGTCCGCGTTGGTGCGGATCTTCATCCGGCGTGCGGCGTCCGCCCAGCCGAGGAGCGTCTGGAACTCGCCGCCGAGGGTGGCCGGGGTCTTGGCGACGTCACCGGCGTAGACCTTGCCGCTCGAACCGTCGATGGTGATGACCTCGCCGACCTTGATGGTGGTGCCGCCCGCGGTCAGGGTGCCCTTGGCGTAGTCGATCGAGATGCCGGAGCAGCCGACCACGCAGGTGCGACCCATGCCGCGCGCGACCACCGCGGCGTGGCTGGTGGCGCCGCCGCGCGCGGTGAGGATGCCGACGGCCGCCTTCATCCCGTGCAGATCCTCGGGCGAGGTCTCGATGCGGACCAGGATGACCTTCTCGCCCTTCTCCGCGCGGACGACCGCGTCCTCGGCGCTGAAGGCGATCACCCCGGTCACGCCGCCCGGCGACGCCGCGATGCCCTTGGCGATCGCCTTGGCCGTGGTCTTGGGATCGACGGCGGGGAACAAGAGCTCGTTGAGGCGCTCGGGGGTGACGCGAAGCAGCGCCTCCTCCTTGGTGAGGAGCCCCTCGCCGACGAGATCGACCGCGATCTTGACCTCGGCTCGACCGGCGCGCTTGCCGTTGCGCGTCTGCAGCAGGTAGAGCTTCTTGTCCTCGATCGTGAACTCGATGTCCTGCATGTCCCGGTAGTGCTTCTCGAGCTTCTCCTGGATGCCGAAGAGCTGCCGGTAGGCCTCCGGCATGGCCTCCTCGAGCGAGGACCCGGCCTCGCCCTGGCCCTTGGCGATGGGGCGGCCGGTGCGGATGCCAGCGACGACGTCCTCGCCCTGGGCGTTCGGCAGCCACTCGCCGAAGAAGATCTTCTCGCCGGTGCTCGGCTCGCGGGTGAAGCAGACGCCAGTGGCGCTGGTCTCACCCATGTTCCCGAAGACCATCGACTGGACGTTGACGGCGGTGCCCCAGTCGTCCGGGATGCCGTTCATCTTGCGGTACAGGATGGCGCGGTCGTTGTTCCAGGAGCGGAAGACGGCCAGGATGGCGCCCTGGAGCTGCTCGTAGGGGTCGGTCGGGAAGGCGCGGCCGATCTTCTCGGCGATGATCTTCTTGAACGCCACGCACACGCCCTTGAGCTCCTCGGCGCCGAGCATGGTGTCCGGCACCGCGCGGCCGAGCGCCTCTACGTCCGCGGGGATGGCGATGCCCTTGGCCTTGGCGACCGCCTTGCGGGCGTCGTTCATGGGGCCGTCGAAGATGCCGTGGTGCGCCTCCATCACGACGTTGGCGTACATGGTGAGCAGGCGGCGGTAGGCGTCGTAGGCGAAGCGCGGGTTCTCGGTGCGGCGGGCGAGCACCTCCACCGTCGTGTCGTTGAGGCCCAGGTTGAGGATGGTGTCCATCATGCCGGGCATGGACGCGCGGGCGCCGGAGCGGACGCTCACCAGCAGGGGGTTTTCGGCGCCGCCGAACTGCTTGCCCGTCTCCTGTTCGAGCCACGCCACCGACTCCTTGATGGCGGCCTCGAGCCCGGCGGGGAAGCCGCCAGCCTTGTAGTATCCGATGCACATCTCGGTGGTGATGGTGAAGCCGGGCGGGACCGGGATGCCGATCTTGGCCATCTCGGCGAGGTTCGCGCCCTTGCCGCCGAGGAGCGCCTTCATGTCGGCGTCGCCCTCGCACACCTTGCCGAAGCGGTAGATCATCTTGGTAGTCATGCGGTTCTCTCTCTCTCGTGGGGTACGAGTCAGCGGGGCCACGGCGCGCAGCAGCTCGCGGTCCGCGGGGCCGCGCTCGGGCTGGCGGATACTTGCCGAGCGGGGCCAGGACTTCAACCCCTCGGGTGGCCTGAAGGCGCCGCTCGGCGGGGTCGCGGGAAGAGACGCGGTCACGGGGCGCCGCGGCCGAGCCGGCCCGGGACGGGCCGGCGGGCACGTGGTGGCGTCAGCGGAACGCGCTCGTTGTGCGGCGCGGCGCGGCGGCCGTCTCGGGCCGCCCGGCGGCCGCGGTCAGCGCACGTGGAAGACCGAGTGGCGCACGGTCTTGCCCACGCGTTCGACCTTGCGCCACGAGCTCTGGTCGTTCATCGGATCCCATCGCCGCTCTTCCTTGCGGTAGTGCCAGTCCTTCTCCACCTGGAAGAACATCAGCTTGCCGCGGCCCTCGACGATGTTGGCGATCTCGTTGTTGTGATAGTTGTGCTCGTCGAAGTCGGTGACCGACTTCTGTCCCATCTCGGAGTAGACCTGATTCAGCTCGAGGAGCAGGTCGTTGATCGCGGGCTCGAGCGGCCGGGCGGCGAGCCCGATGCGCTGCGCCTCGCGCAGGGTGATGGGGTAGTTGTGGGAGGGGTAATCGGCGTTGAGGTGCTGGCTGATGCGGGCCGCCGCCTTGGCGTCCTTGAGGTGGAAGGCGAGGATCTCGCGGCAGAGGCGGATGGAAAGGGAGCTGGCGCGATCGACGGCGCCGACCACCAGCGGGTGCACGTGGGCGAAGACCGCCTGGTATGGGTTGCCCTCGCCGCTGGATTTGGCCTCCCAGAGGCGCACCACGCGGGTGAGCTCGTCCTGGCTCACGCTCACCAGCTCGTTGTCGATGTCGGTGGGGCTGAGCTCGTGCCGCAGCGAGGTGTCCACGGCCGTGAGGAAGGCGAGCGGCCCCATGTGGATCTCGTCGGCGCCGAGCGCGATCATCGTCGCGGCCGAGGCGCACTCGAGGGGGATCAGAGCGTCGAGTTGCCGCGTGTGCTGCCGGAGCAAGTTGATGATCCGGAGCGCGGCCTGCCCCGAGCCGCCGTCGGACTTGATGAAGAGCGAGATCCGGTCCGTGTTCAGGCGGCGGCAGTGCTCGTACAGCGCCAGCACGTCCGAGTCGCAGACGGACCCGGACGGGCTCGTCCAGTACGTCAGAAAGACCGTGCCCAGGGCCCGCTCGAGCCGCGCGATGATCCGCTGCGATCGTTCGAACAGGATGGGCGGCTTCTTGATCCGGCGGCGGTCGCGAGGAGGCATGCCGGCGTGGCTAACGGCAGAGCCGCTCGCACTCGGCCTTCTTCTGGGCGCAGACGGTCCGCTCGGCCGGGGTGGTCGAGAGGCTCGTGCAGCGCTGGGCCGCGAACCGGCACCCGTCCTTGCACATCCTGATCGCGTCGCTGGTGAAGGCGGACGTGGAGGAGGCGGTGGTCGTGGCCGTGCCGGTGCCGGTCCCGGTGCCGGTCCCCGTGGCGGTACGGGTCGTGGTCCCGGTCGCGTGGGAGGTGCCCGTGGTGTGGGAGGTGGCGCTCCGGGTTGCGGCGCCGGTCGTCGTGGCGCCGGTCGCCGTCGCGACGGTCCCGCCGGTGTCGGTGGCCGCGACCGTGCCGGTGTCGGTGGCCGACTGGGTACCGGTGTCCGCGGCGGTGACGGCGCCCGTGTCCGGCGCAATGACCGCTGACTCCGTCAGCGACGCCGTCGCCGTGTCGGTTTCCGGGTCCGTCGGCTCGGATTTCTGCTGCTTGCACGCGAGCAGCGCCGCGAGCACCGCCAGGACCACGCTGATTCTCGTCGTCACCATGGGATTGACTCCTGCGGCAGGGCGTAGCCGACTCCCGCCGCGGGGTCCAGATCCGCGGGGCCAGGACCGGTGGGCCCTGGCTCAGGGGACGGCGAGCCGGAGCACGACGGCTCCGTCGACGATGGCCAGATCCTCCGGGCGCTTGAGCCGCATGCCCTCTCCGAGCAGCAGCGCGCCGCGGGCGGCGATGCGATCGCCGTCGGCGAGGAGCCAGCCCCCGTCGAGGCGGCGGGCGTGCACGTGCTCCGTCGCTGGGGCGTTGCCCGCGTAGGGGGCGGGGTCGAGCATCCAGAGCTCACCCGTCTCAGCGGCGGATCCGCCCGGGTGGCCGGGGCCCGCCGCCGCCTCCGCACGGACGGCGGCGAGCCAGTGGCCCCCGCGTCGCTCGTGGGCCAGCTCCCAGCGGGTCGGGGGCCGATACCAGCCCACGTGCACGAACACGGCGGCTCCGTCGCGGAGGGCGCTGCCGAGCCATTCCAGGTCGGGGGTCCGTCGGCCCGTCGAGTGGCGGGCGTCGTGCGCGCGCCAGCCGGCGTACTCCAGCGCCTCGATCCGGTACCCGGCGTCGGCGATCCAGCGCTCGAGCCCGCGCAGGAGGCCCAGGGAGCCGGTTCCACCGGTGGGGTTGGTGGCCATGTAGCGCCGGCCCGCGAGCGCCCGGACCAGGGCGAGCTGCCGCTCGTCCCGGGTCGCTCCCGGCGGGGCGAGGCGAGGGTAACCGTGTTCCGACAGCCAGACGAGCCAGTCACTGACAGCCACAGGCCCGCAGAACGAGGCCCCGTCGCCGGGAAGCCCGAGGCGGGGGTCGCCCTGCGAGAGATCGGGGAACGGATCGCGGTCGGGGGTCGGGCCCGCGGCGTCCGGCCGCGACGGCGCCGCGCGAGCGCCGGGGTCGGGCGGCGTCGGGTCGCTCGCGGCCGCGCTCGTGCGCGGCGCCGACTGCGGACGGTCGCCCGGCGCGGCCGGATCGGTGCGGGCCTGCAGCGACCCCCAGAGCGTCACCCCGACGAGGGAGGCGCCGAGCACCGACCACGTGAATACGCCCGGTTTCATCGGCGCGATCGAGCCTACTTGGGCGTGCCCTGGAGGGCAAAGCTCGCCGGGGCACGGCCGTGGGCTCGCGCTGGAGCGGCGCGGCGTCGCGGCCCCGCCGGTCCCGAGCTCACGCGACGGGCCGGCCGCGGCCCCGGACGAAGCCGCGTGCGAGCATCGCGAGGTTGTCCCGATCGAGCGTCCGGCTCGACAGGGTTTCGTTCGCCGCGTCGCTCACCATCACCCGCGCCAGGTTCCCCTGGACGGACGTAACCACGATGAAGGGCACGGTGATCCGCTGGCTGCGGGCTCGAGCGAGGACGGCCAGGCCGCTCTGCCCCTCGAGCTGCGCCGCGGTGACCACCAGGTCGTAGCCGACGTCGCCGAACAGCTCCGCCTCCAGATCGTCGCCGTGCCGCCGCGTGATCACGGTGGCAGCGAGGGCGTCGGCGATGGCCGACACCCAGGGCTCGAGCGCGTCGTCGGGGTCAGCGGCGAGGATCCGGCACATGGTTTTTGGGCAGGCCCCCACCAGCCATACACCTCGCGTGCCAGCGCCAGGTGGCGGCAAGTGCCCGATCTCTCGATGGGTGCGGTCGCTCGGGGGGGGGTCGTCGTTCACGTCTGCAGACCACGCCTGCAGCAGGGCCTCCATTTCGGCCGTCCCGCCCCGGGGACGGTTCGGTGCTGACACGACCTGGCGCGCGCCCGCCCGCACGGAGTCGCGGAGCCGCCCGGTCGTGGGGAGCGCCGCGCCCCAGGGCTCAGCCGAGGAGGAGCGCGATGGCGACGACCGCGATCGCCTGCACGGCCATCGTCGCGTAGAGCACGCGCAGGAACCCGGGCTTCTGGGTCTTGTGCCGGAGCGCGCGGGACGCGAGCAGGGCCGCCGGCGAGCCCCCGAACGCCGCGAGCCCGTGCAGGACCAGCTCCGGAACGCGTCGCTCGCCGCGCCGCGCGGCGCGCCGATCCGTCGCGTAGCTGACGGCGGTGGCCCCGTTGATGGCGAGCAACCACGCGACGATCCACACAACGAGCGTGGTAGCAGCGCCGGTGATGAGCGCGATCGCGCCGGCCGCCGCCGCCGTGACCAGGAGTCGCGCCGCGAGCGTGGCGCCCACCAGGCTCGCGATGCCGCGTCGCCGTGTCCCGCCGAGCGGCTGCTCGGGCCGGCCCGCCGCGCTCCGCGCGTCGAACGAGCGCCCCGACGGTCGGCGCCGGTGTCGGTGCGGACGGCTCACGCGCCCGAGGATAGCACCCCGAGTCCGGGAGTCGGGGCCCCGTCGTTGCGCTCCCGGAAACGGGTCCCGGTCGCCGGCTTGGCGCCCGGGCGGCCTCTCTGGCATACCTTTCCGCGGCGGTCGGGTGAATGGCGGCTGGCCCCGCCGCGTCTCTCCGTTCGTCCGTTGATGGTGCTCGTGGAGATCCGAATGCGTCTTGGTCGGTGGATCCTCGTGGGGTGGCTCGGCACGGTCGCGGGGGTCGTCTGGTGCGATCGCGCCGTCGCGGGCGAGGAGCCCGCCGCTGGCGAGGTCGCGCCCGAGCCGGAGGCGCTCACGGAGCAGCAGCCGCTCCTCGGCGCCGCGGCGGCGGCGCAGACCGCGCGCGCCGCCCTTGCGCTGGCGGGAGCGGCGACGGACCCCGCCGCTCGCCGTGCCCTCGTCGGGCACGCGCAGAGCGAGGGGAAGCGCCTGCGCAAGGTCCTGGCGCAGGCGGTCGACCGCGCCCGGCAGGGTGGCGAAAAGCGTCGCGCGGCGGAGCTCGGGCGGCTGAACGTGGAGCTCTCGCGGCTGGTCCGTGAGGTTGACGCGGCGAGCGCGGGCGGGGAGCCCGACGCGATCCGGGCCGCCCTCGCCGCGGCCGAGGCCCGCGCTGCCGGTCTCGCGGACGCGCTCGCCGGGCTCGACGGCGCACCGGCGCGCCGCGCGCTGGGCCTGGCGCTGTGGCGGGCAGCCGCCACGGAGGGCGCGGAACGTGGCGCGCTCGCCGGCGCGCTCGGGGTCGCCCTGCTCGCGGCGCTCGAGGCGACCGAGCCCAAGGCCGACGCCGAGCTGATCCGCCGCTGTCGCGCCGCCCTCGCCGCGGTCGGTGCGAGGTCGCCGGCTCCCGACGTCGCGGCGTGGGCCGCGCTCGCTCGGGTCGCCGCCGAGGTGACCCGACCCTGAACGTCCGCGCCCCCTCCCTTGGGCCCGGCGCCATCACGGGGGTGCTCCCTGCGCGGGGGCCCTGGGTTCGGGGCTCGCTTTCGGGTATTAGGCACCGACTGGCGTCGGCGTTTGCCTGCTGGACGCCGCGCCCTTTGGCGCTCGCCCGCCCGACGAGCGGACCCGCGCGCGATCACCGTCATGTCGCCCGAACTCGCAGTCCCGAACGACACGCCCGCCCAGCCGGCGATCGAGATCGAGCCGGAGGCGATGCGCGTCTACGTGGCGCCGACGTCGCTCCCGCCTCCAACCCAGCACCCGACGTTCGAGCTCGAGACCGTCCGCGTCTCCCCGGAGGTGGACCCGAGGCGTGCGCCGACGATCTTGTTGCCCCGGCGGCAGCCGGCCGTCGCCGCCGAGCCGGTGAGCTTCGCGCCCGCCGTCTCGTCTCCGCGTCCCACCCCGCCGGCGAGCGCAGCCGTGAGCCTCTGGCTCGTTGCCGCGCTCGCGGGGCTCGCACTGGTGGCCGGCTCGGCCGCGGCGCGGATGATCCTCGTTTACGCGGCCACTCCGCACCCGTCCCCCGCGGTGCCCGCCGCGGTCGCGACCGTCACCGACGAACTCCCCTCCGCGTCGGAATCGACGGCCGCGAGCCTCCCATCGCAGCTTGACGTGCTGCCCGCGAGCTCGAGCGGCGTGACGCCCCCGGCGTCGTCGGCCATCCCCACCGCGCCGTCGCTGTCGCCGTCGCCGTCGCCCTCGACGCGGCGTGCCGGCGGTCGCGTGACGCCGGTGTCCGAGTCCGCTTCCTCGCCGCGCTCCACGCGACGGATCTTCTGAGCGACGCGGAATGGACCGGCGGCACGCGATCCCGAGTCGGTTCCGCACGGCTTCCCCCGCCGCGCTGGCGGCCGCGCTCGCGCTGCTGGCGGCGCTTCTGGCCCCGCCCTCGGTGTACGCGCAGACGACGTCGCGGCGGGACGCGGCCGCGGAGAACGAGCGGCTCCACGAGCTGTTCGAGCAGGCGGGGCGCGCGCTCGACCGGGAGGAGTTCGCTGAGGCCGTGCGCCTGCTCGAGGAGGTCTGGAGCGCGCGCCAGACCGCGGACGTCGCCGCCAACCTCGCGGTGGCGGAGCTGGGGCTCGGCGATCCCGCGGCCGCGGGGCGGCACGCCGCCTTCGCCAAGCGGAACCTGCTCCCGAGCGCCACGCCGGAGCAACGCGACGCGATCGAGGTGTTGCTGGCGCGCGCGCGGAGCGAGGCGGCGGTGCTGGTGATCGTGGTGGAGCCCGAGGGCGCCGAGGTCCGCGTGAACGGCGAGCGGGTCGGGCCCGAGGAGCGGGAGGAGCTCTTCGTCACCCCCGGCGACCAGGCCATCGTCGCCGTCCAGTACGCCGCGTCGATCGAGCGCCGCGTGACCGTGGCGCCCGGGGCGCGGCAAGAGGTGACGCTCACGCTCGTGCCACCACCGCCGGAGGCGATGCCGGCGGCCGCGCCGCGGCCCGCGGCGGCGACCACGTCCCCCGCCGGTGGCGGTCCCGGTCCGGACCGGCGCGTGCGCCAGCCCTCGATCGTCCCGCTCGTCGCGAGCGTCGGCGTCACCCTCGTCGGTGCTGGGATGACCGTGGGCTACGGCCTGGCCGCCGACCGCGCCGGCGATGACGCGGACCGGGTTTCCGCCGCGCTCGGCACCTCGGACAGCGCCTGCTTTGAGTCCACGGACCTCCGCTGCGACAAGCTCGCGGAGCTGCGCGATCAGGAGACGCGCCGCCAGGATCTTGAGCTCGCCGGCGTCGCCGTGGCGGGCGCCGGCGCCGCGGCGGCGATCGTCAGCGGGGTGGTCTACGTGGCCCGGCGCAGCTCGCGCGCGAACCCCACCGCCAGCGCGGCCCCCGCCGTCACGGCGGGGCTCGGCCTCGGCCCCGGCGCGGTCGGCCTCACCCTCCGCACCCGCTTCTGAGCGCCCTCGCTCCTACACCTTGGAGATCGGGATACCGGGGAAGCCGATCTCCGCGTTCGAGCGCCCCATCACGAAGTTCCAGCGCGATCCCACCGCCACGTCGCCTTGGCCGACGCAGTAGGCCGTGGTGCAGTAGGGACTGGTGTCGCCGCGCGTCGCTTGGGGCCCCGGTCGCTGCCCGCGGCGGGGGGCCATCAGCCATCCAGGGGCGCGAACAGGTCGTCCACGTCGTCGGCGTCGAGGTGGAGGCCGCTGGAGGCGGCGCCCTCGAGGACGCTCGCGGCGAGCGCGCGCTTGCGCTGCTGCAGCCCGAGCATCCGCTCTTCGACGCTGCCAGCGACGATGAGGTTGTAGACGAAGACCGGCCGCGTCTGCCCGATCCGGTACGCACGATCCGTGGCCTGCGCCTGCGCCGCGGGGTTCCACCAAGGGTCGTAGTGGATGACCGTGTCGGCGCGGGTGAGGTTGAGGCCGGTGCCGCCCGCCTTGAGGCTGATGAGGAAGACGTCCGCCTCCCCGCGCTGGAACTGGTCGACGGGGCGCTGGCGATCGACGGTGGCCCCGGTCAGCGTCACGAAGCGGATCCCCTCGGCGGCCAGCCCCTCCGCGATGAGCGCGAGCATGCTGGTGAACTGCGAGAAGATCAGGATGGAGCGACCGTCGCGGACCTGGCGGTCGCACAGCGACAGGAGCGCGTCGTACTTGGCGGTGCCCTGGACGCGACGCGCCGCCGGCACGGGGACCAGCCGCGGATCGCAGCAGACCTGCCGGAGCTTCATCAGCGCGTCCAGGACCGGCACCGTGGACGCCGCCAGGCCGCGCCGCTGGATGACCTTGCGGACCTCCGCGTGCGCCGCGACGCGGATGCTCTCGTACAGCTCGCGCTGGTCCTCGCCGAGCTCGACCGGGCGCACGATCTCGGTCTTCGGCGGCAGTTCCGTCGCCACCTCGTCCTTGAGGCGACGGAGGATGAACGGCGCCACGCGCTGGCGGAGTTGATCGAGGCGCTCCTGGTTGCCCTCCACCTCGATGGGGTGCCGGAACCGCGTGCGGAAGGTGTCCGCTCGGCCGAGCAGCCCGGGCACGAGCAGGTCGAAGAGCGACCACAGCTCGCCGAGGTTGTTCTCGAGCGGGGTCCCGGTGAGGCAGGTCCGGTGGCGGGCGTCGAGGTGCTCCACCGCCCGGCGGGCCAGGCTCCGGGGGTTCTTGACGGCCTGCGCCTCGTCGAGCACCAGGCAGTGCCAGGGCTGCGCCACGAGCGCGGCCTCGTCGCGGAGCAGGACGGGGTAGGTCGTGATCACGACATCCGCGCCGGGGATCTCGGCGGCCCGCAGTCGGCGTCGCGCCCCGCGGTAGACGACGACCCGTAGGCCCGGGGCGAAGCGAGCGAGCTCGCGGGCCCAGTTGCCGGTGAGGCTGGTCGGGGCGATGACGAGCGAGGGGAGGTCCGCGCGTCCCGCCCCCTTTTCGGCCGCGAGGTGCGCGATCGCCTGTAGGGTCTTGCCGAGTCCCATGTCGTCGGCGAGCACGCCGCCGAGGCCGAGTCCACGGAGGTGCTGGAGCCAGGCGAGCCCACGCTCCTGGTAGGGACGGAGGATCGCCTCGAGGCCGGCGAGCGCGATCCGCGACGGTGGCTCGAGGAGCGCTTCGCCCTGCGCGCGCAGCGCGGGCGTGCCCTCCCAAGCCACTCCGCTGGACCCGTCCTCGAGGGCTTGGCCAAGGCGGACCACCGCAGCCGCCCGGGCGCGGTGGATGGGGAGGCGTCCGTCGGGCAAGAGGTCGGGCAGCTCGCGCGGGGAGCGCCGCCCGTCGTACAGATCGCGGAGCACCTCGAGCACGCCGCGGATCAGGTTCGCCGGGATCACGACGTAGCGCTGGTCGCCCGTGGGGAGCGCGACGCCGCGCCGCGAGCGCCGGAGCAGGGCGTCGATGCTCCCCAGATCCGGGCAGGACTCGAGTAGCTCCAGCAGGGCGGGCAGCAGGCTCACGCGCCGCCCGTCGATCTCGATCCCGAGCTCGAGGCCGAACCAGTCCGGATTGGTGTCGTCCTCGGTCACCCCGAGCAGCCACGGCCCCTGCGCCGGCACCACCTGGTACGGGTAATCGGGGGCGATCTCGACGACCCAGCCCTGCGCGCGCAGCCGCGGGACGGCGTCGGCGCCGAAGGCACAGATCTGGTGCAGATCGTCGTCCAGCCGCACGACGTACTCCGCGGTGGATCCGAATCCCGGCTCGCAGTCCTCGAGGCAGTCGAGCTCGACGGCGCCGAGGCGCTCCAGGAGCTGTCGCGCACGGCGCTCCGCGCCCGGGTTCCGCTCGACGGGGAGAAGACCGCCGGCGACCCCGACGAAGAACCGCTCGCGCGGATCCCCGGCGCGCAGCGTCACGTCGCCGTAGCGGAACGAGAGCTCGAGCACTGGGGCGACCACCTCGCGGTACCGCGGTTCCAGCCCGCTGCCGTCGTTGACCAGGAGCGGCTCGGTCCGGAGCTTCAGGTGCGGCTCGGGCTCGACCAGGCGACGGGCCGGCGCGGCGGCGGCGGCGGTGATGGGGACGACGTTCACGCGGCCTCGGGCGCGCTGCCGGGGGGCGACCCGGGGTCATCGCCTATAGCCCCCATGGACACCCTGGGCCAAATCTCTGCAAGCATTTCGGCCCGTTGGCTCGTCCCCCGCGCGGCCCGTCCCCCGCGCGGCCCGTCCCCCCGCGCGGCCCGTCCCCCCGCGCGGCCCGTCCCCCGCGCGGCCCGTCCCCCGCGCGGCCCGTCCCCCCGCGGCCTAGGCGGCCAGGGAATCGCCGAGCGCCCGCAGCACCTCGGAGGCGTGCTCGCGCCGAGGCTCGTAGCGATCCGGATCGCGGCGCAAGCGCGGCGCCTCGAACGGCGGGTCGTCGCCGTCCGCGACCGAGCCGAGCGCGCACGCCATCGCCTCCATCGCCTCGAAGCGATTGTCCGGATGCTTGCGCAGGGACGTGGCCACGATGGCGGCGAGCCCCGGAGGAAGGTCCTCCACCAGCCACGATGGCGGCGGGGCCGGTGTCACCAGGTGATGAGCCAGGACCCGGTTGCGCGGGACCTCGGCGAAGGGGAGCTCCCCGGTGAGGGCGCGGAAGAGCACGGCGCCGAGGGCGTAGACGTCGCTGCGGGCGTCGACCGGATCACAGAGGACCTGCTCCGGCGGCATGTACTCGGTGGTCCCGACCACCCATTGCTGGCTGGGCTCGGCGCCGCTCTGCACGCGCTTGGACAGCCCGAAGTCGAGCACCTTCAGGCGCTCGGGAGCGCCGAGGGGACCGACGAGGAAGAGGTTGTCCGGCTTGACGTCGCGGTGCACCAGGCCCGCCTCGTGGAGCGCGGCCAGTCCGGAGGCCGCGTCCAGGAAGAGCGACACCGCGGCCCGCCACGGCAGGCGGCCCACGCGCGCGAGATGGGCGCCGAGCGTCTCCCCGCGGAGCAGCTCCATCACCGCGAACGGCTCGCCCGCGGTGGTCTCTCCGGCGTCGTAGCAGGCGACGACGGCCGGGTGACGGATCTCGATCACCGCGCGGGTGGCGCCGAGGAATCGGCTCCGGATCGGTCCGAGCTCGGGGTCGTCGCGGAGGATCTGCAGCGCGACGTCGTGCCCCGACTCGACGTCGTAGGCGCGGTACACGCGCGTCGAGGCCCCCTCGCCCAGCAGCGAGAGCGGCAGGTAGCGTCCTCGAACGACGGGCGGGAGGTCCCCGCCGGCAGCGCCGGATCCGGAGCCCGCAGCGTGGTCGGTCACGTTGAAGAAACCGCTAGCAGATCCAGCGTGTGCCGGGCAAGCAAGGCGCGCCGACCTCGTCCGCGACGCCGCTTCAGGGGCCCGCCCCGGGGAGCAGCGAGAGCGAGGTCGGCGGCGGGCGCGGGGGCGGCGCGGAGGCGGCCGCGGCCGCGCTCGCGGCGAGGGCGGCCTGGTTCGACGCGAGCTCCGTCTCGAGCTTCTTCACCAGGCCCGCGGGGAGGCGCTGCTTCAGCTGGCATGCCGGATCGAAGCCGCCGGTGCACGCGAAGACGAGGTACCGCGCGCCGCGGTCGAGGTCCCGGGGCACGCCGCGCCCCTCGATGTGGGCGGCTGCGGCGACGATGCACGAGCTCGCCTCTCCCTGGAGGCAGAGCGCACCGGCGAGCTCCGCGGCCTGCTTGCGCTCCTCCGGCGAACCGAGGCCGGCGA
The DNA here is from genome assembly GCA_964404725.1 of uncultured Polyangiaceae bacterium. Taxonomy (GTDB): domain Bacteria; phylum Myxococcota_A; class Polyangia; order Polyangiales; family Polyangiaceae; genus JAFGBI01. The sequence continues at coordinate 19,058 of CAYOLF010000041.1, forward strand.
GGACCCGGGCGCGCGCGAGCATCGCGCAGCCCTGCACCGAGCTCAGCTTCTCGCAGGCGTCGCGCAGCAGCTCGAGGCCCCGCTTCGGGTCGCGGTCTTGCCCGCGTCCCTCGATGAGTTGGGCGCCGAGCAGCGCGCAGCCGTTGCCATCACCCGAGCGACAGCCCAGCTCCAGCAGCTTCGCCGCCTCGGCGGCGTCGGCGGCCGACCGGCTCGGTTCGAGCAGCAGCATGCCCGACAGGGTGCAGGCGGGCGGGTAGCCCTGATCGCAGGCCCCGCGCGCCCGCCGGAGCGCGCTCGGGAGATCCTGCCGCACCGGCTCGACCCCTTGCGCCTCGAGGGTGGCGAGCTGCCCGCATGCGACCGGGCTCGCCTGATCCTCGCACGCCTTGCGCACCAGCCGCTCGCCCCGGGTCGGGTCGGCGGGGATCCCCGCCGCGCCCGTCAGGAGCACCATGCCGAGAGCGGAGCAGCCCTCCGGTTGCTCGTGCTCGCAGGCCCGCTCCAGTAGCGCGAGGGCGCGCTTCGGGTCGGGGGTCCCCGCTTGCCCCGTGAGAACTAGCTCGGCGAGCACGGCGCAACCACTCGGCGGCGCCTCGGTGCAGGCGCGCTCGAGCAGCTGCACGGCGCGAGGGAGATCCTGCGGCACGCCGCGGCCCAGCAGGTGAGCCTGGCCGAGCTCCGCGCAGGCATCCTGGGTGTCGCCGTCACAGGCCTCCCGGAGCAGCGCGACGGCGGTGGCCTCGTCCCGCTCCGCGCCGAGGCCGTTGAAGAGCATCAGCGCCTTGCCGAGGCAGCCGCGCCCGACCTTCTTCGCGCACACGTCGGAGAACAGCGAGAAGGCGCGATCCCGGTCCTGCTCGACGCCGGTGCCGTTCAGGGTGGCGACCGCGAGCGACGCGCAGCCCCGCGGCTCACCCGCGTCGCAGCTCCGCTGGAACAGCGCGACCGCGCCCTTCGCGTCGCGCGGGGCGCCGCCGTGGCCGAACATCATCAGGTGGCCGAGCCCGGCGCACCCGAGCGACGACCCGCCGTCGCAGGCGGCCTGGAAGTGGCCGCGCGCGCGGGTGGGGTCGCGGCGGGTGCCGCTGCCGTTGTAGAGGGCGCGCCCCAGCCGCGCGCAGCCGTCGAAATCGCCCCCGCCGCAAGCGCGCTCGAACGCTCGCAACGCGCGCGGCTCGTCGCGCCGCGCCGCGGGCCCGTCCGTCAGCGCCGCGCCGAGGCGGACGCACGCCGACGGCACCGGCGGCGCGCGATCGCAGAGCACCCCGCACGCCGCCCGCTCGGAGCGGTCGCAGGCGGCCGCGAGCTCCGCCTCGGCCCGGACCCTGGCCGCGTGGCGGGACCAGAAATACCCCCCGGCCGCGGCGCCGCCCAGCGTGGCGACGCCGAGGGCGATCGCGACGACCCGCCCCCAGCGTCCGTGCGGGCGCCCGGGCGTTTCGGCGTCGGGACCACTGACGTCGTCGCCGTCGTCGTCGAGCGTGGCGGCCACGCCGCCATCGTCCTCGGCCGCGGTCGCGTCCGTCCGATCGGCTCCCGGCGGTGGATCGCCGTCGTCCGCCGGCGGGAGCCGGGTCACTGAGCTGCTGCCCCTCGGCGCCGCCGCCCGCGCGCAGTCGGGCTCACTGGCTGCCTTCCGGCGCGGGCGCTGGGGGACGCGGCGCCGGCATCGTCGGCGGCTGCCGCGGCGGTGGACGCATCCCCGGGCCGCCCACTGGGCCGGCAGAACCTCGGGCGCCCGGTGCGCCGCTGCCGGCCGCGCGCGGACCGCCCGACCCCTTGCGGAGGATGTCGTCGATCTGGCGCTTGACGTGGAAGTCGTCGCCGGCCTTCGCGTCCGCGTACTTCTTCTGCAGGGTCTTGAAGGTCGCCTCCTTCTCACCGAGCTCTTGCATCACCCGGAGGGCCGCCGTGCGCGCCATCCAGTTCGCCTCCGGATCCACGGCGAGGTTCTGCAGCGCCTTCAGCAGTCGGTCCTGCTTGTACCAGACCTTGACCGCCGCGCTCCACTCGGCGCCGAAGCGATCGTTCTCGCGGACCTCGCTCTTCGCCGAGCGGAGCGTCGAGATCCCGGACCACGGCGGGCGATCCTTGGTGCGCGGCTTCTTCTCGAGCACCTTCATGGTCAGCTCGTAGCCCTTCTGGCTGGGCTTGCGGGGCTTCGGGAAGCCGGTCCACGAGTTGATCACGCCGTTCCAGCAGGCGTTGTAGATCTTGGTCGGGGTCTTGTCGTCGAGCAGGTACTTCTCGAAGACCGGTAGCGCGCGCTCGTCTCCGCTCCCGTAGAGCCGGCCGCAGAGATAGGCGCGCACGTCCTCGGAAGGATCGTTGTCCATCTTCTCGAGGACCTTCTCGAAGGTGCCCTCGACGCCCTCGCCGAAGTTGGTGAGAAACCAGCTCATCGCCTCGCGGCGCACTGCGTCCGCAGGGTGATCGGCCATCGCCAGCAGGAGCGCCTTGAGGTCGGGCTGGTCCTTGTGCCGAGCGCCGACGGTCCGGAGCATCGCTGCCAGTACGGCGGGCTCCTTCTCCGTCTTGGCGGCCTTGACGATGACGTCCTGCGTCTCCTTGCTCGCCCCGAAGGCCGACTGGAGCAGCTTCGCGGACTGGAGCCGCACGGCCGGGTGCGGGTGCGAGATGAGCTCCTTGCCGAGCTTGCCGTTCAGTCCCTGCATCTCGCGCACCGAGGTCTTGCGGTTGCGCGCCTGGCGGAGGTTCTTCGACGCCTCGCACTTGGGATCGATCCCCCGATCGTCGAGTTTGCACGCCTCGAGGGCGAGGATGAGCTTGCGGTAGACGCTCTCGGTGAGCGCGGCGTCGTCCTTCTCGAGGAAGGCCTTCACCTCATCCACCGGCGCGGCGCTCGCGCTGGGCGCGGGCTTGGCCTGGTTCGTCTTGCCGCGGCCGCACGCGCCAATGGACAGCGCGGCGACGAGCGCGAGTGGGACTGCTCGGCACGAGAGTCGGAAGATGCGCATGGGAATTCCTCGATTCGAACGGACCGGGCGTCGCGCGGCCCTGGCGGCCGACGCCGACCGGCATCGGGGTACCACGTATCGCGACCGCGGGGGAACCCCGTCCCGCGGGCTCGATCGCTCGCCGCCGGGCCCGAGTCGTCACCCCGTTCCCCTCACCGCGGCGACCCGCCCAAGGAGGGAGCGTTGACGCGCGGGCCCGCCTCCAGCACTGGGCGACGGCGAGCGCGGTCCCGGTCGCTCGGCCCGGACGAGAGCGCCATGTTCCCGCAAGTGTTCGATTTTACGTATGAAGGTGAGCTCGGCGGGCGAGCGGCCGGCTCGCTTCCGGTTCGTCTCCGCGATTCGTCCGTTTGGCCGATCCGGCTCAGGGCGACAGCGTCATGCGCACGCGGGTGAGCTGCCCGCAAGTCACGTCCACCGTGACGCCCTCGCTTCGCCAGGCCCCGGGGCTGTCTCCCAGGCGCACGTAGCGCAGCCCGCAGCGGACCTTGTGCGCCTGTCCTGTCGGGCCGACCAAGATCCCGTTCGAGAAGACCTGGGACGGCGTCGGCGTGTCGACCTCGAGGAGAGCCTCGTAGTTCAAGAGCTCGCCCGTCGCCGGCTCGTGGGTGATCTCTGGGCCCGCGGGCGCGCGGCTCGTCGCGGTCGCGGTGGCGGTGTCGGCGGTGGCCGCGGTCGCGGTGTCGGTCGCGGCGTCGGTAGTCGCCGCGGTCGCGGTCGCGGCGTCGGTGGTCGCCGCGGTCGCGGCGTCGGTAGTCGTCGCGGTCGCGGCGGGGATCGCGCTCGCCGCCTCGGGCGGTGGATCGGACTCGCCCGTCGATGCGGAGGGGATGGCGTCGGGCTGCGTCGGGTCGGGCGCGGGCGCGCCCGTCGCGGTGGCGCCGACGGTCGCCTCCGCGACCGTCGATGGTGGTGCGGCGACCAGGAGCGGTGCCGACGCCGGCGCTGGCGCGCGAGCGCCCCAGGTCGACACCCAGAGGACGGTGACGCCCACCGCCAGCGCTCCGAGCAGCAGTCCGAAGAGCACCGAGCGCGGCACCGTGGCGCGCGGGCTGGCGCGGTCCGGGGGCGCCGCGCCGTTCGGGGCGCGTGACGAGGGGCTGGCGCCGTCGCCTCGGGTCCGGGCGGGTGCGGGGCGCGAGGGGGCCCGCCCAGCTTCGTCCCGGGCGCCGCGCGGACGGGGCGCCCGGCTCCCCTTTGTGCGTCTAGACTCGAGAGATGGTTTCTCGCTCCCACGCGTGCCGGGAAGATCGCTCGGCACCGGGACCCGGCGCGGCGCGCTCACCGGGTCCGCCGCGGGCGCTGCGGGCGCCGCGGCTCCGCCGTCCGTGCGCGGCGCCTCCGCCGCGGTCGGGGCGGCAGGGGCCGCTGCGCTCGCGTCGAGCGCGGCCGCCGCGATGGGGACCAGCGGCGTCGGGGTATCGCTCTCGGCGACGGAGGCTGGCGCCGCGTCCGGTGCGGGCGCCGCCGGCACCGCGAAGATCCCGAGGGCCGCCGGCACGGCGGCGGCGTCGGGCCCCGGCGGGGGTGGGGGCGTCGCGACCGGAGGTCCCGGGGGCGTCGCGGCGGGCGTCGCGGGCGAGGCCTGGGGAGCGGGGAGCGCGACCGGGGGCCCCGGAGGCGTGGCCGCCGTGGTCGCCGCCGGGGGAGCGGGCGTCGAACCGGTCGACAGGCCCATGCCGAGCAGGGTCGCGCCGCGCGGCCGGGGTGGTGCGAGGGCGGGCGCCGTCGGCGGCTCGGAGCCGGAGGCGCGGGGCTTCGCCGGGGCCGCCCGACTCACCAGGAGCGCCGTGCACGCCCGCGCCCAGGTCGTGCGGTCTTCGAGCTCGCCGCCGGTGAGCCGGACTCCGAATCCCGGTGGAGCGGTCGCCGTGCCGAGCCGCCCGAAGCCGCGTCGCCACGCGATCTGCCCCTCGAGCCGCACCGGCTGCTCGGTCCCCGGCGCCAGCACGTCGATGCGGACGCGATCCTCGCGCGGCGGCGACAGGGTCCGCACGTAGAGCCCGCTCGGGCTCACGTTGTACGTGAAGCCGTGCTCCAGGGTCGCCGCCCCCACCGGGCAGAAGGCGCAGAGCGTGCCGTGGAGGATGCGACGCTCACGGCGGTCGGCACGGGCGTCCGCCATCCCGAGCTCGTTGGACACGAACAGGATGTGGTCGAGCGCGTCGGCGAGGCTCACCACCGCCACCCGCGGCAGGCCGGCGATCTCGCGTTCCAGCCGCGCCACCTCGGGCGGACGCCCGAGGACGATCCAGGTCGCGTTCCCGCCCCGCCGGCGCGTCGCCGTCACGTGGTCGCGCGGGGAGCCGAGATCGGGCGAGGCCACCACCAGGCGCATCCGCTCGCTCGCCGCGAGGTGGAGCAGGGAGGTCGGATCCGTGGCGTACTCGACCTGGAAGCCCGCGTTGGTGAGCATGCGGCCGACGAGGTTCTCGCTCTCGTCACGCGCGGCAACGACGGCGTCCCCGCGTTCGGCGACCGGGACCGTGGGGTCGAGCGGGAGCGCGACCAGGCGGGTGGCGATGGCGCCCTCCACCAGCGGCGACACGACGTCGTCCACCCCCCAGGCGAGCGCCTTCGCGAAGAGGGGCTCGGTGATCGTACTCGTCAGCCCGAAGATGGCGACGTCCACGGCGCGGCGCCGGGCGCGGACCTTGCGGCAGAGCTTCTCCGCGTCTTCGAGCGCGAGATCGACGAGCACGGCCGGCGGCGGGTGCGCGGCGAGTGACAGGAGCGCCGCCTCCAGCGAGTCGACCGCTTGTAGCTCGCACGCGGCCGCGGCGGCCTCGGCCAGCAGCGCCCGGCGCTCGTCCCGGCCGAAGCGCGCGAGCAGGAGCAGGTTACGTTCCTCGGACATCGGGCGCCCCCACGGTATCATGGTCTCAGGCTGTCGGGTTGGCCGGGGCGGCGCCACGGCGCGGAAAAGGGGCCGACTGGCCCGACGGCGGTCGCGCCCGGCACCGCTCCTCCCCGGCGGCGCCGGCCAGGCGCGGGATCTCGGGCTATCCAAGGCGCCGCTCGGCGACGGGTCGAACGAGGCGCGGACGTCCCGCTGCACTCGCGACGAGGAAACCCATGAGGAATCGACCCGAATTCTGGCTCGCCGTCGGCGCTCTCGCCTACGGGGCCGCCGCCTGTGCGGCGCGCCCTCCCGCGCCCGATCCCGCCTTGGCCGCGACGCCCGTCCCGGAGGACGGCGCCACCCCGTCCCCGGCGCTCGCGGCCGACCTCTCGGGCGCGCCCGCTGACGAGGGCCTGGCCGTCGCCGACGAGGACCGCCAGATCGCCGTGCTGCGGTCGGCGCGGGCCTCGTTCGTGCAGTTCATCGAGCGCGCCGAGGCGGACGCCGAGTTCGCAGAAGCGGTAGCGAGGAGCCGCGAGCGGATCGAGGACATCGACGCGACCATCGACTTCCTCGAGGCGAGCCAGCGCGACCGCCTGGCTGCCGGGCAGTGACCGCGCGCCGCGCGGCGCGCGCGTCACTGCCCGGGGGCGAGGGACGAGCAGTCGAGCGAGCCGGTGAGCTGGTTCACCTTCGACCGAACCCGGGAGCCTGACCGCAGCGCCGCCCAGCGCGCTTCGGGGAGCACGCAGGTGTGCTCCCGCGCCCGCCCCCCCACCTCCTTGAGGTGGACCGTGTACGTCTCCGTGCGGGCTCCCTCGCGCTCGCAGCCCTCGCACTGACCGGGGCGGGAGATCTCGGCGTTCGGCCAGCGCCGCGCGTCGTCGGCGGAGCTGCCCTGCGCGGTGACCTCGCGGGCCACTGACCACCGCATCACCTCGTAGGTGCAGCGGTCGTCGAGGACGGGCTCGCTCCGGGTCTTCTCCTGGCACTCCTCGATCTCCTTGAAGGTGCCGTCGCCCAGGTCCTGCTTGTGCGTCCGGCACTCCTGACCGTCGGGGACCTGCCGCGTCGAGCGCTCCTGGCGGGTGCGCGAGAGCTCCCGCCCCCCCGCCGGGGCACTGTCGCACCAGGCCGTCTCGGTGGCCTTGCCGAAGCGTTCGACGGCGAGGTGGCGCTCCCAGCGGTGTCCGGTGACCTCGAAGGCCGCCTCTCGCCTCCAGAACAGGAAGATGGCGATCACCGCGGTGAGGCCGACCAGCACCGCCACGCAGCCGCAGCCAGCGAGGGCACCGAGCCCCGAGCGCCGTGGCTTCGCGGGCGTCGGCGCGGGCGTGGGCCCGGTGAGCAGCTCCGCTCGGGCGGTGGCGCCGGAGTCGCCGCCGAATTGCCCCGCCGCATGCACCTGCTCGCCCCGCACCGCCACACTCGCCGCGTCGGCGAGCGGTGCGCCGCAGTTGCGGCAGTGCTGGCAGCGCGCGCCGCTCGCCTCGCCGCAGGCGGCGCACCGGAGATCGGCGCCGACGAACACGTGGTCCTCGACGGCGATCCGCTCCTCGTCGGCCGGGAAGTAGCGCGAGGTGGCGTCCTGCGGCGCCCCGCAGCTCGGGCAGTGACGGTGTGTCAACCCGAGGAGCTTGGCGGAGCCGCAGTACTTGCAGTCCCAGAGCATCTCGTAGGTCTTCTCGTTCACCGTCACGTCGCTGCTCCTGGCGCCGTGGCTCCGCGCCATCGGCCATCGAAGCCGAGGATCAGGCAGGGCGGCTCCTGCGTAAAGCAGGAACTCGCGTCGCCGCTCGGCTCCATTGGGGGCGCCGTACCCGGGGTTGTCCCCGGCGCCGGCTTCGGCGCTGGCTTCGGCGCTGGCTTCGGCGCTGGCTTCGGCGCTGGCCCCG
>CAYOLF010000041.1:26875-51418 GCA_964404725.1 uncultured Polyangiaceae bacterium
GGCTTCGGCGCTGGCTTCGGCGCTGGCTTCGGCGCTGGCTTCGGCGCTGGCCCCGGCGCGGGGGTCGCTCAGAGCGCGGCGAGGAGGCGATCGAGATCGACGTGGCGGGTGATCATCGCGTCGATCGCGGTGACCTTCTCCGTGTCCTCCGCGCGAAGCTTGGCGACCATCGCGCCGAGGGCCGCGGCGACGGTGAAGGTGTCCGCCTCGACCCGCAGGAGCGGCACGGGCGAGTCCCCCAACGACGCCAGGACCGGCGGCGGCGGGCCCCCCCCGGTCAGCACGACCGCGGACAGTAGGGGCCTCGGCGCCGGTCGGAGCAGACCCCCGTCCCGGATCGCCAGCAGCAGCTCCTCGCGGCTCCCGGGCAGGATCAGGAGCGCCCCCGGGGGGACCTCGGCCAGCGCGGCGGGGAGGACCACGTCGCCGACCACGAAGCACGAAACGGGTCGCTCGAGCCCCTCCCGTCCGCCGAGCAGCTCCCCCTCGAGCGCGTCGCAGACCTGAGTGACCGTCGGGCGGGACACCGCCTCCTCGTAGGGCAACACGCCGAACACCGGGAGCCCGAGGCGCTCGAGCCCGCGGGTGACCAGGGGTCGGATCCGCTCGTAGCGCGCGGGCTCGACCCGGTTCACGACGACGCCAGCGACCTCGACCCCCATCACGTCGAACTTCGCCTTGTTCAGCAGGATCTCGTCGATCGGCTTGCCGATGCCCCCCTGGGAGACGATGACGACTTTGGCGCCGAGGAGCCGGGCCACGTCGGCGTTCGACATGTCGAACACCGAACCCACCCCGGCGTGGCCCGTGCCCTCGAGCAGCAGGAAGTCCTTGCCGGTCGCCACCCGCGCGTGTGCTGCCGTCACGCTCGCGGCGAGCGCGTCGCGGTCGGGGTTGGCGATGTAGGCCTCGGTGAAGCCGCGGGGCACCGCGATGGGGCTCATGTCGGTCATCGCGTCGGCGAGCCCGGCGACAGCGTTCATCAGCACGACGTCCTTGTCGATCTTCTGGCCGTCGACGACGCGGTAGCTCTGCCCCACCGGCTTCATGTAGCCGACAGTCAGCCCACGGCGCTTCACCGCGCGCAGGAGCCCGACCGACACCAGGGTCTTGCCGTCGTTCTGGCGCGTGGCGGCAACGAAGACCTGCTTCATCGACTCACCGGGCGCTCCCGGCAGCGGTCTCCACCGCGCGGCGAGTCTGCAGCGCGATCGAGAGTTCCTCGTTGGTGGGGATGACGAGCGCCTTCACCCGGGAGCCTTCGGTGTTGATCTCCTTCTCCTTGGCCGCCGAGGCGTTGCGCTCCGGATCCAGCACCAGGCCGAGGAAGCCGAGCGGCGCGACGACGCGCGCGCGGATCGTCGTCGCGTTCTCCCCGATGCCCCCGGTGAACACCACGGCGTCAAGGCCGCCCATGGCGGCGGCGTAGGCGCCGATGTACTTCACGATACGGTAGACGAACATGTCGAGGGCGAGCCGTGCCCGGGCGACGCCCTGCTCTGCCGCCTGCATCACCTCGCGCAGGTCGTTGCTCACGCCCGAGAGGCCCTTCAGGCCGCTCTTCTTGTTGAGCAGGTCGCTGGTCGCCGCCGCGGACAGGCGCTCCTTCTCCATCAGGTAGAGCACTGCGGCCGGATCCATGTCGCCGGTGCGGGTCCCCATCACCACTCCCTCGAGCGGCGTGAAGCCCATCGAGGTGTCGAAGGACTTGCCGCCCTTCACCGCGGTGATGCTGCACCCGTTACCGAGGTGGCAGGTGACGACATTCAGTTGCTCCGCCGATCGCCCCAGCAACTCGACCGCGCGCCGATAGACGAACTCGTGTGAGGTCCCATGAAACCCGTACTTGCGCAGCTGGTAGCGCTGGTAGAGCTCGTACGGGATGCCGTAGAGGAAGACGTGCTCGGGCATCGTCTGGTGAAAGGCAGTGTCGAAGACGGCGACCTGGGGCACCCCGGCGAAGATCGCCTCGCAGGCGTCGATGCCGGCGAGGTTCGGTGGGTTGTGCAGCGGCGCGATCGCGCAGCACTCCCGGATCACGTCCTTGACCTGCTTGGTGATGACCTCGGACCGGGAGAACTTCTCGCCGCCGTGCACCACGCGGTGCCCCACCGCGTCGACCTGGATCGGCCCCGTGGAGAGCCCGATCTCGGGGTCCACCAGGGTTTTGGCCACCGCGTCCACCGCCGCGGTGTGATCGGGAACCTGGACCTGCCGGACGATCTTCTCCCCGCCCCGGACTCGCTCGGCGCGGTAGGTGAACCGAGACAGCTCCTTGCCGATCTCCTCGACCAGCCCCTCGGCGAGAAGCTGGTTCGACTCGTTCATGTCGAACAGCTTGAATTTGAGGGAAGAGCTCCCGCAGTTGATGACGATGACCTTCATGTTCTCGGCTCCTCGGCGCGGTCGCGGGCGCCTCAGGCGGTCCGGGTGCGAAACTGGATGCGGACCACGTTGACCGCCGTGACGTTGACGATGTCCGATGGCTTGCAGCCACGGGACAGATCGCAGCACGGCATCTGGTTGCCCTGCAGGATCGGGCCGAGCGCCTCGGCCCCGGCGAGCCGCTCGGTGAGCTTGTAGGCGATGTTCCCGGCGTCTAGATCCGGGAAGATGAGGACGTTGGCCTTGCCGGCGACGGGGGAGCCGGGCGCCTTCTTCTCCGCGACCTTGGCCACGAGCGCCGCGTCGCCCTGCAATTCGCCGTCGATGAGCAACGTCGGCTCCTTCTCCCGAACGATCCGCGTCGCCTCCAGCACCTTGTCGATGTCCGGGTGCTGAGCGCTCCCCTTGGTCGAGAAGGAGAGCATGGCGACGGCCGGTTCGGTGCCCATGAGCATGCGCCAACTCTCCGCCGTGGAGATGGCGATGTCGGCCAGTTGCGCGGCGTCCGGGTTGGGCACCACGCCGCAGTCCGCGTAGAAGAGGGTTCCGTCTTGGCCGAACGTCGGCTGGGGGAGGTTCATCACGAAGAAGCTCGAGAGCGTCTTGATGCCCTCCCGCAGGCCCACGATCTGGATCGCGACGCGGCAGACGTTGCTGGTCGAGTTCACCGCGCCGGCGACGAAGGCGTCCACCACGCCCTTGCGCACCATCATCGCACCGTAGGTCAGCGGGTCCTGCATGGCGACGCGCGCGGCGTCTAGCGTGAGACCCTTGTGCTTGCGGAGTCCGTACAGCTCGGTCGCGTACTCCTCCACGGAGGGGAGCGCGGCCGTGTCGAGGATCTCCACGCCGGCGAGCGGCCAGCCCCGCTCCGCCGCCAGGGCGCGCATCTTGGCGGCCGGCCCGAGGAGCGTCACCCGCGCGAGCCCCTGCGCGGCCGCGACGGACGCCGCCTCCACCGTCCGTGCGTCGTCGCCTTCCGGCAGCACCACCCGGCGCGGGTCGCCCTTTGCCCGCGCGTGGACCTGATCCATGAATCGACTCATCGGGATCTCCTTCGCGGCGACGGCCGCTTCAGCCGGTGGGGGAGCGAGGCCGCTCGCGCGGCGCGGCGATGCGGTGGTGTGCGCACGTCGCCGCCGGATCGGGCCGAGGGGCCCATCGGCGGCGAGCTGTCCCACCGGGGGAACGGCTGGCGACTCCATGGCGTCGCAATCGCGCTGGCGAGGAGGCAGGGCGAAGGTACCCCCAACCGCGCGGCGATTGAACCCCGAACCGGCGGCGCACCGCCGGTGGGGGTCGAATTCCCGCCTCGCGCCGCCGAGGACGCGGCGCGCACCCGCCGCGCGAGGTTCCGTCACGTCACCGTTGACGTCGCCGCGCGGAGGGGGTCGCGGCGGCGCGGGCGGTCGAGCGGTAGACGGCGACGCTCACCGCGAAGGCGAGCCACCGCGCGAGGCCCGGGGAGGCCACGCCGGCGCGTCCCCGGGGATACAGACCGCTACTCCACGTAGCTGCGGAGCAGCTTGGAGCGGACGCCGTGCTGCAGCTTGCGGAGCGCCTTGGCCTCGATCTGCCGGATCCGCTCGCGCGTCACCTGGAAATCGCGACCGACCTCCTCGAGGGTGTGGTCGCTCTTCTCACCGATACCGAAGCGGAGCCGCAGGACCTTCTCCTCGCGCGGGGTCAGCGTGCTCAGCACCTGCCGCACGTGCTCGCCGAGGCTCGCCTCGACCACCGCCTCGGCGGGGTTCACGGCGCCCTTGTCCTCGACGAAGTCACCGAGCTGGCTGTCGCCTTCTTCGCCGATGGGCATGTCGAGGCTGAGGGGCTGCTTGGTGAGCTTGAAGACCTTGCGGACGAGCTCGGCCGGCACGTCCATCTCCTCGGCGATCTCCTCCATCGTCGGCTCGCGCCCGAGCTTGCCGAGTAGATGGCGAGCCGTGCGCACCACCTTGTTCGTGGTTTCCGTCATGTGCACGGGCACGCGGATCGTCCGCGACTGGTCGGCGATGGCCCGGGTGATCGCCTGCCGGATCCACCAGGTCCCGTAGGTGCTGAACTTGTAGCCCCGGCGGTACTCGAACTTGTCCACCGCGCGCATCAGCCCGATGTTGCCCTCCTGGATCAGGTCCAGGAAGTGCAGGCCGCGGTTGGTGTACTTCTTCGCGATTGACACCACCAGTCGCAGGTTCGCCTCGATGAGCTCGGCCTTCGCCTTCTCGATCGCGCGCTCGGCTGTCTTGATCCGGCGGCACGTGTCGACGGTTTCCTTGACGTCGACCTCCATCTCGGACGCGACCCGCCGTGCCTCGCTGCGCGAGGTCGCCCTGCCCACGCGATCGCCGACCTGCTTCAGCTCCGCCACGATCTGGTCGATGAGCTTCTTGCTGAGGCGCATGTCGCGGAGGATCTCCACCGTCTTCTCTCGGTGGGCGTCGATGCGGGCGTCGGCGCGTCGACGCTCGCCGTCCCCGCCGGCGCCCGCCCGGTCCCGCAGCATCTCGAGCTCCTTCTTGTGGGCGCGCCGCACGCGGTCCAAGAGCTTGAGGAAGCGGTCCTTCTCCTGGTCCTCGTCGAAGGGCTCGAAGGCGTCGTCGGCGTGCTTGACCAGATTGGTGATGCGGACCGTCCCGGCCTTGAGGGAGGGGCCGAGCTTGAGGATCGTCCGCACCGCGAGCGGGCTGTTGAGCAGCGCGGTGAGCACGGCGTTCTCGGCGTCCTCGATGCGCTTGGCGATGGCGACCTCGCCGTCGCGGCTAAGCAGGGTCGTGCTGCCGAGCTTCTTGAGGTAGAGCCGGAGCGGGTCGGTCGACTCGCCCAGGGTTGCGTCCTCCTTGACGACTTCCGTGACGGCGAGGTTGGGGGCCTCGTCGGCGGCGTCGTTGTTGTGAGGTGGAGGGTAGGTGCCCCCCCTCGTGGAGACGTCGTTCATTCCGGTGGAACGGGAGGTGATCGTCGGCATACGATGCGTGTGCTCGGGGTCGCTGCGGACGGGTCGCGCGCCGCCGTGCGGCGCCGCGACGAACGAAGGGCACCGTCAGGCTGAGGGGCTTACTCCGGCCCCCTGGCGGTCCTCGGCCAAGACGCCGGTACATAGCTCCATCCCGCCAGGGTGGGCCCACGAAATTGCGAAGAGTCCCGAGCATGCCGAAAATGACAACGAAAACCGCGTAACTGGAGGTGACTTTCGGCCAATGGGCCGGCATGAAGGGCAGGACGGGGGTCGCTTCGGCCGCCGCCTTCCGACGATGCCCAGGGCGGCGAACGAAGCCCCCACGAGCACCCCATGGTAGCCTCGATCGGCGCACGCCGCGGCGTCGCGGCGGCCATTCAGTGAAGGCACCATCGAGCATGCGGCCATCGTCCCCGCGCGACCCGTCCCGGACCCAGGTCCCGGACGACGGGATCGACGTCATCCCCATGAACAAGCCCTCCGCGGCGACCTACGTCGCCCTGGCCGTCGGGATCCTCGTCGTCGCCGGCTTCGTGATCTGGGGGGTGGCGGGCCGCTCCGGGAGCGCCCAAGGGGCACGGCTCGGTTCGCCGTCCGCCGGCGCGTCGGCGGGCGAGGTGCCCGCGGTGGATCCGACGCTGCAGCGGGAGCATCTCGCCATGACTCAGCGCGCGCTGGCGGCGGCGGAGGAGAAGAAGCGCGAGCGAGAGAGCGCCGAGGCGGCCGAGCGGGCCGTGGCCGAGGCGACGGCGACGACCGCCGCTCCCGCCGGCGGTCCGGCTCCCGTCGCTGGCCCGCGGCCCATCGCGGCGCCAGGTCCGGCCGCGCAGGCCGCCGATGACCTCGACTCGCTCGGCGACGACATCGCCTCCAAGCTGCAGTAGCGGCGCCCCGGCGCCGCGTCAGCGCGAGAGCTTGGCGGCGATGAAGGCCGAGGCCCCGATCCCGGCGGGCTCGGCGCCGAGGTCCAGGTACCGATCCACGAAATGGGCGCGGAGCTCCGTCGGGGTCGCCGTGGCGAGCGCGGCATCCTCGCTCGTCGCGGGGGTCCAGCGCACCTGGATCACCTGGCCGCGCCGGCGAAGCCTCACGTCGGTCCCTCGCCGCTCGAGCTGCACCGCGACACCCGCGGCGACCTCGACCGACTCCGGGGGATCGCGGACCCACTCGTAGTCGTCCCAGCGGTTCGGCCCGGTGCGCCGGAAATGGCCGAGCAGAGTGGCGGTGAACGCGCGCTTCGTCTCCGCGTTGGCGTCCATCACGTCGCGTGCGTCGACCCGCCTCGGCACGGCTCGTAGGATAGCAGACCGCGGAGGGGCGCGGGAGCCGGGTGCTTGCTCGGTGCGCGCGCTGCCAGCATGCTTCGGATCGAGCCCGTGACGATCGCTACCGCCCGCAGGACACGGCTCGCGGCCACGGGCGCGCTGCTGCTGGCGGTCGCGTGTCACCCCGATCCGGCGGCGGCGCCGTCCGCCGCTGCGGTCGCGCCGCCAGACGCCGCCGCGAAGCCGAGCCACGTCATCGACCCGGGTGAGCGCCTCGCGGGGACCGTCTTCGTCCTGGGGGTCGAGGCGGCGCGCGCTGAGGCGGAGGCGTGCCGTGACGCGGGCGGCGCCGTTCACGTCCACCTCGTCGCCGAGAGCGTCGGCATCGCGGCGACACTGCAACGCACGCGCATGGAGATGGACACGGTGCTCGCCGAGGACGAGCTTCGCCCGATCGTGGACTGGTCGGACGCCGACGTCGGCGGCAAGCTCCGCCGGTACGACGTGCGCTTCCGGCCCGGGGGCTACGAGTACGACTACCACCGCAGCAGCGGGTCGCCGGTGCACGAGCGGATCCGAGTCACGGATCCCCAGGAGACGGTCCATGATCTGCTCACCGGCGTGCTGCTGCTCCGCGGGTGGCGACCGACGCCGGGCACGACCGCGCGCTTCGCCGCCGTGCTCGGGCGTCACCTCTGGATCACGGACGCGGTGTTTCGGGGGCCCGACGTGGTGATCCAAGCCGACGGGCCGTCCCCCGCGGTGCGGATCGAGGGGGTGACTCGCAAGCAGCACCGAGATCCGAAGCTCCGCCAGACGTCACCCTTCGAGGTCTGGTTCTCCGACGATCCGGACCGGATCCCGCTCCGCGCCAAGACGACCAGCGATTTCGGTGACATCTGGCTCGAGATGACGGAGTACCGGCGCGGGGAGCCCCGTGCCTGCCGCGAGCACGCGCGGGTGATCCCCCTGCCCGGGGATCCGGTGGTGGGGGAGGCGCCGGCGACGCGCGATGCGCGCGCCCCGACCGACGAAGCCTCGGAGGCAGGTTGGTGACACGCGGCCTCCCCCACCTCGCCGCTCGATGAGTGGCGGACGCCTCCGGCGCCGGTCCCTAGAGCGGCAATCGGTTTGATTGGCGCGAAGAATCAACGACCTAGAGCATCAAGCGAGCAGCGGATCTGGCCAAAGGCGCCCTGGGAAACGCCCCCTCGCCCCTGGCAACCAGTGGTGCCAGGGGGGCGTTTGTCAGGGCGCCGACGCAGTTGGCAAACCGGTCGGTGCTCTAGCGCTCCGAGCATCCGGGCGGGGCGCGCGGATGCTCGGAGCCAACAGCTCAGGGGAGCGTCCCGGCGAAGTGGTACTCGGTTTCGCCGGGGTGGGGCCCGTCCTCGAGGCGGACCTCGAAATCCAGCATCACGTCGAGCACCAGGCGCCGCCCCGTGAACACGGCCTTGCCGTCGCGGACGGTGGAGTACGCCACGTCCCCCTGGAGGACGCAGGATTGCCCCGCCCGAATCGAGGCCTCGACGCCCTCGGCCGTGGCCTCGAGGTCGCAGAGCGGCTCTCCCGAGTCGCTGTTCACGATCACCACCCGGAGCGCGGAGCCCTGGCCGAGCTCGACCCGCGTGCGCGCCCCGGGGTCGTCGTCGCGCTGGTCCGGGAAGCCGTCGATGCGGTGGATGGCGTAGTCGGGGCCCAGGTACTCACCCGCGAGGATCACGGCTCCCGTGTCGGCGGTCCCCGCGTCCGGCTCGGGCGCGCCGGCGTCGCGCTCCCGGTCCCCGCGCGGCGCGCCGGCGTTGGGCGCAGCATCGGGCGCGGCGTCGCCCCCCTCGGCCGATGCGGACGCCGCTGCTCCCGCGTCCGCCGCGGCGCGTGGTGCGCGCCGGTCCGAGCGCAACGCCGCGCGGACTGGCTCCTCTTCCGCGAGCGGACCCCGGCCGAGAGGCTCGAGGCTCGGTAGCCCCCGGCCGCAGGCCGCCGCTAGCGCGACGAGCGCGGTCACGGCCGGCAGGGCGCGACGCCAGGGGCGAGGCCCGGCCGCACCCGGCGTTCGTCCGGCGCTCACCGTCCGTCCTCGGGGCCGGGCTCCACCCGATTGCGGCCGCCCGTCTTGGCCCGATAGAGCTCGGCGTCGGCGCGCTCACACAGGTCCGCGGGAGTGCGCACCCCCGGGTCGGTCGAGTCGGACACGCCGATCGACACGGTGATGGACAGCTCTATCCCGCGCCACGGCACCCGGGTCGCCGCGATACGCCGGCGCAGTCGCTCGGCGAGCGTCATCGCGGCGGCGCCAGTGGTCGCGCGGCAGAAGACCGCGAATTCCTCGCCGCCCATGCGTGCGACGATGTCCTCACGGCGGACGGTCCGGTGGATGACGTTGACGACCGTCTTGAGGACCAGATCCCCGGCTGGGTGCCCGTAGGTGTCGTTGATCGCCTTGAAGTGATCCAGATCGAGCATCAACAGGGCGCAGGTCTTCTCGTGGCGGATCGCCCAGGGCCACTCGGAGCTGACTTGTTCGTCGAAGTGGCGGCGGTTGTACGCCTGGGTGAGCGCGTCGCGTGTGGCCAGCTCGTACAGGTGATACCGGAGCGACTCCTCCAGCTCGCCCTCCCGCGCGAAGCGCAGGATCACCCGACCGCCGAGGTTGATGCGGTCGCCGTCGCGGAGCTCCAGCGGCCCTTCCAGCAGCGCCCCGCGGCAGATGGTGCCGTTCGTCGACCCGAGATCCTCGACCCAGTACCCGTCGTCGCGCAGGGTGATCTGCGCGTGGCGCCGGGAGACGCCCTCGGCGACGATCTGCACCGAGGCCTCGGTGCCACGACCGACCACGACCTCCTCGTCGCAGATGGGGATCACCTCGCCCGTCCGCGGCCCCTTGAGGATGGTCAGCGTCGCGCGCAGGGCCCGCGATGCGCTCGGCTCCGCTCCCGGCGCGAAGGTGAACCGATCGGTTCGGTCGTTGTCGTCGCTGCCGCCGCGGTGAGGCATCGATCCGGATCCGCTCCCGGCGAATCAGCTGGGGAGCGCGGCAACGGTAGCACGCCGCGGGCCGGCCGCGCGCGTCGGTGCAGCGGGCGCCGTCACCCCCGACCGGGGAGGGGCCAAGCGGGCCGCTGCGCGCCCCCGCGTGGCGGCCAGTCCGTTGACCGCGGGGGCCCGGGGTGGGCGGGCCGCGCCGGAGGGGGAGGGCTCAGCCGCGGACGGTGACGCCGAGGTGCTCGCGGAGCGCCGTGTACTCGTCGCTCGCCGTGAAGGCGAGCAGGGCGTTGACCTGGTCGAACACGGACGTGTGCCCGCCCACCGGGAAGCGCTCGGTCAGCGCTGCTGCCACGCTCACGTCGCCGCACGCGACGAGCCCCAAGCGCGCGGCCGTCAGCTCGACGCCCCGCGCCCACTCGAGCAGTCGCGCCGCGGGGTCGCCTCGCTGGAGCTCGGCCGTGACGGCCGCCAGCGCGGGGCGGTCGGCGTCCTCGAGGTCCTCGTGGATGTGCCGTGCCAGCTCCGCGAGCGCTGGCTCGACGAAGCTCGCCTTGCGGTCGGTCCAGTCCGTGGCCAGCGCGGCGGCCGCGTTCAGCTGCGTCAGCAGCTCCACGGTCGGGTAGAAGGTGAGCAGGCGGAGCTCGGGGCGGAAGACCGTCAGGTGGCGCCCCCACAGGAACGAGAGCTCGCGCAGGTCCAGTCCGGAGCCCAGCGCGCGATTGACGACGCTCGCCGGCTCGCGCGTGGGCGGGGCGATGAGCCCCACCTCGAGCGCCGGGTGCACGTAGAGCGCCGGCTGGGGGACGCACAGGACCTGCACTGCCCACAGGAAGCTCCGCGCCAGCATAGTGGTGCTCGTCTGCGGATCGAGCAGCAGCGACGGGTCCAGGGTCGGGAGCTGCCGCGCGCGCGCCAGCGCGTCCAAGCGGTAGGCGATCGCGGGGCGCCGCACCAGGGCGAAGAGCGTCTCGAGCGGGTCGTCGCGGTCCGGTGTGAACGCGCCGCGCCGCCACTCCTCCTCGGTGATCGGCGCGGTGACGGCGAGCAGCCCCTCGGGGCGGTGCGTGTCCGCGTGCATCGAGACATCGACGTCCCCCTCGCCGAGGAAGTCCAGCGCGTGGGCGGCGTTCCAGGCCTGGTCGTGCGCCCCGACGCGGAGGGCTAGCGTGCGGGCGAGCTGGTGCGCCTGGGGGTCGCGCGGCGTCGCCCGGATCGCGGCTCGGCAATGGTGGAGCGCGCGCGCGGGATCCTGGCTCTGCTCCAGCAGGGGCACGAGCTCGAAGCGGATCGTGGGGTCGGTCGGATCGATGGCCGCCGCGCGCTCGAGCGCGCGGACCGCGCGGCGGGCGTCCTTGAGTTCGTCGCGGCAGACCGTCCCGAGGCGCCGCGCCAGATCCCGCGCTGGGACCCCGTCCGGGAGCTTCTCGAGCACCGCCTCGAAGCAGCGGGCGAGCAGCGGCCAGTCCCGCCGCTCGATGAGCAGCGCCGCCACGAAGTCGAGGGCCTCGATGGCGGCGGGATCGGCGCGGAGCGCCTGCTCCGCCAGGTCCACCGCGAACTCGATCTTCTGCAGGCGATCGTGCGCCACGCGGGCCGCGCCGATCAGGACCTCGGCTCGACGCCGCGGGTCGTCGGCGAGCTTGTAGGCGAGCCGCCGACGGACCCGGATCGACTCCTCGTGGTCGCCCAAGCCGTCGAGCACGACCATCAGCCGCTCCAGCAGCGCCGGCTCGTCGCCACGCGAGCGCAGCAGGCCCTCCAGCACGGCGCGGCCGCGGGCGAGGTCGTGCGCCTTGTCGACCCAGAGGACCGCCAGGGTGTCCAGCACCGCGTCGCGCTCCTCCGGCGCCGTGAGCGCGGCGAGGCGGAGCTCGTGGAGCCGGGCGGCGCGGGCGAACTCGCCCCGCGCGCACAACAGCTCGGTGGCCCAGAAGAGCGCGTCCGGGTCGACCGGGCGGCGCGACAGCACCTCCTCGTAATGGGCGACCGCGCGGCCCACGTCGCCGCGTTGCCGGGCGATGCTCGCCGCCCGCGCATGCAGATCGGCGATCTGGTCCCGGTCGTCACCGGCGATCTTGATCGCTCGACTCACCTCGAGCAGCGCCTCGTCGTACCGGCTCTCGGCCGTCAGCTGCTCGGCGCGTGCCAGGTGCTCCTCGAGGGTCAGCGTGGGCGGAGGGGGCCAGCGGCTCGGTGCCGGCGGCTGATCGTCGCCAAAGACGACCGCGGGCTCTTCGACCGTGGGCGGGGCGGGCGGCGCGACCGCCGTCGCTGCGACGGCCTCGGCGGCGGTCGCGGTCGCCGCGGTCGTGTCGTCCTTACCGGATGCGACCGCGGTCTCCGGGGCGGCCGTCGCCACGTCGTCGTCCGCGGTCGCGGTGTCCGCGGGGTCCGGGGCGGCCGTCGCGTCGTCGTCACCAGATGCGATCGCGGTGTCCGGGGCGGCGGGCTCGTTGCCGGTGGCTGCTTCGGTGTCCGCCTCGGCGGGCTCGTCACGGGGCGCCGTGCGTGCGGCGAGCGGCGGCGGGGTCGGCTCGAGGTTCCAGGAGTGCGGGTCCGGGGGGACGTCGTCGTCGAGCGGGGCTCCCGCTGGTGTGGCGGTGCCGGTGGGGACGTCGCCTGCTCCAGCCGAGGGCACGGTGGGCGGGGCGGCGGCCCCGATCTCCTCGTCCGGCGTCGCGAGGGCCGCGGCGGCGCTTCTCGCTGCGTTCACTCGCTCCAGCGGTGGTGGCGGCGCCGCCCCGAGGTCGAGCCGCCGCTGCGGGCGGTCGGAGAGCGGTCGTGGCGCCGCTGGGCTCGGCTCGCCACCCGTCGACCTCGCCTCCTCGTTCGCGGCGCGCAAGATCCGCTCGGCCACCTGCGGCGGGAGCGCCGTGAGCGCGTCCGGAGCGTTGGCGAGGAACGCCGACGCCTCGGCGCGGAGGGTGGCCTCGAAGTCCTCGTCGAGCAGGGTCACGCGGCGCGACGGGGCGCCCGCCGCCGGCGCCAGCGCCAGCGGGGTGGGCTCGTCCGGCGCGGTCGTGGACCCCGCGGGCTGCCCGGCTCCGGTCAGGGTCACCGGGCGCGACGGCGCCGCGTCCATCGCCACGACCGGTGCCTCGTCCGCGGGCAGCGGCACGATGTCGGTCTCGGTGACCGTCTGCATCGCGAGCTTCGCGGTGACTTCGGGGCTCACGGGGCCCGCGTCGGGCGTGGGCGTGGCCGTCGTCTCCGTGACGGCTGGCGTCGCGGCGTCGGCGTCGGCCGTCACGGCGTCGGTGACGAGAGCGGGGACGATGTCGGCCTCGGTGACGCTCTCCGTCGCGAGGTCGGTGGCGGCCGCTGCGCTCGCTGGCGCATTGACGTCCGGTCCTGCCACGGGCGCGGCGCCGTCGGTCGTCGCAGTGGCGCCCTCGTCCGCCCGCGCGGCGGTGACCGGCGGCGGTGGTAGCGAGTCGACGGGCTCGAGCTCCGGATCGGAGTCGGGCGGTGGTGGCAGCGGCGTCCCGCCGAGCGGCGGCAGCAGCGGCACCTCGGCGTTGCCCGCGGAGAAGCGCGCCGCGACCAGCCCGTTGACGAGGCGCTCGCCGACCTGCACGAGCTGGAAGAGGTCGCGGGAGGTCGCGGCGGTCGAGCCGCGCACCGCGGCGAGCCACTCCCAGCTGCCGAGGAAGATGCGCGTGAAGGGCGAGCCCGCGTCCGGGCTCGTGCCGGCCTGGTGGGCGGCCACGATCGCCTCGACCGAGGGCGCCTCGTCGATCACGTCGCAGATCGCCTCCGCGGCCTCGCCCGGCGTGCGGCCCGCGTCGACCACCAGGCGAACGTCGAGGACCAGCAGCGTGCTCGGCGCGCGGCGTTCGAGCGCCGAGCAGAGGCGCCCGAGCGAGTAGGCGCGCAGGCGGGGGGCGTTGAGCACCAGCGCCGGCGCGTGGTTGCCGATCCAGGCGGCGTAGCCGCGGAAGTAGAAGAGCGTCGCCTCCGGCGTCGGATCGAGCGAGAAGAGCAGCTCGTCGACCCGCTCGGGGAGATCACGATCGGCGCTCAGCGTGTGGACGGCGAAGCCCGAATCCGGCGCGCCGACGCGGGCGGCGATGGTCGCCGCGGCGTCGGGGGCGGTCGGCAGGGCCGCGAGCTGGGAGCTCTCGTGGTAGCTCGAGGCAACGATGATGGCGTGTCGCATCGGGGTCCCGCGTGCGGAGGGGCGCTCGCGCTCCATACCCGCGCGGCCGGGTCCATTGTAGGCGAAATCCAGCGCATCTCCGGCGGCGTGACGCGGTCCGACCCCAATTCGACGTGCGCCTTCCATGGTGGGCGCATTTGTACAACCGTCGCGTCAGGCTTCGCGGGGTCGGACGACGCTCAAGAGACGTCGATCGCAACGGCGGGGAGCGGCAGGTCGAAGCGCGGTACGCCGTGGTGCGCTGCCAGCAGCTCCTGCACCCGCGCGCGATTGGCGCGCTGACGAGACAGGTGGACCAGGTGCACCTGGGTCACCGCCGCTTCGACCGCGCAGCGCCGGACGTCCTCGAGGCAGGCGTGCCCCGCCACCGCGGGCGCAGGACCGAAGCACTCGTGCACCAGGTGGCCGACGCCGCGGAAGAGCGCGGTCGTCGCCGCGGTGGGGGCGCCGTCGCCGCTGTACGCTACCGAGGCGTGCTGGTCGTCGATGCGGACCGCGTGGTTAGGCACGGAGTGCGCGCTCGGAGCGGTCCTCAGCGTCAGCCCCTCGAGGGCGTAGGCCTGGCCCGGGACCACCTCCTCGATGATCAGGGGGAAGCCCTTCGGCCGGGTGAGCGTGCCCGGGTAGCCGAGCTCGAGCAAGCGGGGGACGAGGGCGCTCGCGCCCGGACCCCCGAGCAGTCGCAGCGGGCGTCGTCGTCCGGCGACGCGCATCCAGACCACCAGGGCGGGCAGCCCGAAGCAATGGTCGGCGTGGCCGTGGGTGAGGTAGATCGCGTCGAGCGCCTCCGGATCGCTCGTCATCCGCCAGAGCGCATGCGGCACGGCGTACCCGCAGTCGAGCAGGATCCGCGCGCTGCCCTCGTAGAGCAGGCTGGTGTTGGGGAGGTCCGGGTCGAACGCCTCCCCCGTGCCCACGAAGGTCAGCCTGGCCAGGGGCACGCTCCTCCGGGGCGGCCGCGCTCGACGCCGTCGGGCAGGGTCGCGGGTCCCCGGCGCTGCGCCGGAGTGGCGCCGCTCATCCGGGGGGCGTCCACTCGCACACGCCGACGAGGCTCGACGTGCAGACCGCCACGTCCCAGGTGCTCGCTCCGTCTCTCGCGATGGTGGCGCAGTGCCCGCAGTTCCAGGAACAGGGGCGCGGGTCCGACTCGAACCCGGCGGGGGGCTCGTAGTCGAACGGCTCGTCCGTCACCCACGCGTACGTGCCCGCGCTGGAGTTGCTCGCCGGCAGGCCGTCGGTCGCGCCGATCCAGCCCGTGCCCGGCCAGGGGCCGGTCACCAGGGAGCGGACGCGCTCGTTCTCTGCGTCCGAGTGGACCGTGGCGAGGTGGCCGCCGATCGTCGCGCACTCCGCCTTCGCCGCGTCGAAGGATCGCGCCGTCGGCAGCGCGACGTAGCAGTGCCGCGATCCGTCCGGCAAGACGTGCTCGGTGCCCTGACCTCCGTTGAGCCCGAAGCTGGCACAGTCGATCCGGCAGCCCTCCGTGCAGGGGTCGACCTCGTTCGGCTCGCACTCCTCGCCGGTGTTGAGCACGCCGTCGCCGCAGATCCCCGGCACCAGGCCGCCCGCCCCCGCGGCGCCGCCCGCGTCGTCGCCGCCCGCGGGGCCCCCGCCGGTCGGGGCACCGCCGGGCGGCGCGCCCGCGGTCGAGGCGCCGCCCTCTGGGCTCCCCCCGGTCACCACGCC
This sequence comes from uncultured Polyangiaceae bacterium, assembly GCA_964404725.1. GTDB lineage: Bacteria > Myxococcota_A > Polyangia > Polyangiales > Polyangiaceae > JAFGBI01. The sequence goes on from CAYOLF010000041.1 coordinate 42,318, forward strand.
GCCGGTGGGAGCGCCGCCGGACGCATTCCCGCCGGTGGGAGCGCCGCCGGACGCATCACCGCCGGTGGGAGCGCCGCCGGTGGGAGCGCCGCCGGACGCATCACCGCCGGTGGGAGCGCCGCCGGACGCATCGCCGCCGGTGGGAGCGCCGCCAGATGCCTCGCCGCCGGTCGCCTCGCCGCCGGTCGCCTCGCCGCCGGTGCCCGCGGCGGCCCCGGTCGTCGTGGAGGCCTCACCCGCGCCGCTCGCCCCACCGTTGTCCCCGCCGCCGCCGCCCTCGCCCCCGTCGTTGCCTCCGGTTCCGGTCGTCGCACGGTCGCGCTTCACGCAGCGATCCGAGTCGGCGTCGCACACGTAGCCGTCGGCGCAATCCCCCGTGGCCGTGCAGGCCTTCCCGTCGAGGATCTCCTGCTCGCTCAGGCCCGAGCACGCGACCACCCCCGCCAGGCCGAGCAGCCCGGCGATCCCGAGCAGACACCGGGCGCGCCAGGTCACGGCAGCCTCCCGCGCACGGTCACGGCGCAGTCCTCGAAGCTGCACGCGACCGCGAGCGAGGCCGCCTGCCGGCGGTGGTCCCTGGCGGAGCGCCGGTCGACCGCGAAGATCACCGCGCCGGTGGCGACGAGCGCGACGCCGATCCCCGCCGTCACGCGCGCCGTCGTGCGGCGCTGCTCGATGGTGTCGAGCTCGGCGGCGGCGGCGACCTGGGTCAGAGCCGCGATCGCGTCGTCCTCCGCCGCGGCCCGGGACCGCTCGAGCAGGAGCGCGCCAACCAGCGCGCCGGCACCCAGACCGATGGCACCCAGCGCCACCGCGTCCGCGGTGCTCGCCCCTCGGCGGGTCGGCGGCGCCTCGTCATCGGACGGCGCCGTCGGCGGGTACGCAGGCGCCGCCGCGCCCGACTCCGCGGGCTGCTCACTCGCGACCTGCAGCTCGAACGTGACGTCCATCGCCCGGCTCCCCATCAGTGTCACGTCGAGGGATGCCGAGGCGTGCCCCGGCGCCGCCACCTTGAGGTGGTGCTCGCCCGGCGTGATCTCGCCGGTCCAGGGGGCCTCGCCGACCCGCGTGCCGTCGACCCACACGGACGCGCCCGCCGGCTTGACCATCACCGTGATCTGCTGGACGCCCCACTCCACGAGGCGCTTCTCGAGCCGCCGGATCGCGGCGATCACTTCCGCGCGGTCCTCCGCGTTCGGCAGTGCGCGGAGGTAGTCGCGGTAGTACCGCAGGGCGCTCGGGACCTCCCCGATGGAGTCGTAGGCGAGCGCGATGTTGAAGGCGAGCGCGGGGTTCGGGACGAGCCGGTTCGTCTCCTCGAAGTGCGTGATCGCCTCGCGGTAGCGGCCCGCCGCGTAGGCCTCGGCGCCGAGATCGTACTCGGCTCGAGCGAGCTCCACGTTCGCCGTCTCCGCGGGGCGCTCTTGCGCGGCGGCGGTCATGGCCACGCCGAGGGTGCTCAACGCGGTGGCCAGCAGGGTGATGAAGAGGGCGGGTCGCAAGCCGGGATGCCTCGGGCCGGGCTCCAGCCTACCATGTGGCCTTTGGCGGCGTGACGTCCCGCCGCCCCGGATCAGGGGCCGAACGGGTTCTTTAGCTTCCGGGGTGCCTTCTGGGGGGAGGGGGTCGGCGTCGTCCGGCGGACGCTCGCGCGCGCCGACGGGGCGGGCTTCGCCGAGGCAGCGGAGGCGAGCGAGGTCGTCGGGTCGCTCGCCTCCGCGCCGGGCGCGGCCGCCGCCGCACGCTCGGGGATCACCTCCGGCGCGTCGCGGTCCTCGGGTGGCGCCGTCGCGGCGGTGCGGGGCAGGGGGGTCGCGGAGGCGGACGCGGGCACGGGCGAGCTCTCTCCGCCGCGAGTCGCGAGCAAAGCGACGGCGCCGAGCAGGAGCGCTCCACCGACCAGCCCGCCCACGACCCACGCCCGGCGAGCGCCCGGCTGGGGCGCCGCCACGGGCGTCGGCGCGGGCAACGTCGAGCGTCCCTCGAGCGTCGCGACCACGGCCCGTGAGGACGGCATGGGCCCCTCGGCCAGGCCGACTGGCGACTCCTCCGCCGGCGGCAGCGAGTCCAGGGCGTCGTACCCCGAGTCGGTCCGTTGGATCCACGTCGACTGCAGCGACGCGCCGGTGACGTCCACGAAGACACCGTGCCCGACGAGCCAGGTCGCGAACTCGCGGCCGAGCTCGAACATCGACCCATATCGCGCCCGCGGATCCTTGGCGAGACCGCGCTGGATGAGGCGCCACAGGCGGGGATCCCCGCCCGCCTGGGTGCTGGTCGGGATGGGCTCGTCGTTGAGGATCGACCAGAGCAGGGCGTTGTAGTTGTCGCCCTCGAACGGGAGCGATCCGGTGACCATCTCATAGAGGACCACGCACGCGCCCCAGATGTCCGTCGCCGCGTCGACGTCCCGGCCACGCGCCTGCTCGGGCGACATGTACGCGGGGCTCCCCAACACGGCGCCCGACTGGGTCAGGCGCTCGAAGCCGCGGAGGTTCAGCTTCGCCACCCCGAAGTCCACGAGCTTGGGCTGGATCCGTCCGGCGTCGGTCTCGGCCAGGAAGATGTTGTCCGGCTTCAGGTCCCGGTGGACGATCCCCTTGGCGTGCGCCGAGACGAGGGCGTGCAGGATCGGCAAGAGGATCTGCACGGCGCGTCGCTCGTTGAGTGACCCCCGGCGGTCGAGGGCCGCGGCGAGGTCCTCGCCGTGGAGCAACTCCATCACGATGAACGGATCGCCGGCGTCCGTCTTGCCGAAATCGAACACCCGCAGGATCGCCGGGTGGCCGATCTTGGCGGCGGCACGCGCCTCCTGCGTCAGGCGGCTCACGTGTCGGGTTGCGTCCTCGCCGGCGCGGATGAACTTGATCGCCACCGGGACGTCGAGCGCCTCGTTGTGGGCGACCCACACGGTCCCCATCCCGCCCTCGCCGACCTTGCGGATGAGGCGGTACTTCTCCGCCACCACCCCACCCTCGCGATAGTCGGGGGTCGCGCTGGAGCGCACCTCACCGAGGGCGCGGTCGACCGGGTGTGGCGGCGGTTGCGGCAGGCTCTGCCCAACGTGGCTCGGCACGGGTGGGTCTCCGGCGTCGTCGACCGATCGCAGCCGAGGCGGGTTCTTGGAGAGGTGTCGCGCGGCCAAGGGGATCCCAGCAGACCAGCTTAGGGTAGCCCGCCGGGCGGGCTCCGTGAAACGGATTGCGCACTGGCAGGCGAATAATGCGGTTCGAGATCGTAGCCTTAGGCAGGGCGGAGAAAGCGTGCGTTTCCCGCCGCGGGACGATCCGCGGGTAAGAGCGAGGGCTACCTTCTTAGGGGCTCGCTTCGGGGGGTGCCCGGCCCCGCGGGGCTCTTGCCTGACCGGCTCCGATCGACTCGAACGCTCAGTCCCAGAGGGTCCGCTCGAGCTCCGCCCGGAGCTCGAGCGGGCAGTGCCGGCGCAGTACCGAGATGGCGTGCTCGCCCGCCTCGCTCGGGATGCCCGATGGCATGAAGCCGCGGCTCAGCAGGGTGCGGGTCATCCAGTCGATCCCGGCGACGGCGGGCTGCTCGATCTGCGCGTGAAAGAACGCCTCGGCCGCGGCGTCGGCGAGGCGGTCCGAGCCAAAGGCAACGCACAGGGCGAGGTTCCACATCGCGTCCTCCTGCAGGAGGACCGAGCTCGGGGTAGTGGGCAGGCTGCCGACCAGCAGGCTCTCGTCCGGCAGGTTCAGCGAGCTCACATCGCGAAAGAAGTCCACGATGCGCTGCTGCCAGTTGAAGTAGCGGGGGCGCGTCTCGTCGTCGAAGCTGTCGAGCAGCACGTCGACGTCGGCGACGCTCCCGCGCCCGTCGTGCGCTGCCGCAGGTTCGGGGGCGAGGCCTTGGTTCGTGCCCGCGCCGGCGGTCGCCTCGGTCCCGAAAGGCCCCGGCGGCGCGGCGGGGACGGACGGCGACGCGGGGCTCGCCGACGGGCTCCGGGGCTCCACCGAGGGCGGGGGTGAGGAGAGCGGGGGCAGCGGCGCCGGTCCGTGCACTGCGCTGGGCGGCGGCGCCGAGGGGTTCGGGTCCGGGTGGGTGGAGGTGGTCGCGGCGTCGAACGCCGACGGCGTGAGTCCCTCGTCCGGCGCGTCGACGGCGAACCTCGGCAGGCCGCTTCCCGCGGCTGCGGGCGCCCCGGCGCCGTTGCCGCCCGAGGTCGGGCCGCGGGGCTCGGCCCGGGTCGTCATCACGAGGTTGGCTTGGCTCGGGGACGGCGGCAGCGAGGACACGACCCCGGACACCGGCGGCCGGGACAGTCCCTCCGCGCCCGAGGGCTCCCGTCCGTACTCGTCCGGTCGGTCCGAGCCCGCTCCATTGTCGCGTCGCGGGGCCACCGCGCGCGCGCTCGCGAACGGGTCGAGCGGGGGCGGCGGCGTGGAGGGCAGCGGGCGCGGGGCGCCGAAGACCTCGTGGCTGAACGGCGGGACCGCCGCCACGGCCTGCCACTCGGCGTCCCCCAGCGCGCACACGAGGGCGTCGCGCGGGACCTTGCCGTTCTGCAGCCCGCGGCAGAGTAGCTCGGTAGAGACGGGTCCCACGGTCCGTCCGTGGACCGCCACGTACCACTGCGTCGATTCCATGACCTGCGCTGGCATCGGCCGAGCACCGCGCCCGTCCGAGGACGAAGCCGAGCGCCGCGGAGGCGACGCCCGTGCGCCGGAGGGCCCAGGGTGCGAGAAAAAGACTACGGTTTTGTCGCGCACTCGTCAACACGCGCGGAGGCGCGTGCCGGTGTAGGTCCAATCTTCACCTTGTCTGTGCACGGTGTCGCGGGGCGCGTGACGTCGATTGACGTCACGCGCCCCGTGCCCGGAGTATAGCCGAGGTAACGTCATGCTCTCGAAGTCCTGGGTCGGCGAGCGCCTCTGCGCGGAGGGGCTCATCACCGCCGAGCAGCTCGCCAAGGCGATTCAGAGCGGCCAGGCGCTCTCCGAGCCGCTCGAGGACGCGCTCGTGCGCGTGAACGCCATCTCGGAGAAGCGACTGCTCCGGTTCGTCGCCGAGAAGACCCAGACCCAGTACATCTCGAGCGCGAAGCTCGCGCAGCTCGAGGTGAGCCCGGCCGCCCTCGCCCGGATGCCCGAACGGCTCGCCCTCAAGCTCGGCGCCTTCCCGGTGCGCTACGATCGCGGCGCGGACGAGCTGCTGGTCGCGTCCGCCGAGGCGGGCATCCCCGACCTGGTCAAGCAGGTGACCATCGCGACCAAGGTGCGACGGGTCACCGCCTACCTTGCCCGCCCGGCCGCCGTGCGCGCGGCGATCGCCCGCTGGTACCACGGCGAGCTCCAGGCCTTCGCCGAGGTCGCGCCCGAGCTCTACGCGTCCTTGGCCTCGTCACGCGGCGCGCGGCGTCTCCCGACCGCCGCCTCGGCGCCGCCCCCGGGGGGGCGGCCCTCCGGCTCCCCGCTGACGGGCGGGATCGTAGCGTCCGCGCCCCCGCCCCCGGGGGGCGCGCGACCGGCGGCATCGCCGCCGTTGCCCGCTCCCCAGAGGCCTCGCCGTCCGGCCGAGCCGGGGCGGAGCGGCGACCGGCGCCTCCGCGACCTGGCCGAGATGCTCGAGGTCATGGTGGGGTTGCTCGAGAGCGCTCGCGGGGAGTTCCGCGGCCACTCCAACGAAACCGCGCGCATCCTGCGCGAGCTCGGGCTACTCCTCGGCCTCGACCAGGCCGGCGTGCTCTCGCTGGTGATGGCCGGCAACCTCCACGACGTCGGCAAGCCGGCCGAGCCGCACCTGACCCTGCTCAGCGTCAACCAGTACCAGCCGCACCGGATCAGCGCCCAGCAGCTGGTGCGCACGCCGCTGTCGTGGTTGGCGAAGGTCGGGCTGCCCGACGACTGCACCGACGCGGTGGCGTCGATGTACGAGCGCTTCGACGGGCGGGGCTTCCCCATCGGGCTCAAGGGGGAGGAGATCCCGCTCGGCGCCCGCGTCCTCACCCTGGTCGACGCGTTCCACGATCTCACTGCGAACCCGCGGAACCCCTACCGGCGGACCCTGACCCCCGCCGAAGCCTTCGAGGTCCTCGCCCAGTTCCGCGGCAGCCTCTTCGACCCCTACGTGGTCGAGCGATTCGCCGAGCTCCTCGGCTACGCGCGGGATCTCGGCGCCGGTTCGACCTAGCGGTAGCGGAAGCCGCGATTGTGGTCGCCCGCGCGGGTGGCTACCGTCCCCGCGTGACCCGCGACACGCTCGTCATCCGGGGTGCTCGGCAGCACAACCTCGACGTCCCTGAGCTCGTGATCCCGAAGGGGCGCCTCGTGGTGTTCACCGGCGTGAGCGGCTCCGGCAAGTCGTCGCTCGCCTTCGACACCCTCTACGCGGAGGGGCAGCGACGCTACGTCGAGTCGCTCTCCAGCTACGCGCGGCAGTTCCTCGGGCAGCTGGAGAAGCCCGCCTACGATCACGTCCGCGGGCTGAGCCCCACCATCGCCATCGAGCAGAAGGCGGCCTCGTCCAACCCCCGGTCGACGGTCGGCACCATCACCGAGGTGCACGACTACCTCCGGGTGCTCTATGCGCGGATCGGTGTCCAGCATTGCCCGCGGTGCGGTGACCGGGTGGCGGCGCTCTCCGTCGACCAGGCGTTGCAGCGTGCGGCGGACCTGCGCGGACCGCACCTCCTGCTCGCACCGCTCGTCACCCGTCGTCGGGGCGAGTTCCGCGAGCTTCTCGCCGAGCTCGGGGCCCGCGGGTACGTGCGGGTCCGGATCGACGGCGAGGTCCGGCGGCTCGACGCCCCCGGCGCGCTCGATCGGCGCCGCTCGCACACCATCGAGCTCGTGGTCGATCGCCTCGACCCGGCGACGACGGAGCGCGGCCGGCTCCGCGACTCGCTCGAGACGGCCCTGCGCGAGGGCCAGGGCCAGATCACGCTGGAGCGCGCGGACGGGGGCGGAGAGCCGCTCCGGCTGAGCCAGTCGCGCACCTGCACCCGGTGCGGTGTCGGCCTGCCCCCGCTCGGTCCCCAGTCCTTCTCCTTCAACAGCCCGCTGGGGATGTGCCCCGCGTGCAACGGGCTCGGACGCCGGGCGGAGATGGACCCCGCCCGCCTGGTCCCCGACTCGAGCAAGTCGCTCCGCGAGGGCGCGGTGGTGCCGCTCGCGAGCACGATGCAGCGCAGCAGTGGGATCACGTTCGGCATGCTCGACGCGGTCCGGCGCGAGCACGGCATCGACCTCGATCGGCCGTGGCGTGAGCTGCCCGCGGAGCACCGGCGGCTGATCCTCTTCGGTGCTGGCGACCGGCGGCTCCGCGTCTCCTGGCAGGGCAGCCACGGCCGGGTGAGCCTGCCGATGCAGTACGAGGGCGTGGTGCCGACGATGACCCGTCGCTTCCGGGAGACGAAGAGCGACGAGATGCGGCGCTACTACCAGCAGTTCCTCGGTGACGCCCCCTGCCACGAGTGCGGTGGGACGCGCCTGCGCGCCGAGTCGCGCGCGGTGCGGGTGGCGGGCCAGGGCCTGACCGAGGTCCTGGCGATGAGCGTCGCCGAGGCGAGGGCGCACTTCGACTCGGTGCGCCTCGCCGGAGCGGACGCGCGCATCGCCGAGGAGGTGCTCAAGGAGGTGAGCGGCCGGCTCGGGTTCCTGTGCTCGGTGGGGCTCGACTACCTGACGCTCGACCGCGCGGGCGCCTCGCTCTCCGGTGGCGAGGCGCAGCGGATCCGCCTGGCGAGTCAGCTGGGGAGCGAGCTCAGCGGTGTGCTCTACGTCCTCGACGAGCCCTCCATCGGCCTGCACCAGCGCGACAACCTTCGCCTCGTCGCCACCCTCCGCGCGCTGCGCGACGGTGGCAACACGGTCATCGTCGTCGAGCACGACGCGGAGACCATCGAGTCGGCCGACTTCGTCGTCGACTTCGGGCCCGGCGCCGGGCGTCGCGGCGGCAAGGTCGTGTTCACCGGATCGCCGGCCGCGCTCCGGCGCGCGGACTCGCTCACCGGGCGTTACCTCTCGGGACGCGAGGGGATCCCGACGCCCCCGTCGCGGCGCGCGCCCAGCGGGTGGCTCCGCGTCGTCGGCGCGCGTGAGCACAACCTCCGCGGGGTGGACGTCGACTTCCCCCTGGGCGCCTTCACCGCCGTCACCGGCGTCTCCGGTGCCGGCAAGAGCTCGCTGGTGGCGGGGATCCTGCACCCGGCGCTCGCCCGGCGGCTGCATGGCGCGGAGGGCCCCGTGGGGGCGCACGAACGGCTGGAGGGCGCCGAGGCGCTCGACAAGGTGATCCACATCGACCAGGCCCCCATCGGCCGCACTCCGCGCTCGAATCCGGCCACCTACACCAAGGCGTTCGACCTGGTGCGGGACGTCTTCGCCGCGACCCCCACCGCGCGCGCCGCGGGGTTCTCTGCCAGTCGCTTCAGCTTCAACGTGAAGGGCGGCCGCTGCGAGGCCTGCGAGGGCGACGGGGTGAAGCGCGTCGAGATGCACTTTCTGCCGGACGTGTACGTGCTCTGCGAGGTCTGTGCGGGTCGCCGGTACAACGAGGCGACCCTCGCCGTGCGCTACCGTGGGCTCGACGTCGCCCAGGTGCTCGATCTGACCGTGGCGGAGGCGCTGGAGCTGTTCGCCCCGCACCCGCGGCTCGCGCGGATCCTGCGGACGCTGGCCGACGTCGGGCTCGACTACGTGCACCTCGGGCAGCCCGCGCCGACGCTCTCCGGTGGCGAGGCGCAGCGCGTGAAGCTCTCGCGGGAGCTCGCGCGGACGGACACCGGGCGCACGCTCTACGTCCTGGACGAGCCGACGACGGGGCTGCACTTCGACGACGTGAAGCGGCTGCTCGGTGTGCTCGATCGGCTGGTCAGCGCGGGTAACACGGTGGTGGTGATCGAGCACCACCTCGACGTCATCCGCAGCGCCGACCACGTCATCGATCTCGGCCCCGACGGGGGCGCGGGGGGCGGCGCCGTCGTCGCCGCCGGGACGCCGGAGCAGGTGGCGCGTGTCGCCGGGTCCTATACGGGGCATTTCCTCGCACGAGCGCTGGCGGCGGCGGGCCGCGCTCGGCGCCGGGCGCTCTAGAGCACCGAACAGGTTGCCGACAGCGACGGAGGCCCGGAAAATGCCTCCGTG
>CAYOLF010000042.1:0-24025 GCA_964404725.1 uncultured Polyangiaceae bacterium
GCCGGAGTCGTACCCGCCGTAGGTGCCGCCGGGGCCGCCGAGGAAGAGGTTGTTCCGGAAGGTGGCGCGCGAGACGGCGTCGTCGGTGTAGACCGCCAGCGCGTCGCCCGACTTGATCACGGTGTTGTGGTAGGCGACGTCGCCGCTGGTCCCGTTGTGGAGCTTGAACGCCTCGTAGACCACCCCGTACATCACGTTGCGGACGAACCAGGTGGGCCCGCCCAGGCTCGGCTGGGCGCTGATGCCCATGAAGCTCCTCGTGATCCGGTTCTGATAGACGCGCACGTTGCCCATCGCGTAGTCGGCCTCGATGGCGTCGTCCGCGCAGCCGTCGAGGTCGTTACCGTACACGTCGATGGACACCTGCTCGACCGCCTCGTCCTGCTCGAGCAGCGAGAGGCAGTCTCGGAAGCCGCTCACCCGGTTGAAGGCGATGACGTTGCCGGGGCCAGTGAGCTGCACGCCCTCGCCGAGGTTGTCGCCGTCCGCCCCGAGCGCCGCGTCGCGCCACACCGTGGGCCCGGTGATGACATTGTGCGTGATGGTCGCGTTTCTCACGCCGCTCGCGTAGGACACGATCCCGTTCTCGTCGGTCGTGATGACGCAGTCGCGCACGACGATCCCCTCGGCGTCGTTGAGCTTGATGCGGCCCTGGATCTCGAGCCCCTCGACGTGCACGAAGGCGCGGCCGTCCAGGCGGATCTCCCCCGCTACCACCGCGCCCCGCGGCTCCGCGGCGCGGAGGACGAGCGGGCGCCCCTCGACCCCGTCGCTCGTCACCTCGATCGACCCGTAGTTGCCGCTGGCGAGGCTGAGGACGTCGCCCGCCTCGGCGGTGGCGAGCGCGTCGTCGAGGGTCGCCGGCGTGACGTCGATGATCCGCGCATCGGCGGCCGCGGTCGGGACGGCGCGCGTCGTCGCCGTGATCGTCTCCACGGCGTCGCCCCCGTCCGGGTCGGCGAGGCTGAGCTCGATCTCGTAGGTGGTGCCCGGCAAGAGGCCGAAGAGGCTCCCGGAGTGCTTGTCGCCCCAGGCGAAGCCGGCGTTCTCGCCCGCCGGCACCCGGAAGAGCGGGTGGCCCGGCCGGTACGCCTCGTCCCCCTCGGCCCGGAAGCGCACGGTCACCACGCCGTTCGCGTTCGCGTCGCCGGTGATCTCCCACTCGAGGGAGAGGTTCTCGAGCGTGGGGTAGGGGGTCGAGACGCTCCCCGCCACCGTCGCGTCCTGGGCCCGCGCGGCCGTCGCCGCCGCCAGCACGGCGACGGCGATCCCGGCGCCTCGCGCCCGACGGCGCCCCGCCCCCGCCTTACCCCAGCTCACCCCTCGCTCGCCCCTCACGCGCGCGGCTCCCATGCGCCCGAGGTTACCACGAGCGCGAGCCGTGAGGCGCGCGCCCCCCGATACTCAGCGACCCTCGATGCCCGCGGAGCTCAGGGATGCTGTCCGCTCACGGCGGCGTCACGCTCTCTTCCTCGGGGACGAAGCCGAGCGTCTCCCGGAAGGCCCAGGGCACCGCACCCTCGGGATCGCGGTTCTGCTGCAGCCACTCTACCAGCACCCTCGCCCAGCGCCCGCGCTCGGCCATGGTGGGGTGGACCCCGTCGCCGAACGTCTTCATGTTCGGGACGATCTCGTCCGAGTCGACGAAGCGACAGGGGGCAGCGTTCTCCTCGATCACCTCGAGGATGGCGTTGTGCCGGAGCGCCTTCCACCGTGGCGTCCCGACCCAGAGGCAAGGTCGGTCCCCGATGGTCCGCACGATTCGCCGGATCGGCTCCGCGCGCGAGCCCGGGTCCGCGATCTCGACTTCGTTGCCGCCCAGGCTGACGATCACCAGGTCCGGCTGGTACTGGGCGACGAAGCGCGCGAGCCCCATCCGCCCGCCCGCCCACTCCGGGATGTAGCTGCCGTCCTGGTTCTTCACGATGCACTTGATCCCGCGCGCCTCGAGCTCCTTCTTCAGGGGCGGTCCAAGCGCGCCTGCCGTCGAGGAGCCCACCACGAGCACCACAGTGCCGGCCGGGAGCGGCGCTGGGGCGACGGGTGGCGCGTCCGCTGGCGGGGGCGGCGCCACCACGGCGGCGGGGACGCTCTCGAGCGCACCGGCGTCCGCCTCGCTCACGGCTGCGGCGGTGGGGGCCTCGGTGGGCGCCGCGACCACCGGGGCCGGGTTCGCCGCGACCGGGGGCGGCGGTGGCGAGGCGCACCCGGCGGCCAGGAGGACGAGGAGCCCAGGCTTCATGGCCCGGCAGACTAGCACCTCGGTGCCGGCTCCACCCCGGGGCAGCGTCGCCACGCCCGACGCGCACTCAGGGTCGGCGGCGCGGGAGGAGCTTCCGGAAAGGACCGCGTCGCTCTAGCCTGCGCCCGCGCCGGATGCTGTTCGCGAGCTTCGACTTCCTGCTCTTCTTCCCCGTGGCCTTCCTCGGCTACTGGGCGCTGGGGCAGCGTCCGACCGCGCGCGCGCTCTGGGTGGTGGCGGCGAGCTACTTCTTCTACATGGCGAGCGCCAGGCCCACGAGCGGGCCCTTGCCGACCCCCTGGTACTTCGCCGGGCTGCTGCTCCTTTCCACCGTGCTGGACTATCTCTGCGGCCTCGGCATCGCGGCCGCGCGGCGGCGTTCGGCGACCCCGGCGGGAGGACGGGCGGGGCGCCCATGGCTGCTCCTCAGCCTCGTCGGCAACCTGGGGCTGCTCGGGTACTTCAAGTACACCGGCTTCCTCGGCGAGGTCGTCAACGACATTGCGGCCGCGCTGGGCCTCGAGGCGGGCCTGCCGAGCCTCCGGCTGCTGCTCCCCATCGGCATCAGCTTCTACACCTTCCAGAGCCTCAGCTACACGATCGACGTCTACCGGGGGAACATCCCGGCCGAGCGCAGCCTGCTCCGCTTCGCGTACTTCGTCGCCTTCTTCCCGCAGCTGGTCGCCGGCCCGATCGTCCGCGCCAGCGAGTTCCTGCCCCAGCTTGCCCGCCGCCCCCGGCTCACCCGGGAGGACGTGGACTTCGCCATCTTCCGGATCACCAAGGGCCTCTTCAAGAAGGTGGTGCTGGGGGACTTCATCGCGGCATCCTTCGCGGATCTCGTCTTCGCCGCTCCCGAGACGTACACCTCGCTCGAGAACCTCCTCGCCCTCTACGCCTTCACGCTCCAGATCTACGCGGATTTTTCGGGCTACTCGGATCTGGCCATCGGCACCGCTCGCCTGCTCGGCTTCCGCATCCCCGAGAACTTCGACCGGCCCTATCAGGCGGTCGACGTGGCCGACTTCTGGCGGCGCTGGCACATGACCCTGTCCACCTGGCTCCGCGACTACCTCTACTACCCGCTCGGCGGGAGCCGTCGCGGCGCGGGTCGTACCTACGTCAACCTGTGGCTCACCATGTTCCTGATCGGAATGTGGCACGGCGCGAGCTGGAACTTCGTCATCTACTCGAGCCTCCAGGCCTGCGCGATGGTCTATAACCGCTTCCACTCGCGCGCGGAGGGAGCGCGGGCGGGGCGCTGGGCCCGACGTGTCGGGCTTGCGGCCGTAGTGGCCGCCCTGGCGACGCTGCTGGGCGCGGTCGGCCTGAAGCTCCCGGACCCCTGGACCTTCGGGTTGGTTTCCGGCGCACTGGCGCTCGGGATCAGCGCCTTGCCCTCCGCCAAGGCGCGCCCGGTCCTCCGCCCGCTGCACGTCCTGCTGACGGTGCACTTCTCCGTGCTGTCGCGGGTCTTCTTTCGCGCTGACGATCTGACACTCGCCCGCGCCATGGCCCGCAAGGTGATCGAGTGGGACGGGCTCGGCGTCCGCGACCGGCTGTTCGAGATCCAGGGGCTGATGACCTGGCTGAAGCAGTTCCCTGCGCTAGCCTGGGCGGAGCCGCTGGCGGGGTACGGGATCCTGCTCCTGCTGGTCGGCGGCTTCGCCCTGCACTACGTCCCGCAGTCCGCCCTGGCCACCATCCGGGATCGCCTGCTCCCCAAGGTCCCGGCGGTGGTCATCGGCATGAGCTTCGCCGTGCTGCTCGGGGTGACGAGCCTCTTGCTCTCTGGACCGCGAGCGAACATCTACTTCGCGTTCTGACCGCGCCTCCGAGCCGCCAGCGTCGTCCGCTCCACCATGTCCCGCGAGGTCGAAACCACTGCCAGCCCGCCGCCCGCGCCCTCGGGTGAGCGCGAGGAGAACGCCTTCGCCGCGGAGCCCGCGCCGGATCGCCGCGCGCTGCTCCGCCTCTTCGGGTTGGTCGCCGGGCTCCTGCTCGCGATCGGGGCGACCTACGTGATCCCGGCCCTGTCCTCCCTCCGGCCCTGGGTGCCCGGGGGGGGCTACGTGCCCTTCTGGAACCTGATCGGCCGCGAGTGGCTGGGGGAGGGCGCGCTGCTCGAGCGCGAGCAGGCCGAGGTGGCCAAGCTCAGCCGGCTGACCGCCGTCCCCGCCGCCCCGCCGGCGAGCGCGGCCCCGCGCCCCGCCGCTCCGGCGCCCGTCGACCGGGCGGTGTTCCCCCCCTACTCGCCGGCGACCCGGGTGCCCGCGCCCGAGGTCCGGATCGAGCCATCGGAGGCGCTCGATCCGTACTATCGCCGGCTCACCCTGGTCGATCTCGGCGTCGAGGGCGCCGTCGCCCGCGCCAGCCACTGGGGTGACTCCGTGCTCGGGTTGGACGGCATCACCTCGCGGATCCGCCGCCGCCTGCAGGCCCGCTTCGGTGACGCGGGCCACGGCTTCCACCTCGTCGATCGGTACAACCCCTCCTACCAGCAGCAGGACGTGACCTTCGATCCCGCCGGGGGCTGGTTTCACTGCTTCGTCGTGCGCGGGTGCAAGACCACCAAGTATCACTTCGGCTACGGCGGTCTCGCGGTCAACTCGCCGGGCGGCGGCATCTCCACCTTCGGCACGACCCGGGAGGGCTTCGGGAGCGCCGTCTCCCGGTTCGAGCTCTGGTTCTCGCGCCGCGAGAAGGGCGGGCAGTTCGAGATCCTGGTCGACGGCAAGGACGCGCACGTCGTCGACACCCGCGGCCCGGACCTGGAGGACGGCTGGCACGAGGTGCGCGTGACGCGGGGGACCCACAGCTTCCGCCTGCGGGCCCTCGGGCGCGGCGCGGTGCACGCCTACGGCGTGGTCCTCGAGAACGACGGGCCCGGCGTGGTCTGGGACGGCATGGCCCTCATCGGGGGCTCCACGCGCGGCCTGCGTACGCAAGATCCCGACCACATCGCGAGCCAGGTCCGCCACCGGGACCCCGATCTGCTGGTGTTCCTCTTCGGTGGCAACGACATGGAGCGAAACTACGTCGACCTGAAGGAGTCGATGCAGCTCTACTACGACGAGTTCGGCGACGTCCTGCGGCATTTTCGCGCGGGCAAGCCGGGCCTGCCGTGCCTCATCATGAGCGTGATGGATCATGGCAAGCGCACCGCGGGCGACTGGGTGGTGTCACGGCCGTTCGCCAAGACCCTCTCCCGCGCGCAAGGCGAGGTGGCCCGGCAGAACGGCTGCGGCTTCTTCGACACCTACCTGGCGATGGGTGGCGAGGGCTCGGCGGGCCGCTGGGCCCGCGCCAACCCGCGGCTGCTCTCGCCGGATCTGGGGCACCCCACCGTCTTCGGCTACGACGTGATCTCCGGCCTTGTCACCGATGCGCTGCTGTACGGCTACGAGGAATACCGCGCGCGCATGGCCGGCAAGCCCTTGCCCGAGCTCAACGTGCGGCGCGGCGCGGAGCCGCACGCGCCGGAGTGACCGCGCCTCGGCTCACGGGTTGGCGGCGGCTCCGTCCAGCGCGCGCCCGGGAGCGGCGTCGTAGGCTCGCATCAAGGCGTCGCCGATCGCGAGCCCCGCGTACGCGTAGCCGAGCCGGGTCAGGTGCACGCCGTCCCCTGACGCGAGCTGCGGCTTCGCCGCCGCCCACCGGGGCATCGAGCCCTCGCCGCCCATGAAGGCCATCCCGTCCCAGAAGCCGCAGCCGAACTCCTCGGCGAGGCGCCGCTGCACCGCGATCGCCTGGAGCAGGCCCGAGGGCGCGACCCCGCTCGCACCCCGGCACACGTCGAAGGGAGACAGGAAGAGGCAGCTGACCTCCGGCAGGGCCTGCCGCAGCCGCGTCAGGACCTCACGAGCGTCGCGCTCGTAGGTCTGCGCGGCGAAGGGGATGCTGGTGGCCTCGTTGGTCCCGTAGGCGAACGTTACCAGATCGGGCTCTCGCTGCTGGAGGGCCTCGCGCCAGAGCGCGGGCTCCCAGCGGCGCAGATCGGTGAGGCGCGCGCCGCCGATCCCGAGCGTGTCCACGACGACGCCGGGCTCACGGGTCTCCGCCACGACGCCGAAGAGCCGCACTGGTCCGTCGCCGCTGAGGCGAGCCCGGATGCGGTGACGCCCCGGCGGGGCCTCGAAGGGGTACCGTCCGAGCCGCGGCGCCTCCGCCCGCGTCTGCACGCGCGCGACCGTTCGCTCGTCGAGCGAGAGCGTGAAGCTGCCGCCCCGTGGCTGCTCGAGGTACTGCACCTCGAACCGCGTGCTCGACGAGCTCTCGGCCGTCACGATCTCGCCGTAGCCGTCGGCGCGGTTGCCGACGAAGGCCGCTCCCAGGAGCCCCAGCGGCTCGTCGACGACCTCTTCCTGGACCCTCGCGTGACGCACCGACAGGTGGCGATGCTCGGCGGTCGAGTCGAGGGTGCGGTACCAGGCGTTCACGGCACCGAGCAGCACGAACCCCTGCCCCCCGTCGCCGAAGCGGCTCTGCAGGTATCGCCGGAGATAGCCGGTGATGAAGTCGCCCTGGGTGTGGGACGCGCCGTAGGCCAGGACGCGCACCTTGTCGGGGCCTTCCCCGCCGGCAGCCCCTTCACCACCGGCAGCCCCTTCACCGCGGGCAACAAGGCGCGCCAGGGCGCCGTGGAAATGGTCCAGCGCCGCCTCGTTCACCACGGGGACGAAGTGGCCCAGCGCGTCGCTGGCGACGGTGCAGCGCGCCGACGGCTCGCAAACCGGCGGGGGCCCGGCCTCCTCGTCGAAGGGGGCGTAAGCCAGCTCTGGACAGCTCGGTCCGAGCACGCGCACCAGAGCGCGGCGGCGCAGCTCCACGAGGTCGGGGGACAGCACCGGGTGGTGCGGCTTCGGGTCGCACCGGCCCGGGCGCTCCGGCTCGGGCGGCGGCGTCTCGGCGACCGGCGCGGCGGAGACGACCGGCGCTGGGGATGCGACGGACGGGCTCGGGGCGCTTGCGCCCGGCCCCGCCTCCGGTGGCGGCGCCGCGCGACCCAACGAGCACCCCGCCACTAGCAAGACGGCCACCGGCGCCCGCGCGACCAACCCTCGCGCGCGAGACACGTTCACCACCAGATTGCCGTCGAACCCAGGCATGGCACGGACGCGCGGGAGCCTAGCAGAAAGCCGGTACCGGCACGGTGGTCGGCGTCTCAGACAGCTCGGGGCGCTCGCGAGCCTCCGCTCGCGCTGGCGGTGCGGGGCTGATGCGGAGTATTATTGGTAGCTTGGTGAGCTCCCTCTCCCGCGCCCTGGGTGCGTCGCCCTTGCCCCGCCGCCGTCTGCTTCTGGTGGCGGTGGTGCACGTCGCGGCGACGGTCGCCCTGGCTCGACTCTTTCCGACCCTCGGGCAGACGGCCGGGGTCTTCGGGCTGCTGGCGGTGCTCGTCGGCGCCTGGGGCTTCGGCCTGTGGGGCGGGGTGATGGCTACGGCCGTGCAGGCGGCGCTCAACGCTTTGGTCATGAGCTACGTCATCGACCCGCCCCAGGAATTCACTGGCTCGTCCTTGCTCTCCCTCCTCGTCTTTCTCTCCATCGGGGCGGCGGTTGGCAACCAGCGCGATCTCTCCCGCCGCTTGAGCGTGCAGCTCACGCGCAACGAGGAACTCCGCGCGCGCGAGGAGGAGACGCTGTCGGCCATCCCCGACGTCATGATCCACGTGGGACCGGACGGCTCCTGCCGGCTGCGGGGCGTGAGCGTCGCCGGCGCTCTCGACGAGGTCCTGGAGCTCGGTTTGGGACGTGGACTCGCCGCTGACCGTCGGGGCATCGTCGTCCGGATGGTCGAGCGCGTCCGCGCGACCGGTGCGGAGGAGGCGACCTCGCTCGAGCTCCCCGGCGCGGTCGCCCACGACGTCCGCTGCCTCCCGACCGCAGGCGGCTCGGTGCTCGTTCTCTTGCGCGACGTCTCCGAGCAGCGCCGGCTCCTGCGCCGGGTCACCGCTGCCGAGAATCTCGCCTCGCTGGGGACCCTGGCGGCGGGCCTCGCGCACGAGATCAACAACCCCCTCACTTACGTCGTTACCGGCGTCTCCGCGATCCGCTCCTCACTCCAGGCGGGCGAGCGGATCGACGCGGCGGAGGTGGACTCGGTGCTCGACGGCTGCTGGCGCGTCCGGGACATCGTGCGCAACATCCTCGACACCACGACGCACGGCCGGGACGCGGTCGAGGCGGTCTCCGTTCCGGAGGCGATCGACACCGCGCTCGCCCTGGTGCGGGCGCAGGTGAGCCACCGCGCGACGATCCACTGGAGCCCCGGCGACGTGCCCGCCGCGCGCGCGCACCGCACCAAGCTCGTGGAGGTGGTCATGAACCTGGTGGTCAACGCCGGCCAGGCCTTCGCCGACAACCGCGCGAGCCAGAACGCGATCTGGGTGCGGGTCCGCGGCGACGACGCGGAGGTGGTGATCGAGGTCGAGGACAACGGACCCGGCATGGACGAGGCCACGCGGGTTCGGGCCCTCGAGCCGTTCTTCACCACCAAGGACCCGGGTCAGGGCACGGGGCTCGGGCTCTTTCTCTCGAGCGCGATCGTGGAGTCCCTGGGGGGCACGCTCCGCATCGACAGCGAGCTCGGCCTGGGGACCAAGGTCACGGTGCGCCTACCGTCCACGCCGGAGCCGCCGGCGAGCGCACTCGTGCGCCGCTCCGTCCCCGCGGTCGCAGGCGAGGCGGCGCCTCGCGCGAGCGTCCTCGTCGTCGACGACGAGCCCCAGATCCGGCGCGCCCTGCGGCGCATCGTGGGACGGTGGCACGCCGTGACGCTCGCGGCCAACGGCGCCGAGGCCTGGCAGCGCCTCTCGGCCGGTGAGCGCTACGACGTCATCTTCTGCGACATCCTGATGCCCGAGTTGACGGGGATCGAGCTCTTCCGCGCGCTCGAGCGGTCCCTGCCCGAGCAGGCCACGCGGGTCGTGTTCATCACCGGCGGTGCCACCTCCGAGGCCGCCCGCGTCTTCCTCGAGCAGCACGGCGGTCGGGTCGTGCACAAGCCCTTCAGGCCGTCGGAGATCGAGGCCACCGTCGCTGCCGTCGCCCCCGTCGCCGTCGACGCCCCCGTCGCTGGCTCGTCGCACCCTTGAGCTCGCGGCTGGCACGGAAAGATGGCGATCGCTCGGCGAAGCGCGCTACCGTTGCTGGGTGCGCCAACGCCGGTCCTCGGTCGTGCTCGCGGCATTGGGGGTGGGGCTCTCCCTGCTCGGGTGCCGTCCGCGGCCGCCGACCGCCGATCCCCTGAGGGTGACGGCGTCCCCGCCCGCCGCGTCGACGACCGCCACCGGCGACCTCGACGACACCGACTCGACCACACCGGAGGGGCCCTTCGATCTCGCGACGGCGCTGCTGTCCGACACCCGTCTCTTCATCGGGTTCGCGGATCCCTTGTCGACTGCCGAGGCGCTCGGGCGCCATGAGCTCGTCGAGCGCCTGGCGAGCGAGTACGCGAAATTCACGAACGGGTCGCGGGACTCCCTCGGCTTCGACCTCGGCTCGCCAGAGGAGCTCGCGGACTTCGGGCTGGCGCCGCACGGCCCGGGCGGCTTCGCTCTGCTGGGGATCGCCGGTGCGGCGGAGGCCTTCCTGTTCAGCGTGGCGGATCGGCGCACCCTGCGCGCGCAGCTGTACGAGTCTTCCGACGAGGACCCCGCCGTCGAGCGATTCGGCGCGGTCGAGCTCCTCCGCGGACCGCAGGGGTCGGGGGTCGTCGTCGAGCGCGGGGTCGCGATCCTCATCCGGGACTGGGACGACGCGAAGACGGTGGCGCAGCGCCTGGCCGGAGCCGCCGGGCGGGAGCGGCTCGACCGCTCCCCGTCCTTCCGGACCGCCGCTTTCGGCCTGTCCCGCGACGCTGATGCGGTCCTCTTCGTGGACGTTCCCCGCTTCCTGGACGAGGGCTCGGCGGAGGCTCGACTCCTCGAGGGGCTGGAGGGGCTCGGGGTCACCGCGCGGATCTTCGCCGACCACGCGGACGTCGAGGTCGAGGTCGTGCTGCGCGCGGGCTCGCCGCTCCACGCGGTCGCTGCCACGCTCCGGCTCCCGCCCCCTCACGGCTCCGCGCTGGAGCGCTTCGGCGACGCTCCGCCGGTGACGGCGCTCGCGCTCGCCTTCGAGCCGGAGTCGGCGCTCGCGGCGACGAAGCGCCTGTTCGAGGGCGCGCTGGAGCTCGACGACGCTGAGGTGGAGGTCTTCGAAGGCGTCGGCGGGCTCCTCCCGTACCTGACCGGGGAGTTCGGCGTCATGTGTCGGCCAGCCCTCGAGCCCCTCTCCCGGTGCCACGAATGGGAGCGGTTTTTCCCCACGCGGTGCGACGAAACCTACGTGCTCGGCCTCCGCGATCCCGACGGCGCCCAGCGCTTCCTCGAGCGCCTCGCCTCGCCGGCGGGCGGCGGGGTGCTCACCCGCGCGGGCCGAGATTTCACTGGCCGGGAGATCTTCGGCACCTTCCGCTTCGCCGTGCGAGGAGGGACGCTCGTCATCACGGAGGACGTCCCTGGGCTCACCAGGCTCGGCCAGCGCTGGCCTGAAGCCGCGACCTGGAGCTGGTCGAGGGCCGGTGAGCGGGCTCCCATCGAGGTTCGCTTGGAGCTCGATCTGTTCCTCCGCGAGCTCGACGACGACATCTTCGTTGCCTCCCCGGTGGCCTGGGTGCGCCAAGAGAGCCCGCAGGAACCCGCAGCTTCCCGCCGCCGGCGGCGCGAGCTCGACCGGCTCCTGGCCGAGCAGTACCGGCTCGAGTGCGAGCGGGCGGCGGACTCCGCGCGCTTGCGCCTGGAGGCCGCGCGCGGAGTGGGTACGGCCACCGTCTCCTTCTCCCCCTCACCCGTGGGGCTGAAGGGTCACGTGACGGTCCGTCCCGGTGGTCCGTCCTTCGGGGCAACCTGGGTCGCGGTCGCCGACGCCATCGATGCCGTGCGCGCCACTCGCGAACGCGAGAGCGGCGCCATGGCCGCCGTGCAGGCACGGATCGAAGCGCTCACCCGCGAGATCGAGGCGATCCTCTCCCGGACCCCGTGACTCGGCGGGGTGGACGCGGGCGCCGGGACCTCAGGCGCGGCGAGGCGGCATCTCGCGAAGGGGGCCTCGAGGGGCTCCCGAATTCGAGGGGGCGTATCTGCCTTTGATCTGTCCTCTCGGAAACATGCCAGAGACAGGGTATCCTCGAAAGAGCAGGATATCCCCATTCATCGGAGACGAACGGAGGCGAACCTGCATCGGTCAGATGGCGCCCCGCTCGTCTCCGAAGCCTCCAGTGATGTCTCCGGGCCGCTCCTATGTGTCTCTGGCTCCACCTCGCGCGTCTCTGCTGAGAAAACCTGGCGTTCTCGGAATACGGTGGAGACCGGGCCCCCGACGCCGGCAAGGATCCCGATACTCTGCGAATTTCAGGCACCTACGCCGGTCCGGGGCGGGCCGAACGCCGGCGTGCGCGGCGCGACGCGGGGCCCCGGCGGGCGGTTCGGGGGAGGAGGGGTTGGGGGCGGGGATGGGGCAGACCCGGAGGCGAGGGAGCGAGGCGCCGCGCCTCACTCCGGGTCGAGCACGATGCCTCGGTAGATCTCGTCTACCGCGACGGTGAGCTCGGGTCGGCTGAGCGTGAGCGCTTCCCCCGCTCGAAACTCGCGCACCTCCCAGCCGCCTTCGCGGCGCGACACGACCGTGATCTGGGGCCGCCGGTGCGAGAGGACGAGCACCGCCTGAAGGGACGGGAGCTGCTTGTAGTGGCTCAGCTTCTCGCCGCGATCGTAGTCCTCCGTCGACCGCGAGGTGATCTCGAACAGGACGGACGGGTTGGTGACGGCGTTCTTGTCCACGGCGGAGGTCTGCGGCTCTCCGCACACGACGGAGCCGTCAGGAAAGGTGCTGAGGTCGGTCGCCTCGATCCTCACCTTCGCGTCCGAGCTATAGACCCTGCAGCGTCCGAGGAGCGCAGTCCGGAGCCAGGCGACCATGGCACCCCCGAGCTCGGCGTGCGCCAGGGTGCCGCCGGCCATGGCGAAGATCTCGCCGTCGCAGTACTCGAGCTTGGTGTCGTTCTGCTGGAGTAGGTCGAGATACTCCTGGTAGCTGTGGTGCAGCCGTCGAGCCGTGCTCATGGCGGAAGGGTAGCGCAGGCGTGGTTTCCCGTCAGGGCGCGAGCGGCTGCCGCGGCGAACGGCCCCCGCTCGCTTCTGGATGGCGACGCCATCGCCACTCCCGACGACGGGCCCTCGCTCAGTACCGGACCAGGGATCGCCAGTCGCTCACGTCGGTCTGCACCAGGGTGGTCACCGCGCCGTCGTGGGTGAACGTGCGGACGTACGAGGTGCCGTCGACGAGCAGGGTGAGCTTCCCTTCGGCGCCGCGGTCACCGCCGACGAGGAGCGTCCGATAGCGACCCGTGTTCCGGAAGGTGAGGGACACTCGCGCGGCGCCAGTCCCCGCCGGCTCGGGGGTCCAGGGGCTCACCACCCGCCCGAGCGGGGTGACGACGACCGGGATCGGACAGCGAGCCGGCCCCGCGCTGCACTCGATCCGCGCCTCGAACCAGCCGGGCGCGTCGTCGGCGGTGTCGTGGGCGGGCGCCTCGCCCACCGCCAGGCAGCGAAGCGCCTCGCGGTGGGCACGCCCGGGCTCGCTCTCGAGGGCGGCCGCGGCGCGCCAGTGAGCGCACGCGCGCACCTCGTCGCCGGCGGCCTCGAAGGCGCGGGCGGCCGCGAGCTGCGTGGCGGCGCGTCCGGGGTTCACCTCGACTGCGCTGGCGAGCGCGGCGGCGGCCTCCGCGCCAGCGCCGCGCGCGGCGGCGGCCCAGGCCAGGCGCTCGTGCGCCGCGGCGTCGTCGGGATCGCGGCGTACCAGTTCGAGCCCCTCCCGGTGCGCGTCGTCGAAGCGGCCGAACCGGAGCAGCGTCGCCACGAGCTCGCTGAAGGCACGGCGGCTCTCCGGGTGCTCGACCGTGGCGGCGCGGGCGCGGGCGAGCTCCGACTCGCCGAGCGCTCGCCAGGCCTCCGTCCCCGGGCTGTGGAGCACGCGGGCTCGGGAGCGCGGCGGCCAAGCGGCAGAGGTCGGGCGTGATTCGAGCGCCAGCCGGGCCAGGGTCGCCCGTGACGGCGGCGGAGCCTGTCGGGGAGCCGGCATCGGGAGCGAAGCCGGAGGGGCCGCGTGATTCACTCGCTCCCCCGAGCCGCCGTCCGGGGAGAAGACGATGGGGTAGACCACGGTGACGATCCCCCCCTCCGGCTCCGGGAACGACAGGGACTGGTAGGCCCGGGTGACGCAGGCGACGACGCTCGGGTCCGGCAGATCGCTACCGCCGTCCGCGGCGTGGACGACGGTGCCGTCGCGGCCGATGACGAAGCGCACCGCGACGCGCCCCGCGAGCTCGGGATCGCGGCCGAGGCCCTGCTCGTAGCACTGGCGGAACCGTCCGTAGTTCTGGCGGACGATGCGCTGGATGACCTCGGGGGGAAGGCGGCCGCTCACCGTCGTGGCCCCCATGCGCAGCTGCGGCGCGCGGGTCCGGTGGGAACCGCCGAGCCGCCCGTTCCCGCTTCCGAAGCCGCCGCCGCTGCCGGAGCCCGGGCCCGCGGCGCGGCCCGGGACGTCGATGGCGCCGAGCCCGATCCCGGCGCTCCCCGCGCCGGCGCCGACGCCCGTGAGGCCGAGCCCGCCTGCGCGGAAATTGTCGCCGATCTCGTCTCCCCAGAGGTTGGCCGACGCCGGCGACGAGGTCACGCCGCTCGAGCCCGTTCGCTGCGTCCGCTGGATCCCGAACTCGGCGAACATCCGGTCGTTCTCCAGCACCAGGAGCGACGTGCGCCGCGAGAGCACGTGATGCCGGCGGGAGAGCGCGACCGTCTCCGCGGCCGCCTCCTTGGTGGCCTGGGCTTCGAGCTCGGCGATCCGGCGTTCGGCCCAGAGACGGGGCACGACCGGGTTGTCTCGGGCGCGGCTCCGTCCGTCGAGGTCGCGCGCGAGGCGGAAGGGCTTGCCCGCGAGCGTGCCGCGCAGGGTGACCGAGCCGGTCGCCCCGCGGGCGAGCTTGCCGGTGACGAGCAGTGGCTGGCCGAGGCGGAGGTTCGGGAGGCGCGCGGGCTGCACGTCCGCCGCGCCCGCGGGGAGCTCGAGCGCGGGCGCCTCGACCACCGGCGTTCGGAGCTCGAGGACGAGGGCCTCGATCCGGTCCTCGAGGGAGGTCGCGGTCGCGATCCGCTCGTAGGCGGCGCCCGCGGTCGCGGCGACGTGAGCGAGCACCACCTCGTCGAGGGACCGGCCCACGCCGAGCAGGCGCAGATCGGCGCGCCGCTCGGCGACCACCGGTCGGATCCGGGCGGCGATGGCGGCCGCCCCGAGCTCTCCGGCCGTGGCCCGGCCGTCGCCGAGGACCACGAGCTGCCCCCGGCCGTTCGCCTCGAGGCGCGCGGCCCCCGCGAGCACGGCACCCGCGAGATCCGAGGCGCCCTGGGGCTGCGCGGTGCCGCCGAGCCAGGCCCTCGCCGCCGCGACGCTGGCCGCGCTGGCCGCCGCCAGCCCCCGCTCCGGGTGCGCCGCGCATGCCGTGTCGCAGGCGAGTACGGCGAAGCGCTCGTCGGGGCCGAGATCCTCGAGCAGGGCACCGGTGATCTCGAGCTCGGCCGCGAGCGACTCCGCCCCTTGGCTGAAGGAACGATCGAGCACGATCACCCGGTCACGCTCCGTCAGCGCGGGTGGCGCTTCGCCCGGTGACGGCCCCACGGTGAGCGGGAGCGAGAAGAAGTCGGCGTCCGCGCCGCGCGCCGCGGGCGCCGCCGTCCCGCGCGCCGCCGTCGCCGGGGAGTGGAGGACGGCGGGCGCGTCACCGTCCGGGACCCGGTACTCGAGGACGAAGTCCGCTTCCGGCGCGAAGGCGCGGGCCACGAGCTCGACGGTGGCCCCCCCGTCGCGCAGGGACACCACCGCCGGGGTGCCGGGGGTGACGAGCTCCCGCAGCCCGCCGCGGGCGTCGGCGGCCGTGATCGTCAGCGAGAACTCGTCGATGGGCGTGGTGCGATCGCGCCCCAGCGAGAGGGGGTATCGATAGCGCAGGCGGCGCCCCTCGACCGGCAGCGCCTCGTCGTAGGCGAGGACCACCCGCCGGCCGCGCCGCGGCTCGATGGGGAAGATCTTGAGGGAGAGCTCGCCGCCGCCGACCCACTCGAGCAGCGCCGGATCGCGCGGGCGCACCGTGTCGTCGACGATGCCGCGGAAGATCCGGGCCGCGCGCCCGCGCTCCACGATCTCTCCCTCGACGAGCTCTTCGCCGACCCAGAGCGCGAGCCGGGACAGGCTTGCCCCCGGGGGCAGGGCGAACACGTAGCGCCCCTCGAGGACCCGCGCCGTGTCGTTGACGAGCTCCTCCTCCACCTCGGTGCGCGCCAAGCCGTCGCGGATCGTGGTGCGGACGTGGTGGGTGGCGAGCCGCACCCCGGAGACGACCTGCTCGGTGCCGGGGACGCGCGCCGAGACGCGCCCGAACCCCCGAGGCTCGGTCGACGCGGCGGGCCGGACGGGCTCCTCGACGCGGACCCGCGGCACCGGCGCCGCGCGCCCGGCGAGGGAGGCGACGAGATCGGGCGGCTCCCCAGCGGTGAGGGCGACGGTTCGTCCGGGCTCCACCGTCGCCGGGTCGTGCCCATCGGTCACCAGCTCCGCCCGGCCGCGGTGCACCGTGACGGTCGCCGCCCCGGCGCTGGCCGCGTGGACCGCGACTGTGGCGGGCTCGGCCCCCGCGAGCTCGACCTGCGAGCCGGCGGTGACGAGCTCGAGCGCCGCGCCGCCGCTCACCTGCTCGAGCGAGCAGCGCCCGCGCTCCACCACGATCGCGCGGGAGAGCGCGTCGGGCAGCACCACCACGGCGTCCGGTCCCAGCGAGAGCGAGGTGCTCGCGTCGAGGTGCAGGGCGGCCCGCGCCGCGGGCGACGTCACCAGCCGGACCGGCGGCGCCAGCCCCTCCCCGGTGGCGATCGAGCGACAGTCCCCGCCGTCGAGGCTGCAGCGCTGCAGCGCCTCGGGCGCTCCGCCACCCTGAATGTCCGCCACCCTCGCGGTCCATGGGGCCGCCGGCTCTGCCACCGGCAGGTCACGGCAGGCGGTGAGGGCAGCGATCAGGCACCAGAGGGGGACGGCGACGCGGGCCACGGAGACTCGGACACCTCGCGGCGCGGAATGTTCGGGCGGGGGCCCGTGCGGGCCCGGAGGCCTGCGGCACGCCGCCTTTCCCGCTGCGCTCTTCTTGGCCCGGCCGCGAGCGGTTGGCGAAGATCCCGTCACCCGTCGAGGTAGAAGGTCCATGCTTCAGATCAACCCCACCCCCAGCGTCTTCAAGCCCCAACCCCCGCCGCTCTGGTTCGTCACCAACGGTGACAACACCGTCGGGCCGGTGAACACGTCGCTCCTGCTGCGTGGCGTCGAGCGGGGTCGCGTCCCCGTGACCTGCCACGTGCGGGCCTACCGGGGCAAATGGCGCCATCTGCTCGGCGTGCGGGAGATCTCGGCGATGTGGGGCAAGCCGACGAGCGAGCCGAGCGCGGAGCTGGTGGCGCACTGGTGCGGGAGCGTCGAGCAGGTGCGCGACGAGGAGGAGTTCGCGCACCGCGCGGCCTGGCTCGCGATGGCCTCGACCGGCGCGGAGAGCGCGATGTTCCACTACCGCGGACCGCGCTCGCTTGGGCTGGTCACGCGCGCCGTGCTCGGCACCGTTTCGCAGGAGCGGCACGGCCGCCTGCTCCCCGAGAACGACCTCGTGCTCCGCTGCGCGAGCCAGGGGCTCCCGGTCCAGGGTCCGCCCTACGGCCCCGTGGAGGACGAGCTCGCCAAGCGCTTCGCGTCCAGCCAGTGGGGCGTCGGCGCCGCCGTCATGGTTCCGTTCCATTCCGGGGGCCAGCTCACCGCCATGCTCGAGCTCTCCCGGCCGGGCCACGCCTTCCGCCTCGGCGATCTGCGCCGCGCCGAGCACATCGTGCGGCGCGCGCTCCTCGCGCGCTTACAGTGAGCGCCAGCGCCCGCGGCCCCGGGGCCGCGGGGCGGGTCACGGCTCGGCGGTGAGTGCAGCGAGGCGCTCGCGGAGCTCGGGGATCGTGCCGCGGAGCCAATCGACCCCCGACTCGAAGCCGTCGTAGCTCGACGGGGTGGGGTCAGCGAGCGCCTCGGTGCGGACGAAGTCCGCGTGCGCGTCGATCGCGGCGAGCATGGTGGCTTCGGAGAACGGTCCATCCAGGAGCTCCTGCGCCGCGGCGCGCCAGCCGGTGAGATCCGCCGCCAGGGCCTGCATCACGCGGTCGCACCCGGGCGCGCGCGCCAAGCCGCCCCAGTACGGGTAGGTGAGCGAGCAGTCCCCCGGCGGCTCGGTCCAGTGGGGGGGGGCGTGCTCGGGGTTGATCCAGAACGTCGACTCGACGTCCCACGGGATGAGCGTGAAGCGGTCGGGGGACTCTTCGTAGAAATAGTAGTTGTGGTTGCCGACGGACGACCCGTCGGTCCAGAAGTACGTGATGCCGTCGTAGCTCGCGACGGCGTCCTCCACCGCCAGGAACCGCGCCAGCTGGTCGAGATCGACGAAGCCGCCGAGCGTGTCCCGTAGCTCGTCCGCGGGGGCGGCGGACATCGCCTCGGCGAACGCGAAGAAGGCGCTGACGTCGGCGATCTCCTCGTTGGTCCGGAGCTGCTCGGTGAGGAAAGCCACGCTCGTTTCGGTTGGCCAGGCCTCCTTGAAGAGGTTGCCGTCCGGGTTGTCGGGCCACCGGTCGGCGGTGAAGCGACCGTCCACCTGCTCCACCATGCCGAAGAGCCCCAGCGACTCGTCGTTCACGCGCAGCACCGCCCAGGCCGCGCGCGGCGTCACCAGCCCCATGGCCCGGAACAGATCGTAGGCGAGCCGCTCCTTGATGCGGGAGTCGTCGTACCGGTTGGCGTTGAAGTTGAGCCGCTTCAGGCCGAAGAAGCGCTGCTCCTCGACGTACTCGTTGAACTTGATCTTCATGCTGAGCTTGCGGCACTCGCCCTCACCCACCGAGTCCGCGCACTCGTACAGGGAGCCGTAGCTGCCCTTGAAGCGCAGCCCCACGCGCCCCAGGCCGCGCCCGTCGAAGCAGGCCTCGGCCTCGGCGTAGAGCTCCTCCACGGCCGTCGCGCGCAGCGCGTCCCACGTGGCGGGCGGGAGGTAGAGGTCGAAGGTCGGCACGTGCGGGGCGTCGAAGAGCTCCGTCGCGTCGCCGTCGGTCAGTGTCGGATCGAGCTCGCCGCACCGTCCCGAGGCGCTGCCCGCCTCGCCCGCACCCCCGGTTGATCCGGTCGTGCCCCCAGCGCCCGCGGTGCCCCCGGCGCCCGCGGCGCCCGCGGCGCTCTCCGGACGGTCCGGCCACCCTGCTCCCGTCGTCGATCCGTTGCAGGCCGTCGCGGCCAGGAGCGTCGGGAGGGCCAGGGTTACCAAGGGGAAGCGAGGCGAGGCGGGCGTCATCATGCGGGGGGTGCTCCAGGGTAGCGCGCCGCGACCCTGGTCCACAGGCCGTCGCCGCTCGATGGCCGAGTCCGAACGCGGCGGCCGGGCGGTCCCGAGCGGGGTAATCGGCGCAGTTCTCTGGCAAGATGGGGGCGGCGTGGCGATTCGATCGAGCAAAATGTCTCCCGGGGCGCCCGCGCCGCGCGCGCCGTCGTCCGGGGCTCGCCGATTGCTCGATCGATCGGCGGCGCGCGACCCATGGATACGACGTGACCCTGGTCGCCCCGTTCCCCCGGGGTTGGGAGGCAGCGCTGACGGCTGCCGAGGAGCGGGCCGTGGCGCCTGAAGCGCAGCGGCTGCCGCGGGCGATGCGCCAGCACCTCGGGTTGGTCTGGCGCCTGCTCCGGCGCCTGGGGCTCCCGGCGCCGGACGCCGACGAGGCCGCTCAGGACGTGTTCCTGGTGCTCGCCCGCCGCGGCGCGGACGTCCCCCTGCCGGCCGAGCGAGCGTTCCTGGTCGGGACTGCCCTGCGGGTCGCCTCCGACCGGCGCCGCCAGCTGGCGAGCCGCGCCACCGTGGAGCTCACGGCGGATCCAGTGAGCCCCGAGCTGCCGCCCGACGAGCTGTTGGCGCTGCGTCGCGCGCGGGAGACGCTCGACGAGGCCCTCGAGGATCTCAACCCCGAGCAGCGCGCGGTCTTCGTGCTGGTCGAGCTGGAGGGCTGGGCGGCGCCCGAGGTGGCCGCGGAGCTCGGCATCCCGCTCGGCACCGTCGCGTCACGGCTGCGCAAGGCCCGCGAGGTCTTCGACGTGGCGGTGCGGCGCCTGCACCGACGAGAACGGCGGAGGACCGGATGACGCACGACGACGCCTCGCGCGAGGCCCCCTCGCCCATCGTGCTCACCGCCGAGGAGGCCGCCTTCCGGCACGAGCTACTCCGGGCCGCCGGCGAGCTCGATCACCCCGCCGGCGATCTGGCGGCGCGCATCGCCGCTCGCGCCCCGCTCGCGGACCCGCCGGGCGGCGCGCTGCGGCGCCTGTCGACCGCGGGGTGGCTCGCGCTCGCCGCGGCGGTCGCCCTGCTCGGGGCAGGCGTCGGCGTGCTGCTCGGCCGCGGCGGCGCGGACGAGGACCTTCGAGCGGAGGTAGTGTCCGTGCAACCCGAGCGGCTGGCGCACTCCGCCGCCCCGAGCGCCATCACGACCGGCCCCGCTCCCTGCGCGCAGCGGTACCACGCGCCGGGCAGCGCGCCGCTGATTGACGACTTCGAGGACGGCGATGGCATCGCACTGCCGAGCGAGGGTCGGGATCGACACTGGTTCCTCTTCCACGATTTCGACCGACCGGGGCAGCCCGCCCGCCCGCTCGTCCCCGAGCTGGTGCGTCGTCCGGGCAGCAACAGCCGACAGGCCCTGCACCTCACCGGCCCCGAGCTCAAGGATTGGGGGGCGGTGCTCGAGCTCGCGTTCTCCCCGCACTACTGCTACGACGCCTCCGCCTACGGGGGGCTAGCGTTCTGGGCGCGCGGGCCCGGGCGGCTCGTGGTCGGGGTGCGTGAGAACCGCGTGGTCCCGACCGTGTGGGGCGGTTCCTGCACGGCGGACTGCTATAACTCCCACGTCCGGATCGTGAACCTCTCGGCGCGCTGGGAGCGCTACTCGATCCCCTGGTCTGCCATGCGCCAGCGCGGCTACGACCTGCCGCCGGTCGATCCGACGCGCCTGCACAGCCTCCAGGTGATGGTGCAGGCCCCCGACACGCCGTTCGACTTCTGGCTCGACGACATCACGTTCCTGTCCCGTGAGGGCGGCGAGTAGCGGGCCGACGGGCGCGAAAGGGTCGATCGATTTCGATGGCTGCTCCCATCTCTCCAGGGTGCGTACCCGGGCGCCACGGGGGTCGGCGCGGAGCCGGCTCGACGCGCCCGTGCGCTGAGAGGAGCGCTCCATGACGATCCAGCATCCCATTGTCGCGCGACGCCGCCGAGGCCATGGACTGCTCGCCTTCACGGGCCTGGTCGGCGCCTCCCTGACCAGCGCGGCCTGCGCCGGCGACGATTCCGTCTCGGCCACCACGCGCGCGCCCGTCACCCTCCCGGCGGGGGGAACCCGGGTGGCCTTCGCCACGGACGGCAAGCTGAGCGGCGGGATGGAGGGCTACGCCTGGGTCGCGGCGGGCAGCGCCGCGACGGTCGAGGCGCCGCACCCCTGCAACCGTGAGGGCTGCTTCCGCGACGTAGACGGGGCCCTCTGCACCCGCGGCTCCTTGCCCGCGCTGACCTGCACGAGTCCCGGCTCCTGGGACTGCAACTACTCCGAGAACTGGGGCGTGATGGTGGGCTTCAACCCGGCGGCGGAGGGGGTCGCCTGGGGGAGCGCGGCGCCGCAGACGGTGGCCCTCCGCTTCGGCGGCGGCCTCGGCAACTACCGGCTCACCGCCCATGTGGCCGGCGATCCGCCGGAGAAGGCCTACTGCCTCGAGGGGTACGCCTCGGGCCTGCCCGTGGAGGCGGGCCGGCTGCGCTCCGAATGTTGGTCGGGCGCGGGGGAGCCGCTGCCGAGCTTCGCCGTGATCGATAGCCTCGGCCTGCTGCTCACGTCCGCCAAGGCGCTGGTGCCGTTCGACTTCTGCGTCACCGACGTCACCCTCGATCTGCCCCCGGAGCCCGGCCGCGCGCTCATCGGCGACCACGGCAAGCTCAGCGGCTCCCTGTCGGGCTACGCCTGGGTGGCGGGCTCCGCCTCGACGACGATCGAGAGCCCCCGCCCCTGCGACGCGAGCGGCTGCTTCCGCGGCACCGGCGGCAAGCTCTGCTCGAAGGGCACGATCCCACCCCTGTCTTGCACCAGCCCGGCGAGCTGCGACTGGTCGGAGAACTGGGGCGCCATGATCGGCATGAACCCCACCGCGGATCACGGGGCCTGGGGGGCCGCAGCGACCGAGTCGATCACCTTCTCGCACAGCGGCGGGACTGGGCTCTGGCTGCTGGCCCACGTGGCCGGCGATCCGTCGGAGCGGCAGTACTGCCTGACCGACTACCCCTCCGGCACACCGGTCACCCCCGGGATGCTGCGCGTCGATTGCTGGCGCGACGGCGGCGCGGCCCTCCCGAGCTTCGCCGTGGTCGACTCCTTCGCGCTGCGCGTCCCCTCGCGCACGAGCGAGGTCGCCTTCGACTACTGCATCACGGGCATCTCCGCGGGCTGACCGCGGTCGCCGCCCGCCGGCTCGGGTCCGAGCACCATGGCGCTGCCACCCGACGGCTCGCGCACGAGCATGACCACGCTGCCGCCATCCGCCGACCCGGAGCAGACCGAGGTGCCGGAGAGCGAGCCGCGGGGGGGGCGATCCGCACGACGCTCACGCGGAGCGCTACCCTCGCTGCTCGACGACGTACCCTTGCTCCAGGGGTGGAAGCAATTCGGGGGAACGGCCGTGTGTCGATCTTCGGTTTCGGACACCGATTCTCGCTGGAATCCTCCCAGTAGGCCACGCCACTCGAGAGGATCGACCGGAGGCGCTTCCCGACCGCCTCTCCCACTCCTGGAGGCAGCTAGTCCTCAAACAAGCGATAGGCCAGGGGTCGGCCGTGTCGAACGATCTGAGCGGGGATCGCCGAGCGCGACTGGGCAACCGTCTTGAGGCCTATGCGCGGCATGCGGGAGCGCTCCGCGAGGTGGCACTCTCGCCAGCGTGGCGTGACGGGCAGGCCCAGCGCGAACCACGCTGTCAGCGCCCATGCGAGCGACGCCATGACCACCGCGAAACTCGTGCGAGCGGGCGATCTCGGAGCGCCCCGCGTCAGTACACCTCGACGTGCCGGAGGCACAGGTCGAAGTGCTTGACGGTGCCGTCGTCCACCACGCCAACGGCGATGGAGTCGATGGCCTCCCCTTGATACGGGTCGCCCGCGCCGTCCCAGCAGGTCGTGTTGAACGCGGCCCACGGCACGTCCCCGCTCGGGTAGTCCTCGAGGCGAACACACCATGCCACGACGCCCGCCTGGATTTGGACGCGGTCGGCGCCGAGGACGTCGAGCCGGACGCCGGTGCCGGTGGGCGTCGCGAGCCCCTCGGGATTCGGGGGACGCCGGGCCTGATTGAGGTTGAAGCGGATCGCGGCCCAGCCATCGTACTCCGGTGACCCGTCGAGCTGTCCGCTGGCACAGAGGACGGGCCCCGCGTTCGAGAAGCAGGGCGACGAGTTGTCCTCCGTGCAGAGCGGCTCGATGGTCCCGCCCGCCACGAAGTCGTACACGTACCCGTGCCACGTCCCGTCGTCCCAGTAGCCGTTGTACGCGAACGACGCAGCGCCATCCGGGCAGTCCCACGCGAGACCGGCACCGCAGACGCAGCCGCCGGCGGCGTAGGGGCAATAGGTGTCGATCCCCGTGACGTCGAACACCGCGTCGCAGACGGCGCCGTCCGCGGGCCTGCTTCCCGGGCAGGACCAGTGCCAGGCGCCGGGCCCGCAGTCGCAGCCGCCCCAGCTCCCGGTCGCGCTGCAGGTGTCGGTGCCCAAGCAGGCCCCGTCCCCGAGGCAGGGCCGCACCACGTCCGCGACGCAGGTCGTCGGCTGTTCCAGCCCGCCAATACGCACGTCGGCGAGACAGAAGTCGAACGGGATTTCCTCTCCCGGGTCACCGCTGACGAGAACGATCAGGCTCTCGAGCGGCTCGCCGAGGTAGGGATCGTGCGCGCCCTCTGGCCAGCACTCGGTGACGAAGTCGCTCCAGGGGATGAACGTGAGCTCGTCGAAGACGGTAACGTCGGCGCACCAGCGGACGCTCGGATCGTCGGCCGAGCCCGGTCCCTGGATCTGCACGCGCAGGGGCGAGCCGCCAGGGTTGCTCAGGTTCACGAACAGCCCCTCTCCCTCGGCGGCCCAGGTCTCGTGACCACCCGTCCAGGGCACCTCGGCGAAGTTGAAGCCCAGAAACGCGCCGCTCCCGTAGTCCGCCGCCACCGTGCCGCTCGCACACAGGGAGTCGCCCGTCTCGAGCGTCGCGTAGTCGGCCGGAACCACGGTGGAGGTGAGCCCCTCCTCCGGGTCGTCGTACGCGGTGGTGTAGGCGTAGCCGGAGAGCGGGCCCGCGACGACCCAGCCCCCGCCAAGCACGCGGAGCGGTCGCGTCATCACGGTGGGGACGGCGCCACCCTCGCCCCCGGTCCCACCGCTCGTCGTCCCGCCGCCCGTGGTGCCGCTGCCGCCCGTGGTGCCGCCGCCGCCCGTGGTGCCGCCGCCCGTGGTGCCGCCGCCGCCCGTGGTGCCGCCGCCCGTGGTGTCGCCGCCGCCCGTGGTGCCGCCGCCGCCCGTGGTGCCGCCGCCCGTGGTGCCGCCG
>CAYOLF010000042.1:24125-47150 GCA_964404725.1 uncultured Polyangiaceae bacterium
GCCGCCGCCCGTGGTGCCGCCGCCGCCCGTGGTGCCGCCGCCCGTGGTGCCGCCGCCGCCCGTGGTGTCGCCGCCCGTGGTGCCGCCGCCACCCCCCGTGGGCCCACCCCCCGTGGTCGAGCCTCCGCCCCCGGTCGTTCTGCCGCCGGTGCTGGTGCCCCCTGCGCCCGGCTCGGAGCCGCCGGTTTCATCGTCGCCCGCGGAGCCACCGCGCTCGTCGCTCGGCTCGGTGCCACCGGTTTCGTCGTCGCCCTCGCTGCCGCCCGTTTCACCGGGCGGCGGCGCGACGAACGAGGGATCGACCTCGTACGGCGGGAGCGCGCAGCCCGCGACCCCGACGCAGACGGCCCACATCAGATGCGTTCGCTTCATTCTCGACCTCGCCCGGACGGTCCGCCCACCCGCGTCGAGCGAGCGACACCGTCGAGCGACGGTATCACCGATCCGGCGCGGTCGCGCTCCCTTCGTGGATCGCCGCTCATCGCGCAGCCGGCGTGCCGCGCCCTCACCAGGGCGAATGCGCTCGGCCTTGTGCACCGCAACATCAAGCCCGAGAACATCTTCCTCACGCGAGGGGACGACGAGATCTTCGTCAAGCTCCTCGACCTTGGCCCCGCGAAATCGACAAGCGATCCGCTCGCCGTCATCTCGACGGGGGCGACGATGGGAACGCCCCACTACATGAGCCCGGAGCCGCTGTTGTCCGCGGGCGATGTTGACCACTGCGCCGCCGGCTGGGGAGGTTCGCGCGAAGCCCGTGGCCGCGCAGACGGTGCTGGCGTGGGTTCAGACCTTCTACGCCGCGGCGCCTGCCGCGGCCGCGGCGCCGGTTTCGCCGGGTGCGGCGGACCAACAGGCGCTCACGCGGCGACTTCAGGACTTCGAGACGAGCCAGCTCAACGATATCCGCCGGCACCTGAGCGACGAGGAGATGCGGCTGAGCGCGCTGTCGAACGTGTTGCGCGCGGCCCCGGTCCCCGCCGAGCGCCCTGTCGCGCGCATCGCCGAGCAGGACCTTGCCGAGCTCCGCCAGCGCTGGATCCCGGCGCTCGAGGCGCGCCTGGCCGACCTGGCGAACGGCTGACCCCTGCCGGCGGCGCGGGGCGCCGCCGACGATGAAGCCGACGGTCGAGAGCGTGCGGTAGTCGTTGTACTCGCCCACCAGCGAAGTGGCGCCGGGAGGACACCGATCGCGCCCGAGCGTGCACACAGCGTCGAGATCCTCCTGATCCTGGACCGCCAACCCGGCACCGACGCCACCGACGACGAGCCCCGCCGCGCCGATCCGACGCGCCTGCACAGCCTCCAGGTGATGGTGCAGGCCCCCGACACGCCGTTCGACTTCTGGCTCGACGACTTCACGTTCCTGTCCCGTGAGGGCGGCGAGTAGCGGGGGGAGGTGCCCTCACGGCTCGCCGGAGGACGGCGCGATGGTGGGTGCCGACGTCGCTGGGCGCAGCGTGCTGCCGATCAGGACCCCGCCGGCGTAGTACGTGCCCGTGTCGGACCCCGGCAGGATGTCGTAGGTGTGCGAGTGCCGGTAGGGCACGCGGTCGGCGGTGACGACCTCGACCCCGTCCAGGCGGTCGTGCGCCGCCAGATCGCCGAAGGTGCGGCCGTCCGCGGTGGGGTGGGTGGCGCTGATCTCGAGTGTCACCCCGCTGGCGAGCAAGAGCCGCACCACGTAGTGATGGATCTGGCGCTTCGAACGGACGTCGTGGAGCGGCACGATCGCGAGCCGCCCGCCGTGCACGCTATAGACCAGATCGCCCGGCGCGAGCTCGGCGATCGGGCGCGAGCCGCTCGGGGTGGCGATGGGCGTGTCCGGCGCGTTGCAGTCGGGGCAGAGGAAGCCGCCCGCCTCCCAGACCCCCGCTGCGCTGCAGACGGCGATGTCGCTACAGGTGTAGCGGCAGGAGGTGTCCGCGTCGAGATCGCACGCGCTGCCGAGGTTCGGGTAGAAGGCGGGGCAGGGCGAGGCCGGCGGGTCCCAGCATTGCCAGGTGTCCGGGTCGGCGAGGTTACAGGACGGCATCTCCTGAGTGCAGTTGGTGCAGCCGCAGCGCGCGCCCGAGTCGAGGTTGCAGACCAGCCCGCTCGGCGAGCAGGCCTCGCCGGCGAGGGTCGTCGTGATCTCCTCGCACCCGGCGGGGAGCAGCGGCTCCTCGCAGCGCGTCGGCGCGGCGGTCACCTGCCAGCTGCCCCCGGTGCACCGACCGGTGACGCGGCAGGTGGGGTCCGGGTGGCTGCCCCAAGTGCAATGCGTCGCCGTCGCGCAAGGGCTGCCGTCGGCGGGGGGCGTATCGGGGCAAACGGGGTACTCCTCGGGACAGCAGTAGGAGCTGCCCGAGTCGATGCCGTCGTACATCACGCAGGACGCCGCCGGGAGGAACGGGTCGAGGCAGAAATAGGAGAGCGGCGGCAAGCCGAGTTTGCGGCAATGGAGGTCGCGGGTGGGCTGGCGGCTGCACGCGCCCGATCCTCCAGCACCCGCGGCGCCGCCCGTGCCGCCCCCGCCGACGCCGCCCGTCGGCGCACCGCCACCGCCGACGGTGGTCCCGCCCTCGCCCCCGGCGACGAGCCCGCCGCTGCCGGCAGCACCGGCGCCGCCCCCGGAGACGAGCCCCCCGGCGCCCCCGACGCTGCCCCCGGACGCGCCGGTGCCGCCTCTCGGCCCGCCGGCGCCGCCGGTCGTGCCCCCGCCGGTAGCGTCCCCGCCGTCGCCGCCGCTCGTGGCGCCTCCCCCGCTCGGATTGGCTCCGCCGCTGCTCGAGCCGCCGGTCACCATCCCGCCGGTGCTGCCGGAGGCGGGGCTGCCGCCGCCGGGGCTGGCTCCGCCGCCGCTCGAGCCCCCGGTAATGGCGCCGCCCGCGGGTGCGCCGGAGTCTCCCCCCTCGCTCGCGCCCCCGACGGGGTTCCCGGTGCCGCCCGCACCGCTCGCGCCGGCGGTGGCACCCGTCTCGCCGCTGCTCGTCAAGTCGGCGACGGTGTTGTCGTTCTTGCCGCACGCGGCCAGGAGGACCAGGAGCGCGGCCGGGGGGGACAGGCGGCG
The DNA here is from genome assembly GCA_964404725.1 of uncultured Polyangiaceae bacterium. Classification (GTDB taxonomy): domain Bacteria; phylum Myxococcota_A; class Polyangia; order Polyangiales; family Polyangiaceae; genus JAFGBI01. The sequence continues at coordinate 27,178 of CAYOLF010000042.1, forward strand.
GAGCTGCGCGTTCATGGTCGGATCGTGTCAGCGCCGCGGCGATCGGGTCAACGGACGTCGCGCGAGCGGGTCGTGGTCGTGCTGGTCGCGCGTGGTAGAAGGAGCCCGGACTCGACCGCGCCCGCGATGACCCCGGCCCCGGCGCCCGTGCGCAATCCGCTCGCCGCGAGGGCACCCCGCGCGCTCGTCGCTGCCGCCGTCCTGGCGTGGGCGCCGCTCGTCGCTGCGGGCGGCACGGATCCCCTCGTGATCGAGGCGGGGGCCTGCCCGTCCGCGGCCGAGGTGCGGTCGCAGCTCGAGCCGCTGCTCGACGATGCGGTGCGCGCGTACCTCGCCGCGGCGCCAACGGAGCGGCTGCGGATCGTCGACTACGGGGACCGGTACCGGATCGAGGTCGGGACCACGGTCCGCGAGGTGGCCGACCTGGAGCGCGACTGCGCCGAGCGCGCTCGGATCTCGGCCGTCTTCATCGCCATGAACCTCGCGCTTCCGCCGGCGCCTCGGCCGGGTCCGGTGACGCGGTCGCCCGTGCCGGTCGTCGTCGAGGAGGAGCGCGGCGGCCTCACCTCCGCGCAGCCCGTCGAGCGCGCCGCGCGGTCTCACGTCGAGGTCGGGCTCATGGTCGAGCTCGCCGCGTCGCCGGAGGCGCGCGCCGTGGAGCCCGGCGGGCGCCTGGGACTGTCGTGGCGCCGGTCCTCGTGGATCTACTCGGTGAGCACCGGCGTCATCGCTCCGGCGCGGCTCGAGCTCGAGCCGCGGGCCGCGGGCAGCGGACACGTGGAGCTATTGCGGGTGCCGACCCAGCTCGGCGTCACCTGGGCTCGCCAGGGCCGCCGGGTCGAGGTGGGGCCGCACTTCGCCCTGGTGGGCGACGTGCTGTTGCTGCGGGGGCGCGACCTCGCCGCCAACGACAACGCCACGCGGTTCGATCCCGGCGCGGCGCTCGGCGCCGTGCTGCGGGCGCGGGCCGGCGCTCACGTCTGGGCCTTCTCGACGCTCACCGCCGCCGGGTACCCCGCCCAGTACCGGCTCCGGGTCGAGCCGGCGGGCACGGCCGGTCGCGTCCCGCACTGGTGGTTCGGCCTCGGCCTCGGCCTGGCCTGGACCCCGGGGCCCTCGAGCGCGCCACGCCGGGGCGTTCCCTCGGCTCCCGCCGGCGGCGAGGGTGGGCATTGAAGGTCATTGGCCGGTCGACCCATGGAACCTAGCGTGTCGATGGCGATCTCGAGCGAGCTCTTCGGTGCGGTCCCGGGGTCGCCCATGGACGCGCGCCGAGCGGCCCGGGACACTCTCCCCGTGATCTCGGCCGCCGGCGCCCCGCCGGACTTCGACGCGGTTTACACGGAGTACTTCGGGCACGTCTCGCGGTGGCTCCGCGCCTTCGGTATCCCCGCGTCCGAGGCCGACGATCTCACTCAGGAGGTGTTCCTGGTGGTGCGCCGCCAGCTCCCGCGGTTCGACGGCCGCCATCTCGGCGCCTGGCTCTACCGCATCACCCAGCGCACGGCGAGCGACCACCGCCGCCGCGCCTGGTTCCGGCGGCTCTATCGCGGCGCCCCGGTCGACCTGGAGGCCATCGCCTCGTCGGCGCGCGATCCGCACGCCTCGCTGGAGCGGCGCGACGCCGAGCGGATCGTCGCGAGCTTGCTCGCGCAGATGAGCGTGGTGCGTCGGACGGCGTTTGTCCTCTTCGAGATCGAGGGGTACCGCGCCCCCGAGATCGCCGAGCTGGAGGGGATCCCGGTGAACACGGTCTATACCCGGCTCCACCACGCCCGGCAGGACTTCCTCCGCCTCCTAGCGGAACACGACCGCGACTCGAAGGCGAGGGTGCCATGAAGCGTCTGCGCGATCTCGGCGGGGAGCCTCGGCTCGAGCGAGCGGCGGAGCTGCTCCGCGCCGTCGAGCCGCCGCCCGAACCCCCGGCGCGGATGCAGCGTGTCCGCGCCGCGCTCGAGGCGCGAGCGCTCGAGCCAGCGCGACGCGTGAGGGGCCCGGTGGCCTGGGGCGTGGCGGCGTGCCTGCTGGCGGGAGGGGCCGCGGCGGCCGGCGGGATCGCCTGGCAACGGACGCAATCCCCCCCGCCCGCGGACCAAGCGGCGCTCCCCAGCGCGGTGAGCGCGCTGCCCCCGCCGCGGGAAGCGGGGCCCGGCCCGGCGCCAGCCTCCGCTACGGCCTCGGCGTCTGCCGAGCCGGTCACGGTCCCCGCGGTGCGCGGCTCCGCGGGGGCGCGCGCGCCGGCTCCGGACGCCTCCGCGCGCAGCGCCGACGCCGCGCTCGTGCACGCGGCGGTCAAGGCCCTGCGCCGCGACGGCGATCCCGAGCAGGCGGCACGGCTCCTCGAGCGCTACGCCGAGCGCGACCCGAACGGTCCGCTCGCCGAGGAGGCGCTCGCGCTGCGGATCGAGGCGGCGGTGGCCCGCCACGATCCGCGGGCGCGCGCGCTGGCTCAGGATTACCTGGGCCGCTATCCGACGGGCCGCTACCGGGAGGCCGCGAAGCGAGCCCTGGCGGAGAGCCCGCGCCCGTGAGCCCCCGCGCGCGGCACGGTGCTCCGGCACGAGCGCTCGCGGCGCTGGTCGCGGCGGCAGCCGCCGCCGCTGCGGGCTGCGATCCCGACGTGATCGTCGGTCGTGACGCGGTCGCCGATCCCTCCGTCGTTGCGGAGTCGCCGGTGCCCTGGAGCGCCCGTCACGAGACGGGTGACGTGTCGGAGTGGACCGGGGACGGCTTCGGCTGGCGCTACGTCACCGACGGGGCGTCGCTCGTCTCGGGCTCCGCCGTCGCGCACGGCGGCAGGCTCGCGCTCGCCTCGACGCTGACCCGGACCGGGGCCCTCGAGCAGGCCGTCGTCGGGCGGCGCGTGCGCCTCGCCGAGGGCTACTACACGGCCTGGTTCCACCTGCCGTCCGCGAGCGGCCGAGCGGGGCGGGTGCTCTTCAAGCTCTCCGCGAGCGAGCCCTACGAGGATCGGTTCGACCTCATCGCCATGCCCCGCGAGGCCGACCTCGGGCTGGAGCTCTGGGATCACGTCGCCGGCGCCTTCGTCACCGACCTCGAGTCCGTGCCCGCCCTCCCCATCGGCGAGTGGTTCGAGCTCGAGGCCTTCTATCGCGCCGCACCGGACGCGGGCGGGCGGCTGGTGGTGTGGCAGAACGGCGCCCTGATCCTCGACACCGGGCCGCGAGAGACCGCCCCCGACGATCGGGTGACGTTCATCGTCGGCAGCGTTACCGAGGTCGACTCGGCCGACCCCATCGTGACCTACGTCGACGACGCGGCGATCCGAGCCGGACAGTACCTGCCCGCGCCGTAGCGACGCCCGATCCGCCCGCGCCGTAGTGACGCCCGATCCGCCGGCGCCCGGGCGCTCCGTCGCGGCCGAGCGCCGGCTCCCGCGCGGCGCCCGCGGGGTCGTGTATCATCGAGCGCTGATGTCGCTGCGCGCGCCTCTCCTCAGCTCGTCGTTGCTCACGGCCGTCCTCCTCCTGGGCTCGCTCGCCGCCGCCCAGGAGCCGCCGCCGTCCCCGTCCCCGGACCCGTCCCCGGCACCGGCACCGGACCCGAACCCGGACCCGGACCCCGCACCGGCACCAGCACCGGACCCGAACCCAGCACCGGCACCGGACTCGGCACCGGACCCGAACCCGGACCCGAACCCGGCACCGGACCCGGCACCGGACCCGGCACCGGACCCGGACCCGTCCCCACTTCCAGACCCCTCCGAACCTCCTCCCACCGCCGCCTTCCCGTCCCCGCCAGCCACCGCGCCCGCTCCGCCGCCTAGCGCATCATCGGCGTCGCCCCCTCCCGAATCCGCGCCGACGCCTTCGCCGAGCGCGAGCACCACCCCGCCGTCTCCGCCGCTCCGCACCAGCACGACCACCCCGTCGCCGGCGGTCACCGGGGAGGACGACCGGGCGGAGAAGAAGGACAAGAGCGGACTGCTCGGGCCCTTCCGACTCGGGCCCGTCGTGGGCGTCGGGCTGCCCAACCTCTTGAGCTTCGGCGGGCAGCTCAAGGTCACGCGGTTCTTCGCGGTCGGCGTGAACGTCGGGCTCATCCCGACCGTGCACATCGCGTACTACGGAGAGGCCACGCTCGATTACCAGGAGTACGACGCGTACGGCCGCCTGCACCCGTTCGGGGGTGCGTTCTTCCTCGGCGCCGGGGTGGGGTACGAGCGGGTGACCGGCACGCTCACCAAGGCGTTCGACGTGAGCGCGTACCAGCCGCTCGCGCCCGAGCTGCCGCCGCTGCTCGAGCTCAGGAGCGAGGGGTTCGTGCAGACCATGGTGCTCACCCCGCAGCTCGGGCTGTTCCACACCTTCAAGCCGGGCTTCAGCATCGGCCTCGACGTCGGTGCGCAGATCCCGATCGCCCCGAGCGAGGTGAGCTTCGCGACCCGGGTGCCGCCGGGTGTGCCGCAGGCGGTGGTCGACGCCACCGTGACGCCCAACGACGAGAAGGTGCGGAGCACCCTAGAGCGGGTTGGCCAGAGCCCGCTGCCGACCGTCAACGTGCGGATCGGTTGGCTGCTCTGAGGACCACCCGCTCGCGTTGGGAGTGCGACACCGGAGCACATGGCGCCCCGGTTGCCGGCTCCGCCGCGGGCCGGGGCGGAAGCGCGCAGGGAGCTGCACCCAGCGCGTGCACCCAGGGCCGGAAATTCCTGCCTGACTATCCAAGGGGCCCGCGACGATCCAGACTGGATCCCTGGTTGAGGGAGCGTCGCGGCTGGTTCGCGCGCGGGCAACGTCCGCGAGCGGCTGATTTCCCCGAGGAGGGCGCATGCGGAAGCTGTTGAGGCGGACGTCGGTCGTGTTGGCGAGCGGGGCGGCGATGGCGCTGGCGATGTCCTGCGGCGGGGGTGAGGACGAAGGGGACGGTGGCGACGGCGGCACCGGCGGCTCGGGGCTCACGCCGAGCTTTGCGACGGGGAGCGGCTTCGGGGTCGGCGGGCTCGACAGCACGCCCGGCGCCTGTTCGCCGAGCGCCGACGAGTCGGGGTGCGTCGGCGTGGCCTACGAGGGGGAGTATGTCGCCACCGACGTCTTCGTCATGTTCGACGTCTCCTGTTCCATGAGCTGCTCCATCGAGGACTCCGGTTGCTGCATCTCGAACGGAGTGGAGGAGTACCCGCGCGACGAGTGGCGCCTCACCCCGGTCCGCCAGGCGATGACGACCTTCCTCAACGACCCGGCCAGCGCGGGCATCGGGGTCGGCCTGGGCTACTTCGGTGACCATGCCCTCGACGAGAACGAGGACGAGGACGTCTGTACGGTCGCCGCCCACTCGGACGCGGCGGTCGAGATCGCGCCGCTCCCCGGCAACGCCCCGGCGCTGATCTCGTCGCTGAACGCCGCCATGCCGCAGGGGGGCACCCCGACCCACCTCGCCATCGAGGGCGCCTGCGCGACCGTGGAGGGCTGGCGCGCCGCGCACCCGGGCAACAAGACCGTTGTGCTCCTGGTGACCGACGGGATCCCCGAGCACTCCTGCGAGGCCAACATCGACCGCGCGGTCGCGGCGGCGCGCAGCTGTTACGAAGAGACGGGCATCGAGATCTACGTGCTCGGGGTCGACGCCAACAACAACGGCCGGAGCGACTCGCTCGGGCAGCTCAACGAGATCGCCGAGGCCGGCGGCACCGAGCAGGCGTACCTCACCACCAACGACGACGTGGAAGGCTCCATGCTGGCCGCGCTCAACGCGATCCGGGCCGACGCGGTCATCCCCTGCGACCTCCAGATCCCCGATCCCCCCGCCGGCGAGACGTTGAACCCGATGCAGGTCAACCTCGGGATCTGCGACGCCCAGGGGGCCCTGCAGACCACGCCCTTCGTCCAGGACGAGGCCGGCTGCGACGGGAGCCCCGGGTGGTACTACGACGACCCCGACGGCCCCGGCATGATCCACCTCTGCGAGGTCACCTGCGAAACCGTGAGCGTGCCCGGCGCCACGCTCTTCTTCACGATCGGCTGCGACACCGTGATCGTTCGGTAGCGCCGCACCTCAAGAGCCAGCGAACGGGGGCGCGCGGGGCCCGGGTTTCGTCCAGGGGTCGTCGGTCACTGTATGGGGCCTAGGACGCGGGTGCGGTGGCAGCGGGTTCCGTTGCCGTTCGGTTGCGGTGAGTGCGGCGCGAGCGGACTCAACCTGCAGCGAGCCGGTGGGGAAGTCAGCCCAGCATCTCCGAGAAGTCGGCCGACCGTGCGCCGTGCTAGGCTGCGAAATCATGACCCGCGAAACCGAGAAGCTGCTCGAGGTTGCGGAGACGCTCGCCCCCGCGGAGCGAGTCGCGCTCGTCGTGCGTCTTCTCGACGGCATCGCAGCTCCTGACGGTGACGTAGCGGCTGCACAGCGATCGGAGAGCCGTGCACGGTTGGATGCTGCGCGCGACGGTGCGATCGACCTCGTCGACGACGACGACGCCATGCGCATGATCACCGGATGACGCCGTGCACGTTCGGTGGCTTCGAACGGCGGTCGCCGAGGCACGCGACGCCCGCCTCCACTACGACGCCCGGAAGACCGGGCTGGGCGCCCGGTTCGCGCGGGAGGTGGCCGCGACCATCAGGCGAGTGCGCGAGCTGCCGCTGGCGTGGCCCGAGGTCGATCCACCGGTTCGAAGAGCGCTGGTCAACCGGTTCCCTTACCTGCTGCACTACGCGGTCGAGTCGGACGCAATCCTGATCATCGGCGTCTACCATGCCAAGCGTCGACCGCTCTCCTGGCAGGATCGCCTCAAATAGGCGGCCAGCCTCGGGGGCTCATCCCAGGCGTCGGCGTCGGCGGCCGGTGCGAACGCCGAGCAGACCCAACATGCCGAACAGGGCCCAGGGGCCAAGGCTCGAGCGCTCGCCCGCGACGCGGCAACCGCAGCCGCTCTCGTCGGACGAGCCGTCCGTACCCAACGAGCCGGCACCGCCGAGCGCTCCGCCCCCGGTGGCGATGGCACCGCCCGAACCTGGCGTGGTGCCGCCAGACGTGGTGCCGCCGCCCGTCGTCCCGCCCGCGGGTGACCCCGCGCCTCCCGTGGCGGGCGCCATCCCACCCGTCGCCGTCGCGCCGCCGGTGCTGGGCGCGGTGCCGCCCGTAACCAGAGCGCCACCGGTGGACTGTCCACCCGTAGCTGGGACGCCACCGCTCGCCTGCAGACCGCCGGTTGCCGCCATCCCGCCGGTGCCGGGGCTGCCGCCGGTAGCCGGCGTTCCGCCGGTCCCGGGGCTGCCGCCGGTCGTCGCGATCCCGCCGGTGCCTGGGCTCCCGCCGGTCGTCGCCATCCCACCGGTGCCGGGGCTGCCGCCGGTCGCCGCTCCCCCGTTCCCGGCGCCGCCGTCGGCCCCAGCCCCGCCGGTCCCGGCGGCCCCGCCCGCGCCGCCGCCGCCGTCCACCCCGTAGTCGTTATCGAACGTTACGCCGTCGAACGGTATCACGATGATCTTGCTGCCGTGATTGGAATTGCCCGGGATCTGGTTGTCCTTGTCCACGTCGGCCACGGCCCAGGTCACGTGGGTGACGTGGCCATTCTCCAGAACCACGCCGGGCCGCTCCATCTTGTACCACTGGTTACACGTCGTGCTCCCCTCGTAGCAGAACATCTTCTCGTACAACCGCGGATTGCAGGAGAGGCCGCCGTCCTGCCAATCGTTGATGCCGTCGGGCGAGTACAGGTGCCAGCCGACGCGATCTCCGGAGCCAGAGTACAGGACGTGGTAGATGCCCCCGCTGCGCCAGATGTGGGGATCCTCCTCCCAGGCGTAGGTGGGATTGGACACGCCCGGTATCGAGGTCCGACGCGGGTAGATGCTGTCGATGCTCGGGCGATTCTCGGCGGGGTAGGCCCAGGTGGGCTTCTGCAACAGGTACGGACCGCACAGGGTATCTGAGATGCCGATGTGCCCGTGGCGCTGCACGATCTCGTACTTCCCATCGTGGCGCGCGATGAGACTGACGTTGGAGGCGAAGTTGCCGTCGGTGTAGTTGATGCCGTTGGCCTGGATCGGGGGAGTGCACGATGTCCACGGACCGTCCAGCGAGCTCGATGTGTAGATCGTGAAGGGAACGGTCTCGCTGACCACGACCGCGTAGGTGCCGTCCGGGAGCTCCAGGGCGGAGACGTTGTGCCCTTTGTGTGAGCCGTTGTTGGAGTACACGTAGTCTTGGCGCTGGTAGGGTCCCAGTACCCCCTGCTCACTGATGGCGTGGTAGGCGTCGGAGCCCAGCCAGCCCGGGTTGAAGCCATCCGACCCGGACCACGTGCTCATGAACATGTGGTACTTGCCGTCCTGAGCCTTGAGTATCTGGCCGTCCCAGTAGTAGTACTCCGGCGGGACTCCAGCGCCCCGGGCGCTCTCGATGCCGTTGCAGAGGTCACGCGGCAGCACGCCCTCGACGCCCCACGTCTCGGAGCTCAGTGAAGCGCAGGTGATGGGTGTCGGCTGGAGGTAATCGATGAAGGTCTTGGTCGTCTGCGCGCGGGCAACGCCGCTCAGGTTGGCGCAGGCGAGGAACAGACCCGCGGCGAGTCCGGTGCGCACGCACGCCGGGGACGTCTGGGATCTCGCCGGACGGCCTGCCGTTCTCGTGGCGCCGCCACGAAGCTGCCCAGGTTGCTTGGCGAGGAGCGGAAAGGGGTGTCGCGTTTGACGCATGACGTTCACCTCGTCTTTTCAGTGGAACGGATGCAAGTGAGTGGATGCGCTGCTCTTTCTGGCCTGGCCCCCAGATGCCCTGGGTCGCTGGCCGAAAGTGGTTCGGGACGTCTGGTGGCGTCGTCCCCACCCCGTTCGCGGAGCCCGGGATCCGCGCTCGATCCACCGGCCCCCCGTGGGCCCTGCCTCGTCGCCGTCACCGGGAAGCCCGCTGCATCTTCCCCCATCTTGTACCCGCGATGGCCCTCGGACGCAGGAGGTGCCCGTTCTCCTCCCGGGGGTGGAGAGTTCCACGATGCAGGGGAAATTGCTCGCCGACACTCAGGGAAGCCACGCTGCGGAGCCCCACCTCCCGCGCGACGTCCGCACGCCGCCGTGCTGCGAGCGCGCCAGCGAGAGTGGCCGCGGTGCCGCGGCAGGGCTCACGTGCCAGCGGCGATGGACACCGCCCGGAGTCTTCGGGCGAGAGCCCCGCGTTCGTGCCCAGGGGTCCGGCGGAGGTGGATCCGGCGGCGAGGTCCAGGATAGGCTGCGCGATCGTGAGCTATTCCATCGATGCTAGAGAGGACCATCCCGACCGCGTCGTCCTGCGCGAATCGCCGAGGTCACAGCGTGCGCTCGCGTGGATCCTGATCCTCATCGGGCTCGCCGGGTGCGCAGCGGGAGCGGCGGGGTTCGGGGCGGCCGGGGCGGGGCTCTTCGGCGGCGGGGGGCTCGCGTTCCTCTGCGCGGGGATCCTGGTGCTCACGCAGTTCAAGAACCCGCCGACTCTCACTTTCGACAATGGCGTTGGCCAGCTGCTCGTGGCCCCGGAGTCCGGTGGCGCGGGGGCCTGGAGTGCGACGCTGCCCTACGCGCAGATCCAGGGGTTCGAGGTGCACCGCAAGACCGTGGTGACCTCGGGTCGCTCGCGTTCGACCCAGTACACCTGCTCGATGGTGCGCGAGGACGGGGCTCGCTGGACACTGCAGACGACCTTTGAGCAGGCAAAAGCGGAGTCGATGTGCGCGCGGTTGAGGGAGCGGGTGAAGCTGGAGGCGTCGCGGGCGGTCATCACGAGCTCGCCGGAGCCGCCCGCGTTCGTGGAGGTGCTGGAAACCGACGATGTGACCGTTCTGCGCTGGAAGAAGCGCGTGTCCATCGCGAGCAGCCTGCTCATCGCGGGCGTGATGGTGGGCTTCGCCGTCATCGGCTGGGGACTGCGGCCGTTCGCGGGCGCGGTCGTCTCCTGGCTGGTCGTCGTCGGTGCTGGCCTCCTGGCCTTGTTGGTGGTCGGGACGACGCTCGCCTCGCTGGGCACGCACCAGCGGGTCGAGATCGGGCGGGGACTGCTACGGTATCGGGAGGAGGGGACGCCGCTGTCGTGGGGGGCGTTCGAAAAACCGCTCGGCGAGATCGCGACGCTGCTCTTCCAGTTCTCCCCGGACGAGAAGGCGCCGATGCTGCTCGTCGTCGACCGGGCCCAGCAGGAGGAGCTGAGGGCGCTCGGGACGGGGAGCGAGCCCGATCCGATGCGGATGGCGAGCCTGATGTTCTCGCTGCGGCGCATCGGGCTCGGGGAGATGGGGCTCGACGACCTGCTGCGGCTGGAGCGGTTCCTGGAGGCGGAGATCGAGAAGCGGAGATGACCCGGGCGCACCCGCGGGGGCGCCAGCTCGTCGGCGGCGTCGTGCGGCCCGATTGCGATCCTGCTCCCCGCCAGCGACGGCGCTGCGCTCGGTATCGGCGCGACGTGCCCGAGCCCCGATCAGCCCGGACCGAGCCGCCCGGTCACGGGCGGTGACGCCGGCGCGGTGGAGCGGTCGCGCTACCAGCGGCCCGCGAGATCCGGCCAGCCGTGCGCCATGGGTGAGGGCTTCTCCCGCGATGTCGGCAAGACGCCGTGCACAGGGGCGCTTCGGTGCGCTGGTGGGAGTGACACGCGTGGGGTGCCGCAGCGTGGTGAGCGTGCGGTGCACCCCGCACACTACGAGTACCGTCAGCGCAAACGGAGGGAGGCGCTCGGGGCCGATCTCGTCTACCTTGAGGCATCGTGTCGGACCGCGCCTGCCGCAGCAGCAGGGAGCCGCTCGGAACGCATGCTAGCCCAACCAGAGGAGAACATAGTGCGCAGACTTCGCAACTTCACCGTCCTGCCCTCCATGCTGCTCGCGGCCCTCACGCTGCCGAGCTGCTCGAAGGAGGAAGACCAGGCTCAGACCGTCATCGTGGGCACAGGGCCTGCCGGTCTCTCTGGTGCGACCGTATTTCTCGACGAGGACGGTGATCTCGAGCTCGATGACGGCGAGCCCTCGACGCAGACCGACGAGACCGGCGCCTACGCGCTCGACCCGATCGACGGGGACGTCTCCGGACGCCACCTGGTGTTGATGGTGGACCACGACACCGTCTGGACGGACTCGGGTCGCGCTCCGAACGCTAGATTCGTGTTCATCTCCGACCCCCGAAACTCCCGCGCGCTCACGCTCTTCACGACACTGCTCGCGGCGCAATCTGCCGAAGACGAAGCCGGCCTCAGATCGCTCTTCGGCATCGGGGAGAAGGCGTCCCTCGTCAGCGGCTACGCAGCCGACGGCGAGATCTCGGAGTTCCAGCGTCACGCCACCCCCCTGTACGCCAGCATCTACCAAGCCTACGGCGGCGTGCACCCCGAGGGGGCGACTCGGGAGCGCGTCGAGGCTGTGGCGCAGCTCTTCTTGAGCCAGGCCGAACGGGTCGCGAACCACGTCGCGTCGGTGCTCGCCGACGAACCGCCGCCCGTCACGAACGAGACGCCCAAGGCAACGCGGGTCGGCGAGGAGCTCTTCCAGAACATCCCGGTGGACGCGGGCACGATGAGCTACGGCGTCGGCATGGACGAGATCACGCGGAAGATCGTGAGCGGCTCCTACTGCCTCGACGTGCCGGCCGCGCAAGCAGTCCCCGCGCTCGCCATGTCCGAGAACAAGCGCTCGTATCTGTTTCGTCTGGTGGAGTCCGAGAGGGATCTGCGCGAGCTGCTCAACGTCGGTGGGCGTATCGACCTCGGGACCACGGTGGTGCAGGGTTCCCTCGAGGGGCGCTTCATCGACGAGATCCACAGCCACCAGGAGTCCGTCTTCGCCCTGGTCAAGGCAGAGTACGTCCTCAGCGGCTACAAGCTCTTCGGCGTGGGCCTGGCCAGCGACTATCTGAAGGACGACTCGACGACCGCCTCCTTCACCAATAACTACGAGGCCTTCCGCGCGGCCTGCGGCGACCGCTACCTGAACCAGGTGACCACCGGCGGCGCCTATTATGGCCTGCTCAAGATCGAGACCTCCAGCACGGACGAGAAGCGGGATCTCTCCGCGAAGCTCCAGGGCAAGTACGGCAAGGGCGCCGTGTCGGTTTCGGTCAGCGGCGATCTGAAGAGCGGTCTCGCGAGCGTCGTCGAGAACCGCTCCGTCAACATCATCGTGGGCTCCCGCGGCGTGAGCCCCGAGTTCCTGGGCCTCGACGGGAACGACGATCAGCTGATCGACAACCTGGACGACTTCTTCGGCGCGGCTGACCAGTTCATCGACGCCATCTCGAACCCGGAAAACGAGTGCCACGACGACAGCATCGCGTTCAAGAAGTGCGCATACACGGCGACCTTCGCCGACTATGCCACCGCCACCAACGGTATCCCGCGCGCTCAGCAGCAGATCGCGAATCTCAAGTTCACGACCAAGCTCATGGGCCAGTACGAGGACTACCGCACGCTCGAAGGGATGATCTCCGAGATCTTCGTCGATCCCGACTCCTACGACTGGACCGCGCACGACGAGGCCGACGTCTGGGAGACGTACCTAAACGTCGGAGACGGCCAGCTCATCATGGAGGCAGCGTTCGGCACCTGCACCACGGACTTCGACGACTGCTCGGACTTCGAAAGGAACGCGGATGCCGAGGCGGCAAACGAGCTGCCGTCCTTCACCAGCATCCTCAGGCGGCTGCCGCGCGCCAAGTTGCTGCGCGCCACGACCTGCAGCGACGTGCAGCGCCTCTTGGGTACCAGCGATCGCCCCACGGCCACGCTCTATCTCGGGGGTGACTTGACCAAGCCGTTCAAGGTTAGCTGCGAGAAGATGGCGTCTTCAGAGCCGGAAACCTACCTGCTCTTGAGCAACACCAGCGGCTCGACGAGCTCCTTGTCTTACAACATGTCGCGGGCCGTCAACCCGGACGGCTCGGCGGTGTCGACCATCGTCAAGAAGCTCCTGGTCAACGTCAACCACGACAACCTGGAGCTCGTGAATGATCAGGCCGACGAGCAGACGACGACCAGTACGGCCGAGGACGACTACGAGGACGGTTTTGCCCAGGCGCGCCTGGGCAACGCGGTCGATTGCAGTGCGACCTCACATGGCGAGCCCCTGGACGCCCGCACGAACCTCGATCTGACGGGGACCAACTTCGTGCTGGACGAGGAGCTCACCTTCGTGACCGCGACGCACCCGGTCACGCGCTACGAGTGGGTCGCCACGGCGATGACCTGGGACGCGGCGGACGCCTACGCCACCGAGCGCGGTGGCCACCTCGTCGTCATCGACGATCGCGCCGAGTACGACGCCCTGGTCGCGCACATGGCCGCCGAAGGGCACCAGGGCTCGTCGTGGCTCGGGCTGAAGCGCACGGACAAGGCGCAGCCCGCACAGTACGAGCAGCTCCAGTGGGTGGTGACGGGCGACAACCTCACCAGCCTCGAGGTCACCAGCTACTTCTATGCGGGAGAGCCCAACAACTACCAGCGCGCGGAGGACTGCGTGCATGTCTGGGGCAGTTACTGGCCGAAGTGGAACGACATCGCGTGCAGCTCGGCCTTTCCGTTCTACATCGAGTACGAGGACCAGGAGCCGACCGGCGAGGCGACCTTCTCGGACGGTCGGCGCAGCGTCGATGCCTGGGTGAGCGGCACGGTCGAGGGCGATTGCGTGGAGGTTCGCCCCTCGAACGGCGTGGTCCGACTGACCTACAGCGAGGACTGATTCGCAGGCGCCGCCGGGGCTGCCCGGGCGTCCCTCACCCGTGAGTGAGGCGCTCGGGCCCTCGGCCGTCTGCCCCCGCGCTCATCGAGGGAGATCTGATGTGGACCCTATGGTGGAGAGGTGCTTCGCTGGTGTTCGCCGCGGTCGCGGTCGCCGCTTGTGGTGGTGACGGTCCCGCTCCGGTGACCGGCGTCGCCGCGCTCGCCAGTGCGCGTGTTTGCCTCGACCTCGACGGTGACCTCGCCTGCACCGACGACGAGCCCGCCAGCACCACCCAGAGCGACGGCGGTTTCCGGCTGGAGCCAACGCGCACTGCGCGGCATCGGTTCGTCGTCGTCGAGGCCGAGCCCGGCGTGACACGCGCCACGGACCATCGGGTCGTCTCGACGCCCCTCACCTTCGCGGCGCCGCCGTCCGCCGACGACGTCTCGGTGTGGACGACGCTGGCGGTAGGCCTGGTGGAGGCTGGTCGCGCCCAGGACTTCGATGCAGCCTCCAGCCGAGTGGCGGCGGCGTTCGCCCTCGACCGCGCCGACACGGGCGCGTCCGTCAGCGGCGGCAGCGTCGGGCTGCGGCAGACGACCGCCGTCCTGGAGGACGCCTTTCGCGGCGTGGCCGCAAAGCACCTCGCGGAGGCTCCCCCGAAGCGCGCGATCGCGCGGGCCGCCGCCGAGCTCTACGACGAGGCGGAGACGCTGCTCGGCGTCGCCGAACAGCAGCGTATCTTCGGCGATGAGCCCCCCCCGGAGAACACCTCGGTTACCGCATCAGAGGGCATCTTCTACGGCGACTTCGAGGCGATCCCGATCAACACCAACATGGCCTATGGGGTCGGCCTGGACGCCTCGAACTACGCGTTGAAGGGTGAGCCCTGCGTCGATGTCGGCGACGGTCCCTTCCTCGGGCTGTGCGAGAACACCTTTGCTTACACGTTCGAGCTCGTGGAGTCAGTGAACGAGCTCACCACGACGATGCGGATCGGGGCCTCCGCCAAGGCAGGCGTCTCCGTCGCCGGTTTCGATGTGGTGTCTGTCTCCGGCGAGTTCGAGTTCCTGCGCGACACCAGCTTCAAGCACGATACGCTGTACGTCTACTTTCGCGAGGAGCGCCGGCTCTGCGGCTATCGTGTCGCCCCCACCCTGAAGCCGGCGTACGAGCTATCGTTCACCAGCGACTACCCGAGCTTCCGTAGTGCCTGCGGGGACCGCTACCTCTCGAGCGTCGTGTCGGGCGGGCATTTCACGGGGCTGCTCGAGATCACCGTCGACGACAACACCAAGCGGGAGCAGCTCCGGCTCGAGCTCTCGGGGAAGGTGATGGGTATCGAGGTCTTCGACGAGGAGTGGGTGGACACCATCGAGAGCATCGCCCGCGCCCACAGCGCCCGGGTGACCGTGCTCAGCAGCGCCTCCGAGGGCCAGCGCACCTTCAACGCGGACTACTCCGGGCTGGAGCGAGAGTACGCCGCGTACCTCGCCCGCGTGAGCTCCCCGGACTGCTTCGGCGGCGACGACCTCCGCGCCTGCGGCTATCTCGCCACCTTCGCGCCGTACGAGACCGTGTCAGCGTCACCGCCGGGCAACGCGACCAACACGAAGCGCCGACTCAGCCACATGACCCAGGTGGAGGACTACTACTTCGACGTCGCCGCCGTCGTCTCCGCGCTCGACCAGGTCCTGCTGGCGCCGGACGAGTACAACATCGGTGACGACGTCGATGCCTACAACGCACCGAACGACTGGAGCCTGGTCAGCCTGGAGGAGTGGCGCGCGACACTGGTCGACTATCAGTCGGCCGCCGTCGACACCTGGACGGCCTGCTACAACGACCTGGACACCTGCATGCAGGGGCCGATCGAGCTCGGGCTCCCTGGCAGGATCGACCTCGTGCGGAGGTTGCCCACCCGCAAGTTCCTGCTGCCGGAGGACTGCGCAGCGCTGGCCGAGCAATTCCGCGTCACCGCGGACGGTCAGCGTACCCTGTTCTTCAATCGGGACTTTCGGCAGCGCTACCGCGCGGCCTGTGTCGGCATGGCGACCTCGACCCCCAAGACGTACCTGCTCCTCGGGAACACCAGCGCCAACGCCGATGCCCCGAGCTACAACTACTCACTGCACGTGGACGAGGCCCAGGGCACCCTGGCGCGCACCTTCGACGCCCTGCAGGTGACGCCGGTCTTCGACGCGACGGGAGCGAAGGTGCTGCGTGTCGTCTATGGCCAGGACGGGTACGCGGCGGTGGCGGAGGTCGTGCCGTTCGCGGCGAGCACGGACACGGCGGCGCTGTCGAGCTCCTTGCACGTGCTCACCGCCAGCGTGGCCGCGACCGGCACTGCCAGCGCGAACTTGAACCTGGAAGGGACCGCGTTTGCCCTCGACGGCACCGTGGAGTTCCTTGGCCAGCCGTCGTGCTCCAGCTTCGTGACCACGATCTCACCTGACCGCAAGAACGTCGATCTGACCATCGAGGCGCCGCCAGCGTGCCGGGTGAGCTCACCCGACCTCCGCTTGCGCTGGGACGAGGGATGAGCGCTTCCAGGGCCGCCGGACAGCGCTTGTTCGCGCGGGTCGCGCTGGCTCTGGCGTCGCTCGTCGCCGGTTCCGGCTGCAGCGACGGCGAAGAGCCGGAACGGAGGACGCTCCGCGTGGGCGTGCTGGTGCCCCTCTCGGGCGAGGAGGACTTCGAATGGCGGAGGGTCCTCGACCACACCGCGCGCGAGATCCAGCGCGCCGGGGGCGTCGCGGGCCGGGACCTCGAGCTCGTCTACGCCGACACCGCCGCCGACGGCATCACGACGGCCGCGCGCGAGCTGCTGGAGGACGAGTTCATCGTCGCCGTCGTCGGTGCCTCGAACACGGCGGACCTAGAGGCGATCGCTCCACGTTTCATCCGCGAAGAGCGGGTGCTCGTGTCGCCCGCGGCGACCTCGGAAGAGGTGTTCAAGGCGTTCGGAGGCAAGGAGTACATCTGGCGCACGGTGGAGTCAGACGCCGGTCAGCTCGAGGCCATGTTCGCCGTCGCCCGCGAGGGCGAGGCGCGTTCGGCCGCCCTCCTCACCGCCTGGGACGACTACGGCTCCACCTTCTTCAACTGGTTTGGCTTCCTCGCGTACGAGAGCGGGATAGATCCGGTCGGGATCGTCCGCTACGAGTCGGGGCCGAACGCGTGCACGAGCTCGGTCGAGGCAGCGCTCGAGGCGCACCCGGACGTGCTCTTCGCCGTTGCGCTGCACGTGGATGTCGTGACCTGCATCGTGCGGGAGGCCCGCCGCGTCGCCCCCGAGACCCGCGTCATCTTCAGCGACGGCGCCAACCTCCCCACGCTTCCGATGGCGCTCGGCGCGGCCGCGGAGGGCGTGGAGGGGCTCGTCCCCGCGGAGGATCCGGAGTTCGAGCTGAGCCTGGGCGATATGGGGGCGGACGAGCCGCTACCCCCGTTCGCCGCCAACGTGCACGATGCCTTGCTTCTGCTCGCCTACGGCCTCTCCGCGTCGAACGGCGAGGGGGGCCCCGCGCTGGCTCGGGCCCTGGCCAGGGTCGTGGATGCCCGAGGCGAGAAGGTGGGCAGTCCCCTAGACCTCGGCGCGACGCTCCGGGCCGTGGGCGAAGGGCGCTCGCTCGACATCGCCGGCGCCAGTGGTCCTCTCGACTTCGATCTCGAATTTCATACCGATCCGGTCGCCGGCTTCTACAAGCATTGGCGCCTCGAAGACGGTCAGTTCGTCGACGGCGAGTACTACTTCACGGGAGTCGTCGGGGAGGAGCACGGCGCGCTCCGGCGCGTCGCCTCGGACGCTCTGCGCCGTCCGCTCCAGGACCAGGCCCCGCCAGCCCTCGATCGGGACGGCGTGTGGGCGCTGATCCTCGCCACCTCCAGCGGCTGGGAGAACTACCGGCACCAGGCGGACGCGCTGGCTCAATACCAGCTGCTCCGCGCCAGCGGACTCGACGACGACCGGATCGTGCTGATCATCGCGGACGACCTCGCCGCCGACCCGCGGAACCCGCGACCCGGTGTGGTCGAAGACCGGGTCCAGGGCGACGATCTTCGCTCCGGCGCTCGCATCGATTACTCACCCCAGGCGCTGACGCCCGGGGACGTCCTCGACATCCTGCGCGGTCGAGCCTCGGAGACGTTGCCCACGGTGCTTCACAGCGGCCCGGCGGACAACATCTACGTCTACATCGCGGGGCATGGCGGTCAGGACGGCATCTCGCTCAACGCCACGAACCCGCGCGAGGTTTCCGCGTCGGTGCTCACTCCGCAGGCCCTCGACGAGGCGCTGAACGCGATGCACACCGAAGGGCGCTATCGGCAGATCTTCCTCGCCGTGGAGGCGTGTCACGCGGGCGTCCTGGGCGAGGCCTTGACGGCGCCCGATGCCCTGCTGCTCGCCGCTGCCACGCCGTACGAGAACTCAGTCTCCACCAACTATCGCCCGGCTGACGGGAGCTGGCTCGCCGATCAATTCTCTTTCGAGTTGACGCGGGCCGCCGCGGAGCGGCAGGGCATCACGATCTTGGAGCTCTACGTCTGGACCTACCAGCGCGTGGCGGGCTCGCACGTCACGCTCTACAACCATCAGCGCTTTCAGGGCAGCTCGACGGCGCCCTTCGCCGACTTCGTGACGCCGTGAGGCGCGAACGGCGCCGCGATGGGCAGTGACGACAGCAGAGTGGAAGGGTGGCCGCGGGCGCGAGGGTTGTCTCAGGAGCGCTCTCGCCGCCGCCTTCGGGCACGGGCCACCAAGAGGGTGGCCGCGATGGCCGCGATGCCGCCAGTGTTCACGAGGACGATGGGCAGCACCGGGCTGGACCACTTGTCCATGTTGGTCGTTCGCCCATAGTAGGGCGGCCCGGCGCCGTAGTGCTCGGTTGTCATCCCGATGGTGAACACGCTGCACGCGGCCACGACGCCGAGGATGAGGAGCCACGCGATCACCGTCAGCAGCTTCGGTGTCGAGGCCATGTCAGGGTGGGGCGGCGTCGTCGTGCCGGCGTAGTTGATGGTGAGTGAACCGTGGCATCCCTCGGCGTCTACGGCTCACTCAGGAGCGCGTACGGCTGAGCACAGGGCCGTGATTCCACGGTCAGGGCGGCGGGTCGCCTTGGCCCCGAGCTCGGTCTTGCCCGGGGTGCGGAGGAGTTCGTGGATGCGGTTCATTGCTCGTGGCGACGTCTCGACGTCGCTCAGACCCCCTTGCGCTTCTTCGCGGGCACGCGGCGGACGGAGCGGGGGCGCCATTGGCGGAGGCGCTGCTCCACCTCCAGGAACTCCGTCCGCAGGCGCTCCGCTGCCGCGCGGGAGAGTTCGAGGCGCTGCGCGGCGGCTGCGGGGAAGCGGGCGTCGGCGTAGGCGATGGCCTCTCCCGCTGGCGTCATCACCTGCTCCACGCGGCTCGCCTCGATCTGGCGACAGAGCTCGTGAAGCCGCGCCTCCCGCAGCTGGAGCTCGAGCGCCCAGGCCCGCAGCCGCTCGCAGTCGAGCTCGGCGGGGGGGTGCCGCGCCCCGAAGCACTTGCCCACCACGCGGCCCGCGCCCGGACGGCGATGACCGTGCTCAGGCACCACCCCCGCGCGGAGACGATAGCGTCCCCCGCAGATCTGACAGGTGCCTTCGGACGGGGTGGCCATGATACGGATGGATGCGCGGCAGCCGACTCGCCCATCCTAACGCCGCTCGTCACCAGCCCAAAGGAGGACGGCACGGTCCAGCGCTCACCCCGCTGAAGCGCCGACACCGCCTCGGCCCGCGGCCGTTGGCGTTCGGGCGGGGGCTCGAACCGTAAGCCGTGTCACGGTGAGGAGCTCAGGCGCCGCGCGGTGCCGCGCACCGGGTGAGCGCCGTGCGGAAATAGATCGTATGCAAACGGATCTCCGCTGGCGTACACCCCCTCCGCCCGGCGGGCTTCCGAGCCGCGCGGGGGGTTATGGGCCCGCGCCGGTGCCAGCAACGTCATCGCCGACGCAGACCCCATCGACGCAGGTCCTGGCGCAGGGCTCGTCACACGCTCCGCAGTGCGCCGCCGAGGTCCGGAGATCGACCTCGCAGCCGTTCTCGTGCACGGCGTCGCAATCGCTGTGGACGGCGTCGCTGCACTCCGCGATGCGACAGAGTCCCCGGAATCCGCAGACGGCGACGGCGTGGGGCAGATCGCAGGGAGCGCACCCCTCGGTGCCGCACCCCAGGTCCGGATCCTGCGTCGGGAAGCACCCGAGCGCACCGTCCAGCTCGCAGACCTTCTCGTCGGCGCCGCAGGCGACCCCGGCGGCCGTGCCCGCGGCACCGGCCGCGTCCTCGGCGCCGCTCACCCCGCCGGCGCCCC
>CAYOLF010000042.1:47250-51256 GCA_964404725.1 uncultured Polyangiaceae bacterium
ACCAGCGCCACCCCGCCCGCGACGTCGGCGATCGCCGCGTGCGTCGCGACGACCGAGCTCGAGCGCTCGTCGCAGTCGGGGGCGCAGTCGTCAAGGGCGTCGGCCTGGCGGAGGAGCGCGCTCGTGCCGAAGGCCGCGCTCGCCGCCGTCGCTACCAGCGTGATGCCACCGAAGAGCCGCGCCGACGGGGGGACGCGCAGCACCCACGCGCTGTCCGGCCCGTCGCGGCGCGCGAAGTCGGCGGCGATGGTGCGGTTCCGATCACCCTGCCGGATCAGCGCCCGGACCGTCCGGCGCCGACCGTCGGCCGTCTCGAAGGCGAAGTCGTACGTTCCCGGGTCGAGCTCCACGGCGGCTCCGTCGACGGACGTCGCGATGACGCGATCCTGGTGGGTCACCGTCACCTCCGTCAGGGGCCCCTTTCGATCGGAGGCGTCGAAGACGACCGTGGGGACCTCGCCCTGCAGCTCCTCGAGCCACGCGACGCAGTCGCGCTGGACGACGTCGGGGCAGGCCTCGTTCGCGCAGGTCCGCAGGCTCTGCAACGACTCGACGAGCCGCCCCTCCAGGCGACGGCCCTGGGCCCTGACGTGGCTGTCCACGCACGTCTGCGTGGTGACCGCCTCGGCCTCGGCCGCCGCCGATCCCGACGCGAGCACCAGCGCGACCAGCGCGCGCCGTCGCAGGCGCCGCGCCCACCCGAGGGGCGGACCGCGATGCGAGCGGGAGCGTTCCTTCATGACGGGGGCCTCGGTCGGGTCACAGGCATTGCGGCTTGAAGTGCTTGATCCCCTTGGCGTCGAAGTATGCTGGCGGATCGCAGCCGGGCTTGCCCGTGGCGCTTCGGGGTGAGCCCCTCCCGCCCGGGGGAGCGGCCCCGGCGTCCGGCGCGGAAGCGCTGGAAGCTTTGGGCGGGAGCGCCTTCAACGCAATGACGATGTCGGCTGCGGCCTCCAGAGTGAGGCTGCGAACGGCGGCTTCGTACCCCGGCGCCGTCACCCGGAGCTCGTGCGGCTCGGCGGACCGCGCGTAGGTCTGGCTGTGGGGGTTGGTCCCCAACGCCACGCCATCGAGCGCGATGGTGGCCTCGGCCGGGAAGGCGGTGATCCGGATCTCGACGGACCGGGACGCTGGCGTCTGTGTGGGCTCGGCGGGCTCGCCGCGCGCGAACCAGAGCGTGGCCCCGAGCGCTGCCAGGAGCACCCCGAGGAGCGCCGCCACCAGGGGGAACCCGCGCCGCCGTGCCGCGGGCTCGGGCAGGGGAGTGACGTCGCTGGCCAGGGAGATCCGCGGGAGATCCACCAACTGGAGGGACGCGCCCTGCCCCTCCGACAGCGTCGCGAGCCGGGCCAGTTGATCGGCGACGATGGCCTCGGTCTGGGCCTGCCGATCGGCGAAGAGCCTGGACACCACGACGCCGATATCCCGGCTTCGGAGCTGGGTGCCCGAGATCCCGAGGAAGGAGTCGAGGTCCGTCTGCATGGCGAGCGCGGTGGGGTACCGCTGCTCCTTGTTCGGCGCGAGCGCGCGCATGACGATGCGCTCGAGCTCGGGAGCCACGCCGTCGGTCACGCTGCTCGGCGTCGGGATCTCCCCCGCCTGGACCGCCTGCATGAGCTCCGCGTCGGTGGCGTTCGCCCAGAGCCGAACGCCAGCCGCCGCCTCCCACGCCATCACGCCGACGGCGTAGAGGTCCGTCCGCTGGTCGATCCCTTCGCCCGCGATCTGCTCGGGCGGCATGTAGCGCGGCTTGCCCCGGACGACGCCGGAGTCCGCCCCGCCGCGCGCGCCGATCTGCCGCGCGATCCCGAAGTCGAGGAGCTTGACCTCCCCCTCGTAGGTCAGAAGGACGTTCTGCGGCGAGACGTCGCAGTGCACGAGCGAGAGCGGGTTCCCGTCGAGGCCCCGCTTGGCGTGAGCGTAGTCGAGCGCGTGGAGCACGTCGGACAGCACCCGCAGGTGCATGGTCTGATCGAAGGCCGCGCGGGCGCCGGCCGTCCGCGCCGCCCGCACCACGGCGCCGAGGGACTGCCCCGCCAGGTACTCCATCACGATGACCGGCAGGCCCTCGAAATCGAAGATCTCGTTGGTCTGGACGATGTGAGGGTGGCTAAGCTGCGCGTTGAGCCGCGCCTCGGTCATGAATAGCTGCGCGTAGCCCTCGATCCCGCGAAACTCCTCCCGGAGGGACTTGAGGACGACGAGCTTGTTGAACCCACCCGGGCCGCTCGCCACCGCGAGGTTGATGTCCGCCGTGGCGCCGCGACCGATCCTGGCGATGACGCGGTACTTCTCGTCGATGGCCGTGATCGGTTTCGGGGGGAGGGACATGGGGCATCGTCGCGGGCTCGAACGACGACCGGCCCGCCACCGGCCGGGCCATGCTAGCGCACCTCGGACGCACCGAGGAAGCACGGCAGCATCAGGGCCCTCCCGAAGCGGCCGCGCGCGCGGTGCCGCTCGACTGCGCCGTGAAGTCGGAGGCCAAGCTGCCGGGGGTGCTGGTGCGCATCGGCGTGGGGTTCGTGCGGTGGGACGTGCCGGCAGGGGGGTGAAGGGTGCAGTAAAATGCATCGCATGCTAAGTAGTTCGGTGTGATGCTGCCCCCCCGCGCCACGCGAACCTCCGGACCGCCATGGACCGTGGCGACGTCTCGCCGTCGCTCAGACCCCCGTGCGCTGCTTGGCGGGCACGCGGCGGACGGGGTGGAGCGCCATTGGCGGAGGTGCCGCTCCACCGCCCGGGACTCCGTCCGCAGGCGCCCCGCCGCCGAGAGGGAGTGTTCGAGGCGCTGCGCGGCGGCCGCGGGGCAGCGGGCGTCGGCGCTGGCGATGGCCTCCATCCTAACGCCGCTCGTCACCCGTCCAAAGCTGGTAAGACCCGAACGATGCGCGCCCCGTCCCGCTCCCGCCCATCCCGACCTCCGGTTCACCCGCTCGGCGGTGGGGGCGGCCCGGCGTCGCGCGCGGGCGCGGGCCGCGGGAGCGCGCAGCGACTCGAGGTCGGCGAGGTGGCGCTTCTGCGCATCACCGGCGTGACACACTTCGGCGCCTTCGCCGACTGGGGCCTGCCGAAGGATCTCCTGGTCCCCCTCGCCGAGCAGACGAGCCCACTCGAGGCCGGCGCACGGGTGGCAATCGGGCTGGTGCTGGACGGCCAGGGGCGGCCCACGGGGACCCAACGCGTGAGCGAGCTGCTCGCCACACCCCGGGACATGGCTCAGAACGACTGGGTGGAGGGCGAGGTTTGGCGCGACGAGCCAGGGGTCGGCCTTTTCGTGATCCTGCGCCGCCGCTACTTGGCGCGCGTACCGGCCACCGAACCGCATCGGCTGCAGCCTGGCGACGCCGCGCGCTTTCGGGTGGTGTCCATCCTGCCCGATGGCAAGGTCGACCTGTCCCTGCGTGGCCCCGCCGTGGACGAGATGGAGACCGATGCTCGCGCCGTCCTCGCGGTGCTCGCGCGGCCGCGCCCGCCCCGCGTCGGGGACGCTTCGTCGCCGGAGGAGATTCGCGCCCTCTTCGGCATCAGCAAGAAGGCGTTCAAGCGCGCTGTTGGGCGCCTGCTCAAGCAGGAGGCCGTCCGCATCGACGAGGACGGCACGGTCCAGCGCTTACCCCGCTGAAGCGCCGCTACCGCCTCGGCCCGCGACCGCTGGCGTTGATCGAACCGGAGGTCGTATCACCGTGAGGAGCTCAGGCGCTGCGGAGTGCCGCGAGCCGGGTGAGCGCTGCGCAGACTTGGATCGTATGAAAACTGCTTTCCGCGGGCGCCCACCCCCTCCGCCCGACGGGCTCCGGAGCCGCCGGCGCTCGGCCGCGCGCGCCGGGGTCTTTCGCGGACCTAGCCCGGCCTGACACGGGTCTTGTCACGGCGTCGTCGGTCGCTGTATGGGGCCGAGGATGGGAGCGCGCTGGCAGTGGGTTCCGTTGCTGCTCTTCGGGTCGGGGCTGTCGGCGCTCGTCTACCAGACGGCCTGGCAGCGGATGTTCCGGCTGGTGTTCGG
>CAYOLF010000043.1:0-12191 GCA_964404725.1 uncultured Polyangiaceae bacterium
ACGGCGTACAACGGCTGCTCGACGACCTGCGACTGGGGTCCGTACTGCGGCGACGGGGTGGTTCAGTCTAGCCACGAGACCTGCGACGAGGGCCGAGACAACACCCTGTACTCGGCAGTGCCCGGGGGCTGCGGCCCCGACTGCGAGCCCGCGCCCTACTGCGGCGACGGCATCCGCAACGGGACCGAGGAGTGCGACGAGGGCACGGCGAACAACGACGGCGACTACGGCGGCTGCAACGAGGACTGCACCCTGGGGCCGTACTGCGGCGACTTCGAGGTCCAGGCCTCGGAGGGCGAGGAGTGCGACGAGGGGCCCGTGGGAACCCTGCAGTGCAGCCCGACCTGCGACAAGCGGGACGACATCCGGTGAGCCGGGCCGCGGCGCCGGGGCGAGCCGCGGCGGCCCCTCCTCGGGCCGCCGCGTAGATCTCCGGGTGGGGGCATGCGCAACTGCCCGTCGTCGCGGCCGACCTCGGGTCAGGTGGCTCGCGGCGAGTGCCGTCGCGACGCGCGCACCCATGACCGCGCCCGACTCCCCCCACGACAAGCTCTTCAAGGCTGCCTTCGGTGCTCCCGAGGCGATGCGGGGGTTCCTGGCGAGCGTGCTGCCCACGGGCATCGTTCGGCGCCTCGACCTGGCGACGCTCGCTCCCGTCCCCGGCTCCTTCGTCGCCCCGAGCCTCGCGGCCTTCCACAGCGATCTGCTCTTCTCCTGCCGCTTCGCGGGCCGCCCGGCCTACGTGTACGTCCTGGTCGAGCACAAGAGCCGGGGCGAGCGATGGGTTGCCCTCCAGCTCCTGGGCTACTCGGCCGCCATCTGGCAGCGGCATGTAGCGACCCACGCCGGCGCCGATCGGCTGCCGCCGATCATCCCGCTCGTCGTCTCCCATGGCCCGCTGGGCTGGTCGGCGCCCCGCCGTCTCGGCGATCTGCTCGACCCGCTCGCGACCGAGCTCGCAGAGCTGGCGCGCCTCACGCCGCACTTCGATCTGGTGGTGGACGATCTCGGTCGCGCCACCGACGCCGAGCTCGAGGGGCGAGCGATGGGGCTCTTCGCGACCATCGCCGCGTTCTTTCTCCGCGACGCGCGCCACCCGGAGCGCGTCCTCCCGACGCTGCGACGGGTGGCGCGCCTTCTCGGGGAGCTCCGCGACGCCCCGAGCGGGGGCCATGCGGTCACCCTGCTCTTGCGCTATCTTTGCGTCGTCGGTGACGCGAACGCCGACGAGGTGTCGGAGATCGTCGAGCAGTCTCTCCCCGATTCCAAGGAGCTCATCATGACCATCGCCGAACAATGGGAGCAGCGCGGACTGCAGAAGGGCTTGGAGCAAGGGCGGGAGCAGGGCCATCGTCAAGCGCTTCTGGGCATGCTGCTTAAGCAGCTCGAGCTCCGTTTCGGTCCCCTCGATGCGGCCGACCTCGCTCGCCTCGAGGCAGCGGACCTCGACAGCCTCGGTCGGTCGGCGGAGCGCGTGCTCACGGCGACCACGGTGAACGAGGTGCTCGGGGGATAGCTCGGACGCCGGAGCTCCCGACGTGCTCGTCGGACCCGCCGCCGACCAGAGGGTGGGCGCTGGCCGAGACTGGGGGCCAGCGCGCTTCCGCGCCCCGCGCCCCCGCAGCGGTGGCGGGTTCTCGGTCCCTCAGCGGGCCGCCGCGTAGATCTCGAGGCGGGGGCGTGCCCCGCCGTCCACGCCGGTGTCGAGGACGACGCCGAGCGGGCCGGGGCTGGCGCCCTCGAGGCCGAGCCCGTGGTTCTGGCGCGGGTCCGCGCGCCAGCGCCGGACGTGTCCGGTGACGTCGAGTCGCACTGTGCTCGCGGGCGCGGCGCGGGCGATGGCGGTCGCGCGCGGCGGGGCGAGGGGCGGGGGCGCGAGGTCCTGGACCTCGGTCGGGCTCCACGGTTCGGTCACGCGCCAGGCTCGCAGCTCGACGTCGGCGGGAGCCTGCAGGGCGCCGCGGGTTGGCTCGAGCAGGAGCAGCGCCGTGTCGACCTCGCCCAGCGCGGGCAGCTCGAACGCGAGCAGCCAGAGCACCCGTGGCCCCGCCGCGGCCCCCAGCGTCACCGTGCCCGGGAGGCGGCCGGGCGCGTCGGCGGGCGGATCGCCGAGGATCGCCATCGCGCTCGGCTCGAGCACCGTCCGCAGGGTGTCGGGCGCCACCGGATCGCTGCCGAGCCAGCGACAATGGCTCGCCAGACACTCGTGGCCGCGCGCGCAGTCCGTGTCGGACGCGCAAGGCGGCCGGCGCGGGGCGCAGCCCCCGAGCGGGGCGGTGAGGAGGGCGGCGGCGAGGAGGGCGGCGGCGAGGAGGGCGAACCGGAGCGGCACGGCGCGAGCGTAGTGCCGCGCGGCGTCGATTGAAACTGATCCCCCAGCCTCGTCGCCGTGTGACGGTGGCGGGGAGCGGGTCACGGTGGTCGTGGACGGCGTCGAGGAGCTCGGTCGCATGGCGTTCGACTCGCGGATGTCTCCCGGAAGCTTCGGCCGACATCGGGAGGGGCAGCTCGAGTCCGCTCGCGGGTTGACGGCAATGGGCACCACGGTGACCGCGACCGGAGGCCCGCTGCTGCAGCGCCTCGGGTGCGCCCGCGCCAGGGAGCTTCACGCGGAGCTGGGGCTCAGGGTCGAGCTCTGGCCGGGGCAGCCGGCGAAGGCCACGCTGACGCTTGCTTACGGAGCGCCCGCGTGCGGGAATAGCACGCTGGAGTGCAGCGGCAGCGGGCTCGAGGCGGTCCCCCAGCGCCCCGAGTAGCGCGGTTCCTACCGCGACCACGGGCAGGGCTCGGGCGAGCGCGGTGACCCGGTCGGAACCGCCCAGCGACGCCGGCAGATTCCGGGTGCCTGCCCCAATTGGGGGTGACGCCGCGCGTCTCGGCGACGCGCCACGGCCCGCGGGGCGGAGGCGAGCGGCGCCGGGGCCGATCGCCCTTGCGCGCTGGCGCTCAGGATCTAAGTTGACCCAGTCACTCGACGAAGCCGGGTGGCGCGGACCCAATCCCGGGGCGCGCCAGGAAAAATAGGGAGGACGGTCGGGCCGCCGTCCACGGTGGGTCGCCCCCGAGGCGACCCTAGTGGATGTGAGCCATGGCAGACGACCGCCGAGCCGGTGCGGTCGCTCGCGAGAGCGGCCCCCTCCTGGAACTCGAAGATCACCCCGTCGATGTTGCGCGCGCGGGCGAGCGCGGCGCCGAGCCTACTGTCCCGCTCTCCGGATGCCTCGTGCGGGTCGCCTGGATGCTCCTGGGGCCAGCGGGCCTCGTCTTCGGGGCGGTGCTGATCGCTTCACCGCGTGGCGAGTCCGCCCTACTCGGCACGGCGCTCCTCCTCGGCTCCGCGCTCGCGCTGCTGGCGCTGCGTTACGTCGACGTCGCTCACCTCGGCGGGCTCCGCGCCAATGGGGAGGCGGCGACGCCGACGGATCTCCGGCGCTACGCCGGGGCCGTGGCGCTGGTGACGGTGCTGCTCTGGGGGCTGGCGACCTTCTGGCGGGCCTGAGCGCGGCGCGGAGCGATCGACCGGGGATGGGCTCCGTGCGATAGTCCGCGCGCCGCCGACGAACCACCATGGCTCATCGCCCACCCTCGGGAACCTCGCCCCAACCGTCGTCGCCCCCGGAGGCCTGGGAGCCGCTGCTGCGGCTGACGCGGCTCGTCGTGCGCCCGCTCGAGCGCTTCCTCCGGATCGAGGCGGCGAGCGGGATCCTGCTGCTCGCGGCGGCGGCGGTCGCGCTCGGCTGGGCCAACTCACCGTGGGGCGCGAGCTACGCCGCGCTCTGGCACACGCCGCTCGGGATCCGACTCGGGCCGTTCGCCTTCGAGCGCGATCTCGAGTGGGTCGTCAACGACGGCCTGATGGTCATCTTCTTCTTCGTCGTGGGCCTGGAGATCCGCCGCGAGATCCACCAGGGGGAGCTGTCCAGTCTGCGGCGGGCCGCGCTGCCCGTCGCCGCGGCGCTCGGCGGCATGATAGTGCCGGCGGCCCTCTACCTCGCCATCGCCGGGGCTCCGGCGACGCGGTCGGGTTGGGGGGTCCCCATGGCCACGGACATCGCCTTCGCGGTCGGCATCCTCACGCTGCTCGGCAAGCGAGTGCCGGTCGCGTTGCGGGTCCTGCTGCTCGCGCTGGCGGTCATCGACGATCTGGGGGCCATCGTCGTCATCGCGGTCTTCTACTCATCCGACCTCGCGCTCTCGGGCCTCGCGGTGGCTTCCCTGGGGGTCGGCGGTATCGTCGCGATGCAGCGGCTCGGCATGCGCGCCAAGCTCCTCTACGTGGTCCCCGGCCTCGTCGTTTGGGCGGGCATCTACGCCGCTGGGGTGCATCCGACGATCGCGGGCGTGCTCATCGGCTTGTTGACGCCGGTGCGGGCCTGGCTGGGGGCGCGGGGCTTCCTCGCCGGGGTGGGCGACGAGCTCGAGCGCCTCGTCCGCGCCGAGCCCGTCGCGCTGTCGTCGCACGAGCTCGGCGAGAGCCTCCGGCGCGTCAACCAGGCGCGCCGCGAGGCGGTGTCTCCCGCCGAGAGTCTGATCGAGTCTCTGCACCCCTGGGTCGCGTTCGGGATCATGCCCTTGTTCGCCCTCGCCAACGCCGGCGTCGCCGTCTCGGGTGGAGCGCTCGGGGCAGCGTCGTGGAGCGTGATGGTGGCGGTGGCGGTCGGTCTGGTCGTTGGCAAGCCCCTGGGCGTCGTCCTGGTGAGCCTCCTCGCGCTGCGCCTGCGGATCGGCGTGCTCCCCGCGGGCCTCGGCCTCAGGCACCTGCTCGTCCTCGGGGTCGTGGCGGGCGTCGGGTTCACGATGTCCCTGTTCATCGCCAAGCTCGCGTTCGTGGAGCCAGAGCTGCTCGCCGCGGCGAAGTTCGGCGTCCTCTCCGCGAGCGCGCTGGCGGCCGCGCTGGGCCTGGCCCTCGGCCGCGCGCTGCTGGCACCGGGGACCGTCGCGGGAGCGGCGCGGTCTGCCGACGAGGCGGAGTCCACGACCGAGGCGTGAGACGGCCGCGCGTCGTTCGTCACCCGCCGTCGGGGCCGAGGCGGCGTAGGATGTCCCAGTAGGCGCCGCGCTCGCCACGGGCGATCGCCGCCAGGAGCGGCGCGTGGTCGTTGTAATTGTGGTCCTCGCCGGCGTGCCCCGCCTCGTCGGCGGGCAAAAAGAAGCGGGGGTCGTCCCCGACCAGCTCGCGCAGGAGCGCGGCGGGGGCCGGCCCGAGGGCGCTCGCGACGTAGAAGACCGGCGTGAGCAGATCTACCGGGCCGCTGGAGCGACGTCGGAGTGACGGGTTCGTCTCGGGCGGCCCCTCCGCGCGCGCGAGGTCGACCGCGCGGGTGCCGGGGTAAAGGCGCATACCGAGCGCCACGCCGACGCGGTCGGGCGCAGCGGCGCGCATCGTCTCGATCGTCTCCCGCACGGTGGCCGGCGTCTCCCCGGGGCCGCCCAGGAGCAGATCGACCATGCAAGCGAGGCCCGCGCGCCGGCAAGCGGACACCGCCGCCCCGAGGTGGGCGCGCCGGTGGGGATGGCGGTAGGCCGTGAGCATGGCGTCGCTCCCCGCGTCGCCGGTGAAGTCGACCCCGACGCAGCCCGCGCGCCGCATCGCCTGCGCGAGCGCGTCGTCGAACGGGCGCACCGCGGCGTAAGCGTACCAGCGCACGCGCTCGCCGAGGCCGCGCGCGGTGAGCGCGGCGCACACGGCCGCCGCGTGCGCACCCGGCACGTTGAACTCTCCGTCACAGAGGTGCAGGACGTCGATCCCGCGCGCGGCGAGGCCCGCGACCTCATCGGCGACCTCGCGCGGGTCGCGGGCGCGGACGTGGGGACCCTTGGCGAGGGGATCCGCGCAGTAGATGCAGCGCCGGGGGCAGCCGCGCTTCGTCTCGATCCCGAGCTGGCCCCCGCGCGCGAAGTAGGCGCGGTTGTCGACCGTGCCGCGGTCGGTGGGGACGGACAGGGGGCTCGGCCAGGCGGGAGGGTTCTGGACGAGCGCGCCGTGCGCTGCGCGCCAGAGTAGGCCGGGCACCGCGGCGAGCGCGTCCTGGCCCCGATCGAGCGCGGCGTAAAGGGCGCTGATCGCCGCCTCGCCGTCGCCGCGGATCCCGAAGTCCGCGCCCGTGCGGGCGACGAGGCGCTCGGCGAAGATCGAGAACCCGACCCCGCCGAGCACGATGGGCGCCGCGGTGAGGGCGCGCAGTCGCGTGACCAGCGCGTCGAGCTCGGGGACGAACCAGGCGGCAGAGGGCCAGAAGGAGTCGTCCACGTTGCGGAACGAAACCCCCACCAGCCGCGGCGTGCCGCGCACTAAGGCGCGCTCGAGCGCGGCGTCGGGGTCAACCGCGAGCCCGAGGTCGACCAGCTCGACCGGGATCCCCCGCGCCTGCGCGGCGCTCGCGACGTAGTCGAGCCCGATCGGGGCGATCGGCGGCGACATCCGGTTCGCGTTGATCAGGACCAGCACGCCCGATACCTCGGGGGCAGGGTAACACGCCCCCAACACGCAGATCGTCGCTCGCCGCGCGCGTCCGCCCCGGCGCTCAGCGCCGTCCTCGCCGTCGCGCGAGCAGGATCTCCGCCGACGTCAGCGGCCGCGCCGGGGTAGGGGGCTCCGCTGCGCCCGTCGTCGTGGCCGTCGGCGACCGAGCGGGACCGGTTCCCGTCGCGGGGCGCGGGGCGACCGGCGCCGCTGCGTTCGGGGCGGCGCGGGCGAAGCGGGGCACGCTGCGCGGCGGCGGCTCGGGGGCCTCCGCCGTCGCGCGGGCCGCGCCGGCGCGGGCGTCGCGCCGGTTCGCGAGCAGGGCGCGGGTGGTCGAGCCCGTGGCGGCGACGGCCGCGGCGGCCGCGCTTCGGGCCGCCGCGCGGCGCTCACGCCGGCGCGCGCGGGCGTCGCTCAGGCGCGCGGGGAGGGCGGCGAGCCCCTCGGGGATCGCCAGGCGGCGGGCGGCCACGGCGAGCAACAGCAGCGCCGCCGCCCACAGGATCAGGCTCGTGGTGACGCTGCGATAGGCGAAGCGCTGGACGTCACGGTCGTGGAAGAGGCCGGCGAGCGTGTCGCGCTCCTTGCCGCCGGTGAGCTCCGCGAGGCGGCGCAGCAGCGCGCGGTCGGAGCCGGTCGGCCGCAGCTCCTGGCCGACGGTGAGCACGGCCCCGGTCGTGCCCACGGCCCCCTGGGTGGCCTCGTCGACGGCGGCGACGACGAAGGCGCCCGGGCGGGAGAGCGGGATGCGGGCGGCGTACACCCCGGCCCCCACCGGCTCGAGCGGCGCGTCGGCGCGGAACCCGTCGGGGCCGCCCACGCGCGCGACCAGCCGGCGGAAGCTCTCCGCGCGACCGTCGTCGTCGACGACCGTGGCCCGGACGTGGAGCTCGCCGCCGGCCGTGTCCGCCTCGAGCCGCACCCGGGGGTCGTCCGCCTGCCGCGCGATGTCGCGTGCGAGCTGCCCGAAGAGCTTGGACGCGCCGAGCCACCCGGTCCACGCTTGCCCCCAGCGGTCGCGGTAGTCGCTGGTGAAGGTCGCCGCACGGCCGATCCCGACCGACCAGGTGGCGAGCGTCGGATCGCCCTCCGGGCCGCGGAGAAGGACCTGGGCCCGTGGCTTCGGGAGCGTCACGACGTAGCCGGCGAGCGGCGGGCCCGCGGCGAAGTCGATGCCGCGGGTGGGGGCTCCCGGCGTCGCCGGCGCGGGTCGGAAAGAAACCTCGTTGATGGCGCTTCGCGCGGCGAGGACCGTCTCTTGTGCGAACACGGCGGGGAGGCGCGCCGCATCCTCGATGAGGTAGAAGCGCCCGTCGCCGAGCCGGCTCAGCCGCTCCAGGTCGGGCACGTCGGGGCCGTTGCCGAGCGCGACCACGCTGGTCGAGATCCCCTGCTGCTTGGCCTGGAGGACGAGCGACGGCGAGAGCGCGCGCTCCTCGGCGTCGGAGCCGTCGGCGAAGAGCAGGACGTGCTTGAGGTTGACCCGCTCGCGCGCGAGCGCCGCATAGGCCGTGCGGAGCGACAGATCGACGTAGATCCCGCCGCCGCCAGGCCCCACGGCGCGGATGCGCCGCGTGATGTCGGCCCGGTCGGACACGGGCGCGAGCGGGACCGTCCATTTGACGACCGTGTCCACGTGCATCACCCCGAGCCGGTCGCCGCCGCCGAGCAGCTCCGCCGAGCGCGCGGCCGCCTCGTTGGCCAGGTCGAGCTTGGTGTGCGCCGAGGTGACGCGCATCCCCATCGAGCCCGAGTAGTCGATGGCGATGACCTCGGCGAGGCTCGCGCGGCGGCGGTCCTGCTTGAGATCGAAGGAGACGGGGCTCACCTCCTCGACCGGGGTGCGCGCGTACCCGCCCGGGCCGAGGGAGCGGTCGCCGCCCATGAGCAGCAGCCCACCGCCGAGGTCGCGCGCGTAGGTGGCGATCGCGTCGAGCTGGGTGGGCGACAGATCGCTCGCCCGGATCTCGCCGAGCGCCACCAGGTCGTAGGCGGACAGTTCGGCGAGATCGAGCGGGATCCCCCCCGGTCCCGCGGTGCGGACGCGGAACGCGGCCCCCTCCAGGGCGCGGGCGAGCGGCGCCGCGAGCGCGGGATCTTGCTCCAGGACCAGCGCCGTCCCGGGCCCCAGCACGCGCAGGAACGCCGA
Source organism: uncultured Polyangiaceae bacterium (assembly GCA_964404725.1). Taxonomy (GTDB): domain Bacteria; phylum Myxococcota_A; class Polyangia; order Polyangiales; family Polyangiaceae; genus JAFGBI01. The sequence continues at coordinate 8,613 of CAYOLF010000043.1, forward strand.
GCCCGCGTTGTCCTCTGCGGCCTGGTCGCGCGCCGGATCCCGGGCGGTCACCTCCAGGTCGTAGCGGTGCAGACCGGGGCCGGGGGCGACCTCGCGCAGCGTGATCACGTCCTCGCCGCGGCCGATCCGGGCCGTCCCCTGCTGGATGAGCTCGCCGTCCCGGCGCAGCCGCACCTCGATCTCGGCCTCGCTCGTCGCCTCCGTCACCACGCGCAAGCGCACGGCCTCGCCCTCGTGGGCGCGAGCGGGGAGCCCGACGTCCACGACGCGGACGTCGGGGATCCGGGCTTGGTCGAGCGGCACCACGTCGATGGGGACCCCGGCCGCCACGGCCGCAGCGGCGGCGTCCATCGGGTCCCCCCGCGTGCTCACGCCGTCGCTCATCAGGACCACGCGGCTCGCCGAGTCCGACGGGAGCTCGGCGAGGGCGCGGCGGATGGCGACCCCGAGGTCGGTCCCGTCGCGGCCGAGCTCGACGCGCTGGGGTGCGGGCAGGACCGTCCGCGGGCGGGGCGGCTCTTCGACCGCGGCCTCGGCGGCGAACGCGATGGTCCCGATGCGATCGTCCTCGCGCATGGCGAGCTCGGCGAGCTGCTGCTCGGCGCGCAGGCGCGCCTCGGCGTCGGGGACCAGGTCGATGCTCCGGCTCCGGTCGACCAGGAGCAGCACGGTCAGCCGATCGATCGGTCGTCCGAGCTCGAGCCCCGTGGCGGCGAGCCCGGCAGCGAGCGCCGCACCGACGAGGAGGGCCTCGGTCAGGCGCCGCCGCCCCGCGCCCTGGCGCGGGGACAGGGCGAGGAGTCGGTGAGTGACGAACAGCACTGCGGCCGTGCAGGGCAGCGCGAGCAGGGGCCGCTCGAGGCGCGCCCACCGCTCCGAGAGGCCGCCGGCCCAGACCGCGAGGACGTACGCCGTCGGCAAGAGCGCGAGCAGCGCCCCCATCGCCAGGACGGGCCGCCCCCGGAGCCGGCGCAGGGACCAGGCCGCGAGCAGGGCACAGGCGACGAGCCCCGCCGCGGGGCCCAGCCAGGGCGGCAGCGGAAGTGCGCTCACCGTTTCACCTCGTGGCGGCGGGACCGCTCGGGGATCCGCGGGATCGCGGTCGCCATGAGGCGCCGCGGGGTCGGCCGTCGCGTGAGCCACCAGGCGTCGAGCACGATGAAGGCGAGCGCGAGCGCTGCCGCCAGCCACCCCCACTCGGTGAAGGCGGGCAGGCCCGCGGCCGCGGTGACGGGGAGCCTCCCCGCTGGTCCACCGAGCTCGCGCGGGCGGACGTCGCTCTCCTCGGCGCTGGTCAGGCTGGCGGGGACGAGGAGGCTGCCCGGGGTCTGCCCCTGCCAGGAGGCGAAGTAGAACCCGGCGCGGCGGAGTGAGCCGACCACGGCCAGCCCGTCTCGGGCGCGCACCTGCTCGCGCGCCCCGCCCGGCCCCTCGACGCTCACCGTCGTCACGTCCGTCGGGACCCGGAGCTGGAGCGTGCCCCCGGTGCGCACCTGCGACTCGACCCCGGCCGCGCGCCGCGCCCGGGCGGACTCGATCAGGTTGCGCACGAACAGGACGAAGGACGCCTTGAGTGGCCAGTTCCCGTCACCGACATCGAAGCCGACCAGGGTGCCGGTCCTGCCCGGACTCGACACGTCGGCGACGATGGCCCCGTCGCGAGTCCGGATCAGCGCGTCGCGCGGCGACTCGACCTCGATCTTGCGGGCCTGGGTCACCTCGACGCCATCGAGCGTCAGGAACCGGAGGCGGGGATCGGTCTCCGACCAGGACGTGATCGACGGCGAGCGCAGCTCCGTGGACACGGTCACGGTGCGGCAGCGCCCCGGCGGCGGATTCAGGAGCACGAGGTCGGCGCCCGGGACCCGCTCCGGGCAGGCACCGTCGATCACGACCAAGGCGTCGGCGGGGACGGCTGCGCCCGCGAGGGCCTCGAGCGACGTCGTCACCAGCTCGACCTCGGGATCCGCGGCGAGGGCGCGGACGAACCAGGGGTTCGCGCTCGGGGGCGCCACCACCACCTGGAGCTCCCGCCCCGGGGGGACGCGCGCGAACGCCCGGTCGTCCACGGGGAAGGCGTCGGGCGGCGAGATCTCGAAGACGAGCCCCATCCCGGCGTCGGTGGGGGCGGGCTCGAAGGTGAGCACCACGGGGGCCCGCTCCCCCGGCACGAGCGACAGGCGCCGTGACGCCAGTGGCTGCTCCACGTTGCGCGGGCGGAGCGTCACGAAGACCTCCCGCGACGCCTCGCCGAAGTGGGCGACCTGCGCGAAGGCCTGCACCTGGGGCCGGCGGGTGACCGGGTCGCGCCCACGGCGGACGTCAACCCGGACGATCCCCGTGCTGGGGACGCTCTCCCCGACGTTAAGTACGCTGGTCGGGAGGCTCACCCCGCGCAGGGCGTCCGGGTCGGTCACGGCGCTGTCGGTGACCACCACCAGCCGCCGATCGCCGGGCAACGCGCGGAGGCGGTCGGCGGCGAGGGCGACCGCGGGACCGAGCCGCGCGGTGGCGTCGTGGGTCTGGACCCGGTCGATGGTCGCGTGGAGCCGGCGGCGGTCGCGGTCGAGGGGGGCGAGCACGAGGGGCTGCGGCCCCGCCTCGACGATCAGGGCGTCCGCGCCGGGCCCAAGGGCGTCCACCACGCGGTGGGCCGCGGCGCGGGCGGCGGCCATCCGCGTCGCGCCCGCGGCCGTGGTCGCGGTCATCGACGCGCTCCCGTCGATCACGATCGCGACGTGGTCGCCGGTGATTGCGCCCCCGCGGGTCGCGGGGCGGGCGGCGGCGAGCGCCAGCGCCGTGAGGGCGCCGAGCTGGAGCAGGAGCGGGATCTCCGGGACGAGGCGCCGGAAGGGGCTGCGCGCCCGCAGATCCCGCGCCGCGACGGACCACAGCCAGGTGGAGGCGACGGGCAGGCGCTGTCGACGGATCTTCAGGACGTAGAGCAGCACCAGCGGCAAGACGAGGCCGAGCAGGGCGAGGCCGGCGGCGCTGCGGAGCTCGAGCGGCATGCGCGGCGGCCAGCATAGCACCGGGCCCCGCCGAGCCCTCGCTCGTCGTGGGCGCCCCGGTCGGACCCGCAGCGCCTCCGCTCGAGCTCCGTGGCTCGAACGGCGCGGCGCCCCCCCCGTCGCACCATTGACCCCGTCTTGCCATCAACCCCGTCGCACCATCAACCCCGTCTTGCCATCAACCCCGTCGCACCATCAACCCCGTCGCACCATCAACCCCATCTCGCCATCAAAGGCGTCGCTCAGGGGCCGGTGTCGTGATCGTGATCGCAATCGCAAAGACCTGTTGACTTGATCGCGGGCTTGCGGAAATTGTTTCCTCTGGAAAACCAAGTGGGTGGGGCGCCGATCGCGCCTCGCCACCTCACGAGGGGATCTGTCGCATGGCTGCAAAGAAGACCGTGAAGAAGCCTGCCGCCAAGAGGGCAGCGAAGAAGACCGCCAAGAGGGCAGCGAAGAAGACCACCAAGAAGGCGGCGAAGAAGACCACCAAGAAGGCGGCGAAGAAGACCGCCAAGAAGGCGGCGAAGAAGACCGCCAAGAAGGCGGCGAAGAAGACCGCCAAGAA
>CAYOLF010000043.1:12291-32166 GCA_964404725.1 uncultured Polyangiaceae bacterium
CCAAGAAGGCGGCGAAGAAGACCGCCAAGAAGGCGGCGAAGAAGACCGCCAAGAAGGCGGTGAAGAAGGCTCCCGCGGCGCCGCCGCCCCCGGTGCCCTTCATGTTCTGACCCGGGCGCCGTCTCGGCGGTGGGCGGAGCGGCGATCGGTTTGATTGCCGCGGAACATCAACGGACGGGCGGGAGTGGTCCCGCGTGGTGGCGTCCGCGCCTCGCTTCAATCGACGGCGCGTGCCACCACGCGGCGGACGGCCCCCTCGAGCGGCTCGTCGGTGGTGACGCGGACGTACGCGGCGCCGTGCTTGCGGGCCCAGGCCCGCAGCTCCTCGACCAGGCCTGCGAAGCGCAGGGTGTAGGCCTCGATGGCGGCGGGGTCCATGGTGACCTCGACGGTGGCGCCGCTCTCGGCGTCCAGCAGGGAGTAGTCGCCCTCGAAGGACGGCTCCAACTCGGTCCGGTCCACGATCTGGATCAGCAGGACATCGTGGCCTGCCGAGCGAGCCAGCGTGAGCGCGCTCGTCACCGGTCCCGGGTCCAGGAAGTCGCTCAGGACCACCAGCATTCCCGGCCGGGGCGAGCGTCGGACGACCTCGGTGATCGCGCGACCGAGATCGGCCGCGCCCGCCGCCTCGGCCTCCGTCAGCTCGCGCAAGAGCGCCGGCAACCCCGCGCGCCCGCGGTGGGGCCGGCCCAGCCGGGCGAGGGCCCTGCTGCCCGCGGTGCGGGCGACCACCAGCTGCGTGCGCTGGGAGCCGGCGAGCGCCACGTAGCCAATGGCGGCGGCGAGGCGCCGGGCGACGTCGAGCTTGACCGGATCGCCGAAGCCGAGGGACGCGGAGGCGTCGAGCAGGAGCCGAACTACGACGTCCTCCTCGGCACGGAAGAGCTTGATGACGGGCTCCCCCGTGCGCGCGTAGGCCAGCCAGTCCACCCGGCGCAGGTCGTCGCCGGGCGTGTAGCCACGGTGCTCCTGGAATTCGGCGGCGCCCCCGCGGCGCCGCGCCGTGTGCTCGCCCACGCCGCCGGAGCGGGCGAGCACGGCCAGCCTCCGTCGCAGGGCGTCGAGCTCGCGGACGAACTCGGGGTCGAGCAGCGGTGATCGCGCGTCGTTCCCTGGCATGGCGCGTTCGCCGTTCGCGAGCCCGGCCGAGCCCGGCTCAGGTCACCGCCCCGTTCTGAGAGAGCGTGCCGGGGACCGACGGCGGGGGGACCTCGCCGCCGAGCTCTCCGTCCTCGGCCTCGAGCAGCGCCTCGACGCGAGCGAGGGCGGCCCGGTGCGCGGCGAGCGCGCGACGGGTGCGCAGCTCGGCGGCGACCGTGAGGGCCAGCCCGAGGATCGCCCACCCGATCGCGCAGGCCGCCGCCGCGAGCACGAGCTCCGGGCTCCTCCCCACCCGCTCGAACAGGACGATGGGGACGAAGGTGGGAGACGGTGCGGCGAAGACACGCGACGCGGCGGCGTCTTCGGTGACGATGCCCGCGATCGCCATCACCACCCAGGGCCCGACCGCTGCAGTGAATACCGCGCCACCGAGCAGGAGTCGCGGGACCAGCGCGGCCTTGGCGCGCGCCCGCGTGAAGGCCATGAAGCCGGCGCAGAACGCCGAGAACCCGAGGAGGTAGAGCCCCCAGGAGCCAACGCGGGCGAGATCCCCCTCCAGGTCGACCACCGGCGGCGCGACGAACTGGATCCAGGCGGCGGCCACCACCGTCTGCGTGGCCAGCGCGGCCGTGCCGAGCAGCAGGATCAGCCGCGTCGCCTGCATCACGCCCGGCCCGAGGAGGCGCCGCCAGGCGCCGGCGCGGGCGCGCTCCCAGTGGACCAGGACCCGGCGCGAGGGCCCGAGCGGCTCCCCCGCGGCGACGAAGGTGATGAACAGCAGGGTGCAGGCGGTCGCGGTCATCCCCCACGCGGCGGCCGCCCAGGCGTCGTCATCGGCGGCGAAGAGGGGCGCCAGGCTGGCCACAGCGGTGAGCGGGATCGTCACCAGCATCCAGCGCCGGAGCCCCGAGGAGCGGTCGTCGCTGGGGCTCCCCATGTTGGCGGCGGTGACCGCGTAGAAGAACCACGCTGGGATGGCGGCAGCGCCGAGCGGGATGAGCACCAGGTAGAGGGCGTAGTCGAGGCCGAAGTCGGCCCGCGCGAACGCCGTGGGAAGCCAGACGGGGGGCCCGGCGGGCACCGCCGGCCAGAGCGAGTGCGCGGCGACCGACAGCAGCGGCCCCAGCATGACGAACCCCACGATCGAGAGCGGCACCGCCACCAGCAGCGTGACCACGATCGCCACCGCCGGGCCGTGGAGCGCCGAGGCCACGCTGAGCCCGAACGCCACGCTGAGCGCGGCGAACAGGACGAGCAGGGCGAAGGCGCTCACCACCTCGATCGCCGTCACGCCGCCGAAGACGAAGGCCAGGGCGCCCACGGGGGCGAGCATCACCAGGTACAGGCCGACGTAGGTGAGGGCAGCCAGGAACTTGCCGCGCGCGATCGTGCCCGAGCCGATCCCGGTCAAGAGCAGCGCCTCCCAGGTGCGGCCGCCGCGCTCGCTGGCGATGGTGCTGGCCGCGATGGCCGGCGCGCACCAGGTCACCCCGAAGAAGGCCACGGAGAAGAAGGTCTGGAAGAGCGCGACCCCGACCGTGGCCGGCTCCGCGGAGATGCTCACGATCCCGCCGATCGAGGCCATCAAGAGGGTCATCGCGGCGGTGAGGATCGCTAGGATCACGGGGGTCCGGGTGAGCCGCGCGGACTGGCGGAGCTCCCGCATCCACACGGGGTTGGGGTCGTGCGAGCAGCGCGACAGCCCGATCCGCGCGCGCTCGAGCCGCCGCGACGACGGGGCAGGGGGCGGCAGGGTGGGGCTGCCGGTCTGGGCGCTCACTGGAGCTCCCCCCGCGTGACCTCGAGGAAGATCCGCTCGAGCTCGTTGCGCTCGGGCTCGACGGCGACCACGCCGACGCCGTGCGCCACCAGGTGCCGAACCACGTCGGCGACGAACCGGTCGTCTCCCACGTAGTCGACCGTGAGCTGGCCGCTGTTGGCGGGCTCGACCGACAGCACCCCCCCGCCGCCCGCCAGGAGCGGCACCACCGGCGAGGCCTCCCCGAGCACGCGGAGCCGGAGCCGCCGGCGGGTGGTGGCTGGGATGGCGGCGCCTCCAGTGGTGGTCGCCGGTCCGAACGGCAGCGGCCCGGCCGCGAGCGGCTCCGGGCGAGGGAGCTCCCCTTGGGTCGACGGTGCTCCCGCGGGCGCCAGGAACCCCGACGCGGGCTCCGCACCCGCCTCGGCGCCGGGGGCGTCGGGTGCGGGCGGGGCTGGAGCGGCGAGCGGCGCGCCGGGCGTCATCGCCAGCACCGCCGCCGGCACCGCCGCGCCGACGGCCCCCCGCGCGCGGGCGTCGAGCTCGGCGGCGATCTCGCGGATCGGCCCGGCGACGAGGAGGCGGCCGCGCTCGAGGATCCCGACGGAGGTGCAGACGTCGCTGAGCTCCGTCAGGATGTGGCTCGAGAGGAAGATGGTCTTGCCGAGCTCGCGGAGCTCGAGCAACAGATCCCGGATCTCGATGCGCGCGCGGGGGTCGAGATCGCTCGCGGGCTCGTCCAGGATGAGCACCTTTGGATCGTGGAGCAGGATCCGGGCGAGCTGGAGGCGCTGCTTCATGCCCTTGCTGAGCGCCGGGACCAGGCGATCCTGCAGGTTGATGAGGTCCGTCAGCTCGATGACCGCGTCCACGACCCCGATGTTCGGCACGGAGAAGGCGTCCGCGAAGAACTCGAGGTACTCGCGGACCGTCAGCCCGTCGTAGACACCGGCGTGGTCCGGCATGTAGCCGATGATGCGGCGGACGTCGTCCGGGTCGACCGCGACGTCGAGCCCATCGACCTCCACGCGCCCGGCCATGGGCTCGAGGAGCGTCGCCATGATCCGGATGGTGGTCGTCTTGCCCGCGCCGTTCGGCCCGATGAACCCGAAGATCTCGCCGGGGCCGACCTCGAAGCTCACGTCTCGGAGCACGTCCAGGGTGCCATAGCGATGCCACAGGTGCCGCACGCGGATGGTGGGCGGGACGCCGCCGCGGTCGCCGGGAGCGGCGAGGGTCATGGGTCACCTCCGATCCCCACCACGCGCACCAGGAGCCGGTCCTGGACCAGCGCATAACCGGAGTCGGTGGTGAGCCCCGCGCCGCCCACCACCTGGCCGATCAGCGCCGGGGTGTCGCTGGGCCACCAGTCCGTCTCGCCGAAGGCATAGCTCTCGAGCGCGGCCCAGGTCGCGCCGAGGCCGGCCTCGTCCTGATTGAGGAGGTCGCTGAACGCCGAGGCGTCGAGGAGCACCCCGACCCCGGTCGGCATCCCCACGCCCGGCACCAGGGTGCCGCTCGTCGCCGTGACCGTCTGGCCGTCGTCGAGGCGAGGAAAGTGGAAGGTTCGGCCGTCTCCCCGGCGGACGAGCACGCCCACCAGATGCCGGCCGAGGCGGTTGGTGACGACGACGTCGCTGCCCGTCTCGACGAGGCTGACCCCGGCGCCGAGGTCCACGAAGCCGTCCTCCCGCACCAGCACGGTCTGCCAGGGCTTGGCGCGGAAGCGCTCGAGGCGCGGGCCGTCCCGATCGACCACCAGCACGCGCTCCGCGCGGCCGCCGGCGTCGGTGACGTCGAGGAGGTTACCGTCCGCGTGCGCGCGCACCACCAGCTCTCGCGCCGAAGGGGCGTAGAAGCCGCGAAACCGCACCACCGCCCCGCGTGTCATCCCGGCGCCAGCCTCCACCAGCGCGACGTGCCGGACCTGCCCGCGGATGCCCTTGGCGAAGACCCCCAGCCCCACCACCAGGCTCAGCGTCAACAGCGACCAGACCGGCAGCAGGGCGAGGGCGAGCAGCGGACGCCCGCGGCGGGCGGCGAGGAAGAAGTTGAGGGGCCCCGCGAGCATCGCGTAGGCCAGCAGCAGCAGCGTGGCGACGACGATCGCCCACCGGGTGCGCTGGTTTGGATCGACCAGGCGGCGGATCTCCCTGGACGCCTGGCCGTCGATGGGGCCCTGCCCGTGGGGCAGCGCGACGTGGATCTGGCGGTCCCACGCGTGCCGCACCAGCTCCACCAGGCCGAGGTGTACCCAGGGATCGGTGATCGCCGGCTCCCGCAGGGGGTCGAAGGCGAGCAGGTGGAGCTCGCCGAGCCCGTAGCTCGCCGCGCTGCCCCAGGGGCTCGGGCGCAGGTTCCCGCCGGCGTGGCCGGCGAGCAGCTTGCTGACTGCTGGGCTCGGCCGCGCCCGGCGCTCGACGAGCTGGTTGGGGTCGGCCTCCTGGGTGGTTTCGAAGACGCGCGCGCGCTCGAGCGAGGCGGGCGCGTCGGCGCGCGCGATGGCGCCGCCGGCGAGCGCCTGCAGCCAGGGCGAGCGGAGATCCTCGGGGCGATCGACGGCCACCGCGAGCGCGCCCCCGCTCAGGACCCAGTCCGCGAGCGCCTGTTCGGCGCGCGCACCGAGGCGGCTGAGGACGGTGCTGGTCGCCAGCACCACGGTCGCGTTTGAGTAGCCTGCCGCCAGCTCGGGCACGACCGCCTCGCCCGACGCGGGGTCGACGCTCGGCGAGACGACGTTGAGGGTCGCGATCCCCGCGTAACTTGCCGAGCTGGGGCGGCCGCTCACCCGCAGGCGCTGATCGCGCAGCCAATGCCCGAGCCGGTGCGGCGTGTTGAGCACGACCAGCGTCGGCCCCCCCGAGCGCGTGGTCGGCAGCTCGAACTCGGCGAGCTCCTGGCCGTCGGCGGTGCGGGCGACCACGCGCAGCGACGGCGCCCCGTACTCGAACCCGTGTGTCGGCAGGGAGAGCGCCACGGCGCTGCGTGGCCCGAGCGAGAACGGCGCCCGCGTCGTGGTCAGTCCCTGGTCGCTGGACCAGGCCACCTCGTTCTCCAGCAAGACTTCGCCCTCGATCGGCTCGTCCACCAGGCTCCGCAGCCTGACGTGGACCAAGAACCAGCCCTCGCCGACGGTCGAGGTCGTCCCGAGGAGCGGCTCGGCGGTCAAGATCAGCGGGCTCGTGGGCGTGGCGGCGCCGCCACGCGCGGGGCCGCCGGGCTCGGCGCGCACGGGTCGCGCGAGGGCGAGCGCCGCGAGCGCGAGGAGCAGGAGGCTGAGGCGGCAGCGTCGGGTCACAGGCCTCGCACGGCGCGTTCGACGCCCTCCGGGCGGGTCGGCACCGCCTCGACCAGCTCGCGCACGACCTGGTCCGTGGTCAGCCCGTCCGCTTCGCCCTCGAAGCTGCGGATCAGGCGGTGCCTGAGCACGGGGAGCGCCACCGCCTGCAGGTCGGCGAACGCGACCTGGGCGCGTCCGGCGAGCAGCGCCAGCGATTTGGCCGCCAGCACCAACGACTGGGCCCCACGCACGCCCGCGCCGTAGCGGAGCGCGCGCCGGACCAGCTCCGTCGCGGTGGGGCTCGTCGGGTCGCTCGCGCCGACCAGGCGCGCGGCGTAGCGCGCGACGGGCTCGGCCACGGCGACGTCGCGGCAGAGGGCGCGCAGCTCGAGGACCTGGCGCTGGTCGAGCACCGCGGTCGGCGCGGCGACCCCCGGGCCGGTGGTGCGCGCGACGATCGCCGTCAGCGTGTCCTCGTCCGGGGAGGGGACCAGCACCTTGAGCAGGAACCGGTCGAGCTGCGCCTCCGGCAGCGGGTAGGTGCCCTCCATCTCGATGGGGTTCTCCGTGGCGAGGACGAAGAAGGGCTCGTCGAGGACGTGCCGCGTGCCGGCGATGGTCACCGAATGCTCCTGCATCGCCTCGAGCAGCGCGCTCTGCGTCTTCGGCGTCGCGCGGTTGATCTCGTCGGCGAGCACGATCTGAGCGAAGATCGGGCCCCGGGCGAGCTCGAACCGCCCCGTCGTGCGGCCCGCGGCGTCGGTGACCAGCACGTTGGTGCCGGTGACGTCGCTCGGCATCAGGTCGGGCGTGAACTGGATGCGCGAGAAGCGCAGGCTCATGGCGTCGGCGAGCGTGCGGACGAGCAGGGTCTTGCCGAGGCCCGGCGCGCCCTCGAGCAGGACGTGCCCGCCCGCGATCAGGCTCCACAGGACCTGTTCGACCACGGCCTGCTGCCCCACGATGACGGCGGCGACGGCCTGGCGCAGCGCCTCAACGCTCTGTTGCGCGTGGACCAGGCGGGACTCGAAAGTGGTCAGATCGCTCGTCATGGGGGGGGGGCGCGTGTAGAGGGGGGAGAGCCAGGCGGCGATCACCAGGGCGTGCCGGGGACGACCCACTCGCAGACGGACGGGAACGCCTCGGCGCAGGCGCGATCGTGCCAGCCGTTCTCCCCCGTCTCGGCGCTCGGGGCGACCTGAACCGCCACGCACCTCTCCCCGGAGCCGCCGTCGAGGTCCACCCCGCCCGGGGGCGCGTAGGACGACTGGCCCGGCTCCGGGTTCCACCAGGCCAGCCCGGCCAGGGTGTCCATCAGGTCGCGGGCGCCGATCCAGTAGGTGTCGAGGGAGGCCCCGAGCTCGGAGACGACGACCTGCTCGGCGTCGTTGCTCAGCGTCACCAGGTGCGCGCCGACCTCCTGGCACACGTCGTCGGCGGCATTGTAGATGAGGGGCGTGGTGGTGACGAAGTAGTAGTGAGTTCTGCCGTCGGCCGCGACCACCGAAGCGTCGTCCACGCGCGCGAGCACGGTCGGGTCGATCTGGCAGGTCGACGAGCAACCGATGACGTCGTGGTCCTCCCCTGCGTCGCACGTCTCCCCCGACTCAATGATCTCGTTGCCGCAGTAGGGGACGCCCGGGGTGGTCCCGGCGGCACCGTTTCCGCCGGTCGGGGCCGTCCCGCCGGTGCCGCCGAGGCTGCCCGTCGAGGTTCCGGCCTCGCCGCCGAGGGTGCGACCGGTGCCCTCCGTGTCCAGGGCACAGGCGGCGAGCCCGAGGCCACCGACGAGGCCGAGCAGGAGGATCCATCGCTGCATGGTCACGGTGACTCTACCATGGGGTTCCGGCGGCCGTCGCCCCGGCTCCGGCCTGGTTCTGGGCGAAAAACGGCGCCCTCGAGGGTCACGGCTGGAAGTAACGCCCGACCTGATCCCGGTACTCCTCCGGTATCTCCGAGCGCTCCACCGCGTCGAGCTCCGCCTCGCCGACCGAGCCGAGCACTCCTGTCCCCTGCTGGTTCGCCGTCTCGCCCGGGCGCGCCTCGCCGCGGCCCTCCGTGCTGCGGTGCAGCGGCGCGGTGGGGTCGAGGCGGGTGTTCGCCTTGGCGCGGAGCCCGTCGCCGGGGATCCGCTGGGTCTCGCCCTGGTGGTCCCCGGTCCCCTCGTCGTGATGGCTGCCGGGGCCCCCGCTGCCGACTTGACCCCGGTCGAGCTCCTGTCCCGGGCGCGCGCCGCCCCGATCGCCCTCGCCGGGCGCCGAGCGGTCACCGCTCCCTCCACCCGGGCTCGGGATGGGCACCACGCCCAGCTCGCGCTCGGCGTCCGCGCCGCCGCGCTCCGCCTCCCCGAGGCCCCGCTCGCGCTCGGCGTCCGCGGACGGGTCGCGATTGGCGAGCTCCTTGAGCTGCTCCCGCAGCGCGTCTCGACCCTCGGGGCTCTCGAGCCGTCGCCGGAGCTCGTCGAGCTGGTCGCGCGAGAGCGGGCTCGGCGAATCGTCCTCGGCGAGCCGCTTGGCGAGCCGCTCGGCGAGCCGCCGGCGCTCCTCCTCGCTCAGGCCCTGGAGGGCCTCCTCGAGCGCCTCGGCGAGCCGCCGTTGCGCCTCCGGATCCCCGTTCTCGGAGAACTCCTCGAGGTCGCGGCGGGCCTCCTCGCCGAGCGCGTCGCCGAGCTCCCGGGCGAGCTCGCGCAGCGCCTCGGCGCGGCCTTCGCGCTCGGCGAACTGTTGCCGCTCTCGCTCCAGCGCGTCGGCGAGCGGTTCGGCGCCGCGCTCGCGGGCGGCCTTCGCCGCCTCCTCGAGCGCCTCCTTGGCGGCCGCGCGGGCCTCGTCCTCGGCCCGGTTGGCGAGGCGCTGCATCTGCTGATCGAACTCGGTGAGGTCCCCCGCGCCGAGCGCCTCGGCCGCGCGCGCGAGGCGTGGGTCGGCCCCGAGCTTGCGGACGGCCGCGTCGAGGCCCGGTCGGTTCTTCGCGTCGCCGAGCTGGAGCCGCTCCTGGGAGACCGCGTCGCGGAGCTCGGCGAGGCGCGCCTGCGCCTCCCGCTTCGGGATCCCGCGCGCGAGGTCGGCGCGGAGCTCGCGCGCGCGGCGGGCGATCTCCTCCAGGCGCGCGCGCTGCGCGGCGTCCCGCGGATCGAGGCGATCGACGCCCGTCAGGGCCTCGAGGCCCGCGAGCCGCGCGACCTTCACCATCTCGGAACCCGGCGGCAGGGGTGGCGTCGCGGGCGCTGCCGGCAGCGGCAGCAGGCTCAGCCACGCGACCGCACCGCCGCCGACGAGCGCGAGCGCGTGCGCGCGACGGAGCAGGCGCGGCCGCACCTCGCGCGGGGTCGCCCCTTCCAGCAGCTCCGCGGCGCGGTCGACCACGGTGGCGGCGATCTCCTGCTCGCCGGGGCTCGCTCCCGGTGCGCGCCGGTCGAGCTCGACGGCCGTGCTGATCGCCTCGTCGCCGCCGAGGCGAGCGTCGAGGTAGAGCGCCACCTCGCCGTCGGTCCAGCGTCTCCGCAGGGCCCAGACGAGGCCGAGCAGCGCCCCGCCGACGCCGAGCAGCGCGATCCAGGGCCGGAGCTCGCCCAGGCGGGTCCACCAGGCGATGGCGGCGCCCGCGGCGGCGAGGAGCATCCCGGCGGTGAGCCCGGCCAGCGCCGCGCTCACGGCCAGGCGCCCGCGCACGCGCCGCGCCCAGCGCAAGAAGGCGCGCCGGAAGTCCTCGCGGTGGTGCGGTCGTGGTGCCATGGGTCGACCATTATACGTCCGGTCGGCGTGCGGGCCCTCCCCGCGCTGGGGCGGCTGCGCACCGCGGGACCGGAGGGCGCCGCGGTCGACGGGGGATTGGCGTGCGGGCCGGACCCTCGAGGGCTAGAGTCCCGCTGGCTGCGGCGCACGGTGGAGGGACGGAGAGATGGTCGATTCGAAGGTTCTCGTTCCGGAGATCCAGGCGCGCAAGGGCGTCGGCCCCAAGGTCGTGGCGGTCACCGCCTACGACGCGACGATGGCCCGGCTGCTCGACGCGGCCGGAGTGGACGTGCTCCTGGTCGGCGATTCGCTCGGCATGGTGGTGCAGGGGTTCCCGACGACGCTCCCCGTCACCCTCGACGAGATGGCCTACCATTGCCGGGCGGTGGCGCGCGGGTCGCGTCGCGCGCACGTCGTGGGGGATCTGCCCTTCATGGCCTACCAGACCTCACCCGAGCGGGCCCTCGACGCGGCGGGCAAGCTGGTCAAGGAGGGGAACGTCGAGGCGGTCAAGCTCGAGGGGGGCGTGGCCGTGGCGGAACACGTGCGCCGCATCGTTGAGGTGGGGATCCCCGTGATGGGTCACATCGGTCTGACGCCGCAGTCGGTCCACGCCATGGGCGGGTTCCGCGTCCAGGGCAAGACCGCGGCGGCGCAGGAGCGGATCCTGGCCGACGCCCGCGCTCTCGAGGCCGCTGGCGTCTACTCGATCGTGGTCGAAGGGGTGCCCGCCGAGCTCGGGCGCCGCATCACCGAGGCGGTGAGCGTGCCCACCATTGGCATCGGCGCCGGCCCTCACTGCGATGGCCAGGTGCTCGTCTGCTACGATCTGCTCGGCATGTACGGCGAGGTCCAGCCCAAGTTCGTCAAGCGCTACGCGGACCTCGGTCTGGCGGTGGTGCAGGCGGTCGAGGCGTACGCGGCCGAGGTGCGCGCCGGCGCGTTCCCCAGCGAGGCGCACAGCTTCGGGTCCGTGGCGGGCCCCGCCGCGCCCGCGGCCGTCGCCGAGCCGACGGGCTCCTCGCCGATCGTGGTCGGTGATCCGGGCCGCTTCGCGCCCGCTGGGGACGACGATGCCTGAGGCGGTGAGTCGACCCTCGGTGGTCGCCACGGTGTCGGCGTTCCGCGCCGCCTGCGACCGGGCGCGCGCCGGCGGGGGTAAGCTGGGGCTCGTCCCGACGATGGGCGCGCTTCACGCGGGCCACCTGGCGCTCGTCGCGGAGGCGCGCCGGCGCGCCACGACGGTCGCCGTCACCATCTTCGTCAACCCCACGCAGTTCGGTCCGCGGGAGGACTTGGCGCGCTACCCGCGCGACCTGACGGGGGACGTCGCCGCCTGCGCCCGGGCCGGGGTGGACCTGGTCTTCGCGCCATCGGTCGCCGAGATGTACCCGGCGGGAGAGCGCACGCGCGTGCAGGTGTCCCACCTGACCGAGCCGCTCTGCGGCGCGTCTCGCCCCGGGCATTTCGCCGGCGTGGCCACCATCGTCGCCAAGTTCTTCGTCGTCGCGGGCCCCTCGATCGCGGTGTTCGGTCGCAAGGACTACCAGCAGCTGCAGGTGATCCGGCGGATGACGCACGATCTGCTGCTGCCGGTGACCGTGGTCGACCACCCGACTGTGCGTGAGCCCGACGGCCTCGCGCTGAGCTCGCGCAACGCCTTTCTGTCGGTGGAGGAGCGCCGCCGCGCCCTGGCCATCCCCCGGGGGCTCGGCCGGGCGGTTCAGGCTTACGCGGCCGGGGAGCGGGGCGCCGGCGCGCTCGCCGCGCTCGTCGCGGGCGAGCTCGCGGGGGCCGAGCTCCGGCCCGACTACGTGGCCGTCGTCGACGCGGATGACCTCACCCCCTTCGCTGATGGCGACCGGATCCCGGAGCGGGCGCTCGTCGCCCTGGCCGCGTACGCGGGCGGGACGCGGCTGATCGACAACGTCGTCCTCTCGGAGGACCCGTCGCCCTGGCCGGGCTGAGCGACCGAGCCTCGAGCTCGGTCATCGGCGGCACGACCGCGAGCCGGCCACTCCCGCCGCGTCGCTCCCGCGCTGGGCCCGGTCGCGCGAGCCTCCGGCCCGGTCGAGCTACTCGGCGGCCGGGGCGGCGCGCTTGCGGGCGATGACCCCCGCCAGCTCGAACTCCAGCGGGACGCCCCCTTCCCGGCGGAAGGCCTCGAACCGCCCGGAGATCAAGCCTGCCAGCATGCTCTTCAGCTTCGCGTTCATCCGCTCGAGCAGGGGGTGCGTCGCGTAGCCGCTGTCGATGAGCCAGGTCACCGCGTCCTTCCCCGTGGCGAACATCAGCTCGAAGCGGTGGGTGAAGCTTTCCGCGATCTCGAGCCCGGCCCGATCGAGCGCAACGTGCAGCTCCTCGACGTGGGCGGGGACGTTGACCTGGACGCTCGGCACCCTGAACTCGCGGGCGATCGACTCCACCACGGCGCGCGCCTGCGGCAGGCTGCTGCCGAGGCTGGTCAGGATGGCGACCCGACCGCCCGGGCGCAGCGTCCTGGGCAGCTCGGGGAAGAAACGCCTCCAGTCCAGGTAGGCGAGGGCGAAGCGGACCGAGATCGCATCCCAGGAGGCGTCCGCGGCGCTCGCCACGGCCTGCTCGGCGGTCTGGTGGCGTAGGACGAGCTCGAGCTGCTGGCGGCGCGCCCGCTGCTGGGCGATGCCCAGCATCTGCTCGGAGCAGTCCACGGCGGTGATGCTGCCGCCGGGGCAGATCCGCTCCGCCATCTCGACCGCGGCGAGGCCGGTCCCGCAGGCCAGGTCCGCGACGTGATGCCCAGGCTCGAGCGCCATGGCGTCGGTCAGCCGCTGCTGCGGGATCGCCACGTGCCGGCTGAAGTAATCGTCATAGCTCCGGGCGACGCGGTCGTACCGCTGCTCCACCAGGGTCACGTCGGACTGGGTCATGGGTCGTTCCTCGACACTGGAACCGGGGAGGCGATTTCGTACCTCAGCGGTCCCTTCGAGCGGAAGCTGTTTCCTGGGTCTGGCCATTTGTTCCCTGGATCGCCGGGGCGCACCCCCTCCGCGGGCCGCTCTGCCCGCCTCGAGCGGCGCGGGCCCCGGCCTCGGGGTGCCGCAGGTGGGCCGGCCTCCTGCGGCGGTGGGTCGGGGGGGCCCGCGGTCCGGCCCTCCCCGGAAAGGGACGGCGGCGGGACCCTTCTCGGAGGCCCCGCGGAACTGGCATGCTCTCCCCATGGCGATGGGCGAGGGCCGATTCGTCGTCGTCGAGGGCATCGACGGCTGCGGGAGCACCACCCAGGTCGAGCGCCTGGCCGCCACGCTCGCGGAGCGCGGCGTGGACGTGCGCCCCACGGCCGAGCCGACCACGGGGCCTGTCGGGCGCCTGATCCGGGAGGCGCTCGCGGTGCGCGACGCGGATGGCCCGGGCGCGTCGCAGCCCGCCTTCGACTGGGCGACCTTCGCGCTGCTCTTCGCCGCGGATCGCGCCCACCACAACGAGACCCTGATCCGGCCGGCGCTCGCCGCGGGCGCGTGGGTCGTCAGCGACCGCTACGATCTATCGAGCTTGGCCTACCAGTCCGCGACGGCGACGCCCGGGCTGGAGGTGCTGCCCTGGATCCGCGAGCTCAACCGGCGCGCGCGGCGCCCGGACCTGACCATCGTGCTGGACCTGGATCCTGCGGTCGCCTCCGAGCGGCGGCACCACCGGGGCGGTCCGCCGGAGATCTACGAGGTCGCCGACGTCCAGCGCCGCTTGGCCGCGCTCTATGCTAGCGCCGGGGAGCTGGTCCCCGGCGATCGGGTGGTGCACGTGCCAAGCGCGGGTCCGGTGGACGAGGTCGCCGGGGCCGTGCTGGCGACCCTCGAGCCCTGGCTATCGGCGAGCGGGAAGGTGTGAGGCCATGAAGGAGATCGAGTCGCTGGAGGAGCTGGGGGAGCACCTGGATGCGAACGGCTCGCTGGCGGACGTCGTCGTGCAGGGGCTCGACCTCCGCGGGGAGAGCGCGAGGCTGATGTCGCTGTCCCTGGCCGGCGCCACCTTCCTCGGCTGCGAGCTCGGGGACGAGGTGCTGGCCGCCGCCCATCGCGTGGGGGCGCTCGTTTTCCCCGGTATCCCCAACATCCCCTACGCCCCGTACCGGGGCCGGCTCTACTCGGTCGAGGAGCTCTATGCCGGGTTCGATCCCGACCGGCCCGAGTCGTACGTGCACACCCTCGACGCGCGCGTCTACCAGCATTTCCTCCGCACCGGCGGGCCCAAGCCGTCGACCATCCTGGAGACGCTGGCGCGGCGGCTGCACGATCACGCGATCACCGACGCGATGCGCGATCTCCTGTACGACGTGCAGCAGCCGCGGCGGATCGTCGCCATCATGGGCGGGCACGCGATGCCGCGGGGGTCGGCCGACTACGCCCGGGTGGCGCGCATCGCCCGCGAGCTCGCCGAGCGCGGCTTCTTCATGGTGAGCGGGGGCGGTCCCGGCGCGATGGAGGCGACCCACCTCGGGGTGTGGTTCGCGGGGCGGGAAGACGGCGAGCTCGACGCGGCGCTCGCCATCCTCGGGCGCGCGCCCACCTACGATCATTGCGAGTGGCTCCTGCGCGCGTTCGACGTGCGCTCCCGGCACCCGCCGGCGGAGCTGCTGCCCAGCCTCAGCATCCCCACCTGGCTGTACGGCCACGAGCCGCCGAATGCCTTCGCCACTCACACGGCGAAGTACTTCGCCAATAGCGTGCGCGAGGAAGGGCTGTTGACCATCGCCACGGCGGGGGTCGTCTTCGCGCCCGGGACGGCGGGCACCATCCAGGAGGTCTTCCAGGACGCGTGCCAGAACCACTACCAGACGGTGGGGGTCGTCAGCCCAATGATCTTCCTCGGGGAGGGGTACTGGAAGTGGACCCGCCCCGTCTTTCCGCTGCTCGCCCAGCTCGCGGCGGGCCAGGAGTACGCGCAGTTCCTCGCGATCACCGACGACGAGGCCGAGGTCGTGGCGGCGCTCGAGCGCTACTCGGCGGCCAACCCCCCCGGCGCCTTCCGCTGAGCGACCCCCGGTCGCGGCGAGGCTTCCGCGAATTTGCCCGCGAACGGCGCGCGGCACATAGTCGGCCCGTGCTCGCCACCCGCCTCGGCGCCTCCCGCTCACCCCGCCGCCCCGCGGCGCTGCTCCTGATCGCCTGTGCTGGGATTATCGCCTTCGCCGCCTGCCACCGACAGCGCTTCGGGGACGTCGTGCTCCCGCCCTTCCCGTCCGCCTCGGGCGCAGCGGAGGCCGCCGCGCCTCCGGGCCTGCTGTGGCGCGAGGACGTGGACCGGGTGGTGGAGGCGGGGCTCGGGCGGTTCCTGCAGCAGGTGGTGATCGAGGCGAAGCTCGACGACGGGGCCTTCGTCGGTTGGGAGATCCGGGATCTGAGACCGCCGGAGGCCTGGACGTCGGTGGATCTGCTCCCCGGCGACGTGGTCACCTCGGTCAACGGCCTCCCGCTCGAGCGTGAGGATCAGGCCTTCGACGCCTTCCAGGGGCTGCTCAAGGCGGGCGAGCTCCGCGTGACGTACCTTCGGGTCGGGGAGACGCGAGAGCTCCTCTTCCGAATCGTGGCGCGCGGCAGCGTCGCCGCGGCCCCGGCCAGCGCCCGGCCGGCGGCGGCGCCGTCCGCGAGCGCGGGCGCGACCGCACGCCCGGCGCCTCCAGCCGCGAGCAGCACCGCGCCCGCCAAGTAGCATCGTGGCCCGCGCCCCGCGCGCGTCCGACGGTCCTCACGCGCCGAGCTGGAACGCGGTCACTGCGTCGAGCATCTCCGCGAAGCGGCGCCGCGTGAACCCGGCACCGGTCGTGATCCAGTCCGTGTGCTGGCGCGGCCGGGCGTCGTCGCGGAAATGCCCGAGCACGTCGAGGTGATCCGCCTCGCCGCACCAGACCAGCTCGCCCCACAGCATGCTCAGGGTGGGGACGATGCCGTCCGAGGATCGCTCGGTGACCGGGCGCGAGATGGCGTGAGCGAGGCGGTCCTCCTCGCGCTCGCTCGGGCGCGCGTAGGGGTACATCTCGTGGGGCTGCCCCGCGAGGCGGTACAGCGTCGAGTAGAGGGACGCGGTCACCACCGCCTGCGGCGAACGCAGCCGCTCCACCAGCCGGAGCGCGCCCGGGGGCGGCGCCGCCGTGACCACGCAGCCGTAGCGAACGGCGACGTCGTTGCCGGTGGAGGCGTTGAAGACGTCCATCGCCTCGGGGGTGATCTGGATGACACCTCCCTGATCGGCGCGGACCTTGTGCAGGTACTCCTCGATCTCCCGGCGCGCCGCGGGATCCATGAAGCGGAGCACCCGGTCGGTGAAGCGGCTGAGCAGACGGTGGTCACCGGTCACCGCGCGGTCCAGATCGCCGACCCCGCCGATGACGCGGGAAAGTAGGTCGAGCGAGGGGCCCGTCAGTGCGAGCGACACCACCGTGAGCAGGCTCAGCGCGTACAGGAGACGGGTCCCGGCGACGGTCGAGAAGTAGGTGGCGAGCGGGGTCCCGTAATGCGGGGTGTTGATCGACAGCGCCGAGCGTACCCGCGCGCGCCAGGCGAGGCGCGCGGGGGCGATGCCCAGCGTCGCGCTCGGTGAGAGCAGGAGCCGCAGGTCGAGCCCCCCGGTCGAGTGCCCCACGAGGTGGATGGGCAGCTCGTCACCGGTGGCGGTCTGCTCGATGGTCCGGGCGAGGATGCGGGCGCGGTGGCGGATCGACGCGGTGGGCGAGCACGGCACGATCTCGATCAGCGCCGGGGCGCCGGCGCGCTGGAAGCGGGCCGCGAGCGCCGCGCGCACGTGGTGGAAGTACTCGACCCCCGCGAGGCGCCCGAAGCCGAACATCCCCGGCACGAGGTAGACGCGATGCGCGCCGATGACAGCGCGGCTCGGGAGGGGAGGCGTCGGGGGCAAGCGGTCCCACCGCCGAAGATACGCGATCCTGGCGTGCCGCGCGCGGGGCGGGGGCCTTCACCGCGCGTAGGTGACGACGATCTCCCGCTCCAGATCGAAGCGGAGCTCGCCGCGGTCGATCTCCGGGGACTCGAAGTGCGCCACGCGGACGCGGTGGACGCCCAGCCAGCCGCTGCCGGCGCGCGGCACGGAGGCAGCCGGGACGGTCGCGGCGCCCGCCTCGTCCGGGAAAACGCAGGTGGTGACGCCGCCTTCGTCGAGGGCGAGGTCGACCACCAGGAGATCCCCGGGCGCCCCGACGTCCCAGGAGAGGTCGAGCGGGACTCCCGTGCGCACCTCGGTCACCTCTGGGAGCGGCGTCCCCCCGAGCCTCAGGCCCGTGAGCGTCCCCGGCGCGGCGGCGGACACTCGGAACGGCGGCAGTGCGTCCCCGCCCGTGGTCGCCAGGTCGTAGGTCACCCCTGGCGGGAGCGGATCCACGCTGCCGTCGCGGGTGGTGTAGAGCACGCCCGACAGCAGATCACTCACGGTCGGGAACGCGCGAGGTGCGAGCGTGGCCCGCGCCTCGCCGGCCGTGATCACCACGTCCCCCGCGTCGAGGAAATCGACGGGGTCGAGGGGCGCGTCAGGGGCGCTGGCGGTGGCGTCGGGCGCTCCCGCGCAGCTCCCGGTCGGGGGCAGATCGAGCCCCCAGCCGACGAGATCGAGCACCGCCTCGGCGTCCGCCGACGCGGGGATCCGCGCGAAGCCCGCCATCGCCGTGGCTTGTGGGTCGGCTTCGTCCCCGGTCGAGTCGATCTGGATGAGCGCTCGCGTGGTGCCGGCGTCGACGTCGGTGGCCGGGTCGACGTCGGGGCCGAGGCAGCCGGAGAGCACGAGGCTGACCGCGCACGCTGAGGCCGAGAGCCCCGCGCCGAGCTGTCCAGGAAGGAGTCTCACGGGTCGAGACGATCGTAGGCGGTGGGCGGAGCGCAGGCAAGCCGATGCCCTCGAACGGACCCAGGGTCGGTCCCTTGCGGAGGTGCTTCGCGAAGCCCGACGAGCCCCGTCCGCCGCCGAATTCCCGGGCGTTCGTCGCGCCGCTCAGTCGAATCGGCCCACGAGCACGGCCGCCGGGGTGAGGGTGAACGCGCCGATCAGATGGCTCTCGCCGCCCTCGAGGGCCGCCGGCCCGCCGCTGGCCGGTGCGGGGGCGTTCCAGCGGCCCGAGCCCCACGTGGTCCCGACGTCGAGCTCGAGGGCCACCCAGAGCGGGCGGACGCCGATCATCGCCCCCAGCACGCCGTCGATCCAGAGCCGACGGGCGTGGACCGTCGTCTCGAGGGCGCTCGCGGCGTCGGCGCCGAGCAACAGCTCGGCCCGCAGCGCCTCCACCCCCGGCCGGAGCCCGGCCCACAGGGAAACCACGTTCGCGCTGCTCCGGTACCCGACCAGGACGGGGAGATCGAGGGCGACGCTCGCCAGCGCGCGCTCCCTCACGCCGTCGATGGCGCCGTGGATCTCGAGCGCGTCCGCCGGAGCCCCGAGCTGGCTGCTCACCCCGAGGCCGAGACTGAGCGCCGTCGAGTCGCCGGCGAAGGCGCGGCGCCCGTCGAAGCGCAGCGTGCGTCCCGACGACACGAGCCCGATCTCGTGGCCCTGGCCCAGCCCGACGCGCGCTCCGACCCACGGCGCCAGGCCGGGAGCGACGGTGGACTGGGCGACGGCGCCGCGGAGCACGAGCGGGAGCTCTTCGGCGGTGACGTCGTCGCGCGCGGCCCTCGACGCGGCGTCCATCGCCGAGTCCGCCTCGCCGAGGGCGAAGCGCTGGCTCGTCCCCGCGCCGACCGTCACCGCGCCGCGGGGCAGCGGGTGCGCGGGGTGGAGCAGCGGCGTGCCGCCGGCGCAGGCGAGCGGCGAGAGGGACGCCACGATCGCGAGCGCGCTGCCGCGTCGCCCGACGATCCCGCGGAGGCTCGATCCCGGAGGCATGCGACGCGATCCTCGCGCGCCTCCGCGGGCGAGCTCAACCCTCCTTGGTCTTGCGAAACAGGGACGGGAAATCGTTCGCGCTGGCGCGCCGCTTGAGCTCCTCGTCGTTGGGGTGCAGGCGGAGGGCTCGCTCGATGAGCGTGGCCTCGGACTCCCGACGCTCGGGGTCGGGCAGACAACACTCCACCGGACACACGGCCTGGCAGGCCTCCTGGTCATAGAAGCCCACGCACTCGGTGCACAGATCGGGGTCGATGACGTAGATGTCGTCGCCCTCGGTGATCGCCGAGTTGGGGCATTCGGGCTCGCAGGCCCCGCAATTGATGCATTCGTCGGTGATGTGGGTGGCCATGGACGGGTGGCTCTCTCGGCAGAAAAGCGACGCCACGGAACCTTAGTCACCCGCGGGCACCTGTCAAACCCGTCGGCCCCGCGGGACGGGGGTGGATGGGGCGGCCGGGCCGGGCTAATAGACCCCGCGATGAGATTGGTGCACTGCTGCCTCGGGCTTGGCATCGCGCTGGTTGCCCTCGGCTGCCGTCCGAAGATCGGCGACGACTGCGACATGCCCGCGGACTGCTCGCAGACCGGCGACCGGCTCTGCGACACCACCCAGCCGGACGGCTACTGCACCATCTTCAACTGCGACGCCGGCAGCTGTCCCGACGAGGCGGTCTGTATCGGCTTCAGCTCCGTGCTCTCCTCCATCGCCGGTGACGAGGAGGGGAGCACCTGGGCCTGCGCCGACCCGCAGAGCGGCTCCCGCTTCCAGCGCAACTTCTGCATGCGGTCCTGCGACTCCAACTCGGATTGCCGGACCGGGTATCGCTGCCTCGATCTCGGGGCGCCCGGCAACGCCTTCGGCTCCGTGCTGATCGAGACCTCGCGCCGGAGGAACGGCAAGGTCTGCGCCGTGCCGATGACGAGCGCCGACCGCGCGGTCGCCGCCGACGGGATCCCCGGGATCTGCGAGGGCAACCCCGCGGACGCGCCCGGCGGCGCGTCGAGCTTCGAGAGCCCGTCGACCGGCGCCTCCGGCGGCGGCGCTGCGGGTAGCGGCACGGCGGGCAGCGCGGCGGGTGGCGGAGTGGCTGGCGGCGGAGTGGCTGGCGGCGGAGTGGCTGGCGGCGGAGTGGCTGGCGGCG
>CAYOLF010000043.1:32266-51042 GCA_964404725.1 uncultured Polyangiaceae bacterium
GCTGGCGGCGGAGTGGCTGGCGGCGGAGTGGCTGGCGGCGGAGTGGCTGGCGGCGGCGCTGCGGGCAGCGCGGCGGGTGGCGGCGTGGCTGGCGGCGGCGTGGCGGGTGGCGGGGCTGCGGGCAGCGGCACGGCGGGCGGGGCTGGCGGGGCGCCGGCGCTCGGGGGCGGCGGCGCCGGAGGGATCGCGGGCGCGACGGGCGGCTGACGGCGCGGTGGGCGGCGCCGTTCGATCCCCGCATCCCGTCGCTGCGGCGGCGTGAGCGTCACCGTTCGGGATTGATCCGATTACGCGGCGGACGCGGCGAGTCCGCCGCATCACGCGCTGTGGCAGTAGCCGCGGAGCGCGCTCGGGAGGTCGGTGCTGCGGCGGGCGCCGGTGGGCGCGTCCACGGCGCTGTGGGTGTGCCAGAAGAGGACGGTGCCCCTGCCCAGAGTCGCGGCCCCGTCGAGGATGGCCGAGAAGGCCTTGGCCGTGTAGGTCGCGTCGAGGCGAAGACCGTGGTCGGCGGCGATCTCGGTCGCGCGCTCACCGGCGCTCGTCGGCTGGCCGTAGCCCGCGCCGAGCTGGCGCCCCTCGATCCGGACGCGGTCGTGGCGCGGGGGTGGCAGCTCGACGCCGCGTTCGGCGAGCCAGGCGCGGGTGGCCGCGACCTCGGCGCGGAAGCGCGTCTCCGTCGACGTGGGGACGTTCGACACGCGCACTGCGATCACGGTCGTTGCGAGGGGCGTGAGCTCGAGCCCGAGCGCGAGCCCCACCGCCGTGCCCATGGTGCCCAGGGCGACCACGATCGCGTCCGGCGCCGGCAGCTCCGCCGCCTCGACCTGGGCCGCGAGCTCCAGTGCGGCGCCGACGTGGGCGAGGTTGCCGAGCGGCGAGGTCCCCCCGACGGGGATCACGTATGGCGCCGGCTCTTGCGCGAGCAGCCGCCGCGTCGCGCTGGCGACCCCCGCGGGGCCGCCGACCAGCTCGAGCGTCGCCCCCTGGTGGTGATCGGCGAGCAGCGCCTCGCAGGTCGCTCGGGAGCGCGTGCCGTGCATCAGGAGCAAGTTGCAGTCGAGGCCGAGCTCGCGTGCGTAGACCGCGGTCGCGACGGCGTGGTGCGAGCCGACGGCGCCGGAGGTCACCACCGCGCGGCTGCCCTGGTGCAGCGCTTCGCCGAGGAAGAGCTCGAGCTTGCGCACCTTCCCGCCTCCGTAGCGGGTGGCGGTGCGGTCGTCGTGCTTGACGTAGAGGCGCGGCACGCCGATGGCCACGCCGAGGTCGGCCGCGTGGGAGACCGGGGTCGGTAGCGTCGCGAGGCACCGAGGGTGCAGGTGCGCGGCGAGCTCCGGGTACCGGGCGAGTAGCGGACTGAGCGGGCCATTGGCGGGGGCCGGGTGCGAGCGGGGCGGCGGGGAGCCGGGCGGCGGGCTGGCGGCGGGGGCCGTGGGCTCGCCGCGGTCACCGACCGGCGCTCCCACGGCAGGGGGAACTGCCCCGCGCGTCGCTCCTCGCGGGGGCGTGCAACCACCCAGGGCGATCGCAGCCGCGCCGCCGAGCAGCGCGCGGCGGTGGAGGCGTGGCGCGGGCGGGCGCGAAGTCGCCAATGAGATGCGTCAACGCCGCCGCGCCCGCGGCGATTCCGCGCGCCGTTCGACGCTGCGTCTTCGACCCGCGGGCGCCCCTCACGATGGCGGGTGCGGCGCTGGCCTCGCGGCTGGTGAGGGCCCGCCGATCGTCTATACTCTGTCGCCGTCGCCGTCGCCGTCGCCGTCGCCGTCGCCCTCGCCCTCGCCCTGGTACTTCGACCTTGTTCGCGCTCTCCCCGCTCCCCCGGACGCTGCCCGCCGCGCTGCGTGACGCCCGGGCCGCGAAGGCGGAGGTGAGGCGCTCGGCGCTGCGCGATCTCGTGCGCCACGCCGACGGTGAGCGAAGATCGGAGGTCATCGCGTGCCTCGCGGGCGTGCTCACGGACGACGCCGAGCCGACGGTCCGCGCCGACGCGGCCGTCGCGCTCGCCGACGCGGCCGCCGGCGAGGCCGTGGCCGCGCTCCTGGCGGCGACGGAGGACGCGCACCTGCGCGTGCGCCAGCTCGCGCTGGTGGGGCTCGGGGAGCTCGCCGAGCCCGGCGATCCCGCCGTGCTCGCGGCGCTCGACACCGCCCTCCACCACGAGGCGCCCGCGCTGCGCTACCAGGCGCTGATCGGGCTCATCCGGCTGACGGAGGGGGACGTGGGGGATCTCATCCTCGCGGGGACTCGCGATCCGGACGCGACCGTCCGCCACCTGGCCGTGCGCCTCCTGGAGGAGCGCCTCGCCGCCGCCGGCGAGCGCGGGTCCACCTCGTCCGCGCTGGAGCTGCCCGCTGGCGCCGCGGCCCGGCTCCGTGCCCTCTTGCGTGACGACGCGCCGCGGGTGCGGCTTGCGGCCGCGATCCTCCTCGCCCGCGCCGGGGAAGAGGCCGGCCGAGCGATGATCGTCGAGGCGGTCAACGCGGCGAGCGGATCGTTCGAGGCGGACGACGAGCAGGCCGCCGTCGAGCTCGCGGGGACGCTTCGGCTGGAGGCCGCCCGGCGCGGGCTCACGCGGCGGGCGTTCGGGTGGCTCGGGTTCTCCTCCGATCCGAGCGCCTTCCCCGCGCGCGTCGCGCTCGCCCGGTGCGGCGACCCGCGCGCGGTCGGCGCCATCCTGCGTGGCCTCGACGCGCGCTCGCGAAGCGCGCGGACCCTGGCGGCGCTGGCCGCGGGGCAAGCTCGGCTGGAGGCGGCCCGGCCGCTCCTGCGCGCCATGCAGGGCGCGCCCACGCGTGCCGACCCTGCCGTCGTCGCGGAGGCGCTGGCCGCGCTCGACGCGGTCGACGATTGAGGTCGGGACCCCGGTCCGTTCACGCGGTGGTCGGACCCCCGGGGCGCCGGCAGAGGTCGCGAACGGCGCTCCGCAGCGCGTGCGGATCGAACGGCTTCTCCAGCACGGGGTTGGCGACAGAGGCGAGGAAGGTCCTCGCTGCCGGCATTGCTGCACCGGCGGTGACGAAGATCATGCGCTCCTCCTGGCCCGGGCGTTCGGCCTGGAGCGCCGCATACAGCTCCCAGCCGCTGCGCCGCGGCATCACCAGATCGCACACGATCGCGTCGAAGCGTTGTCGCCGGCAGCACTCCAGGGCCTCGTCCCCGTCCAGCGCCTGGGTCACCACGTACCCGCGCAGGAGGCGCTCGATCGCGTCGGCGACCGGCCGCTCGTCGTCCACGACGAGCACCCGTCCCTGTCCGCCGCGGCTGCTGGCTTGCGGGGCAGGGGGCAGCGGGCCGGCGTCTGTGACCGCCGGCAGCTGGACGCGGAAGGTGGAGCCCGCCCCCAGCCGGGATTCGAGCCCGATCTCCCCGCCGAGCTCGCGGACGATCCGGGCGCAGATCGCGAGCCCGAGCCCCGTACCCTGACCGGGCGGCTTGGTGGTGAAGAACGGCTCGAAGACGCGGCTCCGGAGCTCCTCCGGGATCCCGCAGCCGGTGTCGGCGATCGAGATCAGGACCTCGCCCCGGTCGCTGGTGCCGGTGGTGACCGTGACCTGGTTCTGCTCGGCGGCCCCGCGGGGGATCGCCTGCGCGGCGTTCACGAGCAGGTTTAGGAGCACCTGCCCGAGGCGCGCCGCGGAGCCCCGAACGGGAGGGACGGGCAGGATATGCTCTACCACCCGGGCGCGGTGGCGGAGCTCGGTGCTGGCCACGCGGAGCGCGGAGCGGAGCACGGGCTCGACCTCGATGTCCGCGACCTCGTCGAGCGCGCCGCCGAAGGCCTTCAGCTCGTTCACGATCTGACTCGCGCGACGGGCGCCGTCGCGGGTGTCGGCGAGGATGCGGAGCGCCTCGCTTGCGCGCCGCGGTTCGGCGGCCCCGCTGAGCAGGTCGCGCAGCTCGTCGCGGAGGAAGTCGAGGTTGAACAGCACGAAGGTGAGCGGGTTGTTGATCTCGTGGCCCACGCTGGCGGCGACGGTGCCCAGGGAGGCGAGGCGATTCATCAGCAGCATCCGGTCGTCGAGCCGTGGCTCGCCGGAGAGGTCTCGCGCGACGACGAGCTCGGCCGCGTGATCCTCGGCAGCGGGGTCCGGGATCCGCGTGAGCTCGAGGAGCCGGTGCGCGCGGTCCTCCCCCAGGACGCGCACGGAGACGGGCTCCCCGGTCGCGGCCTCGAACCGTGGGCGATCGTCGGCGTCGAGGCGGGCGCCGAACGGCGCGCCGAGAACGGCCTCGCCCGGGGGTGAGCCGAGCATCTGCAGAAACGAGGGATTGGCGGCGGTGAGGCGACCGGCGCGGAGGGTGCCGACCCCGACCCGGGAACGATCGATCAGCGCGTCGAGCGTCCGCGCGCGCGCCGCCGTCGAGCGGAGGCCACGCCGCACGGTCGCGCTCGCAATGAACAAGACCGGCTCGAGGAAGGCGATGATCACGGGCGCGTGCGCTCGGGTGGCGCCGTCGAGCTCAGGGTGGGTCATCGCGAGGAACGTGACCCCCAGCAGAGTCGCCACCGCCACCAACCCGGCCGCCGCGAGCGGCAGGAGCAGGCCGCCGATGCCGACCCCGACGAGGGAGAGGGTGAGGGCGACCACGATGGCGGGAGGGGAGGTTTCGAGGCCACCGACCAGGCAGGGTCCGGCGGTGCCGGTGATCACGAGGAGCACCGCGCCCCACTCGAACCAGCGGGTGCGGGCGAGCACGTAGCTTGGCGCGGCGGCAGCGAGGAACGCGAGCGGCGCGGCGCTCGCGAGCCAGGAGGGGGGCGACGCGACGAGGACGGCGCGGAGGACGCCGTGCGCGAGGACGGCGGGGATCATCCCGAGCGCGATCCCGGCCAGGATCCGGGCGCGGACCTGGCGGAACAGGTCCGTGACGGACGGCGCGGGACGGGTCAGCCTCTCCCACCAGCGCCACCACTGCCAGGCGGGCGCCGGTGAGCTCGTGGCGGGCGGTGATGGCACGGCGTCCCGGTCCCTCGCGCGCTAGAGCGCGACCCCGAGCGAGGCGAGCAGCGTGCGCCCCGACTGCTCGATGGACCGGCTCGCCAGGTCCCCGCTGACGGGGAGGCGGTAGCGCCAGTCGAAGAGGTTATATATCCCCACGGCGTACTCGATCCCGAGCGTCTCCTCGTGGCCGGTGACCACCACGTCCCAGAGGGCATAGGGGTCCGTCCGGCGCTGCAAGGCCTCGTCCACCGACTCGAGGCGATCCCACCGCCCGGACTCGACGGTGAGGCGGCTCGCCAGCGTGAGTCGGCGGGCGAGGACTGGCGCGGCGCCCTTGAGCGTGCCCGCGTGGGTCGGGACGTTGGCCACGCGCCTGAGGTCCGGGTCAGCGCGGAGCGCCAGCAGGTCGGCGGACGAGGCGCTGGCGAGGAAGCGCGCGGCCGTGACGGTGTAGCCGACCAGGCCCATGAACCCCTGACGCCAGTCGCGCCGGAGCGAGAGCTCGCCCCCTCCGGTCGCCAGCGGGGAGGCGGTGTTGTGAAAGTAGAGGGGATCGGCGGCGTTCCCGGCTCCAGCCGTGTCGATGAGGTCGGTGATCGCGCTCGCGTGGGCGGCGCCGGTCAGGGACAGGGTCGGGCTGAAGCGGTGGGTGTGCTCGAGCTCGACGGCGTAAATCGTCTCCGGGTGGAGCGGCTCCGGGGGCACGATCTGGGTCGCTCCGCCGTCGTTGTACTCCTGCTCGTACACGCTCGGCGCCCGGAAGGCCTTGCCGAAGAGTACCTTGGTGTTCCCAGCCTGGTAGGGCCGCACGATCACCGCCGCGCGGGGGTTCACCGAGGAGCCCCAGCTCGAGTAGGCGTCCAGCCGCGCGCCCCCCGAGACGCGCACGGCCTCGGTCAGATCGGCGTCGATCACGGCGTACCCGGCGCCAACGGTGAAGTTTGCGGCGCCGCTGCCCGTGAGATCGAGGTAGTTGCCGTTCTGGTCCCAGCCGCGCTCCTCGACCTGAAAGTGCCGCTGGACCTCGCCGCCCACGGTGACGCGGAGGGCGTCGCTCGGCTGGTAACGCAGGCGGTGCTCGGTCCCGATCCAGCGGCCCACGAACTCGTCGTACTGGTACCCGCCCTCCTCGGGGGCGCGGACGTAGGTGCCGAGGAAGTCGTAGTGGTTGAGGTACAGCCGCGACACCAGCGTCAGGCGGTCGCCGAGGGCCGGCTCGGCGCGGAGCTCGACCAGGCCGCGGGTGTCCCGGTTCTGGTTGTCCGCCTCGCCGAAGAGTGTTTCGTAATGCGCCGGCAGCGTCTTGCGGTGTCGGTTCACCAGCCAGTGGGCGGACAGCCAGCGCCAGCGGAGGCTGCCTCGCGCGGTGGTCGCCTCGAAGCCGTCGACGTCGTTCGCGTGCCCGGGCGGGGCGCCGGGCGGCGATGCCGCGGCGTACTCCGGGAAGTAGAAGTCTCGGCCGGCGCCGCGCGCCGCTCCTACCGAGAGCCAGAGCGAACCCTGCTCACCGAGGCGCGCGTCGCCGCGGATCCGTGCGCGCGCAACGCCGTCGAGCTCGGTGCCGACCTCGCCCTCGACGCCCGTCCGCTCCGTGTCGCGGGTGACCACGTTGATGACGCCCGAGAACGCGCCGGTGCCGTAGACGGCCGATCCGGGGCCGCGCACGACCTCGATCCGATCGACGTCCCCGAGATCGGTCATGGCGTCGTAACCGACGAACGAGGCGCCGACCCAGTCGTCGTTGGTCGGCGTGCCGTCCTGGAGCACGAGCACCCGGTTGCCGTAGCTGCCGAGGCGCCCGAGGCCACGGAAGCCGAGCGTCACGTAGGCGCGATCGTCCCACAGGTAGACGCCCCGCGTGCCCCGCAGCGCCTCGGCGAGGGTGGGATAGGCGAACGCCTCGAGCTCCGCCCGCGGGATGACGGTGACCGAGCTTGGGGCCCGGGCGGAGTCCTCGGCGACCCGCGACGCCGCCTGGATCTCCTCCTTGGGGACCAGCGAGAGCTCGACGCGGTGCCGGATCGACTCCGTCACGGTCACGAACCGCTCCACCGGCTCGAACCCGGGGCTCGAGACGCGCAGCGCATGCTCGCCGAGCGGGAGCGTCACCACGGCGGGTGTGAACCCCTGGGGCGCGCCATCGACCTCCACCAGCGCGCCGGGCTCGTCGGTGCTCACCATCACCGTGCCAGTGCGCAACGCGAGCTCTGGCCGCACCGAGGTCGTCTGGCGCGCGGCGACCTCGACCGAGAGCTCCAGGTCGCGGTACCCGGGTCGGGAGAGGTACACCGGGTGTCGTCCGGGCGGGACCTCGACGGTGCAGGGCGTCACGCACGCGACGGCGCCTCGCGGATCGTCGAGCCGCACCGTGGCGCCCTCGGTGCCCGCGACCCGGAGCGAGCCGAGGAGCTGCCGGAGCTCCAGCTGCACCGAGGTCGTCTCGCCGCGCGCGACCTCGACCGTCGCCGCCGCCGGCTCGTGGCCGGGCAACTCCGCGAGCACACGGTACGTTCCCGGCGCTAGCCCGAGCCGCCGTGGGGAACGCCCGCGCTGCCCGAGGTCGCGACGATCGACGTAGATCGTCGCGTCCGGCGGCGTCGTCCGCACGTCCACCACCGCCACCTCGGTCGAAACCCGGGCGAGCGCGGCCTCGACGCTCGCCCGCGCGTCGGGCGCGGTCTCGCCCTCGAGCGACAGGTCGTAGTACCGGTACGCGGCCGGAAACTCGCCGAGGCTCTCGTAGGTGCGCGCGAGGTTGTAGAGGACGTTGTGGTTCGGCGCGAGCCGGTTCGAGGCGTGGAAATGGACCAGCGCGGTGGGGAAGTCCTGCCGCTGGTACGCCGCCGCGGCGAGGCGAAAGTGCAGCTCGGCCTCGTCCGCGGTGTCGTCTGCGCGCGCGGGTGGCGCTGCCACGAGGAGCAGGAGGGACGAAGCCAGGACCGCGGACCAGACGGGACGGGGCATCGCGGGGGCTCAGCGCTCGAGGCGGATGTCGAGGACGGGCGCGTCGCCCGCGTCGGCGCTGCCGTGGGGCGGCGGGGTGGCGGCGGGTGGCCTGGGCGAGGCAGCGGGCGCCCGCGCGGCGCCCGTCGTCGCTGCCGGACCGCGGGCGTCCCCCGCGGTCGGTGAAGTCGAGGGCGACCCCGGTGGCACCGATGACGCCTCCGGCAGCGGCCGGGACGCGGGCGCTTGCGCCGGCTCCGTCGCGGCCGGTGACGCCGCCGGCGCGCTCGCCGTCGGGACCGGCACAGTGGGGGGGCCGCGGCGGAGCGCGAGCGTCACCATCAGGACCAGAACCGCCACCAGCAGGCCCGCCACGAGCAGGGGCGTCGCGCGGGAGCGGGACGGCGCCGGCTCGGCTGCGCTGGCCTCGTCCTGCGTCGGCGAGGCGAGCGTCGCCGACGACGTGGGGGAGCTCAGCCGCTCGCGCTCCCCGGAGGGCAGCGTGTCGCCTGGCGCCCTCAACGAAGCGCTCGGCTCGGGCCTCGGCGTGGCGACCGCCTCCCGGTGCCCCGCCAGCGCCGCGGTGGGTGGGCAGCGCTTGAGCTCGACGCGGCGGTGACCGAAGGGTGCCAGCGCGTCACCGAGCTCGCACACGGTCTGGAAGCGTCGGGCCGGATCCTTCTCGAGGCAACGTTGGACGATCGCCGCCAGCGTCGCCGGGACGTCGGGCCTGATCTGCTGTAGCGGGGTCGGAGCGTCGGCGGCGATGGCGGCGCAGACCGCGGGCAGCGTGTCGGCGACGAACGCCTGCTTCCCGGACAAGAGCTCGTAGAGGATGAGTCCCAGGGACCAGATGTCCACGCGGACGTCGACGTGCTTGGCGTCGCGGATCTGTTCCGGCGCCATGTACGCGGGGGAGCCGATCACCGAGCGGGTCGAGGTGAGGTCGACCCGAGAGGCGGGATCCTCCGGGTCGGGCCGGGTCTTCGAGATGCCGAAGTCGAGCACCTTGATCAGCGGCGTCCCGTCGCTGCGTTGCGTCAAGAAGAGGTTCGACGGCTTCAGATCCCGGTGCACGATGCCGAGGGAGTGCGCCTCGGCGATCGCGTCGCAGGTCTGCAGCACGAAGTCCGCGGCCTCCGCGATCGGCAGCGGGCCCGCGGTCGCCAGGTGCGCGGAGAGGTCCCTGCCGCGCAGGAGCTCCATCACCATGAACGCGGCGCCGCTCGGGAGCATGCCGAGGTCGTGGATGCGCACCACGTGGTCGCTGGCGAGCCCGGCGGCGGCGCGCCCCTCGCGGAGGAAGCGCGCGGTCGCCTCGGTGCGCGTCGACTCGGACGCGTGCAGGACCTTGATGGCGACCCGCTGCCCGAGCTGCAGGTGCCGCGCGGAGAGCACCACGCCCATGCCCCCACGGCCGACGATCTCTTCGATCCGGTACTTGCCATCGATCACGTCGCCCGCCCCGGGGACGGGCGAGAGCTCGCTGGGCGGCGGGTTGGCGAAGGGGGTCATCCGTGCTGGCGACTCTCCCCGAGCCGCGCTCCGAAGGCGAATGTTACCGGGTGACCGGATCGCGCGCGACGGAGTTCGACGCGGGCGGCAGCAGCGCCCCGGCGTCGTGCTCGTCGGCTCGCGAAGGGGCACGGCCCCCCTGCGGTCGCGGAGGCTACGGTCGAACGGGGTAACTGACCGTGAACGACGGCTTGGCGAAGGGGACGACCCGGGCGCCCTTGAACGCGGACTCGATGCAGGAGCCCGCGGGCGTCCCCGCGGCCGGTCCGCTGACCGCGACGCTCGAGACGGTGCCGTCCGAGCTGAACGTGATCACTGCGACTGACGGCTCAGTGTGGCCGGTGACGCAGCGCTTCGCCTGGCCGAGGCCGGGCGCGAGGGCAGCGATGGCCTCGCCGGTGGTCGGCGCGAGCGGCGTCGAGCGTCCCTCGGCGTGCTGGAGCTTGGTGTCAAACTCGTCCGGCTCGGTGGGGGCGGCGCTGGCGACCGCGGGGCCGACGGCGAGCCGCGGCGCCGTCGCAGCGCCCGCGCTCGGTCGACTCGGGCGCGGGGCGGTCCCCGGGCTCGCCCGGTCCGCGTTTGCCGGCAGGTCCTCCAGCCGCGCCACCGGCTCCTCGTCGGTCGCGGGGCTCGTCACGGGCGGGCTCGGCTTGGCGCTGCTGGCCGCGACCACGACCGGCTCGACGCTCGTGGGGGGCGAGCGCCGCACCACCTGGACCAGCACGAGGATGGAAGCCGCGGCCGCCAGCATGCCCATGGCGGCGAACAGGGTGCTCATGGCGAGGCGATCGCGCCGCGCCGGTAGGCTGGGCTGGCTGCTCCGGTCGCTGCTCCGCGCCTCCGCGGTGCGCGCGACCTGATCGGCGAACTCCCCGCGCGACCGGGCTCGCGCGACGTGGTCGAGGCTCTGCCGGGCGACCTCGAGGCGCCGCTCGCGATCGGACTCGGCGACGCGGGACCGCGCCAGCTCGGCGAGGCTCCGCTCGGTCCCCGCGGGCGCGGGGCGAGGGGTGGCCGCGGCCGCGAGCCGCGGCGCGGAGCGTCGGTCCGCGGCAAAGACCTCGGGCTCGTCTGCCTCGCGGGGCAGCGGCTCCGCGAGGAGCGCCGCGTCGTCGAGCGCGGGCGCGTCGGTCGCCGGGGTCGATCCGTCAGCGCCCGCGCCTGCGGCGCCGCGGAGGCGCGCGGCGATCGCGGCGGCGGACGCGGCCCACGCCTCGTCGCTCCGCTCGGGGACCGGCCAGGCGGTGAGGAGGGCCTCGACGGCCGCCGGGAGCTCGGCAGGGTCGCGCTGGGTCATGACGGATCCGACCACCCTTCAGCGTAGCCGCGTCGCTCCAGCGACGCACGGAGCTTCTTTCTCGCCTCGTGGATGCGCCAGGCGATGGTCCCCTCGGGGGCCCCCAGGATCGCCGCCGCCTCGGCGTGGCTGAGCCCGTCGACGCACACCAGCACGAGCGTCGTTCGCAGCGTCTCGCTGAGCTCGTCGAGCGCCGCCCCGAGGGCCGTGGCGAGCTCCCGATCGGCGCTGCGCGCCGCCGGATCTGCGTGAGAGGGGCGCCGCTCGACCAGATTGGCGGCGACCTTGGGATCGTCGGTGGTGGTCGCCACCCGCCGCGCCTTGCGGGCGCGGATCATGTTCAGGGAGAGGTTGACGGCGATGCGGTACATCCAGGTGAACGGCTCGCAACGGCCGTCGAAGCGCTCGAGCGCGCCGTAGGCGCGGACGAAGGTGTCTTGGGTCACGTCTTCGGCTTCCGCGGCGTTGCGCAGCAGGTGGACGGCGAGCCGGTAGATGCGCCGCTGGTGCCGTTGGACCAGCGCGGAGAACGCCTCCGCGTCGCCCTCTCGGGCTGCATCCACGAGCTCGCGGTCGCTCCGGTTCGCCATCCAGGTTCGCGCGAGGCGGCACGGCCAAGGGATGCCGGGGCCGGTCGCGGCAAGGCACGATAGTTCAACACACCTGGATCGGACAACGCGGGGGCAGTGTCCCTTGGGCCGCCCGCGCCCGGGCCCCGCTCGGCGCCGCGGCACCGGGGAGAATTGCCAACGAAGACGCGCAGTCCGGCGACTCCGCGGCCCGTCTCTTTCGGAGCCGACCGGGCCCCGGACCGGGCCGCTCGCCCGTCCCGCGCGCGCGGCCGCCCGGTCGTCCCTCGGGGCCGATCACTCCTCGGGCTTGGACTGCCCGAGCTTCTTGGCGAGCAGATCCCCGAGGGTGCCGAAGCTCGACTCCGCCTTGAGCTTCTTGCGGTACTCGGCGTGGGCGCGGCGCTCCTCGTCCTCCTTGAGGCCACGGACGCTCAGCTTGGGCTCCCCGCGGCGGGGATCCACGTCGAGCACCTTCACCTCGAGCACCGTCCCCTGCTTGAAGTGCTTGCGAAGATCGGTGCCGCGGGGAGTCCCGGTCTGTCCCGCGGGCAGGAAGCCGCGGGCGCCGCGGCCGGTCATGCCGAGGACGCGGCAGATCACGCCCGAGCTCTCCACCTTGACCACCTCGACGCGGATGTTGCTCCCGCGGGTCACCCGCTGCTGTGGCTCGTCCGCGCGCTCGGGCGGTGGCGCGAGGTGGAGCGACATCTTCTTGGCCTGCTGATCGAAGTGGCGGATGACCACCTCGATGTCTTGGCCCACCTTGAGCACCTCACTCGGGTGTTCGATGTGGTCGAACGAGAGATCTGCGACGTGCAGGAGCCCCTCGAGCCCCTCCTCGATCTCGACGAAGGCGCCGAACCCCTCGACGCGCGTCACCTTCCCCGTGATGCGCTGGCCCGAGGGGTACTTCTGGCGGGCCTCGGCCCAGGGGTCTTCGACCAGCGCCTTGCGGCTGAGCCAGATCTTCCCCTTCTCGTCGATCTTGGTGATCTTGACCTCGATCTCGGCGCCCGGCTTGAACAGCTCCAGGAGGTCGGGCCGCGGATCGTGGCTGGCCTCGGAGACGTGCACGAGCCCCTCGAGGTGCTCGGCCTCCGGCAGCGCGACGAAGGCGCCCCACTCCACCACGGTGCGGACGATGCCCTTCATCACCTGGCCCTCGGTGAGCTGGGTGATCGCGATCTTGCGCCGCTCGTGGGCCTCGGCCTCCAGCATGGGGCGCCGCGTCACCACGACGTCGCGCCCCTGGCTCTTGTACTGCAGCACCTTGAAGTCGAGCCGCTGCCCGACCAGGCCCTGGAGGTTGGCCTGCGCGGGGTGCAGATCCA
Source organism: uncultured Polyangiaceae bacterium (assembly GCA_964404725.1). GTDB lineage: Bacteria > Myxococcota_A > Polyangia > Polyangiales > Polyangiaceae > JAFGBI01. The sequence continues at coordinate 44,865 of CAYOLF010000043.1, forward strand.
TGCCGGAGGCGGGCGCGAACGCCCGCACGCCGCCGATGTCCACCTCGACGCCACCCTTGACGGCGCCGATCACCAGCCCCTTGACGAAGGCCCCGTCCTTCTCGGCCTGCTCGAGCAGGGGTTTGGTCTCCTCCTCGCGCAGGGGCTTGCGCGTTAGCACCACCAGCCCGGCGCGGGCGCCGTCGTTGTGCACGCGAGCGACGAAGCGGTCGCCGACGCTCGGCACCAGATCGTCGGGGTCCATCTCGGAGCGGTCGAAGATCGCGAGGGCCTTGCCCACCAGATCGACCATCACCGCCTCGTCGAGCACGGCGGTGACCTTGCCGAAGACCTCCTCGCCCACGTGGAACGGCGCGCGATCGGTGGAGGGGCGCCGGGTGGGGCGCGGCGAGGGGCGCGCCCCCTCTGCCCCGTCCGGCGGGAGCGTCTTCTTCTTGCGGCGCTTGCGCTGGCGCTTCGGGCGCCCCTCGCCGCCCGCGCCAGGCCCCCCGCCGGCCGCTTCGTCGCCGGCCGCTTCGTCGCCGGCCGCTTCGTCGTCGGCCGCTTCGTCGTCGGCCGCTTCGTCGCCGCCGGCGTCGGCATCGGGCGTCGCGCCGCTCGCGGCGTCGCTCCCGGCCTCCACGGCCGCTTCACCACCGTCCGGTGTCAACGGTGGCGGCGCCGCGTCGGGCGGTGCGGCGGCCGCAGCGGGGGTTTCGGGGCTCGGGGTGACGTCGCTGCTCGGGGCGACGTCGCGAGCGAGCTCGGCGTCGGCGGGCGGCGGATTGGGGGTGGGGTTCTCGGAGGACATGGCTGCCTATGGCGCGGACCCCGCCTATATCGCGCCTCGCGGCGCCTGCCAATCGACCCTTTCCCCGGGGTGCCGTGGCTCCGAGCCCCTCCGCGCGCGACGACGCACGGCGTCGTCCTGCCGCCGGTCCTCGGCCGCGGGTCCACGCGCGGGAGCGGGCCGCGCTCAGCGGGTGACGGGCAGGTGTCGCTGAGCGCCGCCCGCGCGCTCGGCGGAAAGGCCCGGCACCGTCGCGTTCACCTCGGCGACGCGAGCCAGCAGCGTGCGGGTCACCGCGGCGAGCGCCTGGGCGCTCGCGGCCTCGGGCTTCGCGTCCACCACCGGGTGCCCGGCGTCGCCGCACTCGCGGAGGGCGACGTCGAGCGGCACCTGGCCGAGCAGGGGCGCCCCCGCGAGGGCCGCGACCTTGGCGCCGCCGCCGCGGCCGAACAGCTCGTAGCGGGTCCCGTGCTCGCACACGAACCAGCTCTGGTTCTCGACGACGCCGAGGAGCGGGATGTGGACCTTCCGGCACATCGTCACCGCCTTGTAGACGTCCTGGATCGCTACCTCCTGCGGGGTGGTGACGATGACCGCTCCCGTGCTCGCCAGGTTCTGGGCCAGCGTGATCACCACGTCGCCCGTCCCCGGTGGTAGATCGAGCAGGAGCAGGTCGAGCTCCCCCCAGGCGACGTCCTTGATGAACTGGAGCAGGGCGGTGTGGAGCATCGGTCCCCGCCACGCCACGGCGGTGGTCGCGTCCTCGAGGAGGAACCCGATGCTCATCAGCTTGACCCCGTGGCGCTCCAGGGGCTCGATGCGCCCGTCCTCGCCGCCGGGGCGCTCCATGATCCCGAACATCGTCGGCACGCTGGGGCCGTAGATGTCCGCGTCGAGCAGGCCGACGCGGGCGCCCATCCGCGCGAGCTCGACGGCGAGGTTGGCGGCGACCGTGCTCTTGCCGACGCCGCCCTTGCCGCTCATGACCAGGACGACGTTCTTCACCCCCGGCACGGGGTCGTCCGGAGCGATGGCGCGAGCGGGGAGCGACAGGGCGGGGGTCGACATGGGGGCGTGAAGTAGAGCCCGGGTGGCGCCTTGTCAACGCGGGGCCTCGCGCCTAGAGCAGCAATCAGGTTGATTGCTGCGACAAATCAATGACCTAGAGCACCGAGCTGGGAGCAGATCTCGGCAGAGGAGGCTTGGAAAGCGTCTCCTCGCCTTGCATGGAGACGCTTTCCAAGCCTCCGTCGCTGTCGGCAACCTGATCGGTGCTCTAGGCGCGGTCCGAGCGCGGCTGCCGCCGGGGGCGCCACAAAAGCGCGACGGCGCGCCCGAGGGGGGCGCGCCGTCATCGCTGTCTACGCTCGGTCCGCGCTCAGCCGGAGGAGGCCTCGCCGCTCACCGACGCGCTTGCGCTGACGGAGACGTTCACCGACGCCTGCGCCGCGACCGCGCCCTCGAGCTTGGCTTTGAACTCCGCGCCGTAGCTGGCCGCGCACTTCAGGCTCCCGGCCACCGCCCCGATCACGTCGCCCGTCCGCCCGACGACGTCCGCGGCCGCCTCGACCATGAGCTCGGCCTGGGCCGCGACCTGGAAGACCGCCGGCATGTTGGCCTCCAGGGTCGCCGTCAGCTCCGCGTTGCCCTCGGCCACGACGGACACGCTGGGCTTGGTGCAGGTCGCCTCGAACTGCGCGTTGCCCTTGCACCCGGCCTGGCAGTCCGCGTCCATTTCGCACTCCGGGGGCTCGAGCTCGGCCTCGCACTTCGGCGCCGTCATCGCCACCGAGCACTCGCCCTTGCAGCTTGCCGAGCCGCTGCACTCGACCTCCGCGTCGGCCGCGAGCGCGCAGGAGCCGGAGCAGGTGCCCGTGCACTTGGCGCTGCAGGACCCCGTGCAGGTTCCCTCGCAGGTCCCCGCGCACTGGCCGTCGGCGTTCTCGGCCGAGCAGGTTCCCTCGCAGGTGCCGTTGCAGGTCCCCTCGCAGGTCCCCGTGCACTCCGCGGCGCAGGTGCCCTCGCACTCGGCGGCGACCGAGGCCGAACCCTCGCAGCTGACCGTGCCGGTGCACTCGCCCTCGCAGGTCCCGCTGAGCTCGCCCTTGGTGCAGCGTGCCTCGACGCTTCCGAGGTCGCACTCGGCGTCCACGGTGCAGCTCGCCTCGCAATTGAGCTGCGCGGAGGCGTTGACCTCGCACTTGGGCGCGACGTAGATGAGCTGGACGCTGCCGGTCACGCTGGCCTTGGCCTCGCCGATGGCGGTGGCGGCGAGATTGCAGGCCGCGGTCAGTTCATCATTGCTCACGTTCGCGGCGGTCGGGCTGGGGGCGTCCGCGGCGCCGAGGTCGTTGGCCATCGTCGCGCAGGCGACGTACAGGCTGCCCTTCATCTCCTCCGACGCGGCCACGAGCGCGTCCACCGACCCCGAGAAGGCCTCCGCCGTCGCTCTGATGTCCGCCTCGCATCCGCCGGTCAGGCCGCCGCCGTCGTCGCTGCAGCCGCCGACCATCGGAGCGGTGAGCGCCGCCGCGATCACCGGTCCTGCGAAGAGCTTGAATCCACGGAAATTCGTCATGTAAGTGCTCCTTTTCCCCAACGTTCCAGTTCGTCCGTGCCAGGCTCGGACGGGTGTTCGACGAGGCCCGCGCCCCCTCGATGCAATCGGGGAGGCTGGCTCGCCGCGAAGCCTATTCGCCTTCGGGGGCCCTGGCCAGACTTTGCGTCCCGTCTCGGCCCGGGAACGGGACGGCCCTCGGGCCGAAGCTCGCTCCTGGCGTCCCGGGGCGGTCGCTCGGCGCCGCGCGAACGGGCTTCGCCCAGGACCGGGCTCAGCAGTCGCCCTCGGCGAGCACGCCCGTTCCGGCAGCGTTGGCGGAGCAGGCGTTGGAGTACGTCACGCCGTCGCAGCCGCAGACCGGGACGTACTCCTTCGAGCAGAACTCCGGGCGCGGCTGGCAGACGGAGGACGCATCGGCGGCGCCGCAGTGCTCGCCGGGGACGTAGGCGCAGTACTCATCGGCGGTGCAGGTGTCGCCGACCCAGCCGCCGCAGACCACCGACGCGACGCCGCCGCCGCACTCGCCCGGCGCGAGCACGCTCACGCCCGCCGCCGCGGCGTCGCACGCGTTGCCGTAGGTGCGCTCGTCGCAGCCGCAGACCGGCTGGTAGATCTCCGCACAGGCGTCCGGCACCGAGGTGCAGGCGCCCTCGCCCCCGCAGTTGCCCAGCGGGGTGTCGCAGAACTCGTCGCTGACGCAGTCGGCGTCGGAGGCGCAGGTCGGCGGCGGGCAGGCCATGAGGGTGGAGACGACGTCGCCGTCCTCGCACCAGCATTGGTTGCAGTCGCAGTCCCAGGTGGCGCCGTCCGGGTAGGTCCGATCGCCGACCTGGCACGCCGCGCCGCCCCCCGAGCCACCTTCCCCGCCGTTGCTGGCGCCGCCGGGGTCCGAGCCGCCCGTGGCGAGCCCGCCGGCGCCGGCGCCCCCGCGGTCCGAGCCGCCCGTGGCGAGCCCGCCGGTGCCGGCGCCACCTTCCCCGCCGTCCCCGTCCGGATCGCAGGCGACGTCGGTGGAGGCGAGCACGCCGTCCTCGCACCAGCATTCGTTGCAATCGCAGGTCCAGCGCTCTCCGTTCGCGTGGGTTTCGCCGGCGAAGGTGCAAGAGCCCCCGATGGGGGCGACGTCGTCCTCGGTGCAGGCGCCGAGGACGAGGGAAGCGAGGCCGAGGCAGAAGAGGGAGAGCGTCTTCATGGTCGCACCGGGCAGGGGGGGTTGGGGGCGGGGAGGTCGCCGCCCCGCCTCGCCGATCTTGTCATCGCGCGGGCGCGCGCGCGAATCGCCGGGGCGCCGCGCCCGCTGACTTGCCGGTCGCGGGGACCGCCGCCGCGTCGGCCCGCGCCCCCCGCGTCGGCCGACTCAGCCGCCGAGGAGCGTGAACACCTCGGTGTTATCGATGACCGCCGCGGGGAGCAGGCCGCCAAAGACGAAGACCGGCACGGCGGTGTTGGTGTGGCCCGTGCTCGACCAGGTCGCCGCCGGGAGCTCCCCCGCCGCGGGGGTCGGCTCGGTCACGGTGAGCCCGCCGGTCTCGTGGTCGGCGAGGACGACCACGAGGGTGTCGCCGCGGGCGGTGGCCCAGCCGACCACGGCCTCGACCGCCGCGTCGAACTCGCCCACGGCCGCGACCAGGTCGCCCATGCGGTGGGTGTGCCCCGCCTCGTCGATCCCCTCGTGCTCGACCAGCAGGAAGAACCCGTCGGGATCCTGGCTCAGGTGCTCGACGGTGAACAGCGCCCGCTCGGTGAGCGTGGGCGAGCTATTGCCGAAGACGCCGGCGAGGTGGGTCGTAGTCGGCGCGACCGCGGCGAGCTCCGCGAGCGTGGTGACCCAGGTGTAGTCCGCGTCCTCGAACGCCGTCCGGCTGACGTCGGAGTCCGCCGCGCCCATGAGGACGTTGGGGCGCGACCCGTTGCACAGGTCGGCCGCGATCAGAGCCTGTTCGTTGCGGTCCGCCTCGTGGGCGCCGAAGGCGGCCGGGGTCGCGTCGACGAACGGGGTGTGGGTGGTGACCAAGCCCGTGCTCTTGCCCGCCGCCCGGTGGAGCTCGAGCACGGTCGTCACGTCGCCGCTCTGCGTGCTGTAACTTATCCGCCCGTTGACGTACTTCCGTCCCGTCGCCATCGCCGAGCCGGCGGCGGCCGAGTCGGTCGGTGTCGGGTCGCTGAGGCTCTGCGTCGTCACCGCGCCGCCGTCGGGGGCCGTCTCCAGGAAGAGCGTTCCCGCGGCCCCGTGCCAGTACATGCCGGCGGCGCGGACCTGCTCGAAGCCCATCCCGTCGCCGACCATGAGGATCACGTTCAGGGTGCAGAGGGGGATGAGCGCCTCCGTGTCGTCGCAGTCCGGACCGGGTCGCTCGGCGTACGCATCGCAGCCGAAGTAGTAGCCGTCGCCGTCGGCGTCGGCGCAGGCGGCGCAGGCGGCCCAATTGTCGGGATCGTCGTCGTCGCAGTCCGCGCAGGAGAGGTGGCCGTCCTCATCGACGTCGGTCTCGCCCGCCACGCCCGGTGCGCCCGCGTCGGCGTAGCCGTTGCAGTCGTCGTCGAGGCCGTTGCAGGTCTCGTCGCCGGCCTCGAGATCCGCGACGCACACGAGCTCACCCCCGTCGCAGGCGAAGGTGCCGTCGGCGCAGACGCCGGGCTGCCCGGTGTCGCACGCGGCGCCGTCCTCGGGGAAGGCCTCGTCGGTCTGGCCGTCGCAGTCGTTGTCGACCCCATCGCATTGCTCGTCGGGAGGGCTCGACGGCGTGCAGGTGGGCTCGCTGCCGCCGGTGCTGGTCCCACCGGTCGCGTCGCCGCCGGTGCTGGCGCCGCCGGTCGCGTTGCCGCCCGTGCAGGCGCCACCGGCGTCG
>CAYOLF010000044.1:0-14645 GCA_964404725.1 uncultured Polyangiaceae bacterium
ACCCAGCGGTGGCTGGGTGGGACCCGGAGGACGCGGGTCCCTAGGTCGTTGATCTTTCGCAGCAATCAACCTGATTGCTGCTCTAGGGCGAGCCATCGGGGCTGGGGCCTCGGCCTGGTCCTGCTCGCGTACCTCGGCGCCGGGCGCTGGCTCGCCGAGCTGGTGGGGCCGTTCGTCCCCGGCGCGAGCTCCTGGGTCCCGCCCCTGCTCCTCGTCGCCCTCTGCCTCCCGCGGTGGGCTCGCTGGAGCGGTGGCGCGTCGGACCCGCGGAGCGCGGCGCGCCGCTTCGGTCGCGCGACTTTCGGGTGGGTCGTCGCGGTGGGGGCCGGGTACGGGGCGCTCCGATTCGGGCAGGGAGCGCGCGTGGACGCGGTCGCCGCGGTCGGGATCGCGCTCGTGGTTCCGCTCGCGGAGGAGCTCTACTTCCGCGGCGCGCTGCTCGACGAGTTGGTCCGCACGCACGGCAAGACGCCGGCGGTCCTCGCCGTCTCGCTGCTCTTCGCGCTCACCCACGCGCCGGCGCCGATGGCGCGGCTGCTCGCCATGGGGGTGTTCTCCGTCGGGCTCTGCTACCTGGTTCTCGCTACGGGCACCCTGCGCTGGGCCACGCTGGCGCACGCCCTGTGGAACGTGGCGGCGCTCGCGCTCGCGCCGGCCGCGATGGGAGCGGGAGGGGCCGATGCTCACGGGTAGCGCGCGCCTCCAGGCGGCGGCGCCGACGCTCTGCGAGCGCCGCGGCGAGCGGACTCTCCTGGTCTGGGGCGAGCTCGGGCAGTGGATGGTGGTGGACGACGAGGTCGTCGCGCTCCTCGGGCGGCTCGACGGCGAGCAGCGGCTCGACGAGGCGCTGCTCGGGCTTGGCGCCGATGGGTCGGCGCTCGACCTCGACGGCACCGCGCCGGTGGTGAGCGAGCTGATGTCGCGCCGGATCCTCCGTGAGCCCGGGCGCAGCGAGCCAGAGGACGCGACCGACACCGAGCCGCTCCTCGGCAACCTCACCCTCAACGTTACCCGACGCTGCAACCTCCACTGCGCCCACTGCTACGTTGCCGGGCCGCGGGGCCCCGAGCTCCCGGTCGAGACCCTGCTCGCAGGGCTCAAGGGGATCGGCACCGTCTGTCGCCCCGGGGCGAGCCTCATCCTGCTCGGCGGGGAGCCGCTGCTCGACGTCGGTCGGCTCCGGCCGATCCTCACCTGGGCGCGGCGGGACTTCGAGCGGACCGTCACCTTGTCGACCAACGGCACCCCGGTGACCCCCGAGCTGGCCGCGCTCCTCGCCGAGCGGGCGGTCGAGGTGCAGGTGTCCCTCGACTCGCCGGAGCCGGCCGAGAACGACGCGCTCCGCGGCCCCGGGGCGTTTGCGGCGGCGACGCGCGCGGTGCGCCTGCTCGCCCAGGCGGGGGTCCGGGTGCTCGTGAGTATGGTGTACACGGCGCGCACCTTCCGGCGGCTCGAGGCGCTGCTCGAGGCCTGCCGCGAGCTCGGCGCGGAGGAGGCTCGCTTCATGCCGCTCCGCGGCCTCGGGCGCGCGCGGTGCCTGCTCGAGCAGGTGCCCGATCAGGCGGTGGTGCTCGAGCACGTGCTCGACGTGCTCGGGCGGCGGCCAGAGCTTCGGGACCTGCTCGGCCGCGGGTACTTCGCGAGCCTGATCCGCGGCTGCTCGCGCTCCAGCACCCGTACCAGCTGCGGGATCGGCACCGAAACGATCCTGGTGGACGCCGACGGCGCCGTCTACCCCTGCCCGAACCACTGCGCGCCGGCGTTCTGCCTGGGCTCGGTGGCGGAGCAGCCCCTCGCGCGGATCTACCGCAACAGTCCCGAGCTCGCGCGGCTGCGCGCCGAATACCGAGTGGAGCGCTACGACGACTGCCGGTCCTGCGGCTTCCGTCGCTGGTGCGCGGGCGACTGTCGCGGCGAGGTGCTCGCGCGCGGCGGGAGCGCGAGCGGGCGGGCGCCGCACTGCGCGGAACTCCAGCGCGTGTACCGGCGCCTCTGCTGGCTGCTGGCCGACGGGGATCCGCGCGTCCTCGCCCTCGGCCGTTCGCGCGACGGATCCCGCGCGGCGTCGGATGGGCGGATCACCGGGAGAGGAGAGCCATCATGAGGATCCTGGCGTCGAGCCTGGCGGAGGTCATTGGCGAGGTGCTGCACCCCGGGTACGGGCATTCCCCGACCTGGAAGCCGACCCCCTTGCCGCAGGAGATGCTCCCGGTCACCGCGGAGCCGACGCTGGCGCTCGATCTCGACGCCGCCCTCGCGCTCGCAGCGCCGCCGGTGGTCGCGGCGACGAGCGCGCCGAGCGGAGTGGCCCCCCGCGACGACGAAGGGGCCGTCGTCGCGCTCCGGGCCGAGCTCGGCCAGCAGCCGCCCGAGGGAATGGTCCCCCGCCTCTCCGCCGAGCTCGACGGCGCCGCACCTTGGGGGGCGGCCCCACTCGCGGTCACGCTGGCCCTCGCCGGAGTCTTGATGCTCCCGCGCCGCTCCCGGCCGCGCCCGGTCGCGCACACGGCTCTCGGGGCGCTCGCGCTCGGGCTCGGGTGCACGGTCGGGCTACTGCGCGCCGAGCCAGCGGCGCCCGACAGGGTGACCTTGCCGGCGCCCGCATCGGTGATCGCGCCCGCATCGGCGCCGCCACCCCCCGCGAGCGCGGTCACGCCGGCGGCTGGGGAGGGGGGCGCCCCCCGCTTCGCGCACCCCCGCGAGGCGACGCTGGCGATCCTCCACGGTCTGCTGTGGGACGGCCTGGTGACGACTCCGCTGCCGAAGGACGAGCGACGGGGACATCGACCGTTCCGGGGCCTCGAGGAGCTCCGCGGCGAGCTCGCGTTCCCGGTTTCCCCGCTCACCCCCGGCATGGCGCACGCCCTGTCGCGGCCAGAGCTCGACGGCTGGGGGCGGCCGTTCGTGTTCGCGGTGAAGGGGACGTCGGACTACACAGTGACGAGCGTGGGCGAGGACGGCTTGCCGGGCACCGGCGACGACGTCGTGCTCTCGGTGGACAAGCCCTTCGATCCGAGCTGGGCGCGTCATCGCCAGGCGCTCTTCCTGCGGCGCCAGGGGGACGCGATGCTCGTCTTCTACCACCGGCATGCCTTTGGGCAGAGCTGGTGGCGGATGGGGTATCACCATCGCCAGCTAGCGCGCGAGCTCACCGGGACGGAGCTCTTCGACGTGATCGAGGAGCGGCAGCTGTACCCCGTGTCGCGGCGCGCGGCGCTACGCGCGCGCTTCGACGGGCTGGCCGCGTCATCGAGCGCCACCGTGCTCGTCTTCTATCCGCGCCGGGCCATGATCGGAAACGGGACGCTCGGCCTCGATTTCTCCCACGTCCGCCGCGAGCCCTTCCCGGGCTTCTGAGCGGGCGGAGCGCAGCGGTCACTGCCTGGTCGCCCAGGCGCTCACCTGACTGGCGAAGTCCTCGAGATTGACCAGACCGCTCGTCGCCGCGTGGAAACAGGCGGCGACGTCGACGCCGGCGTAGCCGTCGGCCACCACGTTGCGCAGCCCCACGGCGTGGCGCAGCCGCTCGGCCGTCTTGCCGGCGAGGACACCGCGCTCCTCCAGGCGGGTGAAGCTCTCACCGAGGGTCCTCGCCACGGGCCAGCCCTCGTCGGCGATCAGATGACTCGCGATGTCGGCGCAAGACTGCACTGCCAGCATCAGGTTGAAGGCGACGAGGTCGAGGGCGTCGCGGTCAGCGCCCAGGTCCTCCACCGACTCGGGAACACGGGCCCTGACTCGCCCGGTGCGGTCGGCGAGCTCCGCCAGCTTCGCCGCGAGCAGATCCTTATCCACCATCGCCGAAGCCTCCCCGCGCGACGCGCTCGAGCCCCCTAACCTGTGTTCACTGCGCCTTCGGCGCTCCCTCGCCTGCGGCTCGGGCCGTAGCCCTCCGTGGACTCGTGCAGCTCGCTGCACTCGTCCACTCCGGGTCGGAAGCGCTGGCGGATACGGAGGGGGTGCGTGGCTTCACGCGCCAGCGCGTCCTGCGCGCAGGCGGGGGGCCTACGGTCGGGGGCGTCGCGGTGCGAGGGGACGCCGGTCCTCCGCGCTCCGCCCGGCTCCGCGCCGGACTTGCCGGGGCGGAGCCGGCCAGCCCTCGAGGTCAGTAGCTCGCCGGGTCGAGCTTGGCGACCCTCGGCCGCCGGAACCACTTCACGATCTGATGCCGGCAGAGCACGAGATGCCAGAGCACCACCAGCAGGGTGAGCTTGGGGCTGACGTGATGAAGTCCCCTCGTCGCCGAGGACGGCTCCATGCCCAAGAAGTGGGAAGACAGGATCCCCGTCACGACCATGAACGTGAAGGTGGCTCCGAGCACCACCGTGCTCACGCGGCGCGTCCGCTGAGGTCCGGCTAGGCGCGCTCGCGGGCCGAAGACCCTGGCCAACCAGGCCCGATGACGGAGGAGGTGCCACCCCGCCACCGCGGTCGTCACCAGCGCGACGACCGCGTGCAAGCCGTCGCTCGAGCCCGGCCCGGCCTGCGTCACCTCCTCACCGAGCAGGAAGGCGGCCACGAAGCCGGCCGCAAGCAGGAGCGCAAGGCCGGGGTCGAGCAGGGAAGTGGACCGGGATGCGAGGAGGGTTCGTCCGTCGGTCATGTCGCGCCATCTGACGACTGGGCCCGGCTGTCCCCTACGCAGCTCCCGGTCGTTTCCTCTCGCGCGCTTCGGCCCCCCAGCGCGCAGCGCTCCCTCGCCCTCGGCGCGCTCCGCGCGTGTTCACTCGTCCCGCACGCAGTACCCGCCGGCGTAGCGCGAGCTCTCCTCGCCGAGTCCGAGGTCCTCCACGATGTGTCGGCAAGCGAACCCTTCCGGACAGTCGCAGAGGGGGCCGTAGAGGTCGTCCCCCGAGCAGCGGCAGGAGCAGATCATCGCTTCCTCCGCGGGGCGGTCCTCTAGCTGCGGCTCCACCGCTACCGTGACGGGCTCCCCGGCGGGTGTCTCGCACTCTCCGGGCTCGCCGCCCTCCGGGCAAGAGGCGCGGCCCTGGAAGTGCCAGGCGAGACAGATACCGGTACCGCACGCGTCCGGCTCTTCGATGATGGTTTCTCCGAGCCTCGCGCCCGAGAAGCTCGGGTCGTTCTCATCCTGAAGGACGCAGGGATCTCCCACGCGAGCGACGAGCTCGGCGTTGGTTCTGTTGAACACCTCGACCTCGCTCGAGCAGCCGGCGAGGGTGAGCAGCAGGGGGAGGGCGGCGAGGAACGCGGTGTTGGGCTTCATGATCGGTTGGGGCCACGGGCGCGCCGCGAGGCTCACCCGCGGCCGACCTTCGCACGGAATCGCGCCCGCGCTCGCCGATCGTGGTTCGGGTCGAGAAAAGCTGAGCCGCACGGTCCGCTCGCGGCCCTATGCTAGCGGACTGCCAACGTTCTCGCGATGCTCGCCGCGCTCCTGCTCCCCCTCCGACCGAAGCCGCCGCCGGCGGCGGCGGCCGTGGTGCCGTTGCCCCTGGCGACGTCGCGGACCACGGCCCCCGACGCCGAATTGGTCGCGCGGGCGCGGCAGGGCGACGGAGGCGCGCGGCGGGAGCTCTACCTCCGGCACGTGCGCCCGGTGGCGGGGCGGGTGACGCGGCTCCTGGCGCGCACCGGGGACGCGGAGGACGCGGTGCAGGACGCCTTCCTCGAGGCGTTCCGCGATCTCGACCGGCTGCGGGAGCCGTCCCGCTTCGACGCCTGGCTGATGCGGATCGCGGTGCATCAGGCCCACCGCCGCCTGCGCCGCCGCCGCCTGCTGCTGCGGATCGGGCTCGCCGAGGACGCGGACGACGCGACCCTCGAGGCGCTGGCCGCGCCGGACTGCGACGTGGAGCTGCGGCTCAAGCTCGGAAGGCTCGACCAGGCCCTGGCCCGGCTCCCGTCCGAGCTGCGGCTGGTGTGGATGCTCCACCACGCGGAGGGCTGCGAGCTCGCAGAGGTGGCGGAGCTCTGCGGCTGCTCGCTGGCGACCATCAAACGCCGCCTCGCCCGCGCCCGGGACCGCATCGCCCACCAAATCGATCTGCTGCTCCTACCGGAGGTGAAGCCGTGACCCTCGACTCCCTGTCGCGAGCGTCCGATTTGCCCCACCCGCTCCGCGAGGTCCTGCGCGATCCCGTGGACGACGCCGCGGTGGCCCGCATGTGGCAAGGGATCGAGGCGCGGCCGGGGCGGCGCCTGGGCGCAGCGCGCGGGGTTTGGGTCGTCGTTGCGGCGGCGGCCGCGGTGCTGCTCGTCCTGCTCGTCGCGGTGAGGCTCCGGGGCCCGGCGCCGCCCGAGGCCCTCCTCACCGCGGAAGGGACGGCGTTCGTGCGCCTGGACACGACGGGGCAGGGCCCCGAAGAGCAGCGCTTCGCTGACGGCTCGCGCCTGGTGGCGGCGAGCGACACCCGGGTGGAGGGGCTGGCCTTCACCGGGCAGGAGGTGGCGCTGCTCCTCGAGCGCGGGCGCGTCGACGTCTCGGTGGTGCCGGGCGGCCCGCGGCGCTGGAGCGTCGAGGCGAAGCTCGCGCGCGTCGAGGTGGTGGGGACCCGCTTCTCGGTGACGCGGAGCGAGGAGCGGGTGAGCGTCGCGGTGGCCGAGGGGACGGTCCTCGTGCGCTCGCCGCTGCTCCCCGACGGCGTAGCGCGGCTGGCGGCGGGGCAGGGCGTCGAGCTCGTGCCGGCCCCGCGGGCGGAGGTCGCGCGCCCGCTGTCGTCGAGCAAGGCCGTGGCCCCGACGGGGACGGAGCCTGCGCCCCCGAGCCCGCCTCCGCCGCCGTCGGGGGCGCCGCCCTCGAGCAGCGCGAGCGGCTCACCGGCGGGGGTGGAGGCGCTGCTGCGTCGCGCGGACGCGGCCCGGCTCGCCGGGGATCTCGCGCTGGCCGAGCTGCTGCTCGAGCGCGTGGTGCGCGACTCGCCGGAGGACGGCCGCGCTGCGCTGGCGGCGTTCACCCTGGGGGTGATCCGGATGGATCGCGGCGATTTGCCGCGTGCGATCGCGGCGCTCCGCCGCGCGCTGGCGCTGGGGGCGCCGGCGACGCTGGAGCAGGACTGCTACCTGCGGCTGGTGGAGGCGGAGCTCCGCTCGTCGGAGCGCGCCCGCGCGCTCGCTACCAGTGAGGAGTACCGCCGGCGGTTCCCGAACGGCCGGCACCGGCGCGCGATCGCGGCCCTGCTCGAGGAGCCGGGGGAGGCCCCGTCGCGGTGAGGGGGCGCTGCCGCGCATGCGGGTCGCTGCTCACGGTCGCCCTGGCGCTCGCCGCGGTCTGCGCCCGGGCCGAGCCCCCGGCCCCCGTGCGCGTCACGCTGCCCGACTGCGCGACGCCCCCGCTCGATCTCGACGCCCTGACGACGGCGCTCCACGTCGAGCTCGGGGCCGCGGGGGTCCCGTTGGTTTCCGATCCCGCGGCGCCGGGCGCGACCGAGCTGGTTCTCGAGCTCGAGGCCTGCGGCGAGGGCGTGACCGAGCTCCGGGTCACCGTCGAGTTCGTGGCGCCCTCGGGCTCGCCGGTGTCGCTGCGCACGCGGCTGGCGCTCGGCGACGTGTCCCGGGAGAGCCGGCCGCGCACGGTTGCGGTGGCGCTCGCCGAGCTGCTCCGGGTGACGCGGCTCCCCTTCGAGGAAACGCCCCCCGCCGAGGCCGCGGCCCCGGCGCCCGCGTCGGCGGCGCCGGAGCGAGCAGCGCCTCCGGCACCCGCACCGGAGCCGACCCCAACGGAACCCGCTCCACCGTCGGGGCCGCTCAGCGTGCAGGTCGGCGCGGAGGTGGCGTGGCTGGCAGCGGGCGAGGACGCTTTCGCGGGCGGCGCGGCGGAGCTCGCCCTTGCGCTACCCGGGGGGCTGGTGCCCCGGCTGGGGCTCTCGGTGCTGCACAATTCGGCCCCGAGCCAGCTCGGAGATATGGTGCTGACCGCGCTCGGTGCCGTCACGGGCGTCGGCTACCGGAGTGGGATCGGTTCCACCTTCACGGTGGGGCCCGAACTCTGCGTCCGCGCGGTGCTGGCCCGCGGTCGGAGCCGACTCGGCGTGGCCGAGCGGATCCAGGTCGCGTGGGTAACGAGCTCGGGGCTGGCCGCCGCGCTCGGCGTCCCGCTGTCCCGCCGTGTCGAAGTGTCGCTCGGGGGCTTCACCGACGTCGTCCTCTGGGGCGCCGAGCTCACCGCCGGCGGGCAGCGCGAGGTGGCGCTGCTCGGGCTTCAGGGCGGGGGGAGGGTGGGGATCGTGGTTCGGTAGGGCGATCGCCAATCGCCGTCGTGGGCGACGCGGCACCCGGTCGCTTCCAACCCCCCGGCTCGTGGACGTCTCCCGGGGGCCGAACAGCACCCAAGTCTACGTCTACTCCGAGGCGAACGCCGCGTCCCGTAGGCGGGCCCCCGCAGGGGGCTTCGGGTCGCACCAAGTCGTTCGTATACTAACGAATCACGCCACCCTAACCCCTGCCCCCGCCCCAACAACGGCCCGCGCCCCAACCCCCAAACCTGCGCCTTCCGCAGGGGCGCCGCCCTCAACTCGATTCACCGCGGCGAGGTCCGGTCGCACCAGCGCGCAGAGTCCTGAACGACGCAGGGTCGGTCACGTGGGCTGGGGCCTTGCGGGCACGCGAAGGCGCAGCGTGCGCAGCCTGCGCGGTGACGCCTCGAGCACCTCCATCAAGAGCACGCCCGGGATCTCGAACTGCTCACCCACACTGGGCATCCGACCCGCGAGCGATAGGCTCAACCCCGCGATCGTGCTGAAGCCGCCGTCCTCCGGGAGTTCGAGGTCGAGCGCCCGATTGATTTCGCGGATTGGCGTGGTGCCGGCAACGACCACCGAGCCGTCGGCGAGCCGCTTGATCAAGTCGGCCGCGGGGCGGACGTGCTCGCTGAAGATCTCACCCACGAGCTCTTCGACCAGATCCTCCATCGTCACGATACCCGAGACGCCGCCGTGCTCGTCGACCACGATCGCGAAGGGCTGACGGCGCTCGCGCATCTCGTTGATCAACTCGACCACGCGCTTGGATTCCGGAACGAAGTGCGGTGCCCGGATCAAGTCCTCGAGCACGAAGAGCTCCTTCTCCCAAGCGAGCGCCAGGACGTCCTTGATCGTCACGTAGCCCACGACGTTATCGATGCTCGACTCGAACACCGGCAGGCGGCTGTACTTGTGCTCCAGCAAGAGGCGCCTCAGCTCCTCGCGGCTCGCCTGTCGCGAAATCATGATCACCTCCTGGCGTGGAACCATGACGTCGGCCGCCTTGAGATCGGGCAGTTCGAGCGCGCGGGACACGATCTCACCGGCCTCCTGAGGGATCGTGCCGGCGTTGCTCGCCTCTTCGATCAGCTCCTGCAGTTCCTGCGCCGAGTGCCGGGCCTCCGTGAACGTCGTCTGATCGCCGAAGGGCCTGAGCAAGGCGTTTGCGCTCGCGCTCAGCACCCAAACCACGGGCCTCGCGACCCAGGACAGGGCGAGCAGTGGACGCGCGATGAGCAGCGCGTAGGTTTCGGCGCCGCGCAGCGCGAGCGATTTTGGCACGAGCTCGCCGACGACGATTGACAGGTACGAGATGCTCGCGATGACGAGCCCGAGCGCCAAGACCTCAGCGTGCGCCTCTAGCCACGGGGATCCCAGGAGGAAGGGCTCGAGGCGCGCGGCGATCGACTTCCCGCCGAAAGCGGCCGCGGCGGCGCCGACCACGGTGATGCCGACTTGGACGGTGGCAAGAAAGCGCTCCGGACTCTTCCGGAGCGCGAGAACGGCGCGCGCGCTGCCTCGACCTTCTCTCGCGAGCTCTTCGATGCGCGCGCGTCGGAGCGTGACGATGGCGATCTCGGCGCCCGCGAACACGCCGTTCGCGACCACGAGCAGAAGCACGACGATGATCTCGGTTAGCAGCACGTGAATTCTCCGGTACGAAGATACACGGGGTCATGCCCGCCGTTGATCGAAAGGAGGGTCGGTATCCGTTTTCGATAACGACCCCGCGGCGGGGGCCTTCGGAACTTCGTCGAGGCGCCGGCGACGACGGCGGCTGTGGCTGTCGTGTCCCGGCGGGTCGCGCCCCGAGCGGCGGCCTGGCGCTTCTGCTCGGCGCCGCGGCGTGCCTCGCTCGCGCGCGGCGCAACCGGCGCGCCTCGCCGACGGATCGGTGATCCGCGCGTCCACTGGTGCGGACCCGAGCGGCGCTGAGCCCGACCCGTCGGTGAGCCCCGGAGGGGGCTTCGGGTCGCACCAAGTCGTTCGCATACTAACGAATCACGCCAACCCAAGCCCCTGCCCCTCGCCCCGTTTCCGGAGAGGAAATTTCCTCGTCAGTCCCGTAGCGACCTGGGGTTAGAAAGGCCGCCGGCCCGGTCGACCGCTCCCAGTCACACCCCGCCCTTCACGTCGCCATCGAAGTGGAGGCGGGCTATTCTCCCGCTGATGGCCACGGTCGCGCGCCGGGATGCGGTGGTGAGCGCGCTGCTCGTGGCGGCGGGGCTCGAGGGCTGCGCCGTGGCTGGGGCGCCCCACCAAGCGACGGGTCCGCGCGCGGCGGTGTCGGCGCCGGTGGTGGGCGTGCCTACGAGCGACGCGCCCGCGTCCCCGCCGCCAGCGCCCCCAGGGCCCGATCGCCAGCCGTTCCTGGTCGCGCTGGCGGACGCGCTCGGGGCCTGGTCGCCGCGCCTTCAGCCTAGGCTCGCGGCGATCTCCCTCGCCGAAACCGACGGGGCGGAGCCGGAGGCTCTGGCCGCCGCGCTGCACGACGCGATCCTCCGCGACCTGGTCCGACCGGTGGTGTGCGACTCGACCGACCCCGAGCTGCGCGAGTTGTGCGATGCGCTCGTCGGGATGACCACGCGACACCGACCGGTCGAGTTCGACAACCTCATGATCGATGGCGAGCACGGGCCCGTGGCCTGTGAGCCCTGCGTTTTCGGCAACTCGCCCTGCACCAGACGCTGCGAAGAAGAGCAGCGTCGCTTCCTCCCGGCTGAGCTCGCGGCGGGGGTCATCGGCGCCGACCTAAGCTTCGCCACTCCCCGTTGGTACCCCTGCGATTCGCCGGACGCCAAGGGCTGTGGTGGCGAAGGGACCCCGCTGCCCGTGGTGCTCGACGCCCTCGTCGCCGGCGGCTGGAGCCGCCCCCGGCTCGAGGACGGCCTCGTCACCATCGTGGAGCGCCTCGCAGAGCGCGCCCGCGGCATCGACGCGCCCCTGCCTGTCGCGGAGCGCGACGCGCCGCGTCCGGAGGTGGTCGTCGCGCTCGCGCTCGCGGTTTGGCGCCGGACGTTCGCCCCCTCGCTCGCGGGGCAACCCGCAGCCACTCTGCCGAGCAACGGGAAGTTCTCCTGGGACGCCTGGGAGATCGGGTGGCGAGCCTTCGAGCTGTCGATGCTCGAGGCGGTGCCCTCCGCCGCTCGATACGCGGCCACCCTCGCCGACTACCACCGTCGCCGCGACGCGTACGAGCGCCGCTGCGAGCAAGGGACCGCTCGCGACGAGCGGTGGGAGGAGTACCCGCCGGAGCTCGACTGCGAGGCCCTGCGCCCCGCGAGCGCGCGTACCTGCGGTGAGGTCAACGCCGGCCTCGCGCTGCTCGACGCCGCGCTGCGCGATCTCGGCGACCGCAAACCACCCACGGCCGAGCAGTACCAGAAGCTCGCCCAAGGTCTCGAGCACCTCTTCCTCGCGGGCGTGCCGGCCGCGGCGATCGACGCTGGATATCGCGATCTGGTGACCCGCCTGCCGCCCCTGCCGAGGCCGCGGCCTTGAGCGGGGGCAACCGCGGTCGTTGGGCGCGCGAGGAGCGGGCTGGGACGACGTCGTCCCTGCTGGTGCGCCCTCTCTCCACGCGGGCCGCGGCGGCCGCGGGAAGACGGCGGACGCCGCCGCGCGCGCCGCAACCACGGCGCCGGGGCTCGGTCCCGAATGGATGACGGATCTGGATGACATTGACGCGAAGGCTGGGCGCCTTCGCCCCCCCGGTGCTCGCGGCCGAGGTAGACTGCGCGGTGGAGGATCTCATGCGAGCCAATCATCGACGGTTGGAGCTAGGACTCGTCACGGCGACGCTGCTGCTGGCGGAGCGCGCGGTGGCCCTTCCGGCACCCATGAGTGATCAGGAGTTGCTGGATGCGTCCGATCTCGTGATCGACGGCGTGGGGGCGGAGGTCGAGTGCCAGGGGCCCCCCGTCACGAGCGGGAACGTCATCTCCACCTACTACGTCACGCGGGTCTTTCCCTCGCAGACCCTCAAGGGCGAGGCGATGCGCACGGTCGAAGTGGCGGGCTACCACATGGACTACCTCGAGCCCATCGCCGGCGGCTGGTCTCCCGATCCCGTCCCGGTGGGTTGGTCGGGCCGGCTCCACCTCGTGCAGAACGACGATTCCACGTACAGCGAGGTCTGGTGGAACGGGTTCGACGAAGACTCGGCGAGCGCGCCGGAGCCGCTGCCCGATTGCGGCGCGGGCGGCGCCGGGGGGATGGGAGGCCAGGGTGGTGGTGCTTCTTTCGGTGGCGCGAACGCTGGCGGGGACTCGGGCGCCGGGACCGGCGGAGCTGCCGGCACTTCGACCGCTGGGACCGGCGGGACTGCCGGCGCCTCGACCGGTGGCGTCGCGGGCGCCGGGACCGGCGGGACCGGCGGCGCAACGAATGGCGGAGCCGCGGGCGCTTGGGTTGGCGGGACCGGAGGCGCGCTCGGCGGGACCGGAGGCGCGGTGACCGGCGGCACCGGAGGCAAAGCGACCGGCGGGACCGGCGGGACCGGCGGCGAGCCGTCCGGTGGTGTCGCGGGCGAGTTGACCGGCGGTGCCGCGGGCGCGCTGATCGGCAGCGGCGGTGCCGGTCCCTCGGGCGGCGATGGTGGCGACAGCAGCGCAGCCGGCGGCAACGGCGGCGAGGTTGCGGCGGATGGACCCGGCAGCTCTGCTCCGCGCGAGACGAGCGGCGACGACGGCGGCTGCGGCTGCCGCGTCCCGGCAGGGCGCTCCCCGAGCGGCGGCCTGGCGCTCCTGCTCGGTGCCGTGGCGTGCCTCGCTCGCGCGCGGCGCAGCCGGCGTGCCTCGCCGACGGGTCGGTGATCCGCGCGTCCACGGGCGCGGTCAGGACCGGCGCTGAGCCCGAGCGCCCGCCGGGCTCGGTTCCGCGTTGGCCGGCCGGGGTGCTCATCGGGCATCGCCCCGTGGACTGCCCCCGGAGGTTCGTCGAGGACCTAGCGACGGATCGCCTCGTAGCAGTCGAGGTGCACCCCCAGGCTCCGGGCGTCGGCTCCTTCTGCCACCCGGGTCCACCCGGTCACTCGCCGCGATTCACAAGCGTCCCTGGTGAGAAACCACTGCTCCCAGTCCGCCGGATGGAACGCGACCGCGTCGCTCCCGTCGCCGAGCTCGGGGACCCAGACGCGGCCCGTTCCCGCCATGTAGAAGACGTCGTCGCCCCGTCCGACGATCGTGTACGGCGTGCCACACCGGTACCCGCCGTCGCGCCAATGCGGTCCGAGCAGCAGCAGCACCGGATCGCGCTGCTGTGCCAGCGGCTCGGGCCCGTAGCGCAGGGAGTAGCAGGTGCCTTTGGGGTCTCGCTGACGGCAGAGCCGTCCTTCGAGCCAGCGCGGTTTGCCAGCCGGCCCCTCGATCTCCGCCGGACTCCACTCCTCGCAGGTGGGCCCCTGGCGCCCGAGCACGAGCCAGTAGAGCGGACGCCGCGCGAGCAGCGCCTCCGCGATGGGCTCGTCCTCAAGCTCGTCGTAGGGCAAGTAGTCCGTGGGCACGGCGTCGACGTCGACGCCGTCCAGCTCGTCCTGGCCGTCGACCAGGACTAGACCCGTTCGGGTGCGGTACACGGCTCTGCCCCGACAGCCGATCGGGCCGCGGTCCTCACCGACGTCCCCGTAGACCGGATCGAGCGTGCCCCGAAGCTCGATCCCGTGCCGGGATTGCGCGAGCGCTCGTGGGTGCTCAGGCTCGACGTGGAGCGGGCCACAGAGCGTCTCGGTGAAGGGCTCCGCCGCCCCGGGTGCGGTGACGGGGAGCCGATGATTCAGGACGAGCCTGCCCCCGAGGTCCGGCGCGACCAGCGGCCTGGGCTCGGGACCGAGCGCGGCTCGCTCTGCGTAAGCGACCAACCCCTGTCCCACGCCTCGACCCAACGCGCGGTACCCGGTGACGCCGACGGCCGCCCATCGGGCGTCGCCGTGTGGCGCGACGCTCACGAAGGCTCCGGGGTGGAGTCGTCCAATGACGGGTCCGGACGGCGATGGATGGTGAAGGTCGGTGGTGCGCTGCGCGTACAGCATCAGGCCGGAGCGGTCGGCGGGCGTGGTCAGCCGCTCTTCGGGCAAGAAGCCCTCGACCGTGACGGCCTCGTCCAGCACGGAGCGGACGCGGCCGTCGGAACGGAGCTCGGCCAAGAGCGGCCCGCGGACGGTGCGTCTCGGGGTACCGTGCGGCTGATCGAGGAGCGTCGCGTTGCGCAGCCAGTAGTGTGCTATCGGCGTCACGGGCAGCGCCTCGGTCGTGTCCGCCGCTCGCTTCCCGCAACCGAGCCCCGTCGTAACCGCCAGGCAGCTCGCGACGGCCGAGAGCGACTGGCGACGGGGCCCGCGAGTCACGACGGAGCCATCGTAGCATTCCTCGTGACGGGGTGACCGGACGCCGCCCAGGACCGACGTGCCGTCGTCCTCCAGCGCTCTCGCCGCGGCCGGGAACCCGC
>CAYOLF010000044.1:14745-26518 GCA_964404725.1 uncultured Polyangiaceae bacterium
CGAGCCGGCGAGGGTCGCCGAGGTCGTCGCTGAGCTCGAGCGGCGTCCGGGGGCGGTCCCACCCGCGACCCAGGGGCTGCTGTTGCTCATGCTGTCGGATCGTCACTTGCGGCGGGGAGAGGCGGCGGCTGTGCTGGGAGCGCTCGGCCCGGCGCGGCTCGAGGGGCTCGGGGCCGCCCCGGTGGATCTGCGCGTGCGGCTCCACGCCGCGCGGGGGCGCGCGCTCCTCGCCCTCGGACGGCGGCGGGAGGCGTACGACGAGTTCGCCCGGGCGGAGGCGCTCTGGCCCGGTCACGCGATCGCGAGCGCGGCCATCCGCGCTTCGGTCGGCGCCGAGCCGCCGGAGGTGGCGGCGTCGACCGGCGCGCCGGGGGAGGAGACGGTCGACCGCCGCGTCCAGCGGCGCCTCGGCGCCGCCCTCGAGGCGGTGAGCGAGGCGCTCTTTCGTCGCGCCGACGGGGCGGTGCCCCCCGCCGCCACGGCGCCGCCGCCACGATACTGCGGACCCGACGACGACGAGGCCATCCACCGGTTCGTCGACGGCGAGGTGAAGCGCTGGATGCAGACCCGCGTGCGCGCCCTGGGGGAGGCGACCACCGGCTACAAGGCGGTCGTCGATCTGCAGCCCGTGCCCTCACCGATCTGGGTGGTCGAGGCTGGAGCTCGCGTCGGCGAGCTGTGGGGTGACTTCGCGATCGCTCTCCAGGGGGTCCCTATCCCCCCCAGGGTGCGTCGCGACCCGGAGCTCGCCCGGATCTACCGCGCCGCGCTCGCCGAGGCCACCGCGCCCTGGCTCGCGAGCGCGCGCGGCGCGATGGAGACCTGCGTCGGCTACGCGGCGCGCTACCAGATCGCGAGCCCGGCGAGCTACCGCTGCGTGGCCTGGCTCGGCCGGCACTTCCCGGATCGGTACCCGCCGCTCGACGAGCTCCGTCCGGCGCCCGGCTGGTCGCCGCCGCTCCGCCCGCACGAGGTGCCGGCCCGGGCGGACGCGCGAAGCCGACGGCACCAGCACGACCGAGTCGGAGCCCCGTCGGGGTAGCGCCAGGATACTCGGCCATGGACGCGCGAGCGAGCGAGCGGGTAGGCTCTCGTCGCGACCGCGAAGGAGGGAGCCGATTGCCTCCGAGTTCTTGGGGTCATCTCGTGATCCGCGGGTCCGGCATCGCGCTGACCCTGGTCATGGCTTGTGGCGGGCGAACCGCCCTCGATCCGTCCGGTAGCGACGATACCAACCCGGCGGTGCCAACGGGGGGCGCACCCGCCGATCCAGCGCCGTCCGGCGGGCACGCTCCGGCGCCCGACGGTGGGCGAAGCTGCCTGAGCCCGACCGTGCTCTGCGTCGATCGTTGCGTGACTCTCGCCACCGATCCGGACCACTGCGGCGCCTGTGGCCACGCCTGCGGCTCGTTCACCGTCTGCGAGGGAGGCCAATGCGAGGCCTGCTCCTCGTTTCCGCTCCTGCCCGGGCCGCCCGGCCTCCACGCGGGAGCGGGCCCGGTGGCGGTGGCGGCTGGCGATCTCGACGACGACGGAGACGTCGACCTCGTGAGCGCGGACGCCGACGACGCGGCAGTGAGTGTGTACCTCAATCGCGGCCACGGCGAGTTCGCAGCGAGGGCGACCCATCCCTTGGGAGGGACCCCGTCGGCCGTGGCCATGCTCGACCTCAACGGCGATGGGATGGCGGACATCCTGGCCGCTCGCTCGGGAGACAGCACCGTCGGCGTGCTCGTCAATCGGGGGGACGGAACCTTCGGGGAGGCGACTCTTCAGGGCGAGCCGGGCGAGCCAGCCGCCATGGCCGTCGGCGACTTCAACCGTGACCAGGCCCCGGACGTGGCGCTCGCTTTCCCCTTGGACGACACCGTCCGCGTCCTGTTGAACCGAGGCGGGGGGATCTTCGCGGCCGGCACCCGCCTCCCCACGGGCGACGGTGCGCAATCCCTCGCCGTCGGGGACGTCGATGGGGACGATAACCTCGATCTGGCGGTGACGGCGGCGGCGAACTCGACGGTCGACTTGATGCTGGGCAGCGAGAACGGGACCTTCGTCGTTGGCGCGACGTACCAGCTTGCCCAATACCCCTCGTCGCTGGTCTTCGCCGATCTGAACGCGGACGGCGCGCCCGACATCGCCGTGACGGAGAACCCGGCCGCGACCTTCAGCGTGCTGCTGAACGACGGCGCTGCGGCGTTTGGGGGAGCGTTGACCAATGTCACCGGCCTCTACGCCAGCGCCATCGCTGCGGCGGATCTGGATGGCGACGGACCCCAGGATCTCGCAGTGGCGGCGTCCGATGGCTTGGTGTACCTGTCGATGGGTCGAGGCGACGGCACCTTCGGGCCAGCGATCACGTACGGCGCGGGTTCGGGATGCGCTTCGGTAGCGGTCGCCGACATCGATGGCGATAGCCGGCTGGATCTCGTGACGGCCAACCGCCTGGGTGCCTCCCTCAGCGTGCTCTCGAACCAGGGTGACGGGACGTTTGGGGCGTCCGTTCCCCCACGGCTGGAGGGTCACGCCTCCGTGCAGACGATGGGAGATGTCGATGGGGACGGGGACCTCGACGCGGCGGGCGCGGGGTTTCCGAGCGATCGCACCCTGTCCGAATTTCTCGATCGCGGCGACGGTACCTTCGACGTGTCCGACTACCCGGCAGGGAGCTACGCCACGGCCACCGCGCTCGGGGATCTCGACGCCGACGGCGATCTCGACGTCGTCGTGGCCGCGAGCGAGGAGCTGGGGGTCTTCGGGAACGATGGTGACGGGACCTTCGCTCCTCGGCTCGCCTACTCCGTCGAGATGGGATCCGGCGGGGTCGTGGTGGCCGATCTGGACCTCGACGGGCGTCTCGACGTCGCGGCGCCGAACCACAGCACGGGGAACGTCAACGTCCTGCTGAACCAGGGCGACGGCACCTTGGGGCCGCGGACTGCCTACGAGGCGGGGCCCTCAGCGCGCTACGTCGCTGTTGGGGACCTCGATGAGGATGCCTGGCCCGACCTCGTGGTGACCTTATTGGGCGGCATCGCCCTCCTCTTCAATCAGGGAGACGGGTCGTTCGCGCCGCCGGTCGTCTTCGCCGGCGATTCGGCGAACCGCGAGCCCGCTCTGGCGGATCTGGACGGCGACGGAACCCTGGATATCGTGGCGGGTACGACGACCGGGCTCGTAGTTCTGCTGCTCAACCACGGGAGTCGGACGTTCGCGCCCGTGCCCGGGCCGACCGTCCCGGGAATGGCGGCCTATGTCGCCGCCGGCGATGCGAACGGTGACGGTATCGTGGATCTGTTCGTGCAAGAGACCGCGCCCTCGCGAGATACGAACGGCGACGGAGAAATGGACTTCGTGTCGAGCACGAGAGCCGGCGTGAGCGTGTTTCTGGGCCGGGGCGACCTGACGTTCGCCGAGGCTTTGTTCTACCCCCTGCGCGATGCAGACACGCTGGTCGGCGTGATCGACCGGGATCTCGACGGCAGGAGTGATCTGTTACTCGGGGGCACGTTCGGCGCGCGCACCGTCCTCAATCGAGGCCGCCTCTGCGAGGGGACGGACTCGCGGCGCTGAACGAGCGAGCCATCCGGTGACGGGCTTCGGCGCCGGTGTTCGCCGCTCGGGCTCCAGGCGGTGCCGAGTACCGCGCGGGTCCGCCGCGATCCAAACCATTTCTCCATCTCGGTCGGCCGCCGGCGCGAGCCTCCGCGGCGGCCCTTCGGCTACACTGCCGCCGATGACCGACTTCCCCTTCACCCGCGGCCCGCACCGGATCGCTCCGGGCACCTACGCCTATCTGCAGCCGCGCGGCTCCTGGGGGCAGAGCAACGCGGGGCTGATCGTCGATGGGGAGCGGAGCCTGCTGGTCGACACCCTGTTCGACCGTCGGCACACGGCGGAGATGCTGGCCGCGCTGCGGGAGGTGGAGCCGGCGGCAGCGACTCTCGACTGGGTGGTGAACACCCACGCCAACGGCGATCACTGCTGGGGCAACGAGCTCGTCCGGGGGGCCCGCATCGTGGCCTCGCGGGCCTGCGTGGAAGAGCTGCGGGACCTGCCGCCGCAGCGGCTCGCGCTGCTGATGCGGGTGGCGCGGGTGCTGGCCGCGCTCGGCCCGCTGGGGCGAGGGCTGGGCGTCCTCTTCGACGCGCTCGGGCTCGCTCGTGCGGGGGCGCTGCTGGCGGCCGCGCCCTACGTGGCGCGGGCCTTCGGGGAGTTCGACTTCCGAGGCATCGAACTGGTGCTGCCCACCGAGACCTTCTCGGGTGAGCTCGAGCTGTGGGTCGGGGCGCGGCGGGTGGAGCTCTGGGAGGTCGGTCCTGCGCACACCCGCGGCGACGTCGTCGTCTTCGTCCCCGACGTGCGGGTGCTCTTCACGGGGGATCTGCTCTTCACCGACGCCCACCCGCTGCTGTGGGAGGGCCCGGTGAGCCGCTGGCGAGCGGCATGCGAGCGGATCCTGGACGCGGAGGTCGAGGTGGTCGTCCCCGGTCACGGGCGGCTCTACGATCGGTCTGCGGTGGCCTCCTTGCGCGACTACCTCGACTGGCTGTGGGCCGCGGCGCAGCGGCGGTTCGACGCGGGGCTGGGGGTGGCGGCGGCCGCGCGCGATCTCGCCGGGGAGCTCGGGGCGGGGCCCTTCGCGGGCTGGGCCGAGCCCGAGCGGGTGGTCGTCAACGTGGCGGCCTGCTACCGCGAGTTCACCGGGGAGCCGCGCGGCGACGACACCATCGAGCAGTTCGGGGCCATGGCTCGCTGGGAGCGGGAGCCGCGCCGGCGGGGGCGTCGCGAGGGCGGACGGGATCGTCGAGCTGGCGGCGCCCCCGGGCAAGGGAAGGATTGATGCCTGGCGCCGGCGAGGTACCCTCGGCGCTTCGACCGCCTTCCTGCAGGGCTTCGTCCACTCACGGGGACACCCCTCACACCGGGAGAACGCGCCCATGACTCTGATCTCTGGCGTCGGCTTCAGCGAGCACCGGAACCCCGCGCAGGCAGGACGCGCGGCCGCCGAACAGGCGCTCGAGCGGGCGGGGATCGACCGACCCGATTTCGTGTTCCTGTTCGGGAGCATCGGCTATCGCCAGGAGGCGCTGGTGCGCGCGGTGCGCGCGGCGACCGGGAACGCCCCGCTCAGCGGCTGCTCGGTGGAGGGCGTGATCGTGCCGGGAGCCGTGCACGAGACCAACTTCGCTGCCACCGTCTGCGTCGTCAAATCGGACGAGATCGCGTTCCGCAACGCCGTGGCCACCGGGATGGGGAAGGACGCCGACGCCGTCGGCCGCCAGGTGAGCGCCGCGCTCGGGCTCGCCGAGGCGCAGGATCCGCTGCTGCTCGTGACCCTCGCCGACGGGCTCACGCTGAACTTCGACGGCATCCTCCGGGGCCTCACGCAAGGCTGCCCATCGCCCAACCACGTCCCCATGGTCGGCGGCACGGCGAGCGACGACTGGAGCTTCCACCAGACCTACCAGTACTGTGACGACGCTGTGGTGAGCGACGGGGTCGTGGGGACGCTCATCTCGGGGCAGGCCGAGGTGGTGACCGCGACGCGGCACGGCTGCGTCCCCATTGGGGAGGAGCTGACCATCACCAAGAGCGAGGGCAATCGCATCGTCGAGATCGACGGCCGACGCGCGCTCGACGTGATTGACGAGTACCTGACCGTGGAGGAGCGGGGCCGCGACTGGAAGAAGACCAACGTGTACCTGGCGATCGGCGTCAAGGCGCCGGAGTTCATGAAGCACTACGACGACTACCTCATCCGCTTCATGCCGATGCGCGACGAGAGCGGCGGGGGCGTGTACGTGCCGACCGAGCTCGCGCCCGGAACCCGCTTCTTCATGACGCGGCGGGACCACCGCAAGATCGAGAGCGGCAATCAGCGGCTCGCCGAGGAGATGCACGCCGCCCTGAAGGGGCGGGTCCCGCGCTTCCTCCTGCAGATCGAGTGCATCGGGCGGGGCCAGGTCATCTTCGAGGACAAGGAGAAGCAGGCCCTGCTGTGCGCCGTCCAGGACGGGATCTCCCCGCAGGCGCAGCAGTGGTTCGGCGGCTACACCTACGGGGAGTTTTCGCCGGTGGGTGGGGTCAACTGCTTCCACAACTACAGCCTGGTCATGACCGCCATCGTCTAGGCGGGGAGAAGCGCCGATCGGGCCGCCTGGCGGCGCTCCGGGCGCGACGCGAGACCGACATGACCGACGCAGCCTCGAGACCGCCCGCGACCGTGAGCCAGCCGCCACGGATGGTCGAGGAGGCCTCCGCCGTCCCGCGTCTCCAGCTCGAGAACGAGCGGCTTCGCCAGCAGGTGAAGCGGCTCATGGCCGCCGAGAACAAGCTGTACACGCTGCAGGGACACCTCGGCGCGCAGCAGCGCGTGTACGTGCGGCTCTCCGAGCTCGCCCGGACGCTCAACACCCTGCTCGACGTCGACAAGATCCTCCACGCCGTCGTCGAGTTCGGGCTCTACGGGTTCAGCTATGAGCGGTGCGTTGCGTTCCTCGAGGACGCGGCGGGCGAGGGCGCCGCGTACCGCGTGGTCGCCTTCGACGGGTACTACGACGAGGCCGAGTCCCGCCGGATCGAGGGCTTGGTCCTCACCGGTTTCGAGCCCACCCTCGCGCCGGCCCTCGCGGATCCCGGGTTCGTGTGCCACACCGGAGAGAATGGCGACGCCGACGGCCAGGCGCTCGGCGAGCGCCTGCAGCTCGACGAGTATTTCGTCTTCGCGCTGCCGCGCAAGGTGGGGCATCCCCTGGGCTTCATCGCCGCGGGCAACACCCGGGCGCAGGCCCGCTACCAGTCGGAGGTGGTGGCCGACGGCGAGATGCGCGTCGCGTTCTCCAACTTGGCGAGCCAGACGGCGACCGCCATCAACCAGGCGCGATCGTACCGGGCCCTGGAGCGGGAGCGGGAGCTGCTCGACCAGATGGTCGCGGAGCGGACCCGGGAGCTCTCCGAGGCGCTCGACGCCGCCCACGAGGCCGTCCGCGTCAAGGCGGAGTTTCTGGCGAAGGTGTCCCACGAGCTCAGGACCCCGCTCAACTCCATCGTGAACGTGCCGGCGGCGCTGTTGGACGACTACGCCGAGATCCTGGTACTCCGCTGCGCCCAGTGCGACGCCGAGTTCCGGTCCGACGACGAGCCGGAGGCCGCGGTCGCGACCTGCCCGGACTGCGGCGCGCCGCTCGCCGAGGAGCGCCGCCGGCTCTGCGTTGGTGACCAGGACGAGCACTACCGATTCTTGGGCCTGCTCCGGCAGCAGGGCAACCACCTGCTGAGCCTGGTCGAGGACGTGCTCGACATGTCGCGGCTCGAGGCCGGGCGCGTCGAGCTCAACCTCACCGAGGTGGACGTGGAGCCGCTGCTCGACGAGATCCGAGTCACGCTGGCGAGCGCCAGGCAGGGAGCCGATCGCCGCGTCACCTACCCCGAGCTCGCAGCGCCGGTGCGGCTGCTCGCGGACCGGGTGAAGCTCAAGCAGATCCTCTTGAACCTCATCGGCAATGCCATCAAGTTCACGGGACCCGGGGGCGAGATCCGGGTGTCGGTCGAGCGGGGCACCGGGGCGCGACCGACCGTCGTCTTCACCGTCTCCGACGACGGGATCGGGATCCCCGAGGATCAGATCGAGGCCATCTTCGAGAGCTTCCACCAGGTGGATGGCTCGCACACCCGGGCGTTCGGCGGCGCGGGGCTCGGGCTCGCCATCTGCCGGCAGTTCACCGAGCTGCACGGCGGCCGGATCACCGTCACGAGCCGGCTCCACGAGGGGAGCCGCTTCCGCGTCGAGCTGCCCGTCGACCAGGAGGTCGGCCTTCCGCTGCACGGGCGCACGAGCCGCCCGCCGAGCACGGCGGTCCGTCGCCCGGCACTCGGCTACGGGACCGTGGTGGTCGTGGACGACGAGCCCGCGGAGCTGTCGATGGCGCGCAAGCTCCTCGAGCGCGAGGGCCACGAGGTGGGGCTCGGCGGCCTCTGGCTTCCCAAACCCGGGAGCGCCCGCGTGCTCTCGCGGTCGATCTCCCGCGTTCTCTACGTCGAGGACGAGGACGCGAACTGGGAGGTGACGCAGCTCTCCCTGCGGGGCAAGTACGAGCTCGTGCGCGCCCGAACCAGCCGGGAGGCCTTCGAGCGGCTGTCGGCGCAGGCGTTCGACCTCATCCTGATGGACATCCAGCTCGCCGGCTCGGACCTGAGCGGGATCGCGGTGGCGGAGGCGCTCACGGGCCGCCGCACGGAGGGGCTCCCGAGCTACGCGTGCGGCATCCGCGCCAGCGCGCCAATCGTCTTCGTCACCGCGTACTCGTCGCTCTACTCCCGCGAGGATCTCCTCGCCAGTGGGGCGCAGGAGCTCATCACCAAGCCGGTCGACTTCGCGCACCTCTTGATGGTCATCTCGCGCCTCATGGTGAAAGGGGCGCTGGCTGGTGCGGAGGAGAGCTAGTCACTTGGCGAGGCATCTGCCATAAGGGGCGGGCGGTCATGGCCCTGCAGCGTCTTCAGTCGGCGTTTCGTCCCCAGCGCGGGGAGGCACGACGAGGCCGCATCCTCTACGTCGAGGACGACGACGCGAACTGGCGCGTTACCGAGCGGTACCTCAGGAGCAAGTACGAGCTCCGGCGGGGCAGGAACAGCCGGGAGGCCTTCGAGCTGCTGGGCAAGGAGGAGTTTCAGCTCCTCCTGCTCGACATCGAGCTCTCCGGATCGGACCACGACGGTATCGGGATCTGTCGCATCCTGCGCGGGCTCGAGCCGATGCCCCCGGGGTTCACGCGCCCCGATTGGCTGGACGAGGCGGTCCCGATCGTGTTCGTCACCGCGTACGCTGCCCGGTACCCGCGCGAGGAGCTCCTCGGGCTCGGCGGGAACGAGGTGGTCACCAAGCCCGTGGACTACACCCGGTTGCTGCTGGTTTCCTCGCGGCTGATGGTGCAGAAGCTCCACGACTCGGAGCCGGCTCGGTTGTCCGGCTCGCCCCGCAGCGATGGTCCGTCCGTCGGGGGCAAGCCTCGCGACCCGAGGCCCTGACTCGCGCTCGTCCGGCGTGCACGTGCACCGCGCACCCGACGGCGCCGTCGCGCGACGCCGCCGTTCGTCGTAGTGCGGCCGGGGTCTTCATGGGCAACTGAGGGTTCCTTGCCACACCGTGACCGTACCCCTCCGCGGCTTCGTGCCTGCTCTCCTCGAAGGGGTGTTCCCGATGTCCTACCGAGGTCGCGCGCTCAATTCGATGCGTCAGGGCAACTCACACCCAGTCACTGGACCACGGTCGCCCACCCATCGCCGGGCATCTCGAATTGCAGGTTCTTGCCCCCCACCGAAACCACGAAGGTCGTGGCAGGGCCCGAATTGTACATCACGGTGACGATCGTGCCGCTGGGGTTCTTGAAAGCCACGGCGTCACCGCCGTTGGTTGCGACCACCGTCGCCCCTGGCTCGACGAACTGGGAGAAGTGGCGGAAGACGTGGTAGGTCGGCGTGATGTTGAGCGTGCCTGCCGACGTGTCCACCGTCAGCAGGGCGTTCTGCGGCCAGCGCCGCGTGGTGTCGATGCTGACCCCCTCCGTATCCAGCACCATGTTCCAGGTGGCGTAGGCGTTGACGCCCGCCGCGATCCAGTCGCGGATGAGCCCCCAGCTCTCGACCGCATAGGCATGGTCGTTCGGCGCGACGTCCTCGACGAAATCGGCGGATACCCAGGGGTAGTTGCCGCACTGGTGTTCGGATTGCCAGACGGAGCGGCCATACTCACGGGCGCTCGTGGCGTTGCTCCGGGTGCTCCACTGGAAGCCGAAGACGTCGATGTAGCTGCTCGCCGTCGCGTCGCCCATCACCGCGCTGACGATGTCGCTGTCCCCCGTGCCGCCGTTGAACGTGCCGAGCATGATGCCCACGTCCCCCAGCCCGGCGGCGTCGAGCGCGGGGCCGAGATGCAGGCCGACGAAATCCCGGTAGGCCGCGGGGGCCCAGGCGCAGGTCGGGTAGCCACCGCTGTATCCCGGCTCGTTCTGCGGGGAAACCAGCTCGATGTCGATCCCCTGCTGCGCATACGCCTGCACGAAGCGGACGAAGTACTGAGCCAACGCGCCCAGCGTGCCGGAG
This sequence comes from uncultured Polyangiaceae bacterium, assembly GCA_964404725.1. GTDB lineage: Bacteria > Myxococcota_A > Polyangia > Polyangiales > Polyangiaceae > JAFGBI01. The sequence goes on from CAYOLF010000044.1 coordinate 24,847, forward strand.
TCGCCCTTGATCGAGCCGCCATCGAACGGCGTGTCGGTGTTGAACGGCCCCTCCTTCATCCAGGTAGGGGGCGTCCAGGGGCTAGCCCAGAAGCGGAGGTCGGCCCTGACGGCCTGCGCTGCCTTGACGAACGGGATGAGACGCTCCTCGTCACGCGCGGCGGAGAAGCTGGCCATCGTGAGGTCGGTCGAGCCCTCGGGGACCTCGTCGAGCGTGTAGCGGTCCATCCCGTAGTCGGAGGAACCCATCGGGATCCGGGCGATGGGGAAATGGCACCCATCCACCCCGAAGAGCAGCTGCAGGGCGAGCGTCCGGTCGCTCTCGGCGAGCATCGAGAGGTACTCCCAGCCCATTTCGTTGAAGGCTCCGCTGAAGCCCTCCCAAGTCTGCGCCGTGGAGCCATCGTTGACCGTCACCGTGGGGGTGGCGCCGGCTACTTCGGTCAACGCGCCGGTGGTCACCCAGTAGGCGCCACTGGCGGAAGTGACCAATGGCGGTGGAGCCGGGGGAGCGCCGCCGGTCTCGGTTCCGCCAGCGGCGACGCCGCCGGTCTCGGTTCCGCCAGCGGCGACGCCGCCATTGCCACCCGTCTCCGCCGTGCCGCCCGTGGGCGCGCCGCCGGTCTCCGTTCCGCCCATGGCGACGCCGCCGGTAGGGGCTGCCCCGCTGCCGCCGGTTCCCGCGGTACCACCCGCTGGGGCGGCGCCGCTGCCACCGGTGGCTCCGATCGCGCCGCCCGTCGGTGCCGCCCCGCTGCCGCCGGTGGCTCCGGCGGTGCCACCCGTCGGCGCCGTTGCTCCGGTGCCACCGCTGGGGACTCCTCCACTGCCGCCCGAGGGTGCGACACCGCCGGTCGCGCCGGCCTGGACGCCGCCCGCGCCCCCTGAGGGCAGGGAACCCCCCGTGCCCGCGTCGAGTCCGCCCGTGCCCCCGGGGCAATCGGGATCTGCCGTGCAGGCGGCATCACAGACGCCGTCGGTGATGCAGGCGGTGTCGGCAGGCTTCGAATCGTCGGATCCGCCGCCGCAGGCTCCCGCCAGGGAGCCGATCACGACCGCGAGGGACAGCACCTTCAATGCTCGTTGGCTCATCTTTGGGCTCCCAGCAGCACGCCCCTCCGGGCGGCGTGCTCGACCGATCGCAAGAGGGCGTGGTGGCGTTGCTAGCGAAGCGCAGCCGCGCCTTGCCGTTGATGCGGGCGTCGGCGCCGGGCCAGCAGCCCGAGCGCAAGGAGCCCGGCGAGCCGGCCTCGGGAGTTCGAGTCACGCTCCGATGCGACGCGACAGCCACAGCCGCCCTCATCGCCCTGATTCGAGTCGGCGGCGAGGGGCCCTGCCACGCAGGATCCGCTCGCGCAGCTCTGTCCGGGTGCGCAGCTCAGCCCGCAGGTGCCGCAAGAGACGACGCTGTTCATCAGGTCCACGCAGTCCTGGCCGCACTGGGTCAGCCCTGGTGCGCAGGACGCGGTGCAGACACTGGCAGAGCACACCTGGGGGGTAGGGCAAGCGACGCCGCAGTTGCCACAGTTGGCCACGTCGCTGGTGGTATCCACGCAGACGGCTCCGCATTGCCGCAACGGAGCCACACAGGTCTGTGAGCTGGCGCCGCCCGTCGTCGTGGCGCCGCCCGTCGTCGTGGCGCCGCCCGTCGTCGTGGCGCCGCCCGTCGTCGT
>CAYOLF010000044.1:26758-49376 GCA_964404725.1 uncultured Polyangiaceae bacterium
GCCGCCCGTCGTCGTGGCGCCGCCCGTCACGACGACCACTCCACCAGTGCCCCCGCTGCCGCCGACTCCACCCGACGTTGGGACGGCTCCGGTGCCGCCCATTCCGCCGCCCGCTTCGGCACCTCCCGTGGAGGGCGTGCCGCCGCTGGCGCCGTCGCCGCCGGTGCCGCCGGAACCTGCTCCGCCCGCGCCGCCGGTACCGATGATCACCGACCCTTGCTCGAACTTCAGCCAGTTGAGGCGGAGCGAACCCCCGAAGACGGCGTACAAGGTGTGGACGCCCGTGGTCGGGGTCAGCGAGCAAGTCTGGGTGTCCCAGGACCCACCAGTCGCCGCGATGTCGCAGGTGCCCAGCACCGTGCCGGTTTCCGAATCCGCGCGCAGTTCCAGGGTCGTGGCGCTCTGCGCGTTGACGCGTAGCTGCACGCTGTCGGCGCCGGCGTCGCTGAAGTCGACGCCGTTGTAGTAGATGTAGCCGCCGTTGACCGCGATGGACTGCCCCATGCTCTCGTCGTTGCTGTCTTCCTTGGTTGCGCCCGACTGGCCGTCGTAGTCTTCGCCTTCCATCTCCGTCAGGGCGTCTCGGCCGGTCAGCGGGCGCTCGCGACTGAGGATGATGAGCGCTGCCCCCTGGTGGGGCAGATCGAACGTCGCGGAGTACGAGTCCCCGGCAGTCTCCGTGGCAACCGGCTCCAGCAACTCCAGGTGCTGCTCGGCGCGCATCTCCCGCCACTGCTCCTCGGTCGGGTTGTTGGGGCGGCCCTGATCGACCCAGACGCCGTACGGGTTGCTGTGGTCGGGATCAATCCCGAACTTGGTGACGTAGATCGCTTCCCCCGCGAACGGCAGGTTGTTCACGTTCAGCGTCACGCTCTCGGACCCGGTGGTTTCGATCATCGAATGGTAGTTGTAGACGATGACCGCGACCTCGTCGTCGGTTGCCGAGATGGTCGCCATCCCGTCGACACCGTCTCTGTCGCCCGTCCCGCCGCTGACCGATAGCTGACGGGGGCCGAGGTAGTCGAGCATCTTGAAGGCGTTGAAGGCCGCCTTGCGCACGCCCTGGAAGGTCATCATGCCGAAGACCTGGCCGAACGGCAGATTCCCGCCCTGGCCCAGGATGTACGACCCCGAGGGTCCGCTCGATTCGTCGAAGATGTCCGAGATCACCCAGTAGGAGAACACGGCGAGCGGGGGAATGTCTCCCTCGACCTGGTCGGCGAGCAACTTGACGCTCTTGAGAATGAAGGGGGCATTGGCGTGACTGTCCATGCTCACGCAGTTCTCAGCGTCGACGTTCCCACCTTGCCCGGTGTACGACGAGTTCCACTCCGTGTTCATGGAGGGTAGCTCGGTATGGGTGTAGCCGGCCGCTTCGAGGACACCCACTCGGCCATTGTTGTCGTCTCTGCCGAAGGTCGCGTTGGCGCTCGTCCCCGAGCCACCGGGATAGGCGTGAGAGGCGAGGAAAGACACCCGCGTCCCGTTGGCCTGCACGTGACTCAGGAAGTCGCGCATCTGACTGGTCGAGCCCTGGGTGGTGACAGGGCCGCCAATGAGGATGTTGGGCAGCGCGGCGGTGGCACCGGCGACGGCCGCGTCGTACATCTGGAAGTAGTCGTCCATCGAGCCGGTCCAGAACCCCTCGTAATTCGGTTCGTTCCAGACTTCCCAGTACCATTGGGCCACGTCGTCCGCGCCGTAGAGATCCACGGAATGCTGGACCACGGCTTGAATGAAATCGCTGTACGCGGCGAAGTCGCCCGGCGGGTCCCTGTCATTGCCATTCCGCGCGAGAGCCCGGGGCATGAAGCTGAGCTCCATGCCCGGGCGCATCCCCGCGGCGACGTAGCCCGCCAGCACCGTGTCGAAGTTGTCCCAGTTGTAGTTCCCCGGCCCTTGATAGATGTCCATGTCATCGTTGAGGATGCCGTGGCCGCGCACGCGCTTCATGCCGAGTTCCCGTTTGGCAATCTTGAAGTGCGTCTGCAGATCCGCTCTCAGTGAGAGGCTGGCGGTACCGATGCCCACCATCTCGGCCCAGAACTTCGGATTGCCGCGCGGGCTGCCCGAGGCGTCGACGGTGATGGTGGCCGCGTGGGCGGCCTGGACGGCCATCAACGCCACGAGGCCGATCGAGCAGGCCGCGGCGCCGCGGGAGAGCCGGCTTTCGAGGCGATGCCCACGGGGAAGCGCGGAACTGGTTGCGTCACGGCCAGAAGGCGTCTTCATGGCTGGTCCTGGCTTCCTGGCCGATGCCGATAGTTCATGTTCGCCTGCCATCGATCTCTCCTCATTGAGGACAAGGTACAACCCTGCCCCCCGAAGGCTGCCAGAGGTGGCCCCAGATGACAGAGGCGGCGTTTCTCCCCTGCGGTTGCAAGCATGCAGGGGAGGGGGGAGAAACGCATCCCCCCCTGTCGGCCGGGTTCTCGGGGCGGTGAAATCGGACGGGCGCGATCTTGTCGCTGCGGCGCCGTGGTCGTGTCCGCCCCAGAAATCATCGGAATATTTGGGGTTGTCGTCGTCGTCGGTCGTTGCTGGGTGGCGCTACGGCCAGGAAGGAGCCAGGCTCGGCGCCAGTGGCGCGGGCGGAGCAGCGGGTCTCCGTCGAGCGGGCAGCGCTCGCGTCGGCCGCCGCCCGCGGCAGGGTCGTGCGCGGGCCCGGGCCCGATCGTCTCGTCTGGGGCGCGATGGGTGCGATCGCGCTCGCGGCCTGTGGGGCGCGTGGCGGTCCTGGTGCGGTGGCGAGTCCCGGCATGGCTGCGGCCGAGGCCCGCGCGTCCGAGCGGAGCGGCGCCGTGGACGAGGCGACGCTCGCGACCGCGGGGGCCCTGCGCTGCCGACTGGAAGCCATGGCGCCCGTCGGCCCCGCGGGGTCGCGGGCGGCCTTCGCCGTCGCCTTCGGCCAATCCGGGGGGCTCGTGGCCTGGCAAGCTCCCGAGGGCGTCCTCGTGCGGCGCCTGACCCGGACGGGGCGCCCCGACGGCGCGCCCTCCTCGTTGCCGCTCGCGACCGGCTCCGAGCCCGACCACGTGCTGCCGTTCGAGCAAGGCTTCGTGGTGGTCGCGAGCCGGCCGCTGCTCGGCGTCGAGTCGTTCCTGGGCGATTGCGTCGATCCGACCTGCAGCGGGTGGCCCGCGGGCGAGCCCCAGCCACACGTGTGCCGGGTGCCGTGCGGGCGCCAGCGCGAGCGCGGAGTGGGGCGCGAAACCTCCCTCGTCGTCGTGGACGGTGGCGCCCGGATCCGCGGCGCCGCGACCGAGCTCGACCTCGACCGTCACCCGGTCGCCGCCCTCACCCCGGCGTGGGGCTCGCGCTTCGGGCTGCTCACGGACGACGGACGCTGGGTCGAGCTCGAGGCGGGGCCGCGCGGCGCGACCGTCGTCGCGGCGCGAATGGCGGCCCCGCTTTCCCACCTGCTCCCCGTGCGTGGTGCGGGCCCGCCCGCGCTGGTCTCGATCGACGAGACGGGGGCGATCCGCGTGACGGACTCCCGCGCTGACACCCCCATCGGCGCGTCCCCCCTCCGCGCCGCGGCCGCGCACCTGGAGGACGCCCGCCTCCAGGCGCGCTGGGGTGAGGACCGCCGCATCCACCTGGCCTGGCTCGAGGTAGACCACGTGGAGCAGGTCCGGATCGCGGGGACGCGCCTCGAGCCCGAGCCTCCCTCGCCCCTCGACGCCGTGGCGCCCCCCTTCGGGCGCTTCCTGTTCTGGCGGTCGTACCGCGACGGCACCTTCCGGCGAGAGCTCTGGCCCACGGGAGCCGCCTGGGGAGAGAGCGTCGAGCTCGGCTCCGCGGATCCGGATCTCACTGCGCGCGCGCGCTACGTGGCCGCGCCGCGGCGCCCGCCGCTGGTGGAGTGGACCGGCGCGCGCCTCGTGGCCCTGTACCTCGCCGGCGAGGGCGACCGGGCCGAGCTGAGGGTGATCCCGGTGGACTGCTCGGGTTGAGCTAGCTCCGACTCTCCCGCTCACGCCCGCTGCTCGCGCGCGAGCAGCGCCCGGCCGCGGGCGTGGAAGAGCTCCCAGAGGCGGGCGGCCTCGGCCGCGCGCGGGGCGTCGCGGGCGCCGGCGGCGAGGCCCTCCTCGAGGGCGAGGGCGCGGGCCCGCGCCGCGTCGCCGGGATCGACGGTCGCCGCCGCCTCGAGCGCGTTCCGGAGCATCTCCACGGTGTCGAGCCGCGTGGCGCGGCCGAGCGTCGTGACCCGCTCGCCCAGCCGCTCGGACTCGGGGCCCGGGAAGCGCCAGCGGTGCGCCTGCGCCGCGAACGCGAGCGAGATGAGCCGATTGAGGAGGCTGTCCATGGCGAAGGCGCGCTCGTGCAGGCTGACGCGCAGGATCCGGAAGGCGAGCTCCGCGCGCGGATCGGTCATCACGTAGCCGTAGCTGCGGTGGTCGCCGAGTAGCCGCCCCGCGCGCGCGAGCCGACCGAAGAGCTCGGTGCCCGGGTAGATCTCGGTGCGGCACACGTTCCAGGGCAGCTCGGCCGTCACTGCGGCGAAATCGACCGTGACCGCGATCTGCTCGAGCGTGGCCTCGGGATCGAACAGCATCAGGTTGAACGACGGGTGTACCCCTTGCTCGCGGCAGCGATCGAGGGCGCGCCGCGCGTCATCGGGGGAGTGCGTGCGGCCGAGGTACGCCAGCCGCTCGGCGGCGGCGCTCTCCACGCCGAGGAACAGGTGGATCGCGCCCAGGCGCCGGGCGGCTTCGAGCACCGCGGGGGTGATCGAGTCCGGCCGCCCCTTGATCCAGAAGCCCACCCGCCCGATCCCGCGGTGGTCGAGGGCGGCGCGGAGCGCGTCGAGGCGGCGCACGGCCGCCCGTTCCTCGGGCAGTACGAACAGATCGTCCTGCACGAACACGAGCTCGACCCCGCGCTGCGCGAGGCCGGCGATCTCCTCGGCCACGGGTTCGACGTCTCTGAGGCGCAGGCGGGCCCCGGCGGCGGAGCGGGCGAAGGCGCTGATGCTGCAGTAGGCGCACTCGCCGCTGCAGCCCCGAGAGGTGAGCAGGAAGGCGATCGGCAGGCCCGCCACCAGGTACGGCTCGCGGGGGCGCTCGGGTAGCGGGAGCTCGTCGAGCGCCGCGGTCAGCGGCCGCGGCGGCCCGAGCGCGATCCCGTCGCCCTCGCGCCAGACCAGCCCGGGGAGGCCCGCGGGCGACGCCCCCCGCGCCAGCCGCTCGAGCAGCTCGACGAAGGTGCGCTCGCCGTCATGGCGGACGCAGCTGTCGAGGGCGGTGCTGTGCTGGAGGAGCGCCTCGTACGAGAAGGTGGGGACGTGGCCACCGGCAGTGACGTGCCCGGCGTAGCCACGGCGCCGCAGGAGCTCCGCCAGCTCCAGGTACTCGGCGACGTGGTGCTGGAAAGAGAGCCCGAGACCGACCAGGAGCGGCCGCGAGCGCTCGACCTCGCGGGCGACGCCGGCGGCGTCGTCGCGGCCGTCGAAGGACGCGATGGTGGTGCTGAAGCCGGCCGCGGTGGCGCTCGCCGCCAGGTACTGCAGGGCGAGGTTCTCCTGGCGCGTCGGGCCGATCAGGACAGCGTGGATGGCGCCGGCGGGGGTCGCGGGCGCGCCGGCGTCGGCGGGGCTCACGCGGCCCGGTCCCAGGGGAGGCTCGCCACCGCGGCGCCGAGCGCGCCGGCGATCCCCACCTGGGCGAGGCTGGTCACGCGCCCCGGCGGGGGCCGCCAGATGGCGACGTCGCGTTCGACCCACCGGAGCTCGCCCGCGCTCACGCGCCAGGTGTACTGCCAGTCGCCGGGCCCGCCGTCGTGCTCGGCGAGCAGCACCACGTCGTCGCCGACCCGGTGGAGCTCGCGCAGGCGGGCGCGGACCGGGTGCGCGAGCGCGATCGAGTCCGGCGCCGCGTCGGCGCAGGCGGGGCTCGGGGCCATCTCGCAGATGGTGGAGCAGACGGCGCAGTCGTCACCCGAGGCGACCCACTCGGGGAGCAGCATCTCGCCGCAGAGCATGATGACCGTCTCGGCGCGCACCTGCACCAGCCGGCCGGGCGCGCACTCCGTCTCGAGCTCGATGGCGAGGACGATGCGCGTGTCGGGGCCGGAGGAGGGCATGGGGTTCGAGTCCGACCACTGGAGGTCCGCCTCCCAGCCCCCCGCGGTCGCCTGCCGCACGGTGATCGTGGGCAGGGGGACGCTCGGATCCGCGGCGGCGACGGTCACGCGGGGCGCCGTTGCGGGCACGGCGAGGCCCGGCGCGAGGGTGATCTTCGCTGTCGCGCGGCGCGCCATCGCCGGCGACTCGAGCTCGAGTCGCGCTGCCCAGCGGCTCGGGACCGGAGGGGGGATGGCGCTCGGGCAGATGAAGTCGAGGGAGGGAGGCACCCCCTCGTCGGGGATGGGCACCACGAAGGGCTCCTCGTCGGGGCAAGCCGAGCTGGGCGCGCCCACCGCGTACGGGTACTCGTCAGGATCCGCGCCCCCGGTCGTGGTCAGCCCGCCCAGCCCGGGTACGCCGCCGGTCGCGGGTACGCCGCCGGTCGTGGGGGCGCCACCGGTCGCGGGTACGCCGCCGGTCGCGGGGGCGCCGCCGGTCGTTGCGCTGCCCCCGGTGGTCGCGGCGCCGCCCTCCGCCGTCGGGTCCGGATCATGAGTGGTGTCGCCGCAGCCGAGCGGCACCAGCGCGGCCGCGCAGATCGAGACGGTCGAGCCGTGGTTCTTGAGCCGCAAGCGGAGCTGGCGCATGTCGGTTTCCCCCGATGGAGTGGGATCGAGCGAGGGGAGGATACCCGCGCCCAGCAGGCGAGGCCAGGTCGACTCGGGTCGGGGGGAATGCCGCCTACCAGCCTGCGCGCGGGGACATAGGGCTGCAGCCCACACCCTACCGGAGGCGCCGCTCCAGCTCGGCCAGGCGGCGCTCGACCTCGAGGCGCACGGCGCGCTCGCGCTCCCTCTCGGCGCGCTCGCGCTCCTTTTCGGCACGTTCACGCTCCTTCTCGGCGCGCTGGTGCTCTTCCTCGGTTGGCCAGCGGCAGGCGCCGGCGCGATCGTCGGCGAGGTCGAGGTGGTGCTCGCGAGGGAGCAGCCAGGCGTCGAGGACCTCGGAGTAGGCCGGCCCCGGACCGAAGTGCACGCGCTCGAGCGCCCCCGAGTCGTCGCGACGCCAGAGCTGCAGCGCGACCGGGCCCCCCAGCGCGCGCGGCCCCGCCAGCAACGGGTCGAACACCACCAGCTCGCCAGTCCCCATCGCCGCGTACCGCTCGTGCACCGCGACGTAGTCCTTGTGTGGGTGATTCCGACTGACCACCTCGAAGCTGATCCGCGGCGGGTGGTGCCCGGGCCTCCACAGGCAGAGGCTCTCGACCAGCGGCCCCTCCGGCGGCGGCGGGCAGAGCACGCAGACGTCCGGATCGATCCCCACCTGGGGTGCGCTCTCCAGCCAGCGCACGGCGAGGTTGCGCGCGATCTGCAATGGCGGTCCTTCGGGGACGCGCTCGCGCCGCCGGGTCGCCCAGGCCTCCAGGACGAGGCGCAGGCGCTGGGCCGCCGCATCGTGAACCGCAGACTCGGGCACCGTTCCCTCCGGGAGTACCCAGTCCTCGAGCCGGGGCGCGACCGGATACCGGAGCGCCACCGCCGCGCGAAAGCCGTCGTTCACGGGGACCATTGTAGCCGACACGGGTGACTCCGGCGAACGCCCTCCACGGACCGAACTGTATCTACCTTGCAACATCCCGGGCGCCGTCGAGGACAGTGTGGCGCTCCAAAGACGGTAGCGATTCGGCGGGCGTCGTTTCGTGGCGCGGATCCGCGGAGCTCGCCATCGGTGGAACGTGGCCCATCGCTTGCAGCGCGTCCCCACGGACCTTGGCCGGGGAGAATCACATGGATCTTTCGATGTCGAAGCGTTGGGGATGGGTGTCGCTCGCGCTGCTGTTCGGGGTGAGCCCGGCGGCGGCGCAGGAGTCGGGGAGCGAGGGCGACGGCGCGACCGTCGCCGCACTGCCGCCCCTCACGGCGGAGCCCGCGCCGCCCGCTGTCGCGCCACCGGTCGCGGAGGCCGCCGCCGCGCCCGCTCAGCCCGCGGCTCCGGCGCCGTCCACCGTGATCCCGCCCCCGCTAGGCTGGCGCCCCACCAACGCGGTCATCTCACAGACGACGACCACCACCGCGCCGGGCGCCGCCACGACGACCGCGGAGACGTACACGTACGACGGGACCGCGCCCGAGTACATCCGGTTCCACCCGAACCGTCCCGAGCCTGACGGCTATCACCTCGAGTCGCTCTACCGCAAAGGCCTCTTGATCCCCGGGGGCATCGTCTTCGGCGTCACCTATGGGCTAAGCCTCATGGTCGGGATCTCGCAGCCGGGTGAGGAGGCGCTCGCGATCCCGATCGCCGGGCCCTTCATCCGGTTGGCCCAGCAAGGCGCGTACGACGAGGCGCGCACGGCCCTCGCCTTCGCTGGCCTCGCCCAGGTCGCGTCGGCGACGGCCCTCGGCATCGGACTGGGCGCGAAGCAGCGGTGGTACGTCCGAAGCGCCCCCGTCGCGGTCCGCGTCGTCCCGGTAGTGACGGCGCGCCGCGGCGAGCGCGCCGGGGCGTACGGGCTGAGCCTCTCGGGGACGTTCTGAAGACCAAGCCCCCGCGGCCGCTGGCGCGGGTAGCGTATGAGATCCTCTCGTCACCGCTCGACGCAAGGGGCCGCGCCGGCCGAAAGGCGCTCCGCGATCACCCGCGCCGGGTCGCTCGGGAGCCAGAGAACGCCCCAGGAGGGCGTCGCCGGGTCGCAGGGCTCGCACCATTCACGCTGGACGTACTCGACGTGGATCTCGGCGGGCCCGTCGCAGGGCACCCAGCGCTTCACCGAGACGAGCTCGGTGGGGCCGACACAATGATCGCTCGGGAGCAGCACCAGCATGGAGTCGGCGGGGTAGGCCCAAGGGAGGCAGTCGTGCGCCGCCAGGGAGGTCTCGAAACAGGCCCCCGTGCGGGCGACGACGGCCCCCTCGTCCGCCGCCGCGCACTCCGGGAGGGCCGGATCGAGGGGGCATCCCGGCGCTTCCGCCACGTAGTCGTCGCCGCCTCCGACGTACGACTCCACGTCGGTCAGCACGCCCGAGCATCCCCCGCTGCCCGTGCTCGTCGCGCCCGTGCCCCCTACGGTGCTACCGCCCGTCGCGCTCGGGCGTCCTGCCGCGCCGCCGTCAGGGGGAGCCGCCGTTGCGTCGTCGTGGCTCGTCTTGCCGCCGCAGCCTCCCACGACCGCGCCCAGCGCCAGCACCGCCATCGCCCGCCAGCGCATTGGACCGAAGCCTACCACGGCCGGCGAGCGCCCGGCGCCCTTCACTCCGGGGCGGCTCCGCTTACTGCGCCTACTGCACCGCTGACTGCCCCGCTGACTGCACCGATCGCGGCGGGCTCGACAGGGGCTTGCGGCGCCGCGGTCGCACGCTCATGAATCGGCCGTGCACCGGCCGGTCCTCGTCGTCCTCCACGTCCCCTGGGAAACCCCGGGACTCATCGACGTCGTGCTCGGCGAGCTGCCGGTGGTGCGACGGACCTTGCTCGACGAGCCGGCGCCCTTGCTACCACCGGTGAGCGAGCTCGGCGGCCTGGTCGTGATGGGCGGGCCGCAGGAAGCGGACGACGACGAGCGACACCCGGGCCTCTGCGCCGAGCGACGCCTCCTCGCCGAGGCGGTGAGCGCGGAGGTCCCGGTGCTCGGCGTCTGCCTCGGGATGCAGTTGCTCGCCCTCGCGCTCGGCGCCCGGTTGCACCGGCGTCACGGGACGGAGCTCGGCTTCGCGCCGGTCGCGCTCACCGACGCGGGCGCCGCCGATCCCCGGCTCGCGCCGCTCGCTCGCGAGTCGTCGTGCCCCGTGGTCCTGCACTGGCACTCGGACGCCGCGGAGCTGCCCGTCGGGGCGACGTTGCTCGGCTCGACCCCGGCGACCCCCGTGCAGGCGTTCCGCGCGGGCGCTGCGCTGGGCACACAGTTTCACGCCGAGGTCGACCTCGCGCTGCTCGCCACCTGGCTCGCGACGCCGCGGATGGCCGAGGGCCTCTCCTCCGCTGAGCTCGAGCGGCTCCGGCGCGAGGGGGAACGGTACCTGCCGGGCCTGCGTGCGCCGGCGCTCCAGGGGTTCGCCCACTTCGCAGCGGCCGTCCGCGACCGGCGCGGCTGACGAGCGCCTCGCTGCGCCAGGGGGACTGGCGGTCTGACTCGTATTTGGGGGAGTGAGCTTAGAAAAATGCAGTCTGGGGTGATGGGCTCGGGTCCTTGTGGAATGGTCGGCGCGGTTGCATAAGTTTTCTGCCCCGTTCGGCGCGGCTGGCGCGACTGCGTGCCGACAGAGGTCCGCCGGCGAGGAAAGGGACGTGCGATGAAGACGATGAACCGCTCCAAGGCCGTGGCGATCGCGATCGTTGGCGTTGCGGTCTGGGGATGTGGCGACTCCGGCGGGAGCGGGGACAGCTCCGGCGGAGCCACGAGCCAGCCCGCGGGCACCGGCGGCGCCGCCACGGGCGGCAGCGGCGGGGGCCCGGCCGCCTCCGGGGGTGACGGCGCGGCGGCGCCGACCGAGTCGGGTGGGGCAGCCACCGGTGGTCAAGCGCCGGACACCGGCGGCACTCCCGCGACGGGCGGCGCGACGCCTGCGACGGGCGGCGCGACACTAGCGACGGGCGGCGCAGCGCCCGCGACCGGCGGCGCAGCGCCCGCGACGGGCGGCACGACGCCCGCGACCGGCGGCGCGACGCCCGCGACGGGCGGTACGACGCCCGCGACCGGCGGCGCAGCGCCCGCGACGGGCGGCGCGACGCCCGCGACCGGCGGCGCGACGCCCGCGACGGGCGGTACGACGCCCGCGACCGGCGGCGCAGCGCCCGCGACCGGCGGCACGACGCCCGCGACCGGCGGTACGGAGACGGGGGGCTCGAGCGGTGGCGACGGCTGCATCATCGGCGGGTGGGAGCCCGCGGATCCCTCGGCGGCGGGCCCGTTCGCCACGGAGACCGAGGAAGAGGTCGGGCCGGAGGCGGGCGAGGCGGAGGAGGACGGCGTCGTGCCCAGGTTCACCCTGTTCCGGCCCGCGGACATGGCGGAGAGCGGGCGCTGCCACCCGGTGATCACCTGGGGCAACGGCACCGGCTCCACCCCGAGCATGTACGGGGCGCTCCTCCGGCACTTCGCCTCGCATGGGTTCGTCGTGATCGGCTCCAACAGCACCAACGTATCCCGCGGGGATCCGAAGCCAATGGTCGTGGGCGTCACCTGGGTCTTGGAGCAGAACGAGGATCCGTCGAGTCCCCTCTACCATCGCCTCGACCCCGCCCAGATCGGGGCCACCGGTCACTCGCAGGGCGCCATGGCCACCAGCCAGGCGTCGGCGGACGAGCGCATCGTGACCTCGGTGCCGATCGAGGGCGCCATGGCCCAGCGCAACCTGCACGGCCCGGCCATGTTCTTCTGCGGCGGGCTCGACGATCTGGTCGGGTGCGACGGGGCGCGGGGCGCCCTCGACGCCGTCGACACCCTGCCGGCCATGTACGCGAACTACCTCTCCGTCGACCACGGGAGCTGGATGAGCTGGGGCAACACGCGCAGCGAGGTCGAGACGGCCATCACGGCCTGGATGCGCGTGCACCTCATGGCCGACACCGCGCTCCGACCGTGGTTCTACGGCGCGTCGTGCGAGCTCTGCTCCAACGCGGCGTGGGAGATCGATCGGAAGAACATGGAGGAGTAGGGCGCGGGCGGGCGGGGGGCGCGTCGCACCTGACCGGGCCTCCGCGTGCGGGGGACGCTCCTGAGCCAGGCGTCCCACCGTGGCCGGATCCCAGACTGAGAAGCGGTCCGAACGAAAGGAGCGGGGCTGGCGGCCCGCGGGCGCTGCTCGTGCCGGGCGAGCGACGGGCGAGCGATGGGTGCCTGACTCGCGCCCCGCCTCCCCGATCGGTATCTGGTAGACTTCGCCCGGCTCGGGCGGCGAGCCGACACGGAGACAGCAGAGATGAAGCTCGATCGCGTTCGGACCAGCAGAAACGTGGAGGATCGCCGGGGCGGCGTCGCGCGCAAGGGCATCGCGCTCTCGGGCGGCACGGCAGTGCTCGTCGTGATCTTCGCCCTGGTCACCAAGCAGAACCCGCTCGAGCTGCTCGCCTCCATGAACCAGGGGGCAGCCCAGCAGGCCGGTCCTGGCGCCGCCGCGCCGGTCGATCCCAACGACCCGGGCGCCGTCTTCGTGAAGAAGATCCTCGCCACTACCGAGGACGTCTGGAACGCTGAGCTCCCCAAGCTCGGTGCTCGCTATCAGGAGCCCAAGCTCGTGCTCTACCGAGAGGCGGTGGAGAGCGCCTGCGGCTTCCAGCAGGCCGCGGTCGGCCCCTTCTATTGTCCCGGCGATGGCATAGCGTACTTCGATCTCGACTTTCTGGACCAGCTACAGAAAAAGCTCGGCGCCGAGGGCGACTTCGCAGCCGCCTACGTGATCGCGCACGAGATCGGCCATCACGTGCAGAAGCTCCTCGGCACCTCCGAGCGCGTGCGCGCCGCGGGCAGGGACGAGGGGGCGACGAGCAATTCCGTGCGCCTCGAGCTGCAGGCCGACTGCTACGCCGGGGTGTGGGGCCATTTCGCGCAGACCAAGGGCATGCTGGAGGCAGGTGACGCGGAGGAGGCGCTCGGCGCGGCGAACGCGATCGGTGACGACACCCTCCAGCGTCGGGGCCGCGGCCGCGTGACGCCCGAGACGTTCTCGCATGGCACCAGCGAGCAGCGCATGCGCTGGTTCAAGATCGGAATGGACACCGGCGATCCGCGGCGCTGCGACACCTTCCAGACTGACGCGCTCTGAGCAGCGCTACGCCGCGCTTGGCGCCCCCTCCGCCAACGATCGGACCGAGGGCGCGAACGGCTCGGAGGCCGCGCTCTCCTCGCCGGCGCGGCTGCGGGGACAGGGTTGAGCGCGCCGCGGGCAGCCAGTAGCATCACCGGCACGTGGCGGGGCCATCGACCCCCGCCGAGGAGGACCCCGATGGCGACGACGAAGAGGAAGACTCCCCTGACCGCCGATGCTGGCAGCGCACCTGCGCTCCTGAGCGGAGCTACCGCCGCGCCGCGGAGCGCCCGGCGGGCCGCCGCGGTGCCAGCGAAGGAGTCACTCGAGGAGAGCGAGCGACAGGGCGCGGGGCAGGCCCCGAAGAAGGTGGTCAAGAAGGCCCTGAAGAAGGTGGTCAAGAAGGCCCCGAAGAAGGTGGTCAAGATGAACGCCAGGAGCGCGACCAAGAAGGCCGCCAAGAAGCAAGCGCAGTCGACCCTCGATCGCGCGAAGAACGCCCCCATCGCGGCAGAGCAGCCGCGCAAGCAGCGACTGGCCGCGACCAAGGCGCACCTGGCCCACGGAGCGAGCGTGGGGCGGCGCCGGCAGGCCAAGCGCGACTCGCGCTAGAGCACCGATCAGGTTGCCGACAGCGACGGAGGCCCGGAAAATGCCTCCGTGCACGGCGAGGAGACCTTTTCCAGGCCTCCTTTGCCGGGGTCTGCTCCCAATTCGGTGCTCCAGGTCGATGATCTGTCGCAGCAATCAACCTGATTGCTGCTCTAGAGCGGCAATCAGTCTGCCAACTGCGTCGGCGTCTTGAGAAACGCCCCCCTGGCACCAATGGTTGCTAGGGGCGAGGGGGCCTTTCCCAGGGCGCCTTTGGTGAGGCCTGCGGCTTGCTCGGTGCTCCAGGTCGCTGATTCTCCGCGGCGATCAAGCTGATTGCCGCTCTTGCTCGTCGTCCCCCGTCTCGGCCAGCGGGCTAGCAGCTCGGGCCTGGCGCGGCCGGTGGCGTCCAGATGCCGAGGGCGAATCCCCCGCAGGGAAGCCGGTCCGAGGGGGGGCGTCCGCGGCGACGCGGCGGCGGGCCGGGCGGTGCTCCCGCAGCACCCCGGTCCCCCCGAGGCCTGGGCGTGTGCTACACCACGCTCCGACTGCTCGCGCAGCCGCCTCCATGGACGTCGCCTCCGATCCCTCCCCCACCCCAGTCCCCCCGAGCTCGCCTGCGGCGTCCCCTCCGGACCTTGGCTCGCCCCCGGAGCCCGAGTGGGTGCAGCGGTACGTGCGGCGCGCGGTGATCCAGGCCGTGTTGATGCTGCTCGCGCTCGTCGGCGGCATGGCGCTCCTCGGGCGGTTCTTCGCGCCCGAGCTCCTACTCGCCACGAGCTGGGTCAACGAGCAGGTCGGCTTCGCCGGGCTGGCGGTGATCCTGTTCGCGACTGACGCCGTCATCACCCCCATCCCTCCCGATCTCCTGCTCGTGGTGATCGCCAACACGGATCTGGCGCACCGGTGGTGGCTCTACGTCCCGACCTTGGGGGTGATCTCGAGTGGCGCCGGGATCGTCGCCTGGCACCTCAGCTCTCGGGTCGGCCACACGCGGATCCCCCGGCTGATCTTCGGGCGCTTCCGGGAGCGGAACGCGGCTGTGGTTTCCCGATACGGTGCCCTCGCCGTGGCCCTCGGGGCGCTCACGCCGATCCCGTACTCGGTCACCTGCTGGACCGCTGGCATCCTCCACGTGCCGCTCCGACGGGTTGCCTGGGTCACGTTGCTGCGGATCCCGCGGTTCATCGGCTACTACCTGGTCATTGCGTGGAGCACGCACTTGCTGGATGAGCCCACGGTGAGCCGGGGCGGCGACGGCTCGGACGCGGCGGTGCGGGGTTCTTCCCGGTCGGCCTCCCTGCAGATCACGGCGCCCTAGCTCCTGCGATCGCGGGTGAAGGCGCTCGGTTAGGGGTAGTATCCCCGCGCAGGGCGGCGAGGAGGCAGCAGCGATGAGAGCGACGAGGTGGCACCTGGGTTTCGCGTTCGTCGGCGCGTTCGGGCTGGCGATGGCTTGTTCCGGCGGAAAGTCCGATGGAGACGACGGGGGCGGCGCGGGTGGCGGCGGGAGCGGCTCCACGGGCGTCTGCCCGATCTCGCCACCCCTCACGGGGAGCGCCTGCTCGAGCGACGGCCTCGTCTGCAGCATCGGGACGACCCGCTGCACGTGCCTGGGCACGACGTGGAGCTGCGTGACGGGCGGCACCGGCGGCACCAGCGGGACGGGCAACACGGGCGGCAGCGGCAATACCGGTAACCCCGCGGAGTGCCCCGAGGCGGAGCCGGCGGACGCCGGGAGCTGCTCGATGACGAGCTTCGAGGCGTGCCTGTACGGGCTGGTCGCCTGCGTCTGCGTCGGCTCGAGCTGGGATTGCACGGAGTTCTCTCTCACCTGTCCCGAGGACGCCCCGGAGCTCGACGCCGAGTGCGTGTACGTGGGCGGCGGCAGCTGCGTCTACGACGAGCTCGCGTGCGATTGCGTCCGCAACGGGGCCGTCATGAACTGGGATTGCAGCGGCGAGACCGGCGCCGGTGGCGCTGGCGGTGAGGGCGGCGGCGCGGACGAGGGCGGCGCCGGTGGCGAGGAGCCGGGCGAGGGCGGCGCGGAGGACGGTGGCGCGGCCACCGCGGGCGGCGACGAGCCCGGCGGAGGCGGCGCGGAGCCGGGTGGCGCCGGCGGCGAGGGGCTCGGAGAGGGTGGCGAACCAACGGCAGGCGCCCCGACCGCGGGCGGCGCGGGGACGGTGGGCGGCGCGAGCGCGGGCGGCGACGACCCCGGCCAAGGTGGAGCGACGACGGCGGGCGCTCCCGGCGGTGGCGTCGGCGGCGCGAACGCGGCAGCCGGACAGGCCGGAGCGTGAGCGAGTCCCGGGCGAGCGCGCGGTGCGCGCGCGCTCGCCCGCCGGAGTCGGTAGGACGGCGCTACCCCACCACCGCGGAGCGGAGCCGGACGTACTCGTCCGAGAGGTAGAACGCGAGCAACGCCGCGACCCGGATCGCGAGATCCTGGTAGGCGATGTGCCCGTCCTCGGCGCGTTGCCCGAGCACGGCGGCGAGGCCGCGGCGCTCGACGACGGTGAGCTCCTCGCGGTAGTCGCGCCGGAGGAGGAACATCGCGCGCAGGCTCGCCTGCACGTCGCCGGCGATGACGAGCCCGGCGCGGTCGGCCGTGAGCTGCATCATGCGGTGCGCCACCACCAGCGTCTCGTTCAGCAGTGATAGGCCGTCGTCCTGGCCCGTCGCGGGTGCCCGCAGCGTGGAGAGCAGGACGCGCCTCTGCAGCTGTTGCGCCGCGTCGACCATGCGCTGCACGGCGGGGATCGGCACCCGGGAGGTGACCCGCATGGCCTTGTCCGCCAGGGCCCAGCCGCGCAGGACCGGGACCAGGCCGAGCGCCAGCTCCACGCCCTGCTTGCCCTTGTCGAGCGCCCCGGTCCAGAGGTCGCTCGAGGTGACGCGGCTGTGCCCGAAGCGCAGGTGCGCGAGCTCCGCGCCCAGGGCGAACCGGAGCTCGACCTCGGAGAGCTCGAATTCTCCCGCCGTCAGGTGCTGGCCGCCGATCAGGACGAACGACGGGCGCCCCTCGTGGGCGCGGACCCCGACGCCCTTGGCGCCGCGGGAGACGTAGGCGAGCAGGTCACCGAGCCCGAGCACCTGCTTCGCGTCGGCGAAGGCGCGGACCGCGGCGTCGTAGGGGGGAGCCGTGACCTGCTCGCAGAAGTCGCGGAGCAGCGAGACGTCGGGCACCGGCACCGAGGCGAGCAGCGTCTGCAGGCGAGCGAGGAACGGGCTGTCGCGTCGCGTCGCCGGGTGACGCAGGATGCCGTCGAGGAGCCTGTCGCCGAGCGGCCGCGGGGGGAGGCCGTCCCCGGACGCCGCCCGCGCGGCGAGCCCCCCCGGTTCGAGCGCGGCGCTGACCGCGAGGGCCCGCTCGCGCAGCTCGCCCGACGCTACCGCCGAGAGGTCGCGGACCCGATCGCCGACCAAGGGGTGCAGGCGGGCCAGCTCCGTGACGGAGCGCACGTCGGGGCGGTCGGGCGTACCCCGAGCGCGGGCGAGCAGCTCGAACACACGGCTGCGGAGCGCCGGGCCGCCGCCGCCCGCGGTGAGGTCGGCGTCGCGGGGCGGGAGCAGCTCCTCCAGGGTTTCGCTCGGCAGCTCCGCGAGACGCGTCTCGAGGACCTCGACGGCGAGCGGGCGTGCGTCCGCCGTCAGCGAGTGCTCCGCGAGTTCGAGATCGGCGAGCGTCGAGCGGACGACGTCGCGGGTGGACTCCGGGGGCGCGTCGTGCAGCTCCCGGTGGAGGCGCAGCGCCCAGGGCTCGCTCTGGATCCCGTAGCCTCGCAGGTCCTCGAGCAGCGCTCGCGTCGCCAGCCGGGAGAACCCCCAGCTGGCGGCGAGCCGAGCGAGGGCGTCGGCATCGGCGTCCTCCTGGGCCAGCCGGCGGAGCGTCTCGCCGAGGTCGACCCGCGTCGCCGGCGGTTGCTCACTGTCGGCGCCCACCAGCAGGGCCGCGATGGCAGCCAGTGGATCGCCCGCCGCGGCGGCGTCGTCGAGCAGGGCGCGCACCAAGGGCAGGTGCTCGGCGCGGCGGGTGAGCCAGGCGCGGCGCGCGGCGTCGAGCCGGCGCCGGGGGGGGGCGAGGCGGGCGAGCTCGATGGCGGCCCGGGCGACGTCCGCGCTCGAGCGGTGGAAGACCAGGTCCATCTCGCCGACCGTGATCGCGAGGCGTCCGGTCGTGAGCGCGCCGTCCGGGACGCCCTCGCGGGGGACGTCGCGCACGATCACGTCACCGAGGAACGAGAGCGCCACCAGCGCGACGCGGCGATCGGTGACGAGCAGCCGCCAGCGCCCCGTGAGCCCGACGTTGTGATCCGAGGCGATCGGCGTTTGGGTGACGCTGCGGACCCAGGCGAGCACGAGCTCACCGGGCTCCCGCGCCGCGCCGAGCCAGGCGCGCTCCACCTCGCCGGGGCGCTCGACCCCGGGTCCCGGAAGGACGTCCTCGCCCGGCTGGTGGTCGTCCCGGCCGATGCGGGCGCGCGCGATGGCGCGCTCGACCGCCGACCGCTGCGCCAAGGGCACGGTGAAGGAGCGGTCGTCGATCCGCAGCGCCGGGCGGAACCGGCCGCGGACGTAACCCACCTTGGCGCAGTCGCCGAGGGGGATGAGGCACCCGCGCCCGTCGTGCAAGGCACCGACCAGCACGGGACCTACCCGCGTGACGCAGAGCCACGGCGGGACGCTGGTCCCCCCCACGTCGAGGTGGCCCCCGAGCAGGATGCGCTGCTCCACATGGCCGAGGCCGCGGGCCTCGAGGTACGCCTGGACGGCGTCGTTCACGGTCCCGAGCCTACCACCCGACCGCCCGCGGGCCGCAACCTCGCCGCGGCGCGGGCGCCGGGGGCTCCCCCGCGGGGCGAGCGGCCCTGACGGCGTGCGGGCAGCCCATCGCGGGCCGCCTCGCCCACGCCCATCGCTGGGGTGACTACCGGGCGCCGGCGGTGCTAACAGTGGCGGCCCCGGGAGTCCCTCCCCACCGTCGCGCACCGTTCGTGCGCTCGACCGACCCCGGTGAACGCTCTCGAGCCGACGAGCCCCACGATGACCCACACCGCGACCGAGCTGCGCCAGCTCTTCCTCTCCTTCTTTCGACGCCAAGGTCACGAGGTCGTCGCCTCGGGGCCGCTCGTGCCTGCCAACGACCCCACCCTGATGTTCGCCAACGCCGGCATGGTCCAGTTCAAGGACCTTTTCACCGGCCGGGAGCGCCGGACCTATTCGCGGGCGACCACCAGCCAGAAATGCATCCGCATCAGCGGCAAGCACAACGACCTCGAGGCGGTCGGTCCGTCGCCGCGACACCACACCTTCTTCGAGATGCTGGGGAACTTCAGCTTCGGGGACTACTTCAAGGAGGAGGCGATCGTCTTCGCCTGGGATTTCTTGACCAAGGAGGTGTGTCTCCGCACGGATCGGCTGATCTGCACCTACTTCCGCGGCGACGAGGCCCTGCCTGCGGACGAGTTCGCCCGCGACACCTGGAAGAAGGTGACCGGGTTCGGCGACGACCGGGTCCGTGGGCTCGGGCGCGAGGACAACTTCTGGGCCATGGGCGACACCGGCCCCTGCGGCCCGTGCAGCGAGATCTACTTCTGCCAGGGGCCCGAGCTCCGGCTGGATCTCTGGGGCGAAGAGCAGACGGCCGAGGGCCACGGCTGGATGGAGATCTGGAACCTGGTCTTCATGCAGTTCGAGCGGTCGCTGGTCGACGGGCGTGCCCACCTCGAGCCGCTCCCGGCGCCGAGCATCGACACCGGCATGGGGCTCGAACGGATCACCAGCGTGGTCCAGGAGAAGACCAGCAACTACGAGACGGACCTGCTCCGCGCCCTCATCGATCGCACGGCCGCCATCGCCGGCAAGCCCTACGGCGGCAGCATGGCGCCGGACGACGTGAGCATGCGCGTCATCGCCGATCACGCGCGGACCGCCGCGTTCCTCATCGCCGAGGGCATCATGCCCGAGAAGACCGGGCGGGAGTACGTCCTGCGCCGGGTGATGCGTCGGGCCATCCGCCACGGCCACCGCCTCGGCATCGAACGCCCGTTCCTCCACGAGATCGCGCTCGAGGTGTCGGCGCTGATGGGCGGTCACTACCCGGAGGTCCGCGAGCGCAGTGACCTCATCGCCAGCGTGACCGAGCAAGAGGAGGTGCGCTTCCGCGCTACCATCGAGCGGGGGCTCGGCCTGCTCGAGGACCACTTCACGGAGCTCGCGGGGCAGGGCCGGCGCGAGCTCGACGGCCGCAGCGCCTTCACGCTCTACGACACCTTCGGCTTCCCGCTCGACCTGACCGAGGTGATCTGCGCCGAGCGCGGGCTCACGGTGGACCACGCGGGGTTCGACGTGGCCATGGGCGAGGCCCGCGAGCGCTCGCAATTCAAGGGGATGGAGCACGCCATCGAGACCGTGTACCGCGACGCCGTCGCGCGGGTCGAGGGCGGTGCCGTGACGTTCACCGGCTACGAGCGCGAGACCGATCGCGGCCGGGTGGTGGCGCTCATCGTCGACGGGGCGCTGGTGGAGTCGGCGGTCGCGGACACGGTCGTGGAGGTGGTCACCGATCGGACTCCGCTCTACGGCGAGCAGGGCGGGCAGGTCGGCGATCACGGCCGCCTCACCGCGGCGAGCGGGGCCATCGTAGCGGTCGAGGATGCGCAGAAGCCCATCGCCGGGCTGGTGGTGCACCGCGGCCGCGTCACGGCCGGTGAGCTCTGCGTCGGGGACGAGGTCACGCTCGAGGTGGACGTGGAGCGCCGCGACGCGATCCGGCGCGCGCACTCGGCCACGCACCTGATGCACTGGGCGTTGCGCCGGGTGCTCGGCCCCCACGCGCAGCAGAAGGGCTCGGTGGTGTCCCCCGATCGGCTTCGGTTCGACTTCACCCACGGGACGCCGATGACCCCCGAGCAAGTGGACGCGGTCGAGGATCTGGTCAACGCGCGGATCCTCCGCAATTCCCCCATCCAGACCGAGATCCTCACCATGGACGCGGCGCGGCAGCGCGGCGCGATGATGATCTTCGAGGAGAAGTACGGGGACACCGTGCGCATGCTCTCGATGGGCGAGTCGGTCGAGCTCTGTGGCGGGACGCACGCCCGCGCGACGGGCGACCTCGGGTTGTTCAAGATCCTCGGCGAACAAGGCGTAGCGGCGGGGGTGCGCCGGATCCTCGCCGGCACCGGTAAGGCGACGCTCGAGCACCTGCGCGGCGTCGAGGCACGGCTCGAGCGCGCGGCGCGGGCGGCCAAGACGAGCCCCGCCGAGCTCGGCGAGAAGCTCGAGAAGATCCTGGCGCGCGAGCGAACGCTCGAGAAGGAGCTCGAGCAGCTGCAGCGCAAGCTCGCCACGGGTGGGGGTGGCCTCGAGGCGTTGCTCGGCGGCGCGCGGGAGATCGGCGGGGTGAAGGTGCTCGGCGCGCGCACCGAAGTGACCGACCGTGGCGCGTTGCGGGAGCTCGCCGAGCAACTCCGCGACCGGCTCGGTGAGGCGGTGGTGCTCCTGGGCTCGGTGAGCGAGGGTCGAGCGCAGCTCGTGCTCATGGTCGCCAAGGGCCTGACCGGGCGGCTCAAGGCCGGCGAGCTCATCCGGCCCATCGCCGCCGTTGTCGGCGGCTCGGGCGGCGGCCGCCCCGACATGGCGCAGGCGGGCGGCACGGATCCCGGGCAGCTCGACGCCGCGATCGACGCCGTGTACGCCGAGGTGGAGCGCGCGACGGCGGGCTGAGCGAAGTGCGCCCGGCTTCGGCGCCTCACCGCGGCCGCGGTCAGCGCAGGCAGGAGGCGCCGCGCTGGGCCGCGTCGTCCTGGCGCATCAGCTCGCGCACGTCCCCGAGGTCGTCGTCGCCACCCTCCGCGAGGGGGCCGTGCTCGAACGGCGTGCGACCCTCGGCGCCGATGGACCGGCGCCCGAGCGTGTCCGAGTCGAAGCGCCACTCGAGCCGCAGGAGCCAGCGCGCGTCGGTGTAGTCGTATGCTTCCGCGGAGCTCGTCCGGGAGGTGTGCTCGAAGGTGAGCCCGCCGCGGACCGGGTGGCGCCGGGGCGTCCAGGCGCCGGCCCCGAGGCGGAGGAGGAGATCGCGGCGTGCCGATTCGCCGGCGCCGGCGAAGTACCCCTCGGAGCGGGGGTAGACGTCGCCGCTGGTCGCGATCGTCGCGCTGAGCTCGAACCCGCGCCACACGGGGAGGAAGCCCTGGGTGACCGCCGAGGTGCCGACCAGATCGTAGGCGTCATTCTGCGCGTCGTGCCCCCGGAAGGAGAGGCCGCCGATGGCGACGATCCCCAGCGGTCCGCTCGTCCCCCACCCGACGGACAGCTCGCCCTCGCTGCGGGTACGACCGACGTCGCGGAAGCGGCGTCGACCGCTGCCGGCGAAGAGCGCGAAGGCGCCGCCCACGCCGAGCTCGATCTCTACCCGCTGGGCCTCCGAGAACCAGAGCGGCCCCGGCTCGTAGCTGTCGCCACCGGCGAGCCGGGTCGCGTCGGTCGAGAACGCCACCAGCGTCTCGGACGACGCCTCCCCGAGCAGGAACCCCGCGCGGAGGGTCCCGGTCTCGAAGCTCAGCTCCTTCGCCTCCTCCGCCCCGAGCTCCTGGGCGCGGAACCGCCCTTCGACCATCGGCCGCGCCACCAGCGGTCGACGCGCGGCGAGGCGCAGCCGCAGATCCGCCACGCCGAGCGCGGAGCCCACGGACTGGGGGGCGGCGGCGTCGACCGGGGAGCCCGCCAGTCCGTTGCTGGTCCAGCCGAGCCCGAGCTCGACGCGTCCGGTGGCGATGGGAGACGCTCGCGCGGGGTCGAGCGTGCGGGTGAGCTCGTCGAGCCAGGCGCGGTCCTCGGCGTAGATGCGCCGGCTCCGGCGTACCTCGCGCAGGCGGGATCGGGCCTCGTCGTCGCGGCCCTCGACGCGATCGAGCTGGGCCAGGACCAGCTCCCGGCGCGCCCGGATCTCGGGCGGAGCCTCGCAGATCGCCCCGTCGAGGACCGCGTGGGCGAGCTCCGGCATGCCGGCCTCGACGTGCACCAACGCGAGCAGGAGGCGGGGGTCGCAGGCATCCTCGTGGTAGTCGAGGTGCTCGCTCAACACCCGCACGGCCCAGGTCGGGTTCTCGTCGGCGAGGTACGCCTGCGCCAGCGCCATGACGACCGCCTCGCTGTGGGGTAGGTCGTCCCAGGCCTCCTTCAGGGTGGCGATCGCCCCCTCGAGATCCCC